>JBMOGA010000029.1:0-46300 GCA_049318625.1 Hyphomicrobiaceae bacterium
CTAGTCGCCCGCGCCGTGGCGGCGATAGCGTCGGAAAGTACTCATGACCGGCGATCCGGCTTGTCCCGACGTGCCGCAGCGCCCGGCGCACTCCCAGATGGACGGCACACGGCGATGGGATGCGTAGTTTCCGAGGGTATCTGTCGACACGGCCCCCAGCTAGACGACATGAAGGGGGAGCAGCGCCCTGCGCGGCATTCCTCCATCCGGTTTCCCTTTGGTTTGTTTGCGAGGTAGCGTCCATGGCGATCGAACGTGCGCGCATCCGCGAGCTGCAGAAGCCCTGGGGTGTCACCGATCCGCGGCCATGGACCATGCCGGCCCCGTCCGGATCCGCCATCGGAGAGATCTGCTACGAGCGAGCGAGTGCCGGGGCCGCCGAGCCCGCGCTGCTGCTGAAGATTCTGCTGACCAGCCAGCCGCTGTCCATCCAGGTGCATCCGGACGATGCCTTTGCGCGATCGATCGGGCTACCGCACGGCAAGACCGAGGCGTGGCATGTTCTCGGTGCCCAGCCCGGTGCGGCCGTCGCCGTCGGCCTGAAGCAGACCGTAACGCAAACGGACCTTCGGCAAGCAGTCGGCGACGGCTCGATCGCCGATCTCGTCTCGTGGCGCACGATCGGCTGCGGTGACACGGTATCCGTGCCGGCCGGCACGATCCACGCCATCGGTCCGGGATTGGTGATCGCGGAAATCCAGCAGCGCAGCGACACGACCTTCCGCCTCTTCGACCACGGGCGCGATCGCGAACTCCACATCGAACACGGGCTGGCGGTGGCGCACGCCACGCCGGCCGGCGCCGAGCCGCAACCCGAAACCCTCGCCAACGGACGAACGCTGCTCGCCGCGAACCCCCACTTCGTGTTCGAGCGCCTCGAGCTGGAGCCTGACAGCAGCTGGCGTCTCGATGCCAGCCGGGAATCCTGGCTGGTGGTCCTCTGCGGTAGCGCGCGCGTCGGCTCTCTCGACCTCGCCCGAGGGGAAGCGGTGTTCGCCGAGACGGAACGTGTCGAGCTGAGGTCCGGCCCCGCGGGCGTCGTCTGCCTCGTCGCCTACACGGGACGCGGCGGTCCCAACCAGGATCTCCTGTGTCGCCTCGATGTGCCGTCGCCGCCGCCGCCGCGCCCACGCAAAGATGCCACCGCCCCGGCAACGCCGATTGGAGCCACCCCATGAGCAAACTCCGCAGTGTCGCCTTCATCGGCAATCATTTGCCGCGCCGGTGCGGGATCGCGACCTTCACCCACGATCTCCATCGCGCCGTGGCAACGGCCGCTCCTGCTGCCGACACCTGTGTCGTCGCGATGAACGACCCGTCGGGCGTCTATGATTATCCCCCGCCCGTGCGCCTCCAGTTGCAAGACAGCACCCGCCACGATTACCGCAAGGCCGCCACCTATCTGAACGACGCCGCCCCCGATGTCGTCTCGCTGCAGCACGAGTTCGGCATATTCGGCGGCGCGGCCGGTGGCCATATCCTCGATCTGTTGACGCGACTCAGAATGCCGGTGGTGACGACGCTGCACACCGTGCTGGCCGCGCCAACGCCGGCCCAGCGCGTCGTGCTGGATCACATCATCGATCTCTCGGCCAAGGTGGTGGTTATGTCGGAGAAGGGCCGGGAATTCCTCCGCATGGTTCATGACGTCCCGGAGCGGAAGATCGAGATCATACCGCACGGCATCCCCGAATTTCCGTTCATCGAGCCCGTCAATGCCAAGTCCAAATTCGGCTTGGGCGGCAAGGCCGTCATTCTCACGTTCGGGCTCTTGTCTCCGAGCAAGGGCATCGAGACCGTCATCGATGCGATGCCGGCCATCATCGCGGCCTGCCCGAGCGCGGTCTACGTGGTACTCGGCGCGACACACCCCAATCTCGTGCGTGAACAGGGCGAGGCCTATCGCGAAAGCCTGGTCGCGCGCGCCGGTCACCTCGGCATCGCCGACCATGTCATGTTCTGCAATCAATTCGTCGATCAGGCGACGCTGCTCGACTACATCTCCATGTGCGATGTTTACGTGACGCCCTATCTCAACGAGGCGCAGATGACGTCGGGCACGCTGGCCTACAGCTTCGGGCTGGGAAAGGCCGTGGTCTCGACCCCCTATTGGCATGCACAGGAACTGCTGACCGAGGGGCGCGGCATCCTGGTCCCGTTCGGCGATTCCCCGTCGATCGGCGCCGAGATCTCGAGCCTGCTCACCAACGACGTGCGCCGCCATGCCATGCGCAAGAGCGCCTATGCGACAAGCCGCTCGATGACCTGGCCACGGACCGCGAAGCACTACCTTTCGGTTTTCGAGGCGGCCTGCGAAACGAGCCGTCCGGCCGCCGAGCCGCCGTCGCGGCGCACCGCCGGCCACCTCGCCGCACGGCGTGGACCCTCCGCGATACCGGCCCTGAAGACCGATGCGTTGCGCGCATTGTGCGACAGCACCGGAATACTCCAGCATTCCGTTTACTGTGTTCCTGACCGTTCGCACGGCTACTGCATCGACGACAACGCACGCGCGCTGCTCTTCGCCTGCCGTCTTGGCGGCGAAGGCGAGCCGCGGCTGGACGAGACGCTGACCACGCGGTTCGCCGCCTTCATCCAGCATGCCTGGAACCCCGACACCCGGCGGTTCCGCAATTTCATGAGCTACGACCGCCGATGGCTCGAGCCCACGGGCTCCGAGGACAGTCACGGTCGGACGCTGTGGGCCCTCGGAGTGTGCAGTGCTGGCGATACCGATCCATCGCGGCGAAGCTGGGCGGCCGGCCTATTCAAGACCGCGTTGTCGTCGGTGGAGAGCTTCACCTCGCCGCGCGCCTGGGCCTTCACGCTGCTCGGCCTCGACGCCTATTGCACCGCGATGCCGGGCGACCCGGCGGCGGAGCGATTGCGCCGCCTGCTGGCCGACCGGCTGCTGTCCCTGCTGCAGGCCAACCCGGCCGGAAGCTGGCCATGGTTCGAAACCGTGCTGGCTTACGACAACGCCCGCCTGCCGCAGGCGTTGATCGCAACCGGCCTCGCAATCGGCAGCAAAGCCACCACCGACGCCGGCCTGCGATCGCTGCGCTGGCTCATGGCCCAGCAGACCGCGGCGTCGGGCCACTTCCGGCCGGTTGGAACCGAGAGCTTCGGCAAGCCCCATGCGCCGCCCGCGAAGTTCGATCAGCAGCCGGTCGACGCAACCGCGACGATCGCGGCCTGCCTCGCTGCGGCCCGCGCCGACGCCAGTACCTTCTGGCCGGATGGGGCCATGCAGGCCTTCAACTGGTTTCTCGGTGCCAATGACCTCGATGTCACTCTTGTCGACCCGAAGACCGGGGGGTGCCTCGACGGCCTGCACGCCGATCGACCCAATCAGAACATGGGCGCCGAGTCCGTGCTATCCTACCTGCTGGGGCTGCTCGATATCCGCCAGTTGGCGCGCGCCGGCGCCGTCTCAATCCCAGCCCGGATCGCACCGTCGCTCGCACTGAGCGCTTGAGCGCCGGCCACCGATGATCGACCACCCGAGGGGGCCCCTTGTCTCGAGCGATGTTCTTCAATCGGCAGGCCTTGTACCTGCGTCCCGACCCCGCGCGCGTCATCGTGCGGCCCTTCAAGCCGGCGACCGAGCCGAGGGACTTCAACCGGACCGACAAGACGCGCGCCAATCATATCGTCGACCGCGTGCTGGGGCTCGAAGCCGACGTGGCCGCACAGCAACTCGCCGAGGTCCTGGTGAATTTCGACGGCCGCCACCGCAACCTGCTCGACACGTTCGATGCGCGCGCCGCCGAAATGGAAGAAGCCTTCGCGCCGCACGCGAAGTTCACCAAGACGCAGCGCCAGCTGGTCGGCGCCTATTTCCTGCACGAATACACGTTCGAAGCGTCCGCCCTGTTCAACCCGAGCATCGTGCGGCACCCGGATCAGACGGGCGCGCCGAGCGGCGGATGCCGGTTCGTGCTCAGCCTGCGCGCCGTCGGCGAGGGGCACATCTCGTCGCTCACATTCCGCTCCGGCGCCGTCGATGCCGATGGCAACGTGACGGTCGATCCGACCGCGCGACTGGCCTCGGGTCCGCGCATCACGGACCGCACGTCGCAGCCCGATGGCGACGATGTCGAGTTGTTGTTCGAGGACGATACCGAGCTCAGCGAGCGCGTCATTTTCCCGATCACCGAGTCCCAGATCAACGGCATCGAGGATGCCCGCTTCGTCGAGTTCGCGCACAACGGCAGCAGCACGTTCTACGCGACTTACACCGCCTACAGCGGCCGCGCCATTCGATCGGAGCTGATCGAGACCACGGACTTCCGCAGCTTCCGCATGACTCCGCTCAGGGGCACGGCGACGCGCAACAAGGGCATGGGGCTGTTTCCGCGCAAGATCGACGGCCGGTTCGCGATGATCGGGCGCCAGGACAACGAGAACCTGCATCTGATTTTTTCCGACGACCTGTACGATTGGAACGGCGGGCAAGCGTTCCTGCAACCCAAGTATCCGTGGGAGTTTGTCCAGATCGGCAATTGTGGCTCGCCCATCGAACTGGACGAGGGCTGGCTGCTGTTCACCCACGGTGTCGGCCCGGTCCGCAAGTACGCGATCGGGGCTGTACTCCTCGACAAGAAGGACCCTTCGCGGGTGCTCGCCCGGTCGCGCGAGCCCCTGGTGCGGCCGGACACCACGGAGCGCCAGGGCTATGTGCCGAACGTCGTGTACACCTGCGGCGCCCTGCGCCACGGCGACCGGATCATTCTGCCGTACGCCGTGTCGGACACGTTCTCCAACTTCGCCACCATCAAGATCCCCGCTCTGCTGAAAGCCCTCGAAGGCTGAGCCGCGGCCCCCGCAGCGCCTGCCCGGCGCGGAGAGGCGGCAGACACCAAGCCAATCCGCGAGTTGCGCCCTGGCCGCCGCCGGTCTAACCGTGATGTCCCGATCCCGTCGCCCGGAGACCCCATGGCCCCGCACGACCACCACGACGACCACGACCATCCGCACGGCTCGGAGCTGTCGGACGTACAATTGCGTGTGCGCGCGCTGGAAACGGTGCTGGCCGAGAAGGGCTACATCGACCCGGCGGCACTCGACCGCATCGTCGAGGCCTACGAGACGCGGATCGGCCCGCACATCGGAGCCGGCATCGTCGCCAAGGCCTGGTGCGACCCGGCGTTCAAGGCGGCCCTGCTCGCCGATGCCAGCAAGGCCATTGCCGCACTCGGCCTCGACACGCAGGTCGGCAACCATCTGGTGGCGGTGGAGAACACGCCCAGCACCTACAACATGGTCGTGTGCACCTTGTGCTCCTGCTATCCGTGGGACGTGCTCGGCCTCCCGCCGGTCTGGTACAAGTCCGCCCCTTACCGTTCGCGCACCGTCAAGGAGCCGCGCGCGGTGCTGGCCGATTTCGGAGTCGCGCTGCCGGCCTCGACCACGATCCGCGTCTGGGATTCGACCGCCGAGACACGGTTCCTGGTGCTGCCGATGCGGCCCGACGGCACCGAGGGCTGGAGCGAGCAGAAACTCGCGGAACTGGTGACCCGCGACAGCATGATCGGCACCGGCTTCGCCAAACCGGCCCACGAGGTGCGCTCATGAACGGCGTCCACGACATGGGCGGCATGGACGGCTTCGGCAAGGTCGTGGCCCCGCCCGCCGAGCCACCGTTCCATGCGGCGTGGGAAGGGCGAGTGCTGGCCATGAACCGCGCCATGCAGTCGACCGGGGAATGGAACATCGACGTCGGTCGCTATTGGATCGAGATCCTGCCGCCTCATGTCTATCTGGCCGCGACCTACTATCAGAAATGGTTCGTGCGGCTCGAAAACCTGTGCGTGGCCCGCGGCCTCGTCACCCGCCAGGAGATCGCGGCCGGCCATTCGGCTGGCCCCGGACGCCCGCTGAAGGGCAAGCCGCTCGCCGCCGCCGATGCCCTGCGCCTGACCGTCCGCGCCAACTTCGAGCGCCCGGCGCCGGCGCCCGCCCGCTTCAAGTTGGGCGACCGCGTGCGCGCGAAGAACATGCATCCGGCCTCGCACACTCGGCTGCCGCGCTATGTCCGCGGCCACACCGGCGTCGTCGAGCGCCTGCACGGCTGCCACGTCTATCCCGACGCGGTGGTGGCCGACGGCATCGAGAACCCGCAGTGGCTGTACACGGTCACCTTCGACAACCGCGATCTGTGGGGCCCCGAAGCCGACCCGACCGTGAAGGTCTCGGTCGACGCCTTCGAGCCCTACCTCGAGATCGCCTAGGGGGCGACGACCGGCCGAGGTGGACGCACGCGGCGTGTCCACCGCGTGCGAGACCAGACCCTGAAACTTTGATGGTGGCTCTATGCCCCACTCTGGAAGGAGCCCCGGCCATGGCCCAGCGTGACACGGTCGCAGCCAGCGCCGCTACAGCCGCAGTGCCGGGCATTCCGTGCGATGCCGAAGGGCCGGTGTTCACGGCCCCTTGGCAGGCCCAGGCCTTCGCCATGGCGCTCGAGCTGCAGCGGCGCGGCGTGTTCTCATGGGGCGAATGGGCCCAGATGCTGGGTGCCGAGATCAAGCGGGCCCAGGCCGCCGGCGACCCCGACACCGGGGACACCTATTACCAGCACTGGCTGGCCACGCTCGAGCGCATGGTGGCGACGAAGGGGCTGGCCACGGCCGAGACACTGGCGCGGTACCATGCCGCCTGGGACCGCGCCGCCGACCGCACGCCGCACGGCGAGCCGATCGAATTGCGCCGCGACGATTTCGAAAGCTAAACCGTTCCTCGGCGATCGCGATGCCCCCGAACGTCGGGGGCACCGCGGCACCGCGCCCTCACCCCATCGGCGGGGTTGCGATGTTGACGGTGACGCTCTTGAGATCGGTGAAGCTGTCGAGCATCCCCTGCAGCGCCCATTCGCGGCCGATGCCGCTCTGCTTGCGTCCGCCGTAGGGCTGGCCGAGCGTCTGCCCGGGCCCCTGGTTCACCTGGATCCAGCCCGCGTCGATGGCATGCGCGGTTCTGAGCGCCCGCCCGATGTCGTGCGTCCACACATAGCCGGCAAGACCGTAGTGGCTCTCGTTGGCCATCTCGACGACCTTCTGTTCGTCGGACCACGGAATGGCGACGAGCACCGGACCGAAGATCTCCTCGCGGGCGAGCCGCCATTCGTTGGAGTCGAACGCGAACACCGTCGGCACGGCGAAGTAGCCCTGAGCCAGCGGCCCGCTCGCCGGGGGTGCGCCGCCGAACACCAGGCGCGCCTTGGCGCTCGACAGGCCCTCGTCGACATAGCCGCAGACCTTGCGGAACTGCTTCTCGTTGATGATGGCGCCGACGTCGGACGTCTCGTCGAGGGCATCGCCGATCTTCAGCCGGGCGGCCCGCGCCTTCATCTTGTCCAGGAAGCTGTCGAAGATCTTCTCGTGCAGGAACAGGCGCGAGCCCGCCGTGCACGACTGGCTCTGCCGGGTGAACCGCATGCTCGCCATCACGCCGTCGACGACCCAGTCGACATCCGCATCGGCGAATACGATCGACGGGCTCTTGCCGCCGAGCTCCAACGACACGGGCGCGACGCGCTCCGACACCGCCCGCATGATCGACTTGCCGACCGCCGTCGACCCCGTGAACGAGACCTTCCGCACCTTGAGATGCTCAGCCAAGGGAGCGCCGCACTCGATCCCTATCCCTGTCAGAACGTTGACGACACCCTTCGGCAGCAGCTGGTTGCACACCTCCGCGATGAGCAGCACCGCCAGCGGCGCATCCTCGGCGGCCTTCAGCACGATGGTGTTTCCGGCGCAGATCGCCGGTGCGATCTTCATGGCCGCCAGCACGGCGGGTGCGTTCCACGGAACGATGGCGCCGACGACACCCAGCGGCTCGCGCCGGGTATAGGCGAGATGATTCTCGCCGAGCGGCATCGTCTCGCCCTTGAGTTCGCTCGCAAGCCCGCCGAAGTAGCGGAAGGTCTCGGCCGCAGCAGCGGCCTCCGGCCGGGCCTGTGTCCGCAGCGCATTGCCGGTCTCGGCGGCCAGCAATGTCGCCATCTCCTCGGCGCGAGACTCGAGCACGTCGGCGATCTTCTGCAACAGTCGGCCGCGATCGCGGGGGACGACGCGCGACCACGGGCGGAACGCCGCGTCGGCCGCCGCTACGGCTTTGTCGACGTCGGCGGCGCGTGCACGCGGTACCTCGCCGAGCTTGGAACGCCGCGAGGGGTTCTCGACGAAAATCGTCTCCCCGGCCAGCGCATCGACCCATTCGCCGCCGATCAGCATCCGCCGGCGCATCAGACCGCTCGACTGATCCATGGTCATCCTCCGTGTCGTGTGAATTCGTTAGCCGGGATCCAACCCAGCCTCGGACTTTGCCGAGTTCTAAAGAAGAACGAACGGCGACGCGAGCGAATCCGCAGCGTCGAACGTCCGATGCAGCCCCGTCGCCGCATGGCCGATCGACGGCAAAGGGTGGCCGCGCTGCACCGAGCCGTCAACGGTCCGCGGCGAGCGCCGCCAGCACGCGCTCGGGCGTCATGGGCATGTGCGTGATCCGCACGCCCGTCGCGTCCGCAATGGCGTTGGCCACCGCGGCGGCGACCGGAACGATCGGCACCTCGCCCACGCCGCGCAGACCGTAGGGAACGTCCGGGACGGGATGCTCGACAATGACGCATTCGACAGCTGGCACATCCATCGCGGTCGGCGTCCGATAGTCGAGAAGGCTGGCATTGCGCAACCGGCCGTCGGCGCCGTAGTCGAACCCCTCGAACAAGGCCCATCCGAGCCCCTGGACCACGCTGCCCTGGATCTGGCCTTCGATGCCAGCCGGGTTGAGCGCGCGCCCGACGTCCTGGAACGCGGTGTAGCGCAAGACCGCGACATGGCCGGTGTCGGTATCCACCTCCACCTCGCAGACGTGAACGCCGATCTCGACCCCTAGGGGCAGGTTGGTCGAGTTGCCCCGGGCCGCAACCGGCCCGTCCGACGCCGTGACGCGCATCAGATCCGCGAGGCCGATGCTCGGTCCCGGCGCGCCACCAGCCGTGAAGACCCCATCCGCGTAGCCGATGTCCTCCACCCGCGCCTGCAGCGAGCGCGCCGCCCGGGTCCTGAGGATCGCGAGAACTTTCTGAGCGGCATCCACCACCGCAGCGGCCGAGGTCCGCGCCATCCGGCTGCCCGCCGCCGCATCAGTATGGCCGGCGGACTTCGTATCGCCGGTGGAGATCTCGACCTGCCCGAGGCCGACGCCGAACTGGTCCGCGGCGACCTGGGCCATGGATGTGCGCGTGCCCGTCAGATCGACGCCGCCCATGATCACGCGCACCCGGCCGTCGGTGTCCACGCTGATGTCCGCCGACGACGTCATCGAGGTGCCGCGCCAATAGCCGACGGCGAGGCCGCGCCCGCGCGGAAGTCGCCCCGGCGGCATCGGATCGGTCCAGCAGGGATGCGCCCGCACGACCTCGAGCATCGGCTTGTAGCCGAGCGACGGGAACGGCGTGCCGATCGGCATCGGGCCGCCGGTCACCGCAGAATTCCGCAAGCGGAATTCCAGCGGATCGATGCCGACGGTCCTGGCGACAGCGTCGATGGCCTGCTCGACCGCGAAGGCGCACTGGATCCCGCCGGGCCCGCGATAGGCCTCGGTCCGCGGTTTGTTCGTCACCACATCGTAGCCTTCGAGATGCAGCGCGTCGCACGTATAGAGCGCGGCCGACGCCTGCATCGGCAGCGTCGGGCTCATGCCGGGCAGTCCACCGGCATCCAGCCGATAGGTGCCCTTGATCGCGAGCAGGCGTCCCTGGCCGTCGGCCCCGACCGTCACGTCGACCAGCGCCCCGGCAGTGGGCCCGCTGCCGCCCTGTAGGACCTCCGTGCGGGTCTGAACGAAGCGGACCGGCCGGCCGCACTTCTGAGCGAGCCGAACGGCCACCGCCTCGCCATGCAGGACGATCTTGCCCCCGAATGCCCCGCCGACCTCGAGTGGAACCACCTTGATCTGCGATATCGGCAACCCGAGCATGCTGCCGAGCATCAATTCCGTCGTGAACTGACCTTGCGTCGACGTGTAGACCGTCACGAACCCGCTGGCGTCGACATGCGCCAGCAAGGCCTGCGGTTCGAGATAACCCTGGTGCGCGGTATCGACCCGCACCGACATGGTCGCGGTGCAGACCGCTGCCGCCAGCACCGCATCGGCGTCGCCGCGCGCGATGATGAGCTTGGAGCACACATTGCTCGGCCGCTGCGGCTTGGGCTCCACCCCTTGCGTGAAGACGTGCGCGTGAAGGACGGGCGCATCGGGCGCCATGGCAGCCGCCAGGTCGACCACCGGTTCCAGCGGCGCGTAGGTCACATCGATGAGCCGAAGCGCTTCGGCCAGCACATCCCCGTCGACCACCGCCACGCCCACGACGGGCTGTCCGACCCAAAGGACCTTGTCGCGCGCCATGTTGATGCGCGAGACCATCCACATGTCGAAGCTGCCTGGGCCCATCGGGATCGACGCGTCGAGCGGAAGATCAGGGAAATCGTCCGCGGTGACGATCGCGACGACGCCGTCGAGGGCCGCGGCACGGGTCGTATCGATGCGGATGATCCGCGCATGTGCGTGGGGGCTGCGCAGCAATCCCGCCGTCACGACATCGGACAGCTTGAAATCCGCGGGATAGATCGCGGCACCGGTGACCCGCTCCCGGCCGTCCACCCGCACCGCACGCGCGCCGATGAGGGACTGCGTGCCGCCGATCGAAGTGTGTGTCACACCCGTCATGGCTCACCGCGCCCGCAAGGTCGAAGCGGCCGCAGCGATGGCCTCGACGATTTTCTGATACCCGGTGCATCGGCAGAGATTGCCGGCGATCGCCCAGCGGATCTCGTCGTCCGACGGATCGGGATTTCGGTCCAGCAGCGCCTTGGCCGAGAGCACCATGCCCGGCGTACAGAACCCGCACTGCGTCGCGCCGTGCGCGAGAAAGGCCGCCTGGATGGGATGCAGATCGCCGTCTCGCGCCACCCCCTCGATGGTGACGACGGCGCGATCGGCGATCTCCGCCGCCATCACGAGGCACGCGTTCACCGGCTGGCCATCCAGCAGCACCGTACAGGTGCCGCAGTTTCCGTTGCCGCACCCCTCCTTTGTGCCGACGAGGCCGAGTGGCCCACGCAGAAGCTCCAGCAGCGTCACCCGCGCCTCGCACCGGACAGCGACGGCCTCGCCGTTGATCGTCGTCGAGAGCGAGAGTGTCATGAGCCAGCACCCGTCTTCGCAAGAACGTCGAACCCATCGGCCAGCGTGCGCTCCGTCAGCACACGAACCAGCGTGCGCCGATAGTCCGCCGAGGCCCGCGTGTCCGAGATCGGCTTCGCCTCCTCCGCCGCGAGCCCCCCGGCGACCTTCACCGTGCTCGCCGTGCCAGACATTCCGATCAGCGCTCCCTCCGCCTTTTTTGCGCGCAATACCGTCGGCCCGACCGAGGCGAGAGCGATCCGCGCTTCCACGATCGCTCCGTCGTCGCCGAAACGGACCAGCGCTGCGACCCCGGCGATGGCAATATCCATCTCACGCCGGGGCGTGAAGCGGCGGTAATGGCACGCCGTCCGGGTTGCGGGCGGCGGCAACTCGATGGCGACCAGCAACGCGTCCGCCGCGAGGTTCGTGCGGCCCGGACCGCGAAACACGGTTTCGAGCGGCATCACCGAGCGCCCCCGCGGCGACGCCACGATCACCGACGCGCCGTAGCAGACGAGCGCCGGGACCGCATCGGCCGACGGCGCGGCATTGCAGATATTGCCGCCGAGCGTGGCGCGGTTCTGAACCTGCCAGCTGCCGATCAGGCGCGCGGCATCAGCCAGTGCGGGATACAGCCGGCGCACCGTCGGATCGTCGGCCACCGCCGTCGCCGCAGCCGCCGCGCCGATCGAAACACCGCCGTCGCTCCGCTGGCGGATCTCCAGCATTTCCGGAATACGCTTGATGTCGACGACGCCCGGCGCGGACCGCCTGCCCTCGCGCAGTTGCGGCACGAGGTCGGTTCCCCCGGCGAGCGGACGGCTGCCGCCCGCCATCGCCGACAACGCGGCCTCGACCGTCACCGACGGCAGATATTGAAAGTCCCTCGCGAGCACCATGCCACCACCTCATCGCTCAGCGCCGCGACGGCCGCTCGAACCCGGCAATGAACACGAGATAGCGCGGATTCCGGCAGGATGCGAGCCGTTCCGCCAGCGGCTCTGCCATCCACGTTTGTCCTCCAGGGCCGACCGGCCGAGACAGGAACCGCGAACGACGACGCGATCGCTGCAAGATCACGGCGAGGACGATGCTGTGCCCGCCTGCCCGACGATCGCCAGCGCGGCGGATCGATCCTTTGGGCAGATCCGTCGTGGCCTGAATGGTGATCTTGACGGTCGGCCCGGCCCCCCTGCCCACCGGGCGCGACGCGAGGGCCATCCTGGTCCCCGGAATGGGCCGACCGGACGACCAGGACGGCGCTGGAATGCCACGGCGGATCAATCGACGGCACGGCCACCCTTAGACTTCCGCTGGCCGGCTGCGATCCGACGACTCGTCCTCTGGCCCATGCGCCAAACGGCCCCCCAGCCACTCCGCAAGCACGTGGTCGGCGGACCGGCGACCCGAGGGTGCGGCAGCAGGACCGCCGCCACGCGGCAGGAAGGCGCCGGAGCCCGGCGCCGCCGAGCATTTGCCGCCCTCGACGATGACGTCGCCACGGCGGATCACGGTCGTGGGCCAGCCCTGCACCGTGCGGCCGGCATAGGGCGTGTACCCCGTGCGGTCGCGAACCGCGGCGTCCGACAGCACGACCGTTTTCTGCGGATCCCAGATCGCGAAGTCCGCGTCCGCACCGATCGTGATCGACCCCTTGCGCGGGGCAAGGTTGTAGAGCTTGGCCGGTGCCGTCGCCGTCAACTCGACGAACTTGTGCAAGCCGAGGCGGCCCTTCGACACCATGGCATCGAACAGCAGCGGCAGCCGCACCTCGAGCCCGGGCAGTCCGTTGGCGATCTGCTTGAAGGTCGGGTTCGGCCCGGCGCGCAGCTTGCCGGTGGCGTCATAGGCATAAGGCGCATGGTCGGAGGAGACCGCCTGCAGATCGCCGAGTTCGAGCGCGCGCCACAGCGCATCTTGATCGGCAACCGTGCGCGGCGGCGGCGAACACATCCATTTGGCGCCTTCCGAGCCGGGCTTGTCGAGGTCGTCGGCAGTGAGAAACAGGTACTGCGGACAGGTCTCGGCGAACACCTTGGTGCCGCGCCCGCGCGCCGCACGGATCACCTCGGCGCCCTCGGCGGTGGAGACGTGGAACACCATCACCGGCTGGTCGAGCAACTCGGCGCACACGATGAGCCTGTTGATCGCCTCGGCCTCGGAGCCCCGCGGATGGCTCAGCGCATGAAATTTGGGAGCCGTATGTCCGGCCTCGACCAGCCGACGGCCCATCCATGCGATCATGCCGTGGTTCTCGGCATGCACGCAGACGAGGGCACCGGCGCGCCGCGCCGCGAGCAACACGTCGAGCAGCGGCTCGTCGTCGACCTTCAGCCGATCGTAGGTCATGAACACCTTGATCGAGCCGTGGCCCTCGCGAACCAGCGCAGGGATGTCCTCGCCGAGCGTTGCGGCCGTCGGATCGGCGACGATCATGTGGAACGTGTAATCGACGACGGCACCCTTGCGGGCGAGCGCGAGGTAGTCGTCGACGACGGTCCTGAGGCGCATGCCGACGTGCTGGGCGGCGAACGAGATGACGGTCGTGGTGCCACCATGCGCTGCCGAGACAGTGGCGCTCTCGAAGGTGTCGGCGTTCATGATGCCGGCGGCGGAGAGTTGCTCGATGTGGCAATGGCTGTCGATACCGCCGGGCAGAACAAGCTTGCCCCTGGCGTCGATCTCGCGTCGGCCCGATCCGAGACCACGCCCGATCGCTGTGACCGTCCCGTCCGTGACCGCGACGTCCGCCTCGAAGTCGTCGCTCGCGGTCGCGACGCGCCCGCCCCGCACCACCAAGTCGAAGATTGCCATGTCGCCTTGCCCGCGCCTTCTTGCCACCCACGTCGTCGGGGGCGATGATAGGTGACGCTGGCCAATGCGCAAAGCCTGGAACCCCCTCCCATGCCCCTTCACACTCGCCCGACCATCGTCGTCGTCAATCCCAACTCCAACGAGGTGGTGACGAAGGGGCTCGACGATGCGCTCGCGCCCATCCGGTTCGTCGGCGGGCCGGAAATCGTTTGCCGAACGCTCACCGAAGGCCCGATCGGCATCGAGACCCAGGAGCATGTGGAAAGCGTGACGATGCCCCTGCGCCGCCTCGTGCAATCCGACAACGATGCGGCGGCCTTCGTGATCGCCTGCTACTCGGACCCGGGGCTCCAGGTCTGCCGCGAAGCAACGAACCGGCCGGTCTTCGGCATCAACGAGGCGGGTGTGCTCACGGCACTTGCGCGCGGCGAACGGTTCGGCGTCATCGCGATCCGGCAGCGCTCGGTGCGCCGGCACGTGCGTTACTTGCGCCAGATGGGCCTCATGGAACGCCTCGCCGGCGAGCGAGCGCTCGACATGAGCGTCGCAGAGACCGCTTCCGGCACCAACACGCCCAGTCGCATGATCGAGGTGGGGCGCGAACTTCGCGACATCGATGGCGCCGAAGTCGTCGTCATGGGTTGTGCCGGCATGGCGCGGCATCGCGCGCCGCTGGAAAAGGAACTCGGCGTGCCGGTGATCGACCCGACACAGGCGGCTGTGGCGATGGCGCTCGGCGCGGTGGTGTTCGCAGCGGGGTGAGGCGCGGCTGCCCGTCGCCACTTCATCCAACACTGTAGGCGCTCAACGGCCGGCGCGCTTGCGCCACTCGTCGAAGCTCACCCGCTTCATCTCGAACACCTCGCCCTGCCGGCAATAGCGGTGGCCGGCAAGGCGCCCGATCGGCCGGTCGGCATGCGAGTCGATGTGGAAGCTGCCCGGATCCGCGAGGCCTTCACGCGCGTGCACCGCCAGGACTTCACCGATCAGCAGCTCGCGCGATGCCGAGAAGGCGAGCGAGACGCTGCGTCGGCATTCGAGCGCGAACGGAGCAGTGGCGATGCGGGGCACGGACACCCGGCTGCACAGGGCGGTGGGAATGGAGAGCGCCACGACCCTCGCTCACGTCGGCAGGGAAATCGGTGGCGCACAGGTTCATGGTCTCGGCCAGCGGCTCGTCGACCATGTTGACCACGAACTCCTCGCGCTGCGAGAGGTTCCGTGTCGTATCTTTGGGATTGCCCGGCGCCTTGTGCTGGAGGCCGAGCACGATCTGCGCCGGATCCTCCGAGAACACGTTGAAGAACGAGAAGGGGGCGGCGTTCACGAGCCCGTTCTCGTCGATCGAGGTGACAAGCGCGATCGGCCGCGGAACCACGACGCCGATCAGCAGCTTGTAGCGCTCGATCGGCGCGAGCTTTGCGAAATCGAACACGTGGTGGGTCACGGCTCGCTCACTCCTTCGGCGGCTCGGCACCGGTGCGCGAGGTGATCAGTCCGTAGTGCTCGATGCGGCGGTGGCGCTTGAAGTCGAAGATCGTCTCCTTGCCGAAGCTCGTCGCATCGAGATCGCAGGGATGAACAATGAGTTCGTCGTCCTCGGTCTTGGTCTCAGCGACGATGTGGCCGTCGGGATGGACGATGAGGGAGCAGCCGAACATGGGGAAGCCGTCCTCGACGCCGGCCTTGGCCACGGCCACGACCCAGCTCGCGTTCTGGTAGGCGCCGGCCTGCAGCGAGAGCTTGTGGTGGAAGATGCGCTGCTCGGCGCCTTCGTCGCCGCGCTGCGAATTGACCGAGGGCGTATTGAAGCCGAGCGTGATCATCTCGACCCCTTGCAGCCCCATCACGCGGTAAGCCTCCGGCCAGCGCCGGTCGTTGCAGATCATCATGCCGAACATGCCGCCCATCGTACGCCAGACGGGGAAACCGAGGTCGCCGGGAAGGAAGTAGCGCTTCTCGAGATGTTGGTGCGTGCGCTGAGGGTCGAACTCGTCGTGCCCCGGCAGGTGCACCTTGCGATACTTGCCGACGATGCGCCCCTCCCGGTCGACGAGAACCGAGGTGTTGAAGTGCTGGCCGTCGGGGGTGAGCTCGGCATAGCCGAACGTCATGCCCATCTTGAGCGCCTTCGCCCGCTCGAAGAGCGGCTTGGTCTCAGCGCTCGGCATCTCGCGTTCGAACCACTGGTCGGCCTCGGTGCGGCTTTCATAATACCAGCGCGGGAAGAACGTGGTCAGCGCCAGCTCGGGATAAACGATGAGGTCTGAGCCCTTTGCCTTCGCCTGCTCCATCAGCGCGATCATGCGGGCGATGACCGAGGCGCGGCTGTCGGCCTTGTGGATGGCGCCGAGCTGGGCTGCGGCGACGGTGACGATGCGTGACATGGATGGTCCGACTTCCCGATTTTGTGCCGCCCTGGCGAGTGGGCGCGAAAGACATGATACGCGTGCAGGCCGCTTGCGCAACTGCGAGCCAAGGCGTCACCGGCAGAGAGATGGCGACGCCCATCTCGAGCCGTTGTTCTCAAGATCTCGCGGTCCGCCTCCGCTCAATGGGCCGCCACGCGCCGCTCGAGCCGGCTCACCAGCCGCACGAGCGGCCAGAGCAGCACGAGGTAAAGAATGGCAGCCAGAACGACCGGGCTGGAGTTGAACGTGACCGAGCGCGCCATCTCGGCCGAGTAGAGCAGCTCCGGAAACGAGACGACGCTTGCGATCGAAGTCAGCTTCACGACCTCGACGGTGTTCGAGACGAGATCGGGCAGGACGTTGCGCACAGCCTGCGGCAAGACCACATAGGCGAGTGTCTGCCCGCTTCCGAGCCCCGTCGAGCGCGCCGCCTCCCACTGCCCGCGCCCCACGCTCTCGATCCCGGCCCGGTAGATCTCCCCATAATAACTGGACGTGTTGAGAAGAAAGCCGAGTGCCACCGCCTCGATCGGCGAAAGGCGGATGCCGGCGAACGGCAGGCCCGAATAGACCAGAACCAGCAGGACCAGCGGCGGGATCGCGCGGAAGAAGTCGACGAGCGCGATCGCCGGCCAACGCACCCACCGCGATCGCGCCGTAGACAGCAACGCTGCGGCGAGCCCACCCAGGAGACCGAGCGGAATCACGATCAGGCACAGCCAGAGCGTTGTGCCGAACCCTCGCAGCAGCAGCGGCCACACCTTCTGCATGATCTCGAAATTGAAGAACTGCTGAAGCATGATTTCCATGTGGATCAAGTCCTCCGCCAGGCGAAGCGCGTCTCGATCCACCGGCCCAGAACCACGATCGGCACGAACAGGATGACGTAGGCGATGGCACCCATCATCAGCGGCGTCGCATTGCCGCTGAACGATTGCGCCGTCGTCGCCTGATTCAGGATCTCCGGCACGCCGATGACCGTGCCGAGCGCCGTGTTCTTGGTTATGGCAATCGTGCGGTTGGTCAGCGGCGGCACGCCGATACGAATGGCCTGCGGAAGCACGACCCAGAAGAGAGTCTGCGCGAAGCTGAGCCCCGTGGAGCGCGCCGCTTCCCACTGGCCCTTCGGCGTCGATGTGATGCCGGCCCAGAAGATCTCCTCGGCAAACGCGGCCAGCACCAGCGACAAGACGAGCCAGAGCACCGTGAAACTCGGCAGGTTCAGCCCGACGTTCGGTAACCCGAAGTAGATCAGCAGAATGGCGACGAGGGGAGGCAGTGCGCGGAACAGGTCGACGAAAATGACGATCAGAAAGTTGAGAGGTCGCCACTGCCACGCGCGCAGGCATGCGAGAGCCAGGCCGAGCGCGAGCCCGGTCACAACCACCGCCGCCGCGATTTCGAGCGTCACCGCCATGCCCTTGAGGATATCGGGCCAGTATTTGGCCAGCATATCGGGCTTGAAGAACGTATCGAGGAAACGCTCCCAGGTCGTCATCTGACGAGCTCGCCGATGAAGGCCCGCGTGCGCTCCTCCCGCGGATTGGCGAAGATGAGGCCGGGCGGGCCTTGCTCTACGATGCGGCCCTTTTCCATGAAGATCACACGGTCGGCGGCGTCGCGCGCGAAGCGCATCTCGTGGCTCACCACCAGCATGGTCATGCCGCGCGCCTTGAGGTCGCGCATCACGGAAAGAACGGAGGCGACGAGTTCGGGGTCCAGCGCCGACGTCGGTTCGTCGAACAGCATGAGTTTGGGGTCGAGCGCGAGCGCCCGTGCGATGGCGGCGCGCTGCTGCTGGCCGCCCGAAAGCTCGCTGGGATAGCTCGCCGCCTTGTCGGCGAGGCCGACGTCGGCCAGTGCCCTGCGGCCGATGTCCTCAGCCTCGCTGCGCGTCCGGCCCAGCACCTTGCGCAACGCGAGTGTCACGTTACCGAGCACGGTCATGTGCGGATAGAGATTGAACGCTTGGAACACCATGCCCATCGAGCGCCGCAGCTTGTTGAGGTCGGTCGCGGGCGAGGTCACGTCCTCCCCATCGAACACGATGCGACCGCTGCTCGGCTCCTCGAGGCGGTTCACGCAACGCAGCAGCGTCGACTTGCCCGAACCCGACGGCCCGATGATGAATACGAGTTCGCGCGCGGCGACCGCGAGATCAATGCCGGCAAGCACCTCGTTGGCGCCGAAGTGCTTTCTGAGGCCGGTGATCTCGAGAAGCGGCCTCATCTGAGCGAGCGCGAGAACGGCAATGCGCCCGCTGGAATGACGGCGCGGAGAGCCGCGCAATGCCGGTCGAACAGACAGCAGGGCGACGAGTTGGCCCGGAGTATCAAACTCGGCTCCACACGCACCCTCGAGTCTGCCGGCCGCGCCACGTCAGCACTTGGGCTCGCGGGGTGTCGGATCGTAGCCGGGCATGCCGGGAACGCCCGTACCGGGATAAACCGTTACGGCCGCCGAGCCCGCCGCCGGCTTCACCCCGAACCACTTCTCGTTCATGGTCGCGATGGTGCCGTCCTTCTTCATGCATTCGATGGCGTTCTCGATCTCGACGAGGAGATCTTTGCTGTCCTTTCGCAGGGGCGCGCCCCACACGAGGCCGGTCGAGTGCAGGTAGGAGAGCTGAATGGCCGGGTTCTGCTTCACTGCCCAAGCCGCAACCGTGTTGCCGGTAATGTTGGCATAGGCGCGGCCCGCCATCACCGCTTGCACGGCGTCGGTCTGCGTGCCGAAGCTCTCGACCGTCCAGCCGATGTCCTTCTCGAGCCCGCGCGCCCAGCTGTCGTAGGCCGAGCCCTTGTTGACCGACACGACCTTGCCTTTGAGCTCCTTGAGATCCTTGACCTCCGGCTCGCCCTTCTTGGTGATGAACTGGAAGTCCGTATTGAGATAGCCTTCCGTGAACAGGTAATTCTCCGCGCGCTCCTTGGTCACCGTCGTCGGGGCCGCAACGAAGTCGATGGTGCCGGCCTGCAGGGCCGGCAGGATGCCGGAGAACTGCGTCGCCGTGATCTCGACCGGCCGCTTCAAGCGTTTGCCGATCTCGTTGGCCAAGTCCACGTTGAAGCCCTGGATGCCACCCTCGAGCCGGGGCATCGCATGCGGCGCGAAAGTACCGTCGACCATGGTCTTGAGCGGCTGCTGTGCAGCCGCAGTCGCAAGCCCGGCGAGCAGTGCGGAGGCGGTGAGAACGAGGCGTCGCATGGGGTTGACCTTCTGATGCGCGTAGACGACGGTTCACTATAGTGGCCTTCGGCAGGCGAGCAACATTCGTGCCAACCACCGACTGTGCGATTCAACGCACAGCAGAGATCCATCGAGCGAGGAGGCCAACCAGTCATGACCAAGGCGACCCTAACCGCCGCTGCAGCCGGCGTCTATGTCATAGCGGTCACGCCGTTTCACGACGACGGCCGCCTCGACGAGGCTTCGGCCGACCGTATGGTCGACTTCTATCGAGGCTGCGGGGTCACCGGCCTCACCATCCTTGGCATGATGGGCGAGGCGCCGAAGCTCGACGGAGCGGAGGCGATCGCATTTGCACAACGCGTGATCCGCCGGGCCGACGGATTGCCGGTCGTCGTTGGCGTTTCGGCGCCAGGCTTCGCCGCGATGCGGGCGCTGGCTCGCGCCTCGATGGATGCGGGCGCCGCCGGAGTGATGATCGCCCCGCCCGGTACCGTGCGCACCGACGACCAGGTTGCCGGCTACTACGACCAGTGCGTCGCGGCGATCGGTGCCGACGTTCCGTTCGTGATCCAGGACTACCCGCAGGCGAGCGGTGTCGTGATGGCGTCCTCGGTGATCCGCCGCATCGTCGAGGCTCATCCAAGCTGCGTCATGCTCAAGCACGAGGACTGGCCGGGCCTCGAGAAAATCAGCACGATCCGCGGCTGGCAGCGCGAGGGTGGCATGCGCCGAATCTCGATCCTGACGGGCAATGGCGGCCTCTTCCTCGACTTCGAGATGGAGCGCGGCGCCGACGGTGCGATGACCGGCTACGCCTTCCCGGACATGCTTGTCGATGTGATCCGTCTGTCGCGCGAGGGCAGCCGCGACGCCGCCCACGATCTCTTCGATGCCCATCTGCCACTTCTGCGATACGAACAGCAGCCGGGACTCGGTCTTGCCGTCCGCAAGCACGTGCTCAAGCAGCGCGGCGCGATTGCATCGGACGCGCAGCGCGCGCCCGCCGCGCGCATGTCGCCGACGGCCCGCGCCGAGGTCGATTTCCTGCTGCGCCGGCTGGCGGCCAGAGATGGCCGCGCGAAGGGGCTTGCGGACTGAGGCCTCGGCCGGTGCTCCCACCAAGCTGCTGGCCATCTACATCGTGCGCTGCGCAGTGATGGATGAGTTGGCCATGATCATCCTGACGCTGCCGATTTTCTTTCCGCTGGTTCAGGCGCTCGACTTCGGCTTCCCGCCAGAGGACGTCGCCATATGGTTCGGCAGTCTGGTTCTGATCGTCGCCGGCAGCGGAACGAGCGCGCCTCCGTTCGGGCTCGATGTCGTCGTCATCCGTGCGATCGCGCGCCAAGTTCCAATCAGCGAGCCCTACTCGGGCGTACTGCCCGACGTGGCGGCGGATTTCCTGAGTCTTTAGCTGGTACTCTTTTTTCCTGTCATTGCGGCCGGGCTGGTCCGTTCGCTACCATAGCGGCTCGTGTGCCCGTCACGTGCGGTGGTCGTGTGTTGGCTGGCAACGCGATCGCCCGGAGACACGATCCATGACTGGAGGCGCAAAGACGGGTGCCGTCTCGATCCTCTCCTCGATGGCGACGCGTCAGATCCTCAAAGCCCTTGTCGAGCGATGCCGCATGGCCACCGGAGTCGGCATCTCGGTGGAATCGTTGGGCGGCGTCGACGCCGCGCGGCGCGTCCGGGCCGGCGAAGCCGTCGATCTCGTGCTTCTGGCGGCCGATGCCATGACGGCACTTTCAGACGACGGCTTTGTGGTCAGCGATTCGATCCGCGCGTTCGCCCGATCTCCCGTGGCGGTTGCCGTCCGATCCGGCCGACCGCATCCTGCCTCCTGTGATGAAGCTTCCCTAAAGGCTTTGATCTCGGCATCTGGACGCGTGGGGCTTTCCACGGGACCGAGCGGCCGCAGCGTCGCCCAGTTGCTGGAGAATTGGCGCAGGCCCGGCTCAGCGGCGCACGAAGTCCTGCTCGCGCCGCCCGGCGTGCCTGTGGCTCGACTCATCGCGAACGGCGACGTCGACATCGGATTCCAGCAGCTCAGCGAATTGCTGGGCGAGCCCGGCATCGAGATCGTCGGAACCATCCCAGAGACCGTTCAGCCGGCAACGGTCTTCTCGGTGGGTCGTTCGGTGCGCGCCGGCGATCCGGCCGCCGCTCGAGCGGTGATCGAGTTCCTGAATTCGTCCGAAACCGCTTCAATCAAGCGCGAATTCGGAATGGAGCCGGGATAGGCGAACAGCACGCCCGAAGCTAATGCTCGGCCTGCGGCTCCCTGTTCGCGCTGCCCCCCCCATTGAGTTCGCGACCCGGCTCACTGCGCCGGCTAGCGCGACGGGGCACCCCAGCCGCCACCGCCCGGTGTCTCGACCATCACGATCTCACCGTCCTCGAGTGTGAACGAGGCCTTGCCCGGCTTGTCGTGCCGGGTGCCGGCGTGGTCGGTGATGGAGTTCTGACCCGGCATCCCATCGGCGCCGCCGTGCAGCCCGTATGGAGCGAACAGACGCCGGTCCGTCTGCAGAGAAACGCGGGCCTCATGGCCGACGATCCGCAGCGCGCGCCTGACCCCGAGCCCGCCCCGGTTCCGACCGGCGCCACTCGAGCCCTCACGAAGCTCGTAGCACTCGACCCGCAGCGGATAGGTGATCTCGAGGCTCTCGATGGGCGTGTTCATGGTGTTGGTCATGTTGCATTGCACGCCGTCTTGCCCCGGCCCCATCGGCCGACCGCCCTGACCGCCCGCGATCGTCTCGATGTAGGTGTACAGATTTCCGTTGCGGGGATCCCGGCCACCGATGCTGATCAGGTTCATGGTGCCCTGGCTCGCTGCCGGAATGCGATCGGGGGCTATTTGAGCAAAAGCCCGGAGCACGGTGTCCGCGACCCGATGCGTCGTTTCCGTGTTCCCCGCGCATACCGCGGCCGGATGCTGCGCATCGAGGAAGCTGCCGGGCGGAATGAAGATGTCGATCGGGCGGAATGTGCCGGCATTCACCGGAATGGTCGGATCGGCAAGGATCTTGACCGCGAAGAACACAGCCGAATGGGTCATCGGTGCGACCGCATTGATGTTGCCGCGCCGCTGAGGTGCCGAGCCCGTGAAATCGAGTGAGAGGCGATCCTTGTCGACCGTGACCTTGACGCGGACGGGGACCGGCTCCGGATCGGTTCCGTCCTCGTCGAGGCAATCCTCGGCGCCATAGACGCCGGGTGGCAGCTCGGCGATACGCTTGCGCATGCGTCGTTCGGCATAGTCCAGAATGGCATCGAAGCCGCGGACCAGGAGATCGGCGCCGTAGCGTTGCACCATCTCGTGAACCCGGCGCTCACCAATTTTGAGCGCGGCCACCTGGGCGTTGAGATCGCCGCGGCGCTCCGTGGGCGTCCGCACGTTCGACAGAATTAGCCGCAGCACATCCTCCACCAACTCGCCCTTGCGGAAGAGCTTCACCGGCGGGATGATCAGCCCCTCCTGGAAAAGTTCGCGTGATTTGGCGGGCATCGAACCCGGCTCCATGCCGCCCACGTCCGAGTGGTGCGCCCGCGTGGCGACGTAGCCGATATGGCGCCCATCCACCCAGATCGCGCCGATGACGGTGATGTCCGGCAGGTGGCCGCCGCCGGGGAACGGATCGTTGACGACGATCACGTCACCCTCGTCCAGGTGTCCGACGGCGGCAATGGTCGGCTGGACCGCTTTCAGCATCGAGCCCAGATGGACCGGCACATGCTCCGCCTGCGCGACGAGCTGAGCGCGTGCGTCAAAGATGGCGCAGGACGCATCCATCCGCTCCTTGATGTTGGGAGAGAACGACGTCAGCTTCAGAACCGCACCCATCTCCTGGGCGGTCGCCTCCAGCGCGTTGCGGAGAACTTCGAGTGTGATCGGATCAATCGGTTGAGCGGTCACATGACCTCCTGAATGAGATTGCCGGAGGAATGCACCGTCACCCGGTCGCCGGGATAGAGCACGGTGGTCGCGGAGATTTCATCGATGATCGCCGGGCCGGAAATGCGGTTGCCGGCCAGAAGCTTCTCGCGCTGATAGATGCGCGCCGCATGCCATGTGCCGCCGGCATCCGACTCGTAATAGACGGGACGCTCCCCCACCAGCGCGTCGGCGGGCGGCTCGGCGCCGCCGTCGGCAAGCGTCGGCAGGCGGGGCGTGTCGATCAGCCCGATGGCGGTCACGCCAAATCCCACGACTTCGACGGGCGCCGCTTCGTCCGCATGGCCGTAGCGGCGGCGATGAGCCTCGTGGAAGCGGCCGGCAAGACCATCCCACGACTTCGGGTCTCCGACGTCCAGCGGCACGGTCAGTTCGTAGCTCTGCCCGGCGTACCGAAGCTGCACGTGGATCTCTACGCTCTGCTTGGCCGCCGGCACGAGATCCTCGTCCAGCATGGCTCGACCACTGGCCGCCAGTCGCTCCACGATCGCGCTTGCCGTTTCGTAGGTGAACGCACGAAGCGGGCCGATGTGGGTCTCCATCAGGTCGTGCCGCAGATCGGAGACCAGCATGCCGAGCGCACAGAGGATGCCGGGCGTGGGCGGCACGAGGATGCGCGTGATGCCGAGTTCACGGGCAACCGGCGTTCCGTGCATCGGCCCGGCCCCGCCGAACGGAACGAGCGTGAAGACGCGCGGATCGTAGCCGCGCTCCACGGACACGACGCGGATGCCGCGCACGATGTTGGAATTGGCGACCCGGAGTATACCGGCGGCGGCCTCCTCCAAGGTAAGCCCCAGTGGGCTGGCGACGACACGGGAAACGACCCGCCGCGCCGCCTCGAGATCGAGCGTCAACTCCCCGCCGAGGCGGGTCGCACCACCGAGGCGACCAAGGACCAGGGCTGCGTCCGTGACCGTCGGCTGCTCGCCGCCGCGGCCATAGCAGGCCGGACCCGGAACGGCCTCGGCGCTCTGCGGACCGACCCTCAGCGCACCGCCGTCGTCGATCCAGGCTATCGAGCCGCCCCCCGCGCCGATGGCATTGATGTCGATGACGGGCACACGGATCGGAATGCGCTCCAGCTTTGCGGAGCGGGTGATCTCGGGTCGGCCGTTGCGGATCAGGCTGATGTCGGTCGATGTGCCGCCGATGTCCATCGTGATGATGTCGGTCACGCCCGCCATTGCGGCGACGTGGCCGCTGGCGACAACGCCTCCCGCCGGCCCGGACAGCACCGTGTGTACCGGACGGGCTCGCGCCGAAGCGACGGTCATCAGTCCCCCGGCGGCCTCCATGACCATGATGGGCTTGCCACGCCGCACGCCGAGACCCCCCTTGGGTGCCTCCAGGAGTTCGATCAGCGATCCGAGGTAGCGGTCCATGACCGGCATCAGATAGGCGTTGAGGACCGTCGTGCTGGCCCGCTCGTACTCGCGGAACTCGGCAAGGATCTCGGTCGACGTGCAGACCACGATGCCGGGCAGCAGAGGGGCGAGAACGGCCTTGGCCCGCATCTCGTGCGTCGGGTTGGCGTACGCGTGGAGAAACATGACCGCAACGGCCTCGACGCCCGCCGCACGGATCGCCTCGGCGAGGGGAACGAGCGCCGCCTCGTCGAGCGGCGTGACCTCGGCGCCCCTGGCGTCCAGCCTGCCGCGTACGGTTAAGCAGAGCTCGCGCGGCACGAGAGGTGGCGTTCGCACCTGGGCTATGTCGAAAAGACTCGGCCGATCCTGGCGGCCGATCAGCAAGAGATCCTTGAAGCCGTCGTTGGTCACGAACGCCGTTCGCGCGCCCTTGCGCTGGATGACGGCGTTGGTCGTGGTGGTCATGCCATGACCGACGTAGTCGACGTCGGCCCCGGTGCGACCCTGATGCTCGAGAGCCCGTCGCAATCCTTCGACCGTGCCGAGCGCCCTGTTCTGCGGCGTCGTCGAGACCTTCGAGACGGTGATGGTCCCGCTCGCCTCGTCGTAGGCAATGCTGTCGGTGAATGTCCCGCCGACGTCGGACGCGACACGAACAAGGGGCGTCGTGTGGGAAGGCATGGTCGAACGTCCCCCGGTCTCGCAGCCGCTCCAGTTCGATAACGCCACTAGTCCCCCATACCAGCGGGCTGCCTCATGCTGGTTCGGCAAGCTTCGTATGCGCAATCGGGAGCACCGTGTTGGCGCCACGTCACGACGGAACAACGCGGCTCCTCGCCATGCTGGCACGCGCACGCAGCAGGTTGCAACACGCAGGCCCGGTCCTGCGAACAACTGGCCGCGGAACGGGCTGGTGGTCGGGAGGGGGATCGCGCGGGACCTGCCCGCGTGCGACCACGGCACCTGGCCGATCCGGCGACAGAGAGGCGATCGTCGGCGGGCGGGTTCAGCGTTTGCGCCGTATGGCCGGCCGCGCGCCGTCCGGCCGACGGCGCGGGTTTGCCGGTATGCGCCGGGTTATGGGTCGCACGGGCGCTCAGGCCGCCGGCTTGCCGGCGATGGCGCGCAAGGCGGCCAGAGCAGCCGACGGTTCCATGCGGCGGCGGTAATCGGGATCGACGAAGGCGGCGGCGATGAGCCCACCCTTCTCGACGACATAGGTGGCCGGCATCGGCAGGGCCCAACGCGGATCGTCGTTGCGCGCGGCGAGATCGTGGCCGAACTTCTGGTAGAGCGCCTTGATCGCCGGTGCCAGTTCGAACTGGATGCCGAGAGCCTTGGCGAGCGCACCCTGGCATCACTCAGCACGGTGAAGGCAACGCCGTTCTTTTCCGCCGTGGCGATGGTGTGATCGGGTGTTTCCGGAGACACCGCGACGAGTGTCGCGCCGAGCGACTGGATCCCCGGCAGCAGGTTCTGGAACGCGCGCAGTTCGAGATTGCAATAGGGACACCAGCCGCCACGGTAGAACGTGACGATGGCCGGACCGCGCGACATGATCTCACCGAGGTCGACCATTTGGTCATCGCCGCGGGCGAGCGAAAGGGCGGGAAAGCTATCGCCGGCCTTGCGCGCCTGCGCCGCGAGGCTCTTCAGCGCGTCGATGTCGCTGGCCACGAGTCGAGCCGTCTCGGGGCCGACACGCTCGAGCCAGCCGGTCTTGAAGGTGTCGAGTTCGGATTGCAGGGACATGGTGTTTGGTATCCTGGAATTGGTGGTTCGAGTGGCTGGGGCGACAGCATTGACGGCGGCGACGACGCGTCCGATGGCGAACCGGGCCGCCGCGGCGGCCCGGTCCGGCCTTGGCTTGCAGGTTCAGGCGGCGGCATCCAGGCGCACGACGAGCGCGGGTGCCGCCGGGAAGTCGACGGGCACCTTGGTCGTGGCATGCAGGTAGTTCGTCACGGTCTTGTCGCCGATCACGACAATGGCGTCGACGAGGTTCTCTTTCGTCCAGCCAGCGGCGAAGAAGGCGTCGACGAGAAGGGGATCGGCATGGCCGCGGTTGCTGGCGATACTGCGCGTCAGGCGGGCCAGCGCATCGAGTTCGGCGCTCCAGGACGCGCGCCCTGAGCGGATCTCCAGGATCTGTTCGGGCGTGAAGCCGACCATGCCGCCGATCACGGTATGCGCCGCAAGGCAATAGTCGCATGCGTTCACTTGGCTGACGACGAGGTTGACGACTTCGCGGGCCTTTCCGGTGATCGAGGACCTGGCGTTCTGGAAGGCGAGGTAGCTGGCGAGCGCATGCTCGGAATGCGCGAGTGTGGCGTAGAGGTTCGGTACGAAGCCGAGCTTGCCTTTCAGCTGGTCGAAGATCGTCTGGTTCGCGGCGCTCACATCCGCGCGGGCAGGAACGTCGATCGTGCGCATGGTCATCTCCTGACTGGGTCGCGAAGCAGCGGTTGGCTCCGCGCTTCGTGGTTCAGGAGATGCCGCAATTCCCGCCTTGCCGGTACGCCCGCTGGCCTCATATCATTCATACGTTCATTGTATGAGTGGGACGCATGGATATCCTGGGACCAATGCGGACGTTCGTGCGCGTCGTGGAGGCCGGCAGCTTCACCGCCGTTGCAATCGAGCAGAACACGACGCAGCCGACCATCAGCCGCCAGATCGCAGCGCTCGAAGATCATCTCGGCGCGCGGCTGTTCACGCGCTCGACGCGATCGCTCGCGTTGACCGACGATGGCCGCGCCTTCTACGAGCAGGCGCTGCGCGCACTCGAGGCGATCAGCGAAGCGGAGAACGCCGTCGGCCGGCGCCGTGCGAAGCCCACGGGCACCCTGCGCCTCGCCACGTCCGTCGTCTTCGGCCGGCTGCACATCGTGCCGCGACTGGCGCGGTTTCTGGAACGCTATCCGGATCTCGCGGTCGACCTCGTCCTCAACGACGGCACGACCGATCTCGTCGAGGAGGGCATCGACCTCGCGATCCGGGTCGGCGCCAACAACGATCCCTCGCTGATCGCCCGGCGCATCGGTCTCAGCCGTCGCGTCGCGGTCGCCTCTCCCGCCTATCTGAAGGCCCGGGGCACGCCGAAGACGCTTGAAGATCTGCACGACCACGAGTGCATCATCTACACGCGCCTCGCGAGCGGCAACGCCTGGACGTTCCGGGTCGACGGCAAGACGGTGTCCGTGTCCATCTCGGGCCGCTATCGCGTCAACAGCACGGAAGGGGTGCGCGCGGGTGTTTTTGCCGGCCTCGGCATCGGCATGATCCCGACCTTCCACTTCAGCGACGAGATCGCCAAGGGCCGCATCCGGGTACTGCTCAAGGCACATCAGCCCGAGCCGTTCCCGATCCACGCCGTCTACCCCTCGCGCCGCTTCGTACCGCTCAAGGTGCGCGCCATGATCGACTATCTCGCCGCCGAGTTCCAACTCGACCCGCGGCTGTCCGATCACCCGGTGTAGGCGAGCGCTGACACGTCGCGTGGCATGAAGGAACCGCCTGAGCCCGCCGTGCGGATTTGTCGACGTCTCGCACGGGGCCCAGCGCATGCGCGCTTGCGGAACCACCGTCGGCCACGGCGCATCACTGGCCTTCAGCGCTGGCGCCGCATCGTTCTGCCCTTGTCGGACGAGCGCCGCGACCGCACCCGCCCGGCAACCGACCGATCGTCGGCAAGGCCCTGCAACGACCCGTAAGCTCTGATAGCATGAGCGCAAGGCGATCGAACCGGGAGGCAATCCATGAAAATCGAGTCCGTGGACTTCTTCTACCTCGCGATGCCGCGCATCGAGGACATCGGCGACGGCAGCCAGGATGCCTGTCTGGTCAGGGTCACAGCCGGCGCTCACGTCGGCTGGGGGGAATGTGAGGCATCCCCACTCCCGTCGATCGCCGCGCTGGTGACGCCGATGTCACATTCCGCGTGTCACCCGGTCATCACGTCGGTGATCGGAGAGACGGTCGAGACCCCCGCCGACATCGCCCGGATCAATCGAACGGTACGCGCCCGCAGTCTGGACCTGCTCCAAGCCGCGCACACTTTGTCCGGTATCGACATGGCGCTTTGGGACTTGCTCGGTCGGGCGCGCTCCGAACCGGTCTGGAAGCTCCTCGGTTACGAGCGTGCTTACCCGAAGCTGCCCTATGCCTCGGTGCTGTTCGGCGATGACGCGCAGGAGACGCTCGTCAAGGCGCGCAAGATCAGAGCGGACGGCTTCCGCGCCGCCAAATTCGGCTGGGGTCCATATGGTCACGGCTCGGTCGACGCCGACACTGCGCACATCATGGCGGCCCGTGAAGGGCTCGGCCCAGAGGGACGCCTGCTCGTCGACGCGGGCACCGTCTGGGTCGACGATATGGCACGAGCGGAGCAAGCCCTCCCCGCCCTGAAGGAAGCGAACGCCACATGGCTCGAAGAGCCGTTCGTTTCCGGCGCGCTCGACGCCTACGCCGGTCTCGCCCGCAAGTCCGGCGCGGTCAAACTGGCCGGCGGCGAAGGCGCCCACGATTACTGGATGGCGAGACACATGATCGACCACGGCGGTATCGGCTTCGTCCAGATCGACGCCGGCCGCATCGGCGGCCTGACGGACGCCAAGCGCGTGGCCGATTATGCGGCCGCCAAGGGCGTCACCTATGTCAACCATACGTTCACGTCACAGCTTGCGCTCTCAGCGTCGATCCAGCCGTTCGCCGGGCTCGCCCTGCACGAGATCGCCGAATATCCGCTGGAAGCCCGCGACGTCGCGTACGCGATCACGGTCGAACGCATCGAGCGCGACGCCGACGGAATGATCCATGCTCCGCAAGCGCCCGGCTACGGGATGACCGTCGAGCCCGCGCGTTTCAAACCCTATTTGCGCGACGTGGAGATCAAGATCGACGGCCGCCTGCTCTACCGTTCACCGACGGTTTGAGCCACCGCAGGAGCCTTGCCGGGACCTGCGACGGCCTCACAGGCGCCGAGCGTCGGGGATCAAGTCCTCCCCGGCGCCGGTCCAGCGCGTGCCGGGCGCGCTGCGAGGATCAGGCCTTTGCCCCGCCTTGGCCTGCAGTTCAACCGGCCCCCCAAGGGTCTGCCGTAGCCTCGCTACACCGGAAACGGTCCCAGGCGCCGGGCATGGGCGGCGACGAGTTCGAGACCCAGCGGCGTTGGCCTCAGCGCCGGCGCGCGATCATGGATCGGAAGTCCGATGCGGGCGCCGAAAATGCGTTTGCCATAGCAGATGAGGCTCTCGATCGACTGCATGATGAACAGGATCGTCGGCAACGCCTTCTCGTACAGCACCTCCGCCTCCGCGGGACGACCCTCGTGCATGGCTCTCCAGATGGCGACCTGCTTGTCGATCGTATCCGGAGCCAGAATCATGCCGGCGCAGCCGGCGCGATAGTTGTCCGTGAGTTCGAGGCCGCCGCGTCCGTTCAGAACCGGCAGGCGGCCTTCCGTCGCCTCGATGACGCGCTTGATGTCGACGACCGGACCCTCGCCCTTGAGCAGCTTCACGTTCGGGTGTTGCGTGACGAGATCGCGGATCTCCTCCGGCGTGAGACCGCGGCCCATGTAGGCCGGCGCGTTCTGAATGGCGACGGGCAAGGTCGTCTGGTCGGCGACGCGGCCGAAGAAGCGGATGTATTCGAGGCCCGCGTAGCTGCCGACGCTGGGCGGCTGCAGGATCACCCAGTCGGCTTTGACACCCTCGGCATGCCGGATCTGTGCCACTTGCTCCGCCACGGAGTTGCCGAAGATCGTGAACCCGACGGGCACGCGTCGCGCGACGTCCTCTGCAGTCCAATCCATGATGTCGCGACGTTCGCTTTCGCGCAGTTTGGACACCTCGGTCGCGAGGCCGAGCGCGGCCATACCATCGACCCCGGATGCGAGACACACTTCGGTCTGCCGGCGCATAGCCGCACGGTCCAGCGTCTCGTCGTCACGGAAATGGGCGTAGGCCATGGCGTGGATGCCGGGGAACATGCGAGACCTCTCGATACGAAAGATGCCCGGAGACCAGGGCGCAGCCGGTGAACGTACGACCACCCAAGGACTGCGCCGCGCCCACGGATGCCGTGAGCCCGACGGGCCGCGAGCCCATTAGGAGATGAAGGCATCCGCTTTTTCAAGCTCGGCGCGCGTCGGAGCCGTGCCGAGCGCCAGAGGGTTTGGCAGGTGCACGCATGGCAGCGTTTGCTCTGCCGACAACGAGAAGAACTCGTGTTGCTGCGAAGTCCGGACAGGCCCGTTACGGCACTCCAACGACGACGAATGGGTCGATCAGCTCAGGCGTCCGCGCAACGGACGGCATGTGGCGAACACCGTTGCCCAGCGACGACGCCCGGACGTTCTTGAAGCCCCCCGCCCCACGGATTCATCAAGAGGGCGGCAATAATCTCTGTTGGTCGCTGCCAGAACGGCGTCTACTTCCATTTGGCGGCGAGCAGCTTGGCTTCCTCCTCGGGCGTGAGGGTCTGGGAGGCTCCGAGGGCTGCGAGAAGTCCCCCGATGACATCCTGCACATTGCTCGACGAGGGCGTGATCCCGCTTGCACCCTGGTCGGCAGGCGGCGCCGATGTCTCGAACAATCCTACGATGCGCCATCCGTGCTCGGCAGATGTGCGGCATGCGACCCCGACATTCAGCACATTGGCCCGCGTGCCGCGGGTGGCCTCGAACTCACGACAGGGTGCACCATTGCGATCTCGAAACGTCGCGGCGAGTTCCACCGTGATTTTCTGGTTCGCGTCGGCGAATTCGAGGCGACCGCCTGTTGGTCGGCTTTCCAGCAGTTCATGGACCGGAGAGCCCAGGTGCACGGCGCCGACGGACAGCGACGGCGAAAGCTGCGCGATTGGCCCGATGGCGTAACCGCCGACGAAGGCCACGACCAGGGCGAAGGATGCGGCCATCGCGGTGGGCCACCCGCCCTGGAACCAACGCCCGACACGGGGCGCTTGAACTTTTTTCCGTGTGCCGGACTCGCGCAGTCGCGCCGCAAGCCGTCCCACCGCCGGATCGTCGGCCGGTACGTGGAACGCGGTCCGGATCTGTCGATCGGCGGCGGCGAGACGGGACAACCGTTCGCCGAGAACTCGATCGGATTCGAGCAGCGCATCGATACGGTCCACCAGGTCGGGGGCCGCTTCGCCGTCCATATAGGCGGTCAGATCGTCGTCGGTCGGCTGCCAGGGATCGCTCGCAGTCATGATGCTGCACTCCCCTTGGTTCGTGAAGCTGACCGTGACGTCGCCTCGGCCAGTTTCCGCCTCGCCCGCGAGAGCCGGCTCATGACGGTACCGATCGGAATTCCCAGGGCCTCTGCGACTTCCTGGTACGGCAAGCCTTCCAGCGCCACCATGGCGAGGACCACCCGCTGCTCGTCGGGCAAGGCCTCCATTGCGACGTGCACGACGGCAAGTTCATCGCGGGCCGCGGTCCGCTCCAGAATGCGCGCGTCGTCCACAACCATATCGGTGAGCATGGCCGGATCCATATAAGTCATGCGCCGCCGACGGCGAACGCGGTCGATGGTGACCGAATGCACGATCTTGAACATCCAGCTGTCGAGCCGGGTGCCCGGTGTAAACTGATCCAATCGCGCCAAAGCACGTTCACAAGCGGATTGGACCACGTCTTCCGCCTCCTCCTTCGCGCCGGTCAGCGCGTAGGCGAAGCGGAGGAGCCTTGGAAGCAACGCAACGATTTCTTCCCGCAACTCTTGCGGCATCTGCACTTCTCTGCCTCTGCATCGCCCAACGCCTGTGGCGCGGACTTATTCCATGCACATAGTGTGGCGATTTCAGTGAGGGAATAAGAATCGGGATCAGGCGTTGAAGCGTTCGACGCGGAGGGTAAACATCGATGGTCGCGCTTCTGAGAGTCCTTGTTACGTTGCTCCTGCTCCTGGGTGCATCCACCATGGTCGTGGTGGCGCCTATTGCCCCGGCCATGGCTGATGATGGTGGGAGCTCGGACGGCGGGGGGAGTTCCGGCGGTGGAGCCGGCGCTGGAGGCGGCAGCGATAGCAGTGGCGGAGGGGACCCGTGGCTGCCGTTTGCGAATTCAGCGAAATCGTCAAAGGTTCTGAAATGCCGCTGCGGTGGCTTCCTCGGCTTGCAATGCTCGTGCCGCTCGGTACGTGCGGGACGTGGCGGGCGGAGCACGGCAACAGCCGCCGCGCCCAGGAACCCGAACGAAATCCTCGCACTCGGTCTTTCCGAAACACAGGCCAACACACTGACAGCGCGAGGTTTTCGCGTTCTGGAGCGGCGGGATTCGCGGTTGCTCGGAACGGCGATCTCGCGACTGCAAGTCCCCCGCGGTACGAGCTTGCCACGGGCGCTCCGCGCGGCGCGCGCGGTGGCGCCGGGCAGCCGTTTCGCCGAAAACACGCTCTTCGCGTCTGCGCGCCCGGCCTTCCGACCAGCGGGCTCCGCCTGTGGCCACAACTGTACGCCGTTTGTACTCACGCGGTGGCGTTCGAATGTCAGCCAATGTTCGGCCCGCTCCGTGATTGGTGTTATCGACACCGGTGTCGATACCGCGCACCCGGCCCTTGCGGGCAGCCGCGTCGAGACCATCACCACCCGGCGCTCCGATCGGGAGCCTTCGGGGAAGGAACATGGGACCGGGGTCGTCAGCCTTCTCGTCGGTGAGGCGACTGACGAATTCGGAGGGGCTGCACCGGGCGCACGGGTCGTGGCTGTCGACGCGTTCCATCGCGGCCCACGCAGTGATACCGCCGACACCCACGACCTCATCGCAGCTCTCGACGAGCTCGCCGACAGGGGAGTACGCCTGATCAACCTCAGCTTCTCGGGGGTCGACAACCCGTTCTTGCGCGAAGCTATCGAACAGCTCAGCCGGTCGGGTGTCACGTTGGTCGCTGCGGTGGGCGCACCTCGAGACGGTGATGCAACTGGCTTTCCGGCCCGCTACCCGGGCGTCATCGCCGTTGCATCGGTCGACAGCAAAATGCGCACCGGCCGCTCGTCGATTCGGGGCAGCCATGTCGCATTCGCTGCCCCCGGAAACGGCATCGTCGTGGCGACGGGCAGCAAGGGCTATGGGACGGTGGAGGGCTCTTCGTTCGCTGCGCCCTTCGTGACCGCCGCTCTTGCCATGGCGCTGCAAGGGGTGAGCGACACTGACCAAGCCGTGCGCCTGATGGCCTCGGGCGCGATGGATCTCGGCGCTCCCGGGCGCGATCCCGTGTTCGGCTGGGGATTGATCCAGTTCTCGGCTGTGCCGCCCTGCTGATCGCGGTGGAATAAAGCCGGAGCTCCGGCGTTTGCGAACGGACCCGTCCTTCGGCGGGACCGTGAGCAAGGAGCACCGGAGGATGAGCCTCATCCGCGACAAGATCGCTGTGCTGCGGGCCGTGCACACGAGCCACGGAGTGGAAAAGGCAGCGAAAACGAGAACCGCGATCCAGGGCCTCTCGTTCGTCGGCAGTGTCGCGAACGGGGTCACCGCCATGGTGCTCGTCGTCGTCGTCACCGGCGCAGTCCTCCATTGGACCGGAGGCGATCGACCTTCGTCATCCTCACCATTTGTATCGGCGCCGGTTGTTCGCGGTGACCTCACCGTGCGCGTCTCGGCCACCGGAACGGTTGAGCCAGCCCGCATCGTCGACGTGTCCACCGAGCTTTCCGGCACGATCCGAAAGGTTCACGCGCAGTACAACGACATCGTTTCGGCCGGCCAATTGCTTGCCGAACTCGAAACAGAAACGCTCGTGACGCAGCTGATACGTTCCCGCGCGGCCCTGCAGGTCGCCAAAGCCCGGCTTTCCGAAGGCCGCGCCGGGAACAACCAGGCGGTTCGCGAAATGCAGCGCAAGCAGAAGCTGGCTGAAAAGAACATCGCCAGCGAACGCGAACTCGACGCTGCGACCGCGGATCTGGCCCGCACGGGAGCCAGTACCGAGGCGCTTGCGGCCGAAGTGGCGATAGCCCAGGCCAACGTCGACCTCGCCGAGGCCAATCTCAAGAAGGCCCGCATTGTCGCGCCCATCGACGGCGTCGTGTTGCGCCGCCAGGTCGAGCCTGGGCAGGTCATCGCGGCTTCCCTCCAGTCCCCGGTCCTGTTCCGGATCGCAGCAAACCTCGATCAGATGCAGGTCAAGGTCGACGTCGACGAGGCCGACGCCATGGCCGTCGCCGCTGGCCATCCTGCTCAGTTCACCTCTCAGGCTCTGCGTGGCCAAAAGGTCGTCGCCGAGGTCCAGAAGATCCATTTCGGCCCCGAAGTGGTCCAGGGCGTCGTCACCTACAAAGCCATCCTGAGCTTCGACAATGCCGCTCTTCGCTTGAAGCCGGGCATGACCGTCAATGCGGACATCTACGTCACCGAACGGCGCAATGTCCTGCTCGTGCCGAACGCCGCGTTGAGGTTCGTACCGCCAGAAGGACGCAACAATGTGCCGACCAACGACGCGCGACGCCTGATCGACCAGCTCGCTGGCCCCCTCCATGCGTCCCAAGCGGTTGCCGGCGACGGAGATGCCGGCGACGCAACGCCGACCCCGAGCGACCGGCGACGTCTCTACAGGCTCGTCGATGGTAAGGCCGAAGCCATCACCGTCGATGTCGGCGCCAGCGACGGATCGATGACGGAGATCGTCGGTGGCCTGCTCGCGCCCGGCGACCGTGTCGTGATCGACGTCGTGGAGACAAAACCGTGAGCGCACCCAGCCCAGCACCTGGAGTGAAGCCCGGCCTTCTCGCCGAACTCGTCGGCGTGTCGCGTGTCCACCGATCGGGAGAGGCGGCGGTCCGCGCGATCGATGGCGTAGACCTGAAAATCGACCGGGGTGACTTCGTCGCGATCGTGGGCGCCAGTGGCTCCGGCAAATCGACGTGCCTCAACATCATCGGCTGCCTCGACGTGCCGACAACGGGTGTCTACCGCCTGAAAGGCCTCGACGTCGGAGCAATCGACGCCTCGGAGCGCGCAATCCTGCGACGCGACAGCGTCGGGTTCATTTTCCAGGGGTTTCACCTTCTGTCGCGGACATCGGCGCTGGAAAACGTCGAGATGCCGCTGGTCTACCGCGGGGCGCCGAGACGCCGACGGCGGGATCTCGCGGCGGCCGCCCTCGACGCCGTCGGTCTTGGCCATCGTCTGGATCACACACCGGAAGCCCTGTCCGGCGGCCAGCAACAGCGTGTCGCGATCGCCCGCGCCATTGTCTGCAACCCCGATATGCTCATTGCGGATGAACCGACAGGCTCGCTCGATAGCGTCACCCGCGGCGAGGTCATCGAACTGCTAGAGGTTCTCAATCGGACGTTCGGGATGACCGTCGTGATGGTGACCCATGACGCGGTCGTGGCCGACAGGGCGCGCCGGATCATCCGCTTCCAGGATGGACGCATCATCGCCCGCGATGGCGAGGGGATCGACCATGACGCTGCGTGAGACTTTTGCCTTTGCCTATGTCTCGCTGCGCCGATCCGGCCTGCGCTCCGCATTGACCGCACTCGGGATCGTCATCGGAGTTGCATCGGTTGTCGCCATGTCGACGATCGGCCGCGGAACGGCCGCGCGTATCGGCGAAGAGATACGCAAGCTCGGAACGCAGCTCATCACCGTGCGCGTCGGTCAGGATGTCAGGGCCGGCAGTTGAACCAGCGCCGACGCCAAACCGTTCGACTACGACGATGTCGAGGCGCTGAGAGCACAGATCCGCAGCCTGCGTGTGGTTGCTCCTGTCAGCGAACAAAAGATCCGCGTGTCGGCGCGGCGCGCCAATTGGCTCGCAACGGTAACCGGCACCGAAAGCGAGTACCTCGAGGCCCGGCGCTGGCGCCTGCAGGCCGGCCGCACGTTCACGGGTCACGAGGTTTATGCCGGAAAAAACGTCTGCATCATCGGCGCGACGGTGCGTGAGAAACTTTTCAACGGCGCCGATCCCATAGGTGAAATACTGAGAATAAAGTCGCTGCCTTGCGAGATCGTCGGCATATTGGCGCCGCGTGGGCAATCGGGTCTTGCCTACGACGAAGACAATACCGTCCTCACGCCACTCTATGGATTCCAGCGCCGGATTCAGGGCACCCCCAACATCCAATCGATAGTGATCCTGGCTCATCCCGACGCCGACACGACCCGGGCAAAGGCCCGCATCGAGGGCTTGCTCAGGGAGCGCCGTGGCATAGCTGCCGGCCAATCGGACAATTTCCATGTACTCGAAATGCGGCAGATTGCGGAGGCTGCGGCGGGCACGACGCGAACACTGACGGCCTTGCTGGCGGCGATCGCCGCTGTAAGCCTCCTGGTCGGCGGCATCGGCATCATGAACATCATGCTGGTCGCGGTCAGCGAGCGGACGGTGGAGATCGGTGTCCGACTGGCGATCGGCGCCTTGCCGCGCCAGGTCATGACGCAGTTCCTCGCCGAAGCCGTGTTGCTGTCCGTAATTGGAGGAACGATCGGAATTTTCGCTGGGCTCGCGGCTGCGGCCTTGTCGCAGCGGTGGGTTCCAGTCCCCTTCATCATTGATCCGCAAATCATCGCGCTCGCCTTCTTCACCTCCGTTGCCGTCGGCATTCTGTTTGGCTACGCGCCGGCGGCTCGGGCCGCGCGTCTCGATCCCGCTCGGGCTCTGCGCAGCCAATAGGGAAATGATTCTTGTTTCGATCTGAGGGAATAGAGCGCCGTCTCGGGCGTTGGGAGGCTGGATGTCTCTGGGGCATCCGGATCCAAAAGGAGAAAGACCGATGAGAAAGTCGATCATCGTGACAACGCTGGCGGCTGCGACCATGACTGCGGGTGGCGCGCAGGCGGGCGAAGCCGAGCAGATTGCCCCCAAGGTGCCGGCAGCAGCGTTACGGCTCGAGCTTCCTGAGACGGCAGCGAAAGTCGAGCAGGGTTGGACCGAGGCCCGTCGGTGGCAGCGCGGCAATCGGAGCAACTCGTCCTCGAACACGAGCAGCAACTCCTCGTCCAACGGCAGTTCGAACTCCTCGTCGAACTCGAGCAGCAACTCTTCGTCCAACAGCAGCTCGAACTCTTCGTCGAACTCGAGCAGCAACTCCTCGTCCAACAGCAGCTCGAACTCCTCGTCGAACTCGAGCAGCAACTCGTCTTCGAACTCATAGGCTCACGGCTGCGGAGGGGTGGTTCGTTGCCCCTCCGCACTGCGTTCTCGAGAGCCGGAACTGGGAGCCCCGAATGCTTAAGCCCTTTCAGTGGACGTCAGTCGCACCGAGGATCGATTTTCATTGCGATCCGGCGGACTTCGGTGTGATCGCCGAACCGGTCCCCGCCAAAACCGTCTTGCCAAGCTGGTTTCGCCGCATCCAGGCCGTCGACAAGGCAGAGCAGTCGGCAACCAACAATGCCCTCACGATCAAGCGCTGCATGCCGTTCCTGGATGCGATGACGACTGGCTGGGTGCTCCCACTGGCAGCCGATGTCCGCCTCGACATTCGGGACGAGGGGCGCACCGTCGACGCGGGCTGGGAGTTCGACAAGGTCATGGTGAGCCCGCACGGAATGTACCAAGTGAAGGGCTATGATTTCGGCGATCGGCCGCCGATGAAGTTCCACAACTACTGGACGATCCGGACCCCGCCAGGTTGGAGCTGTCTCTTCACCCCGCTCTTGAACCGGTCGAACCCGTCGTTCGAGATCCTCTCCGGCGTCGTCGACACCGACACCTATCATTCCCTGATCAACTTCCCCTTCGTCGCGACGGCCCCCGACGGACTGGTGGCGCTGGCGAAGGGAACGCCACTGGTGCAGGTGATCCCGTTCCGCCGCAAGGATGCTGAGATTTCAGCATCGATCCGATCCGAGACCCTGCGAGAGGCCGAGAGCCGCAAACGCATTCATCGAAACACGCAGGCCGGTGAAGGATGGTACCGCCGCTTCGCGCGGGCGGCGAGGTGATCCTCCCGGTTCGTTCCCGCACGGATTAGTCCCGCGACATCGTCATGTGAGGCCGATCCCACAACGCGGGGCCAGCGAGCACGTGGTGGCCTTGGGACAGAACGTCAGCCGGTCGGACGCCACGGGCCATGAGTTGTCTGTTGCATCTGCGTGGATGGTGCGCCGCCCCGGGGCCGCCTGTTCATGGCCGTCCGCCGCTGAGCCTCCACCGGCTTCGGCCTGCAGGGATCGCCGGCCAGGTCTCGTCCCGCGGATCACTCAAGGCGCGATCACGCGGCCATCCCAGCCGAGAAGTTGCCCGCTGCTTGCCGGATCGAGCGTCTCGATCACGGCGAGCAGGCGTTCAGCCGCCATCGTCGGCGTGAACAGCTTGCCTTCGCCGACGCCGGCCTGAAACGGGCGGGATAGACTGCTATCGACGGTGCCGGGATGCAGCCCGACGCAGATCGCATGGGGGCGGCCGCGCGCAAGCTCGATGGCAAGCGTCCGAATGAGCTGGTTCAATGCGGCCTTGGAAGCGCGATAGCCGTACCAGCCGCCGAGGCGGTTGTCGGAGATGCTGCCGACGCGGGCCGACAACGCCGCGAACACGGCCTTGCCCGAGCGCGGCAGCAGCGGCAGTACATGCTTGGCAAGCAACGCTGGCCCGACGGCGTTGACCGCGAAGCTTTCCATCAAAAGTGCCTTGTCGAGCGAGCGCCAGGATTTCTCGGGCTGTAGGCCGCCGGGCGTGTGCAGCATGCCGGTCGCGACGATAGCGAGATCGATGTGCTCGATGCCGTCGAGCGCCGCTGCGATGCTGGCTTCGTCGAGCAAGTCCACAAGTCGCGGCTGAACCTTGAGGCTCGCGCTCGGTTGCGGGCTGCGAGAGCAGGCCAGGATGCTCTCGACCTGGGGACATGCGGCCAACACGTCGACCAGAGCGCTGCCGATGGCACCGTTGGCACCCACGACCAGCGCGCGAACCGGCCGGCGAAAGGAGGGCAGCTCTGCCATCGACACTATCTCCCGATCGCGTCCAGCGGTTTATCGCATCTGGCGCGATTCGGGTCGGACGTGATCCTGCAGCTTTCCCCGCACGTAAACGAAGCCCACACCGCAATTGGATCAATTGTTGCCCATGCACGCCGCATCTCAGATACCCCGCCCGGCCTTGGTGCTCGGATGGCTCGGCGTGCTGCCGTTCGCGATGTTCACTTTGCTGGCGATCACCGGAAGCATCATGCCGCAGGCTTTGGCCACCCATGCTCTGGTCCTCTACGGCGTCGTCATCCTGTCGTTCATGGCCGGGGCGCAATGGGGGCTCGCGATGGTTTCCGCGCAGGCCGCCGCGATCGGGCCCCGGTTGGCGATCAGCGTACTTCCGGCACTCGCCGCTTTCGGTTTGTGGTACCTGCCGGCGACACCCGCACTGTTCGGACTTGCGGCGGTATTCCTGGCCTTGCTGAGATACGACATCGCGACATCGCGGGCAGGCATGGCACCGGCCTGGTATGCGGCACTGCGCATCCAGCTGACGAGTGCCGTCGTCGTCTGCCTCATGCTCGCCGCGCTGCTCGGTAGCCGCTGATGCACCCCACCGCACGCCCAAATATCGTGTGGTTTAAGCGCGATCTGCGCACCGTCGATCACCGACCGCTCGCGGAGGCGTCCGCTCGAGGTCCGGTCATTCCGCTTCTCGTCGTCGAGCCGGAACTGTGGATGCAGCCGGATGCCTCACATCGCCAGTACGCGTTCATGCGGGAGTGTGCCGCCGAGCTGGACGAGGCCCTCGGGCTGCTCGGCACACCGCTTGTGGTGCGATCGGGCCGTGTGGTCGACGTACTCGCCGATCTGAGGCGACACGTCGGCTTTACGGATCTCTGGTCGCACGAGGAAACCGGCAACGCCTGGACCTACCGGCGCGATCTGGACGTCGCCGCCTGGTGCCGCGACAACGGGATCACATGGCACGAGCTGCCGCAGAACGGCGTCGTCCGCCGACTGAAGAGCCGCAACGGATGGGCCAAGCGTTGGGACCGCCATATGGCGCAACCGATCACGGCCGAGCCCAAAAGTCTGGACGGCATGAGCGGCATCGAGCTTCAACCGATCCCGACACCGGAAATCCTTGGCCTCGCCTTCGACGGCTGCACAGAGCCCCAACGCGGCGGCCGGCGCGCGGCAATCTCCCATCTGACCAGCTTCCTCGACGTGCGCGGCCAAACCTACCGGCGCGCGATGTCGAGCCCGCTCACCGGCGCAGATGGATGCTCGCGGCTGTCCCCGTATCTCGCCTGGGGAGCCATCTCGATGCGCGAGGTGGCACAGGCGAACTGGGCCCGTCAGCGCTCGCTGCAGGACGACACCGGCGAGGGTGCCAAGGCTTGGCGCGGCTCGCTCGTCTCGTTCTCGGGCCGGCTGCACTGGCATTGCCACTTCATGCAGAAGCTCGAGAGCGAGCCGTCGATCGAAACGACAGAACTGCATCCGGTCACCCGTGGCCTGCGTCCACGCCCGGGCGACGCCGCGCTGCTGGACGCCTGGACCCATGGTCGAACCGGCTTCCCGTTCGTGGATGCCTGCATGCGCTCGCTGAGAACGACCGGCTGGATCAACTTCCGCATGCGCGCGATGCTGGTCTCGTTTGCGAGCTATAATCTGTGGCTGCCTTGGCAGGAGACTGGCCTCGTACTCGCACGCCTTTTCACCGACTACGAGCCCGGCATTCACTGGCCACAAATGCAGATGCAGTCGGGCACGACCGGCATCAACACGATACGCCTCTACAATCCCGTCAAGCAGGGCCACGACCAGGACCCCGACGGCGTCTTCGTACGCCGCTGGGTGCAGGAGCTTGCCGCCGTGCCGGACAGCCACAGACAGGAGCCGTCGACGTGGAGCGGGGCCGCCGACGTGATCGGCAAAGGTTATCCCCCGCGGATCGTCGATCTGGCGGCGACGACGGCCGCCGCAAAGGACCGGATCTACGGTTCAAGACGCGCCGCCGGTTTCCGCGACGCCGCCGACGCGATCCAGGCCAGGCATGGCAGCCGCAAGAGCGGCACACGGATGACCGGGCAGAAACGAACCGGCAAGCGCGGCTCCGCCAAGCCGGTCGATCAGTTCGAGTTCGAACTATGACGCGACGTCTGATCGACAAGCCGTCACGTGGCCGCTCGAAAGGCGACCTGCCGCAAAAGATCTGCGCGACCTGCGCCCTGCCGTTCGCGTGGCGCAAGAAGTGGGCGCGCGACTGGGACAACGTGCGCTTCTGCTCGCAGCGATGCCGCCGCGGCAATGCCAAGCGCGCCGGGGGCGCACCATGACGCGACGCCTCATCCTGGTCCTGGGCGACCAGCTCAAGCCCGAGATCTCCTCTCTGCGCAGCGCCGACAAAGCGCGCGACGTCGTGCTGCTGTGCGAGGTCTGGGACGAGGCGACCTATGTGCGCCATCACAAGAAGAAGATTGCCTTCATCTTCTCGGCGATGCGCCACTTCGCAGCGGAATTGCGCGCGAGCGGCTGGACGGTGGAATACCGGACGCTGAGTCAGACCGGTGGCTCGAGCAGCTTCACGAGCGAGGTCGAGCAGGCGGTGGAACGTCACAAGCCCGGTCGCATCGGCGTCACTACGCCGAGCGAATGGCGCGTGCGCGAGGCCGTGCGAGGCTGGCACGATGTCCTCGGCATTCCCGTGGATATCCCCGACGACGACCGGTTCGTGTGCTCGGCGTCAGAATTCGCGGCATGGGCGTCGGGCCGCAAGCAACTGCGCATGGAGTATTTCTACCGCGACATGCGGCGCAAGACCGGGCTTCTCATGGATGGGGACGAGCCGGTGGGTGGCCGCTGGAACTTCGACCACGACAATCGCAAGACAGCCAAGCCCGATCTGCTGATGCCCCGCCCGCTGCGGTTCGAGCCGGATGCCATCACGCAGGACGTATTGCGTCTCGTCGACGAGCGCTTCGGCAATCACTTTGGTGATCTCGAACCGTTCTGGTTCGGCGTCACGCGCCAGCACGCCGAACAAGCGCTCACACACTTCGTGTCGACCACGTTGCGGCACTTCGGCGACTTCCAGGACGCGATGCTGGACGGCGAGGCGTTCCTCTATCACTCGGTTCTGTCGCTCTACATCAACGTCGGCCTGCTCGATCCGCTCGACGTCTGCCGTCGCGTCGAAGCCGCCTATCGCGAGGGCCGTGTCCCGCTCAACGCCGCCGAGGGGTTCATCCGCCAGATCATCGGCTGGCGCGAGTATGTGCGCGGCATCTACTGGCTCCAGATGCCGGCCTACGTGGAGCAGAACTACTTCGACCACGCGCGCCCTGTCCCGGAGTTCTATTGGACCGGCGACACGGAGATGGCGTGCTTGAAGGCCGCAATCGGACAGACGAAGCGCGAAGCGTACGCGCATCACATCCAGCGGCTGATGCTCACCGGCAATTTTGCACTGCTCGCGGGGGTGTCGCCGAAGGCGCTGCACGAGTGGTACCTGAGCGTCTACGCCGATGCGTTCGAGTGGGTGGAGTTGCCGAACACGCTCGGCATGAGCCAGTTCGGTGATGGCGGCTTGCTCGCGTCCAAGCCCTATGTCGCCTCGGGCGCCTACATCAATCGCATGTCCAACCACTGCAAGGGCTGCCGCTACGAGGTCACGGAACCGCACGGCTCCGACGCCTGTCCGTTCAACGCGCTGTATTGGGCGTTTCTCGTGCGCCACCGAGACAAGCTCGCGAGCAATCCGCGCATGGCACAGATGTATCGCACCTGGGACAAGCTGGCCGAGCCGCGGCGAAACTTGACGCTGGAAAGCGCCGAAACGTTTCTTGCCGGGCTCGATCACTCGCATGGCGTGCTGGCACAAAAGCAGTCGCCAGACGGCGACGACGCGATCGCCGAGATGATCCTGCGCCTATGCGCGCAGCGCTCCGGCAAGACTGTCAGCCCCTCGGACGTCGCCCGCGCCCTTACGCCCGACGAAAGCGCGTGGCGCGCGCTGATGCCGGACGTTCGCCGGGTCGCAGGCCATCTCGCAGATCAAGGCTGCATCGCCGTCACGCAACGCGGCGCGGTGGTAGATCCCAGGGTTGCGCGTGGCGCCATCCGTCTGGCTCTCGCTCCGCTGGAGCGTGTCGGTTCCGTCTGAATTCGTCCGCCGGGAGAGGAACAGTCGGCGATGACAGGCGCCGCCCGACTTGATCGACAACGGAATCGGCGACGTCCGGCTTGCGCGGCGCTGTTCGCACCGGCGCTGCCAAGACATCCGCGGGCGTAACCGCTCGGTTCATGGCCGCCTGTTCGACGCCACCAACCTGCCGCCGGCCAGAGGCCCCAGTCGCGCAAAGCCTGAGACGCGCTCGTAACGAATGGCTTACCATTCCGAACCATACCCGGACGCCGATCCATCGAGCGGCAGCCTGTTTGTCGCGGCCGAGGATCCAACACGGGTGGCGGCAACGTTCAACGTTCTGGATACTCGGGAGCTACGTGGTGGTGCATGTCGATTAGGACGAACTCGGTCGCCATCGTCGGCGCTGGCATCGCAGGGCTCGCCGCGGCCAGGACGCTCACGTCGGTTGGCATCGAAGCGATCGTTTTCGAGAAGAGCCGCGGCCTCGGGGGCCGCATGGCAACACGCCGCACCGGCAGCCATGAATTCGACCACGGCGCACAGTATTTCACGGCGAAGGGCGAAGCCTTTCGCGCGGCTGTCGCCGAGTGGGGCAGGACGGGCGTGATCGCGGCGTGGGGCGACGACCGTTTCGTGGGAACGCCCGGCATGACGGCACCAGCCCGCGCGCTCGCCGACGGCATCGAGGTGGTGCATGGCGCTCAGGTCAGCCAACTCGTTCGCGACGAGGATGGCGGCTGGACCCTGCGATCTGCCGATGGCCTCGCGGGATCCCCCGCGAACCGCAGCTTCGACGCTGTCATCCTCGCCGTTCCCGCGCCACAGGCACTGCCGCTGGCAACCACGGCCGGCATCGCGCTGGAACAACTGCGCGAGGTGCGCATGGCCCCCTGCTGGGCCCTGCTGATCGGCGCCGCGCAGAGAATCTCCATCCCCGGCGGGGCCATGCGACCCGACGATCCGGTCATCGCTTGGATCGCCGACAACACCAGCAAGCCGGGCCGCACCGCCTCCGGCTCTTCAGTTGTCGTGCATGCGACGCCGGAATGGTCGCGCAACAACCTGCAGCTCGAACCAGAGGCGGCGGCAGCCGCACTGCTGGAGCAGGCCCGCAGGCTCGTCCCGATCGATCCGAACCCGACTTACCTTGCAGCGCACCGCTGGCGCTTCGCCCTTGTAGAAAAGGCCGTCGGTGAGCCTTGCTTGTGGAATGCAACGGCGCGGCTCGGCGCTTGCGGCGATTGGTGCATGGGGCCGCGCGTCGAGGCCGCGTTCGACAGCGGTGAAGCGATGGCGCGTGTCGTTCTCGAGTCTATGGGCGGAGGGTGAGCCATGCCGGAAGGCGCAAGCAAAGTCACGGTCTACTTCGACGGATCGTGTCCGCTCTGCAGAGCAGAGATCGGCCACTATCGGTCAAGAGCGGGCGCGGAAGCCATCGACTTCACGGATGTGTCCTGCCCGCTCGCAGCGCCCGCACCCGATCTCAGCCGCGACGCGGCGATGGCACGACTGCACGTCCGACGGGCCGACGGCCGTCTCGTCTCGGGCGCCGCGGCGTTCATCGAGATCTGGCGCACACTGCCGGGGTGGAGATGGTTGGCACGGCTTGCCTCGATCCCCGGTATGCTGATGATGGCCGAGATCGCCTACCGGATTTTTCTGCCGATCCGGCCCCTGCTGTCCCGGATCGCCGGCAGCTTGGTCCGGAAACCCCGGCAACGCCCCTGATGCCGCCGAGGATTCGATCCTCGGTGTGCAACGCGACGTTCGCGTCCAAACGCCGGCCCGCCCGCTCCGGAGGGCGCCTTGCCGGGACGCTCGCGGCGCAGCCCGCCGCCGCCAAGTGGCCAGCCGCTGGATGCACCGACCGGCCTTGATGCTGGCGGGCTCTGGAGGCGACGTCACGCTTGATGCGCAGCGCCGCATTTTCGCAACCACCCGCGCTGGCCTCGCAGACCGCAACATCGTCGTCATCCGGGTCGTCGGCGATACTGTCCGTGCCGACCTGGGCCAAGACCGTCGACTGACCGCAGCACAGCCGCGCGCAAGTCGATGTGCCCGCCCCTGGCTTTCGCGTTGTCCAAGTCGGCAAAGACGGCGGTACCAAGCTGACCCAGTCGACGCCGGTAGCCACCCTGAGCCTGCTCGGGACGACCAACGCCATGCCCATGCGCCGCGACGAGATGCACCACGGCCGGCCGGACGAATGATCGGCGGAAGTCCCCGCCCTAGGACCGCCAACGGATGCCGCGCCGGCCGCGGGCCCGCATCATGATGTGAACCGGCATGCAATTTTGACCCCTGTTCGGGGGTGATCGAATTGCAATT
>JBMOGA010000030.1:0-46177 GCA_049318625.1 Hyphomicrobiaceae bacterium
CCTCAACCGAGGATACGGGGCTACCGAAGACCCAAGTTCAACAACCTGCTAGGTCGCCGACGACGGTCCCGTGACCGGGCGCGCGGGAGCGGCTAGAGTGGCCGCCGATTCAATGATCAATGGCTCGGAGCCCTTCGATGATCGACTTTTACACGTGGTCCACGCCCAACGGCCGGAAGGTCTCCATCATGCTCGAGGAAGTCGGGCTACCCTATACGGTGCACGCCATCGACATCAATAAAAACGAGCAGTTTCAACCGCATTTTCTGAAGGTGAGCCCGAACAACCGGATTCCGGCGATCGTCGATACGGACACCGGGCAAACGCTGTTCGAGTCGGGCGCCATCCTCATGTATCTCGCCGACAAGACGGGGCGCTTCTGGCCGAAGTCCGGCGAGGCACACTGGCGGACGGTCGAGTGGCTGATGTGGCAGATGGGCGGCTTCGGCCCGATGCTCGGTCAGGTGCATCACTTCGTGAAGTACAATGCGGGCAAGGCGCCCTATGCCGAGGAGCGGTTCGCCAAGGAAGGGTACCGGCTGTACGGCGTGCTGGACCGCCGGCTCGCCATCTCCGAGTACGTGGCCGGGGACTATACGATCGCCGACATGGCGATCTGGCCGTGGGCGTCGCGGTTCGAGTGGCAGGGCGTCAACCTCGCCGAGTATCCCAATGTTCTGCGCTGGTATCGCGCGATCGCCGCGCGTCCGGCGGTGCAAAAAGGCTATCACGTGCCGGTGCCACAGCCCGCCATTCCCATGCCGTGACCGGCTGTCACGGCCCATAATCAAATCAAAACCCGGAAGGACAAACCCATGAAGGCCAATCCCAATTTCTCGGGCGTTATCGCGCCCGCGCTGACCCCGTTCGGTGAGGACGGCGTGCCCGATCCGGACCGCTTCGTCGACCACTGCGAGTGGCTGCTCGAGGACGGCTGCACGGGTCTCGCCCCGTTCGGCACGACCAGCGAGGCGAATTCGCTCGGGCTCGACGAGCGGATGGAGCTGCTCGAGGAGTTGATCGACGCGGGCATCGATCCGGCCAAGCTGATGCCGGGCACCGGCACCTGCTCGACCGCCGATACGGCGATCCTGACCCAGCATGCCGTCGATCTCGGCTGCGGCGGCGTGCTGATGCTGCCGCCATTTTACTACAAGAACCCGAGCGAGGAGGGGCTGTTCCGCTACTTCGCCGACGTTATCGACGAGGTCGGTGACGACCGCCTGCGGGTCTATCTCTACCACATCCCGCCGGTGGCCCAGGTCGGGTTCCCGCTGTCGCTGATCGGGCGTTTGCGGTCCGAGTTCCCGGAGGTCGTGGTCGGTCTCAAGGACAGTTCGGGCGATTGGAACAACATGCAGGCCATTCTCGAGGCCTATCCGGGCTTCGAGCTGTTCCCGGGCTCCGAGCTGTACCTGTTGCAGGGGCTGAGAGCCGGGGCGGTGGGTACGATCTCGGCGACCGCCAACATCGCCTCGCGCGCCATGCGGGAGGTGTTCGACAACTGGCAGTCGCCCGGCGCCGATGCGTTGCAGGACAAGGTCTCGGCCCTGCGCAAGACCGTCCAGGGCTACCCGGTGATTCCGCTCCTCAAGGCCCTGATCTCGCATTACCGCGAGGACGAGGCTTGGGCGGAACTGCGTCCACCGTTCGTCGCCATGCCGAAGGCCGATGCCGACAAGGCGATCAAGGTGCTGGCCGAGGAGCATGGCTTCACGCTGGCCTTCGAGGACGACGAGCAGGATTGAGCGGTAAGCCGGAGGGCGCCAAGACGATCGGTGCCCTCCGCGCCGGCAAAAAGCAAAATCGTTCTCCATATCCGCCAGCGTGGAGGTGAATGATCGCCGATCGTGCGGTGCGGCGGGCGGCTCGTGCTCAGAGCGCGCGGTTATGAGGAATCAGGTTCGCCGCGGCCTCGCGTCGGCGCGTTGCTGTGCTCTTGTGCGCCACGAAGATCCCGGTCAGATGGAAAAATATTCCTCGAAACGGGCCATCTTGGTCGCTGGAGAGCGCTGACATGCTGAGGGACTTCATGGTCGATCATGCCGGCCCCGTTCTGGTGGCCGGTGGCTTGCTGATTGGTCTGGTCTTCGGTGCGCTGGCCTACCGGACCAATTTCTGCACGATGGGTGCTCTCGCCGATGCTCGCACGTTCGGGGATCGGCGCCGGTTGCACGCCTGGCTGCTGGCGATCGCGGTCGCCATGGGCGGTACGCAGGTGCTGACCGGACTGGGGCTGCTCGCCATCGACAAGTCGATGTACGTGGGGCCAACGGTCAACTGGGCCGGAGCGGTGCTCGGCGGGTTGATGTTCGGCTACGGCATGGTCTTCGCGGGCGGTTGCGCGACGCGGAACGCAACGCGCTTCGGCGGGGGGGATCTTCGCGGGCTCATGTCACTCGTGCTGATCGGTGTGTTCGGCTACATGGCGATCGGCGGCGTTTTCGCCCCGGCTCGCGCCGCGATCGAAAGCGCGACGGCCGTGCGGCTGCCCTCAGCGATGCAGACCCTGCCGTCACTGCTGGGTTTGCCGGCCAGCGGATCCGGCGCCGTGCTCGGGGTGCTCGTGGCGCTTGTGCTGGCGGTGGTGGCGTTCAGTCACAAGCCGTTCCGTACCTCGCCCCTGCACCTTGTCTCGGGGCTCGGGGTCGGTCTGGCGGTGGTGGCCGGTTGGGCGCTCACCGGCCTCGCGTTCGACGAACTGTCCGACAAGCCCGTTGCGCCGGTTTCGCTGACGTTCGTTCGACCGGCCGGCGATACCCTCGAATGGCTCGGTCGTTTCACGGCGCTCGGCCTGCCGGGCTTCGGCGTCGCCTCGCTGGCCGGTACGGTGATGGGCGCCTTCCTGGCTGCACTGGCGAGTGGGCGCTTTCGGGTCGTCGGCTTTTCCGGAACGGACGATACGGTGCGCCATCTCGTTGGGGCGGCGCTGATGGGGGTGGGTGGGGTCCTCGCGACCGGATGCACCATCGGCCAGGGCATCACCGGAGTCTCCACGCTGGCGGTCACCTCACTTCTGGCTCTGGCCGCGATCGTGGCCGGTGGCTGGCTGGGACTCGCCGCGATGGAGCGCGGGCTGGAGGCGGCCGCCTGAAGGCTCGGCCGCCGGGACGATCGCAATGCGCACCGCTGCATAGGCGTGGGGCGCAAACAGCGAGACCGGCTTGGCGCCGTTCGGTCCAGCCGGGCGCGTCCGTCGCCGCGTGTTCCGTCCGGCCTCGATCTCGATGCTCTCTTCGATCAGGCCGGTGATCGCCGTCGGCCAGTCGCCGAGAATGGTGAAACGCTCGTTGCCGTAGCGGTGGGTGATGCCGGCCAGCGGCCGGTCTTCGGCCGTGCACCAGCCGATCAGCCGTTCGTGTCCGGGCTTTCCGGCACGCAGCCGATAGCGCGAAGGGTCGGCGGGGATCGTGCGCGGCGTGCCGGCGGCAAGCGCGTTGTGGCGCTCGAAGTCGTTGGGCAAGAGGACGATCGCAGAGCCGGTGGCATCGACTGAGACGAGGGTCAGATGGCAATCTTCGGCGGCCGTGACGGTCAGGGTGACGATCTCGCCGGAACGATAGTTCGGGCGATCGCTGCCGAGGGTGAGCGCGGGGCCCGGCGTCGGCACGGGGGGGCTCGGTGTTTCGGCGGCGGCTGGAAGGCGCTCGATCCAATCGCGCAGCGTCGTGATTTCCGCGGGTGATAGCCAACCGGCCGCATGGGCGCGTGCCGCTGCCGCGCCGGCGTGACGCGTCACCGCCACTCGGTAGACGGGCGAGCCATCGGCGAATCCGGGAACCACGGCGCCGTGGAGGCTCGTCAGGTTGCCCGGTGCTCCAGGGACCGCGGCGTCGGCACGATGGCACCCGGCGCATGCGCGCGTCAGCATCTGGTCGATCGGGGTCGGGACGGCCGGTTGCGCATGCGCTCCAAGACCCCACAGGGCCGTGGCAAGGGCGAGGGCCGCGCCTATGGCGAAGAAGCGCCCGGGCCTAACGGAATGGATGATCGATATCTTCATGACCGCCCATCCTCGGCGAGAGATCGTGGAAGGGCTAGAGCCGCTGCGCCACACGCCCGTTGGCTATGCGTCGGCAATTTTGGTCTGGCCGGATCGCCGGCCGCGGCGTTAAGACGAACGCCAGCCGACAGACACGGGAGGACCGCATGCGCCATGGTGGCCGGATACTCGTCGATCAACTCGCCATCCAAGGGGTCGACACCGTTTTCACCGTGCCGGGCGAGAGCTTTCTCGCCGCGCTCGACGGTTTGCACGATCATCCTGAGATCCGCACCATCATCTGCCGCCAGGAAGGCGGCGCGTCGATCATGGCAGAGGCTTACGGCAAGATGACCGGCCGGCCCGGAATCTGCTTCGTGACCCGTGGCCCCGGCGCCGCGAATGCGATGGCGGGGCTGCACATCGCGCAACAGGATTCCTCGCCGATGATCCTGTTCCTCGGCCTGCCGGGCGAGCGCCACGAGGACCGCGAGGCGTTCCAGGAGATCGAGACCAAGCAGTTGTTCTCCTCGTTCGTGAAGTGGGCGGCGGTGATCCGCTCAACCGAGCGCATTCCCGAGTACGTGAGCCGCGCGTTCCATGCGGCGATGTCGGGGCGGCCGGGACCGGTCGTGCTCGGGCTGCCCGAGGACATGCTGTCTGCCGTTGCCGAGGCCGTCGATAGCAAGGTGGCGGTGGTCGCGGATGCGAGCCCGAGCCCGGCCGCGATGGATCAGGTCGCGGCGGCGCTCGCGGGGGCCAAGCGGCCACTGATGATCGTCGGCGGCCCCGGCTGGAGCGGCGATGTGCGCCGCGAGATCCAGTCGTTCGCCAAGCGGTTCGACATGCCGGTCGGCGCGGCGTTCCGCTTCCAGGACTACATCGACAACCGGCATCCGAACTATGTCGGCCACGTCGGGATCGGGATCAATGCGGAGCTCGCCGAGGCGGTTCGCACTGCGGACGTGCTGTTGGTGGTCGGCGCCCGGCTCGGCGAGATGACGACCGGCGGCTATTCGCTGATCGACATCCCCAATCCGCAGCAGAAGCTGATCCATATCCATCCGGACCCGGACGAACTCGGCACCGTCTATCGGGCGGACGTTGCGGTTGCGGCGTCGGCGAGCCGGTTCGCGGAGGCGCTTGGCGGCCTGCAGGCCCCGACCCGCGCCGCATGGGCGGCGCATCGCGAGGGGCTGCGGGAGGCCTATCTCACGACGCTGCGCCCCTTGGAGACGCCCGGCAGCGTCAAGATGGAGCGCGTGATCGCGACGATGTCTGAGATGCTGCCCGAGGAGTCCGTGGTCACCAACGGGGCCGGCAACTACGCGACTTTCGTGCATCGCTACACGCAGTACCGCGGCTGGAAGAGCCAGCTCGCGCCGACGTCGGGCTCGATGGGCTACGGGCTGCCGGCGGCGATCGCCGCCAAGCTGGTCGATCGCAGCAAGCCGGTGGTGGCGGTGGCCGGCGACGGCTGCTTCATGATGACCTGCCAGGAGCTGGCGACGGCGGTGCAGTACGATCTGCCTATCGTCATTCTCATCGCCAACAACGGCATGTACGGCACCATCCGCATGCACCAGGAGCGCCACTATCCCGAGCGGGTCGTCGGCACGACGCTGGTCAATCCGGATTTCGCGGCGTTCGCGCGCAGCTTCGGGGCGGCGGGCGAAAAGGTCGAGCGGACGGAGGATTTCGCGGCCGCATTCGAGCGCGCGCTGGGCGCCGGCCGACCCGCTCTCATCGAGCTGAAGATCGATCCGGAGGCGCTGACGGTTCGCCAGACGATGGCGCAGATCACCGCGCAGGGAAAGAAGTCCGGCGGGCGTTGAGCGCCGCCGGCCGCTCGGCCGTCAGGCCGTCGCGGCGAAATAGCCCTCGATGAAGCGCTCGTAGATGCGGGTCAGCATGAGCAGGTCCGCGACGGCCACGCGCTCGTTGACCTGGTGGATGGTCTCGTTCACGAGGCCGAACTCGATCACCGGGCAGAACGCTTGGATGAAGCGGGCGTCGGAGGTGCCGCCGCCGGTGGTCAGGGCCGGCGTGCGGCCGGTCACGGTGCGGACGGCGTCCACCATGGTGTCGACCAGCGGACCGGGCTCGGTGCGGAACACGTCGCCGGTTCCGCTGAAGCTCAAGCCGAAACGTGCCCCGACCTCGGCGGCGGCGTCGGTACAGTGCTGGTGCACCCAGGCCTCGACCTTCGGCCGGTTCCAGAGGTCGTTGTAGCGGACATTGAAGCGTGCGCGCGCCTCGGCGGGTATCACGTTGGTCGCCGTATTGGGGACCGAGATCACCGTGACCTGCAGGCTCGAGCGTTCGAAGTGCTCCGTGCCGTGATCGAGAGGAATGGAAGACAACCGATCGATGACGCGCGCGAGTTTGGGTACGGGATTGTCGGCGAGGTGTGGGTAGGCGGCATGCCCCTGTTTGCCGTGGACGATCAGTTCGGCATTGAGCGACCCGCGCCGGCCGATCTTGATCTCGTCGCCGAGCGCCTTGGGGTTCGACGGCTCGCCGACCACGCAGGCGTCGAGCCGCTCGCCGCGCGCGACCAGCCATGGCAGCACCTTCATGGTGCCGTTGATCGATGGGCCCTCCTCGTCGCCGGTGATGAGGAACGAGATGGCGCCACGTCGGCCGCCGCGGCGCTCGACGCGGATGGCGGCGGCGACGAAGCAGGCGATGGCGCCCTTCATGTCGACGGCGCCGCGGCCGTACAGCAGGCCATCGGCGGCGACCGCGCCGAACGGCGGATGGGTCCACGCCTTGTCGTCACCGGGCGGGACCACGTCGGTGTGACCGGCAAAGCAGAGGTTCGGCCCGTCCGAACCGATCCGCGCATAGAGGTTGTCGACGTCGGGCGTTCCGGGCTCGGAGAACGGTGCGCGGTGGCAGGTGTAGCCGTTGGCGGCAAGCACGTCGGCGAGCAGGGTCAGCGCGCCCGCTTCGTTCGGTGTCACGGAGGGGCAGCGGATCAGCGCGGCGGCCAAGGCCGTGGGGTCGGTGGCGTCGAGGGTCATCGGGGTGTTCCGGCGGGGGGCGGCGCGGCGGGTATCGGGTGAGCGGCCGGATCCTGCTGCGGGGCAAGGCGCTCGACGATGGTGATCTTCTGCCAGATCTTCTGGGACAGGTTGGTGGTCAGCCGCTCGAGATCGTTGACGGCCTCGATCACGGCCGGATCGGTCGAGCTCTGGGCGTAGAGCGCCGCGACTTTGGCGGTCAGCGACAGCATCTCGGAGCAGTAGTCGAGGTAGCGGGTCAGCTCGAAGCCGGACATGCTGCGCTTCGGCGAGGCCGCCGTATTGCTCGCCCCCGTCATCAACGGGCTCGGATCCTTGGTCAGCTGATGCATGTCCACGACGTGGACGATCGAGCGCAGCACATGCAGGTCCTGGAGCGCCGCGCTGCGCTTGATGCGCGCCTCCATGGTGGTGAGGAAGAGGATCGCGGCGCCGGCCAACAGGGTGATGTTGAAGAAAGCGTCGATGCCCTGGAGCTGGCCGTAGATGTCGGCCTCGGCCCGGCTGTTGAGAAGGCTGGAGGCGATCCAGGCGGCGACCGTCAAGCCGGCGATCACGACAGACGACACCAGTAGGCGCAGGCGCCAGTTGGGTCGAGCGAGGCGCTGCGCGCGCCCTTTGCTTTCGCGTGCAACGGCGGCGAGTTCGGCGCAGACCCTTGCCAAACCGGCGCCGGGAAAGCGCGCCGCGATGCGCCGTTCCAGTTGCTCGAGGGTGGAGACGATCTTCTCTGAATCGAGCGTGCGATACATCAAGGGCTCCACCTGATCGGCCGTCCGTCCGGCGAGAACGGGCTCGCCGTCTCAATCGCGAAGCAACTCGTTGATCCCCGTCTTGGCGCGGGTCTGTGCATCGACGGTCTTGACGATCACGGCACAGTAGAGCGAGGGACCGGGGGAGCCGTCGGGCATCGGCTTGCCCGGCAGGTTGCCGGGCACCACGACCGAGTACGGCGGCACCTTGCCGACGTGGATCGCGCCGGTCTGGCGGTCGACGATCTTGGTCGACGCGGAAATGAACACGCCCATCGAGAGCACCGAACCTTCGCCGACGATGACACCTTCGACGACCTCGGAGCGGGCGCCGATGAAGCAATTGTCTTCGATGATGGTCGGGTTGGCCTGCATGGGCTCGAGGACGCCGCCGATGCCGACGCCGCCCGACAGGTGGACGTTCTTGCCGATCTGAGCGCACGAGCCGACGGTCGCCCAGGTGTCGACCATGGTGCCGGAGTCGACATAGGCGCCGAGGTTGACGAACGAGGGCATCAGCACGACGCCCGGGGCGATGAAGGCCGAACGCCGGACGATGCAGTTCGGCACGGCGCGGAAGCCGGCCGCGCGGAACTTGTCGACGCCCCAGCCCTCGAATTTCGACGGCACCTTGTCCCACCACGACGACGCGCCGGGCCCGCCGGGAATGGTCGTCATGTCGTTCAGGCGGAACGACAGCAGCACGGCCTTCTTGAGCCACTGGTGCACGATCCAGTCGCTGCCGGACTTCTCGGCGACGCGGGCCTTGCCGCTGTCGAGCAGTTCGAGCGCGGCGTCGACGGCCTCGCGCACGGTGCCGCGCGTCTCGGCGCTGACCTTGTCGCGTGTCTCCCAGGCGGCCTCGATGGCGGACTGAATCGCGGCGTGGGACATGGGGGCACCCCTTCGTTGGTCGGTTGCGGCCTTGTGGGAAGGCGCGGCGATCTTGTCAACGGCCGAGCGGTCGATCGCCGGCGGCATCGTCGGTGGCAGGTGGGGGTGTCACGGGGCGGCGATGGCGGCACGGATCAGGCGTTTGGCCTCTTCGCTGTCCCATTCGGCGGGGCCAACGAGGCGGCCGACTTCACGGCCGGCGGCGTCGATCAGCAGCGTCGTCGGCATGCCGATGGCCCGCAGCGCCGAACTCGAGCGCGCGGTGGAATCCACATACAGACCGAGACTTTCGACCTTGATCTGGTCGAGGAATTTTTTCGAGGCTTCGATGCCGCCGCGGTCGACGCTGAGCGCGACCACCTCGAAGCGGTCCGAACCGAGTTCCTTCTGCAGTCGGTCGAGCCCCGGCATTTCCTTGCGACAGGGCGCGCACCAAGTCGCCCACAGGTTGAGCAGTACCACCTTGCCGCGCCAGTCAGCGATGGTTTTGGGCGCGCCCCCGCCATCGGTGAACGTGATTCCGGGGACGGGTTCCGGTTCCCGCTTCCACACGAACGCGGCCATGTGACCCTGGCTGAGCGGGTTGGCACCGGGGCCCTTGGGAAGCTCGGCCGGCGGGGCGGAAACCTGCGCGATCGCTGCCGCCCCGGGACGCGCATTGTCACCGGGGAGGAGCGTGGCGTATATCGCGCCGAAACCGGCCAGCGCGGCGCCCACGGCGACGCCTACGAACAATGCTACGTTGCGCGCCGTCTTCGCCGTCATGCCGCCGTCCTCGATGCCCGCCTGATCACAGTCCCGGAGATAAGCATGTCCACCGACGGTGCCAACAAGATGTGGGGCGGTCGCTTCCAGATGTCGCCGGCCGAGATCATGGAGGAGATCAACGCCTCGGTCGGCTTCGACAAGCGCATGGCACGGCAGGACATTCAAGGCTCCATAGCGCACGCCCGCATGCTGGCGGCCCAGAACATCATCTCGAGCGCCGACGCCGACGCCATCGTCGATGGTCTCGACCGGGTGCTCGGCGAGATCGAGGCGGGCTCGTTCAATTTCTCGCGAGCGCTCGAGGACGTGCATATGAACGTCGAGAGCCGGCTCAAGGAGCTGATCGGGGAGCCGGCCGGGCGTTTGCACACGGCGCGCTCGCGTAACGACCAGGTGGCAACCGATTTTCGCCTCTACGTGCGTGATCAGATCGACGCGTTCGACCGGGCGATGGCGCACCTGCAACTGGTGCTGGCGCGCAAGGCCGTGGCCCATGCCGATGCCGTCATGCCGGGGTTCACACATCTCCAGCCCGCCCAGCCTGTGACTTTCGGCCATCACCTGCTCGCCTACGTCGAGATGCTGGCCCGGGATCGCGGCCGGCTCGCCGATGCGCGGCGGCGGCTCAACGAGTGCCCGCTCGGGGCGGCGGCGCTGGCCGGCACGCCCTATCCCATCGACCGGCACGCGACGGCGCGGGCACTCGGCTTCGACCGGCCGACCGCCAATTCGCTCGACAGCGTCTCGGACCGCGACTTCGCATTGGAGACGCTGGCGGCAGCGACCATTGCGGCGGTCCACCTGTCTCGGCTCGCCGAGGAGATCGTCATCTGGATGACGCCGCAGTTCCGCTTCATCCGGCTGTCGGACAAGTTCACGACCGGGTCGTCGATCATGCCGCAGAAGCGCAATCCCGACGCCGCCGAACTGGTCCGGGCCAAGATCGGACGCATTGCCGGCGCGTTCCAGAGCCTCGCCATCGTCATGAAGGGGCTGCCGCTGACCTACTCCAAGGATATGCAGGAGGATAAAGAGGTCACGTTCGACGCCCTCGACAGCCTCCGGCTGTCGATCGCTGCGATGAGCGGCATGATCGAGGATCTGGAGCCGAACCGGGAGGCGATGCGGAGCGCCTGTAACCAGGGTTTCATTACGGCGACGGATCTGGCGGACTGGCTGGTGCGCAGTCTCGGCCTGCCGTTCCGCGAGGCGCATCACGTGACGGGGCGGATCGTCTCACTGGCTGAAGGCCGGCATGTGCAACTCGACGCCCTGCCGCTGGCCGATCTGGTGGCCATCGAGCCGCGGATCACGGCGGCCGTTTTCGACGTGCTGCCGGTCGAGGCTTCGGTGGCGTCGCGGGTCAGCTTTGGAGGAACGGCGCCACAGAACGTCCGCAAAATGGCGTCGGACTGGTTGACGCGGCTGGAAAGCGAGACGGCGGGCGGCTAAGAGAGTAGACAAGGCCGGCGCCCGAATACGGTGCGGGTGTCTCTGGTGCCATCGGTGGGGTGGAGCGTGCGGACCATTTCGAGCAAAGCCTTTCGCGGATGGGGGCACGTCGCTGCCGCCACGCTGATTGCTGCGCTGCTCGCGGGTTGCGGCGTCCGCGGCGGCCTCGAGAAACCCCCTGGTGAGGCGCCAAGCCCGACGGCGTCCTCGGATTCCGGTCAGGGCAAAGCGGCCGGTGCGGCGCCGAAGCCGCACGAGGGCTTCATCCTCGACGGCCTGATCCGATAGGATCTCCAAATGCACCACTTCGCCTATCGTGACGGCGTTCTGCACGCCGAAGGGGTCGACCTGCGGGTGATCGCGCGGGAGGTCGGCACACCCGTCTATGTCTACTCGACCGAGACCCTCCGCCGGCACTACGCCGTGCTCGACCGGGCGTTTGCCGGCACGGATCACTTGATCTGCTATGCGGTGAAGGCCAACTCCAATCAGGCCGTGCTGGCGACGCTCGCCCGTTGCGGCGCCGGCATGGACGTCGTCTCGGAGGGCGAGTTGAGGCGCGCGCTTGCGGCCGGGGTTCCGGCCGACCGGATCATTTTTGCCGGTGTCGGCAAAACGCGCGCGGAGATGGCGTTCGCGATCACCGCCGGGATCAAGGGGTTCAACGTCGAATCGGAACCGGAGCTGGAAGCTTTGAGTGCGGTGGCGGCGAGCCTCGGTCGTGAGGCGCCGATCTCCATTCGCGTCAATCCCGACGTCGACGCCATGACGCATGCGAAGATCTCGACGGGCAAGAGCGAGAACAAGTTCGGCGTACCCTTCCTCGATGCGGGGAAGATCTACGCGCGGGCGGCGGAGCTTCCCGGACTGCGCATCGCCGGCATCCACATGCACATCGGCAGCCAGATGACCGATCTCGCACCGTTCCGCAGTGCCTTCCAACTGATGCGCGAACTGGCCACCGAACTGCTCGCGCAGGGGCATCGTCTGGAGCATCTCGACATCGGCGGTGGTCTCGGTGTGCCCTATCGCGGGGCCAATACGGTGCCGCCGCATCCCGACGAGTATGCCGCCGTCGTCAAGACGGCGCTCGGGGACCTCGGGCTGAAGCTTGTTCTCGAGCCTGGGCGCATGATCGTCGGCAATGCCGGACTGCTTCTGTGCAGCGTCATCTTCGCGAAGGCGGGCGCCGAGCGCACGTTCACCATCGTCGACGGCGCCATGAACGACCTGATCCGGCCGACGCTCTATGAGGCCTATCATGAGATCTGGCCGGTCGCCGAGGCGCGGCGGGGCGATCCTGTCACCCTTCAGGATGTCGTCGGACCGGTCTGCGAAAGCGGGGATTATCTTGCGCTCGCCCGCGAGTTGCCGCCGTTCCAGGCCGGCGATCTGATGGCGGTCATGACGGCGGGCGCGTATGGTGCGGTGATGGCGTCGACCTACAACACGCGGCCGCTGGTGCCCGAGGTCCTGGTGCACGGCGACAGCTATGCGGTGGTCCGGCCGCGGCCAACCCACGAAGATTTGATCGCCCTGGATCGTCTGCCGCCCTGGCTGCCCTAATTCGGCGCTGTTCGACCCTACCGTCCGGGCTTGTGAACCACTTCTGCAACCTCGCGTCGCAATTCGCGATCAATCGAGAGGGCTGACAGGGGCTGCGGACATGCTAGGCTGGCTCATGGCGATGATTTTCACCTCGTCGGCAGATGCTGCGCAGGCGCTCGAGCGCAAGGTGCGGCTTGCATCCGTGGCGTTGCTGCTGGAGCGGTTGTGGCCGCGCCTGTGGCTGCTCGGGGGCCTCGGCGCCCTATTCGTTTTGCTGTCGGTGGCTGGGCTTTGGCCGGCCCTGTCGGAAACCGCTCATCGCATCGTACTCGGCGGGTTCGCCCTGTCCGCACTCGGTGGCGTCGTGTTCGCCGCGCGGACGCCGTGGCCCGACCGCGCGGATGCGCTGCGGCGAATCGAACGGGATTCTGGTGTTCCGCACCGACCGGCCTCGTCCTACGAGGATACGTTGACGACGCCGACAGACGACCCGTCGACGATGGCGATCTGGCGGGTGCACCGGACCAGATTGGCGCGGCAGATCGCGCGTCTCACGGTGCACCGGCCCGAGCCGCGTACCGACCGGCACGATCCGTTGGCCATGCGGGCGCTGCTGATCCTGGTGGCGGTCCTGGGTTTTTGCCTTGCCGGCGACAGTGCACGGGACCGGCTTGCCGCGGCGTTCCGTTTCGGGCCCGGCGCGGCCGATGCCGTGGCCGCCCGTCTGGATGCCTGGGTCACCCCGCCGGCCTACACGGCAAAGCCGCCGGTCATGCTGGCGGACGGCGCGGGCATTATCCACAATACCGCGTCGGCCGAGCGCAAGCCGCTGCTGGTTCCCACCAAGAGCCTGCTGATTGCGCGCACGAGCGGCGCCGACGGGGCGTTCGCTCTGGAGTTCCGGATCACGGGTCGACCGGCGGTCCGCATCGAGGGGCAGACCCAGGGCGCGGCGGCCGATGTGGCCGAGGCACGTCTGGAGCTGACGGCGGCCGGTCAGGTCGCCGTGCTGGCTGGCGGGCGCGAGATCGCGCGCTGGGACTTCGATGTGATCCCGGACTTGGCGCCGACCATTGCGCTGACGAAAGACCCGGAGCCGTCGCTGCGGGGCTCGCTCAAGCTCACCTACAAGATGTCGGACGACTACGGCATCGCCACGGCCGAGGCGCGGTTCGAGCGCGCGGACGAGGACGGCGCCGACCCGGAAACGGCGTGGGCACGGGCCGACATGATCACCGGGCCGCGTCCCCCGCACGAGCGCCCGCCGGTGCTGGCGCTGCGTCTGCCGCGACCGAACGCGAAGGACCAGCCGGATCTGTCGAGCCGGCACGAACTCGCCAACCATCCATGGGCGGGCTCGCGGGTGCGCATGACGCTGGTGGCGCGCGATCACGCCGGCAACTTGGGGCGCAGTGATCCCATCGAAATGATCATGCCCGAGCGGCGCTTCCGCAATCCGGTGGCGCGGGCCGTGGCCGAGCAGCGGCGCAAACTGATCTCGGATCCGCGTCTGCGGCCGCTGATCGTCAAGGCGCTCGGTGCGCTGACGACGGAGCCCGAAGGTTTCATCGAAGATCGGACGGCCTATCTTCTGCTGCGCAACGCCTATCATCGCCTGATCTCGGCCGAGACGCGGGCGGCACGCCGCAGCGTCGCGGACCAGTTGTGGCATGCGGCGGTTCGGCTTGAGGACGGTCGTGGTCTCACGGACGCGGAACGGCGGCTCAAGGAGCTGCAGGAAAAACTGTCCAAGGCGATCGAGGAGGGGGCCTCGGATGCCGAGATCAAGCAACTCATGCAGGAGTTGCGGCAGGCGCTCGCCGAGTTGATGGAGCAGATGGCCCGTCAGGCGCAGAACATGCCGCCGATGGAAATCCCGCCGGGCCTCAACCCCAATCAGATCGTGCGGCCCGAGGATCTCGATCGGATGCTGCGCAACATCGAGCAGATGGCGCGGCAGGGCTCGCGCGAGCAGGCCCAGGATATGCTCAGCCAGCTGCGTGACCTGCTGGACCAGCTACAGTCGGGCCGCATGGCGAACATGCAAGGTCAGATGCAGCAGGGTCAGCAGATGATGCAGATGCTGAACCAGTTCGGTGACCTCATCGGCCGCCAGCAGCGGCTGATGGACGAGACCTTCGGCGAGCAGCGCCAGCAAGACGGCCAGCAGGGTCAACAGGGGCAGCGCGGCCAGCAAGGGCAGCGTGGTCAACAGGGTCAGCGCGGGCAGGGGCAGCAACAGGGTCAGCAGGGCCAAGGCCAGCAGGGCCAGCAAGGCCAGGGTCAGCAGGGCCAGGGCCGTGGTCAGCCCGGCGGTCGCGGCAATGAACTCGGTGACCGCCAGGGCCAGCTCGGCGACATGCTCGGTCAGCTGCAGCGCGGTCTGCGCCAGAACGGGCTGCAGGCGCCGGGCCAGCTGGATTCCGCGCGCGAATCCATGGAGCGGGCCGAGGAGGCGCTGCGGCAAGGCGACCTCGGCACGGCGACGCGCGAGCAGGCGCAGGCGCTCGAGCAGTTGCGGCAGGGCGCCCAATCCATGGCCCAGCAGATGCAGCAGCAGATGCCGTCGCAGTTCGGACAGGGGCCGGGTCGCGATGCTCCGCGCGATCCTCTGGGGCGGCCGACCAACGATCGCACCAACGATGGCGGCATGCCCGAGGGCGATTACAAGGTGCCGGGTCGAGGTGAGGTCGACGCGCAAAGGGCGCGCGACATCCTCGAGGAGCTGCGCCGCCGCCTCGGTGAGCCGCTTCGGCCGGCGATCGAGTTGGACTATCTGGAGCGTCTGTTGCGCCGGTTCTGATGCGGCTCTACGACGGCGTGCTGCCGGATTGACGACCGGACTGAAACGGCGTGTATGATCAGCGTTCAGTCCGGCTCGATCCCTTCATGTTGCGCGTGAGGTTGCTGTCGGCGATCGCAGCGCGTCCACCCCATTCGATAGTGCGGCCGGCCACGTCATGGATATTCAGGATCTCCGAATTTTCGCGCGGGTCGCTGCTGTGCAGAACCTGTCCGCTGTCGGGGCCGAACTCGGCCTCACACCGGGCACCATCTCGAAGCGGCTGCAGGCCCTCGAAGACGAGTTGTCGGTCCGCTTGTTCGACCGGACGACCCGTCACATCCGCATTACCGAGGAGGGCTCGACCTTCTTCGTGCACGTCGAGCGCATCCTGGAAGAGCTGGAGCAGGCTCGGGCGGCGGTCGGCGACAAGATCCAGAGCCCGAAAGGGCGGCTGAAAGTATCGGCGCCGATCATGCTCGGGCGGTTGTTCATCGCGTCGGCGGTCAAGCAATTCCTCGCCGCCTATCCGGACATCGATGTGCAGATCGATCTGACGGACCGGGTCGTCAATCTGCAGGAGGAGGGCTACGACGTCGCGATCCGGACCGGTGTGCTGTCGGATTCCTCACTGATCGCCAAGAGGCTGCTGGTCGACCACTACATTGTCGTCGGGTCGCCTGCCTACTTCGCGGAGCACGGGCGCGCGGTCGTCCCGAGCGACCTGTCGAACCACCGCTGTCTGGTTCTCGGCGATGCGCTGTCCTGGCCGCTGCAGGATGGTGGTGCCATGGAGTCCATCAGGGTCGCCGGACGGTTCCGTTCGAACGACAGCGATCTGCTGCTGCAGGCGGCGCTGGATGGCGAAGGCCTCGTGCGCGTGATGGCGTCATGCGTGGCGCCGGAACTCGCCAGCGGCCGACTGGAGCGCGTGCTGGTCCCTTATGAGGCGACCGCGAACTCGGCGATCTGGGCCGTGTACTCGAACTCGAAATACCTGCTGCCGAAGCTCAGGGCTCTGCTCGATTTCCTGACCGATTGGTTCCGGACCACGCGGCCCGGCGCGTAGTGACGATACACGAGGTCAGCGGACGCGCACGGTGACGCGGTCGGCGCGCCCCTTGGCATCGATCACGGTCAGCCGCGCGAACCCGGGTCCTTCCGGTTGCCAGATCACGTCTCGACGGTGCGGCTCGGAGCCGATCGGCGCGCCGTCGATCAGCCAGGTCAACGGCAACGCGCCGTGTTCGGCCTTGAGCACCAGCGGCTCGCCCTCGCCGCCCCACTCGAGGTCGGCGCGGTCGGGCGGGAACGCGATCTGCGGTGCGGGCTCGAGGAAAGCGCCCTGCAGTTCGGTACTGCCCGGTTCTGCGAACCGCTTGAGCGGCGGCGGGAGATCGGCGGCGGCGACGCGCAAGGTCCCGGCCGGGGCTGCTCTCAACGGTTCGCGCTCAGGGCCGATGCGCTGGAAAACATCGAACAGCAGCGGCGCGGCCGCGGTGCGGCCTGTCAGACCGGCAACCGATGCGCCGTCGGCCCGGCCGACCCACACGCCGACGACGTGCCGGCCGTCGTAGCCGATCGACCAGGCATCGCGGTAGCCGTAGGAGGTGCCGGTCTTGTAGGCGAGCCGACCCTTACGGGCATGCGCCGGCGGCGGAGCGTCCTTGAGGATGTCGGTGACGTACCAGGCGGCTGCCTCGCTCATCAGCCGGCGCGCGGGCAAGGCCCGGTCGCGCGCCGTGGCGATCAACTTGGGTTCGCGGATGTGGGCGAGGCGGACGGCTTCGCCGCCGCGGGCCAGCGCGGCATAGAGTTGGACGAGGTCGAACAGGCGCAGGCCAACACCGCCGAGTGCGACCGCGAGCGTGGGCTCGCCCCGGGTCGGCAGCACGGGGCCGATGCCGATGCGCCGGAAGCGGCCTAGCATGCGGCCCGGGCCGACGGCGTTCAGGACCTTGACGGCCGGAATGTTCAGGGACTGGGCGAGGGCGTCGCGGATGGTGACGGTCCCGTGGAAGTCATCATCGAAGTTTTTCGGCGCGTAACCGCCGAAGCGGGCCGGGCGATCCTCGATCAGGGTCTCGGGATGAGCGATGCCGGCCTCGAACGCGAGACCGTAGATCACCGGTTTCAGCGTCGATCCGGGCGAACGGACGGCATCGACCATGTCGACCGGACCGAGGCGGCTCTTGTCGAGGTAATCGGCGGAGGCGACGTGGGCCAGGATCTCGCCGGACTTGTGGTCGGCGACGAGGATGGCGGCCGAAACCTCGGGGCCGAGCGCGCGGGCATGTTCGCGGATCAGCGCTTCGAGAGACTGCTGGAGATCGCGGTCGAGCGTGAGACGATGGACGGATTTTGCCTTCGCGCGGGCGACTTGGTCTTCGGCGAGATGGGGGGCGAGCTTGGGGAAATCGCGTCGGGTTGTGGGAACGCGCTCGGTGGCGGCACGTTCGGCCTCGGCGGCGGAGATGACGCCGTTCTCGACGGCCCGGGCGAGCACGCGATTTCGGGCGCGCCGCGCCGCCTCCGGATTTCGGTCGGGCCGGCGCAGTTCCGGCGCCTGCGGAAGTGCCACCAGCAGGGCCGCCTCGCCGATCGACAGACGTCGTGGCTCCTTGCCGAAGTAGGCAAGGGCCGCCGCGCGCACGCCTTCGAGGTTGCCGCCGAACGGCGCGAGGCGGAGATACAGCCCGAGGATCTGGGACTTTGAAAGCCCGGCTTCGAGCTGTCGGGCGCGCGCCATCTGCAGCAACTTGCCGCCGGCGGTGCGGTGGTGTTCGCCGTCGAGCAGGCGGGCTGTCTGCATCGTGAGTGTCGAGCCGCCCGAGACGATGCGGCCGTTGCCCGCGAGTTGGACGGTGGCGCGGCCGAGCGCCCACCAATCGATGCCGTGATGGGTGTCGAAGCGGCGGTCCTCAAAGGACTTCAGCATGGCGACGTAGCGGGGATCGACATCGTCGACGGTGGCCGGCAGCCGCCAGCGGCCGTCGCTCGTCGTGAAGGCGCGCAACAGACGATCGTTGCGGTCGAGCACGCTGACGGAATGATCGTCGGCCCGTGACAGATCGAGCGGGCCGGCGACGCGGCCGGCGATCTCCAGGGTGGTCCAGGCGCCGAGCGGCAGCATGGCGGCGAGCGCGACCGCCGCCGCGACAAGCGGGCGTCGCCGGAGGCATCGCAGGGTGCCGCAAGCGAAGGCCTGAAGTTGATGGCGGAGCGCCGGTCGCATGCTGATGTCCGACGAGTGCGTGGTTCAGAGGAACGGGACGGGATCGCCCTCCCCGGAGCGGGGAGGGCGGTCGGTGATCAGGGCTGGCCGGTGACTTCCAGCTTGCCCATGGCGGTGCGGGCGAACCGCTCCGGCCGGTACATGTCCTCGATGGTCGCTGCCGGGTGGACGAAGTTTCCGGGGGTCACCGCGCGCACGACATAGGCAATGGTGGTCGACTGGACCGGTCCCTTGGGCTTGGCGGCCGCGGCGGCAGCATTGTTGTCCTCTTCGTCCTCGTCGTCTTCGTCGGCGTTGTTGCCGTTGCGTTGGCCCGTCTGACCGTTCGGTCGCACGTCGAACGCCGCGACGAACCGGTCGTCACGGAACTCGGTGTGGCTCGGGCGCAGTGCCGGCTTCAACCAGTCGAGCGACTTCACGTCGCCACTGTCGACGAGGCGCGGGTTCTCGATCTGCAGGCCGGCCGGCAGCCGGTCGACGACGAGGAGGCGGCCGCCATCCTGCGGGATGGCGATCTTGAGCACAGCGACGAGACGGTCGTTCTGGGCCATGCGGCCATTGCCGCCGCTGGAACTCTCGAGCGTGACCGGCTTGCCGTCGAGCGTGTAGTACTCACGCACCACTTCGAGGCCCTTGGCGATCGCCTGCTCGGGCGTCAGCGACGCGCCGATGACGCTGATGACGGAGTCGACACGGGCATCGCCGCGGTTCTCGACGACGAGATCTCCGCCTGCGAGAACGGCCGGGTCGATGGTCCGGTTGAGAGCGCCTTTGACCTCGGTGCCGCCGAACGACAGCCGGGTCTCACCGGCCTGGTCGGCGAGCGCGCGGGCGGCGAGCAGCATCCAGGCCTGCTCTTGGGTCGACGTGTACTGCCGGCCGGAGAACGCCTTGGAGAGCACGCCGGCCAGTTGCGGTGTCTCGTTCCGCAGGGTGCGGGTCTCCGCTGCCAGCGTGACGATCGCCGCGCCGTCGCGCAACCGCGAGCCGTAGTCCGCCCGCCAGCCGCTCTCCTTCTCGTCCATGCTCTCGAGGGCTGAACGGAAGGCGCGCTCGGCGCGCTCTTTCTCGCCCATCATGGCGAGTGCTGCACCGAGCTGGGCCTTGGCGAGCGGGGTCGCGAACCGGTCGAGCCGGGTGTCGACGAAGTAGCGCAGTTCACCGATCGGGGCGCGGCCGTTGCGGGCGAGAACGTACAACGCGTAGGCTCGCGCCTCGCCGCCATGCTGGAAATCCTGCCCGTAGGACACGGAGTTCTGCAGACGGTCGAGAGCCTGGCCGAGCCGGGCGGGCTCCACCACGTAGCCGGTTTCCTTCGCGCGCGTGAGAAAGTCGGTGACGTAGGCGGTCAGCCACAGATCGCCACGTGACGGCCCCCAAACACCGAACGCGCCGGTGTTGTCCTGCATCTCGAAGACGCGCTCGATCGCCTTCTGAATGCGCTCCTTGAGCTGCGTATCGCGCACGAGGCCGAGGTCGACGGCGAGCGCGTTGGCATAGAGGAGCGGCAGGGCCCGGGAGACGGTCTGCTCGGCACAGCCGTAGGGGTAGCGGTCGAGCTGGGTCAGCAGGCCCGGTACGTCCATGGCGGCTGTCGGGCCGACACTCAGCGTCAGACGTGTGCGGCCCGGGATGAGGTCGGAGAGCAGATCCTTGGAGAGCGTGATCTTGCCGCCGTTGCCGGCCAGGGCCGCCACGGTGGTTCGCTTGATGTCGGCGGCCGGTGGCTTGACGTCGAAAGTCAGTTTCCGCCGGATCTCGAGGCCGGGGCCGGCAGCGCGCACCGCATAGGTGACGAGGCCGAGCTCGTTCGGCTTGACCGTGAGGCGCTCGGTCTTGCGCTCGTTCTGGGCCAAGGCGACGTCGCGGTCGAGCACGATCGCCTTGAGGCCAGAAGCGGTTTCCTGTTCGACCGTCAGTTTCACCGCGCCGCGCGGCAGTTCGATATTGTGCAGTTCGATCGACAGACGGGCCTGATCGCCCCAGGTGAGGTACCGGGGGCCAGAGGCGGTCAGCGCGATCGCCTCGCGGACGATGACGTCGGCCGTGCCGTGCCCGACCTTGTCGCGGCTCCAGGCCACGGCGTTGAGCCGCACCGTGCCGTTGAAGTCGGGCATGTCGAAGGTCACGCTGGCGGTGCCGTTGGCGCCGACTGTGACGAGGCCCGAGAACAGCGCCACGGTCTCCTCGACGGGCGGGCTGCCGTTGAGGCCGCCGCCGCCGGTGCCATCGCCGCCGGAGCGCAGGCGGCCACGGTCGGCGCGCATGCCGTCGATCAAACGGCCGTAGAAGTCGCGGATCTCGAGGCCCAGCTTGCGCTGGGCATAGAACCAGCTCTCGGGCTTCGGCGTCTCGAAGCGGGTGAGGTTGAGAATACCGACGTCGACAGCGGCAACCGTCACGCGGGCGTCCTCGCCGGCGGCCAGTCCGGACACCTTGATGGGCAAGGTCAACCGTGTGCCGGGGCGCACGCGCTCCGGCGCGGCGAGGTCCACCTTCAACGTGCGGGGCGTCTGGTCGAGGCCCAGCCAGCGGATGCCGATGGCGCGGCTCGGCATACGTTTTGCCGCCTCGTCCATCGGGCGATACAGGATCGCCGTCACGTAGGCGCCGGGCCCCAGATCGGCCCCGACATCGAGCGGAACTTCGCCGCCGCCGCGCGGAATCTCCACCTCCCTGTGGGAGACGAGACCGGCCCCGAGAACGGCGATCAGCGCCTTGCCGGCGTGCCGGCTCGAAATGCGCAACTTCGCCGTCTCGCCGATCCGATAGCTCGGCTTGTCGAGGGCCACTTCGAGTTGCTCGGGGCTTTCGGCCGTCTCCTCGCCGTACCAGCCGGCATAGAACGTGTAAGTCGAGACCGGTCCGCCCGCCTCGTCGGCGGTCACCTCAAGGCGATAGCGACCCCAATCCACCTTCGCGGCCATCCGGGCGAGACCATCCTGGCCCGTCGTCACCGTGCCGGTGGCGATCTTGCGCGTGAGAGTGACCGCCTCGTAGGTCCACTGGCCCTCGCGGCTGTACCACTGCCAGCTGGTGTCCAGCCTGGCCAGTTCCCACCGCAGCGCCTTGCCGGCGACGCGCTTGTGCTCGGAGTCGAGCAAGACGGCATCGAACTCGGCCGGCTGGCCCTCCTTGGACCGGCTGTCCGAGAACAACGGACGGATGCCGATGCTCGGCGTGCGCGTGTCGACGGGCAGGGTGACCGTGCGCTCGATGGTGCGACCACCCGGCTCGCGCAGACGCAGGATGACGTCCGCCTCCAGGGGGCGGGCGGTGCGCGGGATCGCTGGCAGGCCGATGACCACGTTGGCCTTACCGTCCTTGCTGGTGCGGGGCAGCCCTTCGAGAGCCTTGCGGACGGGGGCGATCTTTTCCTCGGCCATGCCGAAGCGGAATCCGGCGAAACCTTCCAGATCCTTGGTCGCGGGTTTGACGACGATGTCGCCCTCGATCGCCAGATCGTCCGCTGGCGGCCCATAGAGATAGCGGCCGGTCAGATCGATCGCGGCCTGCTCGTCGACGGTGATCGCCTTGGACTTGGCGGCCAGCGTCAACTCGAGGCGCTCGGGCTGGAAGTCTTCGACGAGGAAGGCCGCCGCCGCCAGCGGATCGGCCTTGGGGTCGGCGTGCAGACGGACCCGCCAGGTGCCGGTCATGGCCGAGCCGGCGAGCGGGAGCGAGAGTGTGCGGCCGCCGAGGCCCTGGTCGGGCAGCGCGATCCGACGGTGCTCGACGCCATCGGGGCGCGTCACGATGAGAGTGGTCGGGACCGTTGCTGCGATACCATTGCGGTCGCGGACGAGGCCGGCCAGATGCACGGTTTCACCGGCACGGTAGACGCCGCGGTCGGTGTACAAGAACGCATCGAGAGCACCGGCGAGTTGCCGACCCTTGACGCCGCGGTCGCTGAGGTCGAACGACGTTGCTTGCAGATCGAGGAAGGCGTAGTCGGCACCGTCGCTGCCTTCGGCGATCAGGAGTGCCGGCGCCGCGCCGCCCTCGCCGCTGGCGAGGCCCTGGCCGAACCGCACGTAGCCGGCACTGTCGGTGCGCGCTTCGCCCAGCACATCGTTGTTGCGGGCGATCAGGCGAACCTTGACCCCGGCGAGGGCTTCGGTCGTCGCCAGCGAACGCACGAAGGCATGCACCGCGCGCTCGCCGCTGAAAGCCGTGATGCCGTAGTCGGAGACCACGAACCACTGGGTGGCCAGCGGGCGCCAGCTCTGCTGCTCGGACTTGACCGTCGGCTTGGCGACGACTGCGTAGACGCCGGGTTTCAGGGTGCCAACCGCCTCGCCGACCGGTACGGCGGTCGTCACCTCCTCGTTGAGGCGGGACTTCACGTCCAGGGTGCCGCGATAGACGCGGGCGCCGGTGCGGCTGGCCAACTCCTCTAGCTGGTAGGGAGAGAGCTGGGCCTGGGTGTCGCCGTTGGCGACGGCGCCGGCAAGACTGCGATCGCCGATGCGGAAGACCTCGACGTCGACCTTCTCGGTGTTGACGGTGATGACCGGGATGCCCTGCTGGCCGCGGCTCGGCAGCACGTAGTTGCGGCCGGTGAAGCGGACGGAGGGTGACCGGTCTTTGACGTAGACCGCCAGTTCGGAGGTCTTGCTCAGCACATCGCCGGTCTCGGACGGCAGGCCGGCGCGCACCTGGACCTCGTAACGGCCGCCGTGGACCAGCCCCTCGATGCAAAGTTGCGAGCCGTCGGAGGTCACGACCTGCGGATCCTTACCGTCGACCGAAACGAACTTGGAGGGATCGGCTTGCCGGCTGGAGATGCGCTCCGAGAATTGCACGCACAGACGCGGCGCCTCCGCTTCGTTGTCGATCTTGTAGTCGACCACCCGGAATCCGTGCTCCGCCTTGAGGGCGTCCAGAGCGTCCCGAACGTCCTTGTTCTCGGCGAGTACGAGGCTGACGCGGTAGGCGTCGATGGCGGGGCGCCAGAACGAACGGCGCTTGAGGGACTCGGCCAGGACGGCGAGGGCCGCGGCCTGGAAGGCTGGGCCGGTCCCCCGCTGATAGGCCAGGTAGGCGGCGGCGCTGGCGTTCACAGGGTTCTCGTAGCGTTCGCTTCCGACCAGCGTGTTCACCGGGATGGCGTTGAGAGAGCGGGCAAGGCCGAGCCATGCCTCGGCATCCTTGGGGTCCAGGCTGACGGCCCCACCATAGGCGCGGGCCGCGGCGCGCGGGTCGCTGGCGACCAGACGTGCGGCACCCGCCTTCTGCGACTTCGCCTGCGGTTGGCCCTTGGTCGGCTTCCAATTGGTGACCAGCCAGCTCTCGTAGCGTTCGGCATCGCGGGCGACGCCCGAGTGCGAGAACGAGCGGGGCTCATTGGCCGCCGCCGGGACGGCCGCGACCAGCGCGAGCACCAGGGTCGCGCTCAGAAGGTTGAAAAGAGCACGAAGGAACGGGATCGGCATGGGGGACACTTTCTGCAGCCTGATCGCAACAAAAATTGGGGCGACCGCGCACGATCACCGACCGCAACATCCATCAATGCCAGGTGACCGAACAGTGGCAAATCGGCAGGATTTGTCGATGGATCGGCGGGTTTGCACCAAATTGCCGGAGTTTCCCCGTCGTTCCGTTCCCTTTCCACAGCCCGCACAGGTGGTGAGGCAACTCGTGCCGCGATCCGGGCCGGAGCAGGGATTCGTGGCCTTGTTCCCTGCGGGACATCGCCGGCAGACCCGGCGGGTTAGAGATACGTCACACACAGCAGCCGCCGACGCGAAAGCCGAAAGTGGCGAGGCACGAGGCAGCAGGAGAACGACCATGAAGACCTTGTACACATTGCTTGGAGTTCTGACGCTCGCAACAGCGTTGTCGGTGGCCTCTGAACCTGCCTCAGCGCAGGCAAAGATGTGCAGCAATGGACTGCCGGATTGGGCCAATGTCGCGTTCAATCGTCGTTCACCCGGGCACGCTCACTGCGACCGCACGGTGAGCAACCGGGCCGCACGGTCGCACACCGTCGCCGCTGCTCAGTCTCGTGCTCACGCCAAGGCCCAAGCCCGATCCGAGTTTCCGACCAAAGCCAAATCTCAGGTTGGCCTCGAGCCGGCCCCTCAGGTTGCCGCTCTGCCCAAGCCTACGACGGGCAAGAAGAACCGCGTGGTGGCTGTCGCCAATGACCAAGTCGGCGACGACACGGATGTGCCGAACAGCGTGAGGCTGTCAGAGCCCGCCCGGCAGGGGGCCGGTTCTACCGGCAAGTCGGGTACATGCCGACGCTATCTCGCCAGCACGGGGCAGACGGTGGAGGTGCCCTGCAGCCAGTAAAGGGACCGTCAGGGGTTTTGGCGGCGAGCGCGGCAGCATCCTGCCGCGCTTCGCGCGTTGCAGGGGTTGCACGGGCTCAACTGTCGCGCCATGAAGCAGGCGAGGCCACCGTCGGGTGCGCCCCGTGCCGAGATGACAGGGAGCGCCATGAGCAGCGGATTGATTGCCGTCCTCGACCATGCCGCGCAGCTCGCCAAGCTGGCGGCCGTTTCGCTTGATGATGTTGCTGCGCACACTGCAAAGGCCGGCACGAAAGCGGCGGGCGTCGTGATCGACGACGCGGCGGTGACGCCGCGCTATGTGGTCGGCTTCTCGTCCGAGCGCGAGTTGCCGGTGATCGGGCGCATCGCACTCGGCTCGCTCAAGAACAAGGTGCTGTTTCTCCTGCCGGGCGCCCTGGTGTTGAGCCTGCTGGCGCCGTGGGCGATCACGCCGCTGCTGATGGTCGGGGGGGCCTACCTCTGTTTCGAGGGCTACGAGAAGGTTCACGAGTTGATCGCCGGGCATGAGGCGCCGGCGGACGCGGGCTTGGCCTTGACCACCGACGCCGATGGCTTGCGAGCCCTCGAGGATCGCAAGGTGAACGGAGCCATTCAGACCGATCTCATTCTCTCCGCCGAGGTGATGGCGATCACACTGGCGTCGGTGGCCGCCGAGAGTTTCTGGATGCAGGCGTTCGTCCTTGCCGTGGTCGGGGTCGGCATCACCGCTATCGTCTACGGCGTGGTGGCACTGATCGTGAAGGCGGACGATGTCGGCTTGGCTCTGGCGCGCGCAGAACGCCCTATCGGCGGCCTGTTTCGTGGTCCGAGCGATGCGCCGCCGCGGCTCATGGACCGGTGGCTCGGCCCGGTCACCCAGGCGATCGGCCGCCTAATCGTGGCGCTCGTCCCGCCGCTGCTGGCTGGTCTCAGCGTGGTCGGCACGGTGGCGATGCTTTGGGTCGGGGGCGGCATCGTGCTGCACGGTCTCGAGGTTCTCGGCCTCCCGGCACCGGCACATGCGGCGCATGCTATCGCGCACGGGGTGGCGACCGCCGTCGCGCCTTTGGTGCCGGCGCTCGCGCCGCTCGTCGAGTGGGCGACCGGGGCGACGATCGCCGCCCTGCTCGGCATAATACTGGGGGCCGCTACGGCTGTGGCGGTCGGCCGGGTGATGCCGCTGCTCGCCAAGCGGTGAGATCGAGCAAACCCGATGGCTCCTGCAACACGTCAGCCCACCGAAGCGACCCCCGCTCGCATGGGTGCGCTGGCCAAGTTACCGATCTTTCTGGATCTCGCCGGTAAGCGCGCCATCGTGGCGGGGGGCGGCGCGCCGGCGGCGTGGAAGGCGGAGTTGCTGGCGGCTGCCGGGGCGAACGTCGAGGTCTATGCGGCGGCGCCGGGGCCCGAGATGATGGGGCTGCTCGAACGGGGAGCGGCGGCGGGTACCCTCTCGCACCGGCCGCGGCCATGGTCCGTCGATGTGCTTGTTGGGGCGGCGGTCGCGCTCGCCGACGCAGCGGACGAGGCCGAGGCGCAGGCGTTCTGGTGCGCGGCCCGGGCGGCAGGCGTGCCGGTCAACGTCATCGACAAGCCGGACTTCTGCCAGTTCCAGTTCGGCGCCATCGTCAACCGGTCGCCTGTCGTGGTCGGCATCTCTACGGACGGTGCCGCGCCGATTCTCGGGCAGGCCATCCGGCGGCGAATCGAACTGCTGCTGCCGCCTTCGCTGGCGGTTTGGGGCGCCATGGCGCGGGCCGTGCGGTCGCTGGTCGGGGCCGAACTGGCTCCCGGACGGCAACGGCGGGCGTTCTGGGAGCGCTTTGCGGAGCGCGCATTCGGGCCAGCGCCGGAGGCTGGCGACGAGGCGGCGGCCCGCCAGCTCGTCGCGGTGGTGAAGAATGAGACGGCGCCTTCCGAGGGCCGCGTCTCGCTGGTGGGTGCCGGGCCGGGCGACAGCGAGCTGTTGACACTTCGGGCCGTCCGCGTTCTGCAGTCCGCCGACTTCATCCTGTTCGACGATCTCATCACGCCGGACGTCCTGGAGCTTGCGCGCCGCGAGGCCCGGCGGATCATGGTTGGCAAGCGGGGTGGCCGCGACAGCTGCGCGCAGGACGACATCAACGATCTGATGGTGGCACTGGCCCGCGAAGGCCGCCATGTGGTGCGCCTCAAATCCGGTGATCCGACCGTGTTCGGGCGCGCTGGCGAGGAGATCGCGCGGCTAGCTGGCGAGGGGATCGCGGTCGAGATCGTTCCGGGGATAACTGCCGCCTCGGCGATGGCTGCGGTGCTGCGGGTCTCGCTGACGCATCGCGATCAGGCGCACTCGGTGCGCTACGTGACCGGTCATGCCCGCTCGGGCCATGTGCCCGAGGCGCTCGACTGGCGAGGGCTCGCCGATCCGGAAACGACGCTGGTGTTCTACATGGGCGGACGCACCGCCAGCGAGATCGCCGCGCGGTTGATGGCAGAGGGCTTGCCCGACGATACGCCGGTGATCGTTGCCTCGTCGGTGTCGCAGCCGGGCAGCAAAGTACGCCGCCTGACGCTCGCTGCGATGCAGAGCCCCGCGGTGATGGACGGTCTCGACGGGCCGGTGCTGATCGCCATCGGCAAGGTGCTCTGCGATGCCCGCGTGCCGGATGACACGTCGGCATGATCGGGGCATCCAGTCGGGCCGTGCGGCCGTTGTTACAGAGCTGTCATTTTGATGGCAAAACGACTAGATGAGGGCCGGAGCTATCGGAGTGCAGCGCAACATGACCTCGTCGTCCGCTCGTATCGTGGCGACCTACCACGTCCGGAGCGACGCTCAGGCCATCGCGGCGCGCGCCGAGGCGCTGGCGATCGAGCAGAGCATAGAGCTGCCGAGAGGCGTCGTACGTGAACGCCTGATCGTGGCGGAGATCGCCGGCCGGGTCGAGCAGATCTCCGAGACGTCGCTGGACACGTTCGTGGTCCAGGTCTCGCTGGCGGCCAGCACCATGCCGCCCGAGGCCGGGCAGTTGATGAACATGCTGTTCGGCAACACCTCGTTGCACGATGACGTCGTACTGGCAGACGTCTCGTTTCCCGACGGCTACGCGCGGGCCTTTGGCGGGCCGCGGCAGGGACTTGCCGGGTTGCGGGCGGTCGTTGGCGCGGGCAGCCGGCCGCTGACGGCCTCGGCTCTGAAGCCGCAGGGTCTCGCCACGGCGGAACTCGCACGGCTTGCCGGGGCTATGGCGCGCGGCGGTCTCGATATAGTGAAGGATGACCACGGTCTGGCCGACCAAGCATACAGCCCTTTCGCCGCTCGGGTCCCGGCGTGCGCGGCGGCGGTGCGGCAGGCCAACCGGGAGACGGGGCGCCGCACAGTTTATGCGCCGAGCCTCAGTGGCAACTTGGACCGGTTGCGCGAGCAGGTGAGGCTGGTGCGGGCCGAGGGGCTCTGTGTGGTGCTGGTCGCGCCCATGGTGATCGGCCTTCCGGCCTTCGCTGCGCTTGTCGAGGAGACGCCCGACGTGGCCTTCCTGGCGCACCCCTCGATGGCAGGCGCCGCGCGAATCACGCCCGATTTGCTGCTCGGGCGTCTGTTCCGGCTGTTTGGTGCCGATGCCACGATCTTTCCGAATTTCGGCGGCCGGTTCAGCTATTCGACCGAGACGTGCCGACGGATCGCCGAGGCGGCCCTGGCGCCGTGGGTCGACCAGGGCGATGTCCTGCGCCCGGCGGCCCCCGCGCCGGCCGGCGGCATGACCCTCGAGCGGGTGCCGGAGTTGCTCGACTTCTACGGCCGCGACGCCATCCTGCTGATCGGGGGCAGCCTGCTGGCGGCCGGCGATGGTCTGACCGCTGCGGCGGCCAGTTTTCAAGGACGGGTCGAGCGCCATGGCTGAACCTGACGAAGCCGGTTGCGGTTCCCACCCGCCGGCGCTGCGTCGCGCGGCGGGGGCTGGGACCTGGGAGCAGGTTCCCGTGCTGGCCTACAAGGAGGATGCGACAACCCCGTTCAAGGCGGTGACGCGACAGGTCCTGTTCGCCGATGCGGCGCTCGGGTGCGAGTTGCGCTACTTCGAGGTGGCGCCGGCGGGACACTCGACGCTCGAGCGGCACGCGCATGTGCACGCGGTCATGATCCACCGGGGCCGCGGCCGGTGCCTGGTGGGGTCCGAGGTGCGCGACGTGGCGGCGGGCGACCTTGTTTTCATTCCGCCGATGACGTGGCATCAGTTTCGTGCTGCGGCCGACGATTGCCTCGGCTTCCTGTGCATGGTCAATGCGCAGCGCGACAAGCCGCAGCTGCCGACCGAAGCGGAGCTGGCGGAGCTGCGGGCCGATCCGGCGATTGCCGCCCTGCTGGGCTGACGGCGGCACCAGCCTGGTGCAAGCGAGACTTGCCATGCTTCTCCGGCACAGTCCGTGCTGGAACGCGCACCGTCATGCTCTATCTCGTCAAGGGCCTGCAGACGGGCCTCGTCGGACCTCTTCCCCTGAACTACGACCAGATCGCTTCCGCGATCCGCCGTGTTACGGCTGGCGTCTACGCTATCGGCCATGTCGATTCCGACGATTGTTTTTACATCGAGCGGGTCGGCCGCAGCGACAGCGACATCCGGCGGGTGCTGCAGGAAACGATCGGGACCGCCTCGCACTTCAAGTATCTCGAGCTGCCGACCGCCGATCAGGCGTTCGCCAAGGAATGCCTGCTGTTTCACGACTTCAAGCCGCCGGGCAACCGCTGTCATCCCGAGCCGCCGTTTGATTCGGAGCGGGATTGCCCGCGCTGCTTCTTCCCGTTCCGGGGCGGCTGAGGCCCCAGCCCCTCCGCCTCTCAGCGCCAATCGCCGATTACGGCATCGACCAGCGCCAGCGCGGCAACCGCCGCAGTATCGGCGCGCATGATGCGGGGGCCGAGCGCCAGCCTCACGACGCCCGGCCGCGCCAGCAACATCGCCCGCTCCTCAGGCGCGAAGCCGCCTTCGGGGCCGATCAGCACGGCGACCGGGGCACCGATCGGCAGGGCACTCAGCGCCGCCACCGGGCTTGCGACGTTGGCTGCCTCGTCACAGACGATCAATGTGCGGTCGGCCGGCACGCGGGTAAGGGCGGCGGGCAGCTTTTCCGGATCGGCGACCGAGGGCAGGCGCAGGATTCCGCATTGTTCGGCCGCCTCGATGACGTTCGCCCGCATCCGCTCGGTGTTGACGCGCTCGGCGACGGTGTGGCGGGTCAGCACGGGGGCCAGGTGGCGAACGCCGAGTTCGACGGCCTTCTGGACCATGTAGTCGAGGCGGGCGCGCTTCAGCGGCGCGAACAGATAGTGGATGTCGGGGCCGTTCTCCTGGGGGCGCGCCTGTGCGCCGATGACCAGGCTCGCCGACTTGCGGGTCGGCAGGGCGAGTTCGGCCCGCCATTCACCATCGCGGCCGTTGAACACCAGAAGACCGGCCCCGGCCTGCAGCCGCAGCACGTTGCAGAGATAGTTCGCCTGCTCGCGCGTCGCCGGGATCGTGGCGCCCGTGTGCAGTGGCGCATCGAGGAACAGGCGCTGGGACGTGAAATCGTGGATCGGCATCCCTGCTTGAAAGCCGGTATTCGACGGCGCGTCAAATGGCGGATGGCGCTCCGCTGACGCACGCGCCGCTTCACGCGATGCCCGCGCGCGGCTAGGACTGGGGGCATCGCCATGATCTCGCGGGCCAGCCGATATGTCGTCGTTCCGAGATGCCGTCCTCGTCGATGCCGCGCCGGACAACTGGGTCGACCGGTGGGCGCCGCGCATAGGTCGGCCCTATCTGAAGCTGATGCGTGCGGATCGGCCGATCGGCACCTGGCTTTTGCTCATTCCGTGCTGGTGGGCGCAGGGCCTCGCCGAAATCGCGACCGGCGCGGGGATGCCGAACCCGTGGTTCCTCGTGCTGTTCGCCATCGGCGCCTTCGTGATGCGGGGGGCCGGCTGCACTTACAACGACATCGTCGATCGCCATTACGACGCCCGCGTCGCCCGGACCGCGCTGCGGCCGATCCCGGCGGGGCTCGTGACGGCCCGGCAGGCCTTCGTGTTCGCCATCGCGCTGTCGCTGGTCGGTTTCGTGGTGCTGATCCAGTTCAATCTCACGACGGTGATCGTCGGCATCGGCTCGCTCGGGCTCATCGCCATCTACCCGTTCATGAAGCGGGTGACCCACTGGCCGCAGGCGGTGCTGGGTCTGACGTTCAAATGGGGGGCACTGGTCGGCTGGACGGCGGTGACCGGCAACCTCGGTCTGCCGATGCTGGCCCTGTACGTGGCCTGCATCCTCTGGACGATCGGCTACGACACGATCTATGCGCATCAGGACAAGGAGGACGACGCGGTCCTCGGCCTCAAATCGACCGCGTTGAAGTTCGGCGCGCAGACCAAGCCGTGGCTGGTCGGGTTCTACGTTGCGGCGCTGGCGGCGATGGGGGTAGCCGTCGTGCTGGCCGGGGCGACACGGGGGCCGGTGCTGGTGGGGCTGGCGCTGGCGGCGCTGCACGGGGCCTGGCAGATCCGGACGCTCGATATCTCGGACGCTGCGAATTGTCTGCACCGGTTCCGGTCCAATCGGGATCTCGGTCTGATCGTCTATGGCGCGATGGTGATCGAAATGCTGCTGGGCCCCGCGCCGGCCTGAGGTGGAGCAAGGCCCCGGTTGCGCGCGGGCTTCGCGGCCCGATCGGTGCCGGCCTTCGCTTGTCGAGCCCTGTGCAAGGCTCTTATGGAACAACTTGGTGCACGGCCGGTTGGCAGGCTGCCTCGCCGGCAGGCGTTTGAGTGACCGTGGCGACGCCACGCTTGCGCGGCAGGCCCGGTTCAGGCAGCAACGTCGCGGTGCACAGCTATGGATCGATGCTCATGAGCCCTTCGGATACCCCTGGCAAGCAGCTCCTCCACCTCGTGTTCGGCGGCGAACTGGTGTCGCTGGAGAGCGTCGAGTTCCGCGACCTGGATAAACTCGACATCGTCGGCATCTACCCCAACTATGCCGAGGCCTACAGGGCCTGGAAGAGCGCGGCGCAGCGGACGGTGGACAATGCGCAGATGCGCTATTTCATCGTTCACATGCATCGCCTGCTCGACCCCGTGGTGACCGGGGACGGCACGTCGCGGAAATCGTGATGCTCCGGCGCGGGTACGCGTGGTGATGACGGCGGCGGGCAAGAAGTCCGTGCGGATCGCTGCGCGGACGCGGGGGCTGCTCGGGCGCTTCCTCGGCGATTGGGTGTGGCCGCGCTGGCGCGCGCTGATCGGCGCGCTGGCGTTGACCGCTTGCCTCGCCGCGGCCACCGGCGCCTACCCGATGATTATCAAGCTGAGCTTCGACACCCTGATGAAGGGTGACAGCGGCGTGCTGCTGACCGTGCTCGTGGCGATCGTGGTCATCACCTGCGTGCGGAGCTTCTTCCTGTATCTTCAGACGGTTGCCACCAACCGGATCGTGATGGGGCTGTCGAACGACCTTCAGAAGAAGGTGTTCGCCCACCTCGTCGCCGCCGATTTCGCGAGGCTGACGCGCGACGCGCCGGGCCAGCTCGTCTCCCGGCTGACCAACGACATCGGCTACGTGCAGGTGGCGGGAACGGCGGCGCTGAACACGGCAGTGCGCGACACGCTGTCGATCTGTGCGCTGCTGGCGTCGATGATCTGGCTCGACTGGCTGATGTCTCTGATCGTGCTGGTCGTCTATCCGATAGCCGCCTTGCCCGTGGCCTCGATCAGTCAGCGTCTGCGCAAGGTTGCCAAGCGGACGCAGTCCGAGCTCGGCGACATGACCTCGCTGCTCACCGAGCAGTTGTCGAGCCCAAGGCTCATCAAAACCTATGGCCTGGAAGGTTACGCCGTCGGACGGGTCGACCGCAGCTTCGACGATGTCCTGGATCTCAAGCTCAAGGCGGTGAAGGCGCGGGCCCGGCTCGATCCGATGCTCGAGGCGCTGGGCGGAATCGCGGTGGCCGGCGTGATCGGCTTTGCCTACTGGCGGATCGCCAGCGGTATTTCGACCGTCGGTGACTTCATGGGGTTCGTCAGCGCCTTGTTGATGGCGGCGCAGCCGATCCGCGGGCTCGGCAACCTGTCCAGCCGTGTCAACGAAGGCCTGGCGGCGGTCGAGCGGTTCTACGAGGTGCTCGACGAAGCGCCACTGATTCAGGACCGCCCGGGCGCCCGGCCGTTGGAGGTCAAGACGGGGCAGATCCGGTTCGAGGCCGTGACGTTTGCCTATGGACCGGCCATGCCGGCGGTCCGCGACCTCGACCTCGACGTGACGGGCGGCACGACGGTGGCTCTGGTCGGTCGCTCCGGAGCCGGCAAGTCGACCGTCATCAATCTCGTGCCGCGACTGTTCGATGTCGGGGCGGGCCGCATCCTGATCGACGGGCAGAACGTGCGCGAGGTGACGCTCGAAAGCCTGCGCCGCTCGATCGCCATCGTCAGTCAGGACGTGACGCTGCTGGACGACACGATCCGCGCCAACATCGCGCTCGGCCGGCTCGGTGCCAGCACGGCCGAGATCGAGCGGGCTGCCGAGGCGGCGGCGGCGCATCGCTTCATCATCGAACAGCCGCAAGGATACGAGACGCGGATCGGTGATGGCGGGACGCGTCTGTCGGGCGGCCAGCGCCAGCGCATCGCGCTCGCCCGCGCGATCCTGCGCGACGCGCCGATCCTGTTGCTCGACGAGGCGACGTCGGCGCTCGATTCGGAATCCGAAAGGCTGGTGCAGGACGCACTCGCAAAGTTCACGCGAAACCGTACGACGCTGGTCATCGCCCATCGGCTCGCGACGGTTCGCCAGGCCGATCTCATCTGCGTGCTGGATGGCGGTACGATCATCGAACGCGGAACGCACGACGAGTTGTTCGGCCGGGGTGGTCTTTATGCGGATCTGTGCCGGCACCAGTTGGTCGAGACGAGTCCTGGCGAGGAGACCACGATCCGCTGAGCGTGCGGGCTATTCGCGCTGCAGGACGGTATCGACGATCCGGTTGGCGAACGAACTCGACGTGAAGCTCTGTTTGACGCTGTCGGGATCGTAGACCGTATCGACCCACTCCATGAACGGCATCGGCCTCACGGCGGAGTCGGCGAGATAGCGTTCGAAGAACGCGTCGAGGATGCCGGTATCGGCCTGTCGGATATGGCCATAGCGCAGCGAAAGCTGGTTCTTCGCCTCTGCGATCGGAACGCCGCAGCGGAAATGCAGGAACAGCACGCTCATCAGGCCGGCGCGGTCCGCCCCCGACTTGCAGTGCATGACCATGGGATAAGCGATGCGATCGAACAGATCGCGGGCGGCCCTGATTTCCTCGCGTGTCGGTGCGGCACGCGAGCGCACCTGGAAGTCGACCAGTTGAAGGCCGTGGCGCCGGCAGGCCGCCGCTTCGAGCCAATAGCTGCCCGACATGTGCGGGCCGCGCAGGTTGACGATGGTGCGCACGCCGCGGCGTGCAAAGCCGGCGATCTGGTGCGGGGCGGGCTGCGCCGACCGCCACACGCCATCTTCGAGTTTGTGGCGGTTGAGGTAGAGCAGCCGGAACACACCGTGATCGAACACGAGCATGTCGATATAGCTCGCGGTCGGTCCCAGCAGCCGGCGTGCCCACGTCGGCGATCGCTCGGCGAGCGCGGTCCGCGACGCATGCGTGACACGCTTGATCGCGCGCCGCAGACCTTTGGCGAATTTCCCCATTCGACCTGTGCGCTGAGTGGCTCGGGCCCGCTTGCCGGGAACATGCCTCCGGAACGCGCCGACCGTGCATCGGGCGCGGTCCCGGTTTGCATTCGTGTGTTATCCGCTATAGACACGGCCTTCAAGAGGGGCCTCGAGGAACGCGGGCCGTCAGCCCGTTTCACTTGCTCGGCAAACATGAATTCAGCGAAGTCGAACAAGGGGCACCTCGGCCGGATCGCAGGCGGGGCACTGGCGCATTACATCGAGTTCGTGCGCCGCACGTCGTCCGTCACGTTCGATCCCGCCGATCTCTACGACCGGATGGCGGCCGAGGCGCCGGCCATCGTGGCCCTCTGGCACGGCCAATTCCTGCTGGTTCCAGCTCTGCAACGTCGCGACTTCAAGGCGCAGGCGATGGTGGCGCGGCACGGCGACGCCGAGGTGATCGCCGAGGTTCTGCGCCGGTTCGATTGTGAGCTGATCCGGGGGGCCGGTGCGGGCAACCGGCGCGCCGACAAAGGCGGAGCGCAAGCGTTGCGGGCGGCGCTGCGGACGCTGGCGTCGGGCTCGAGTGTCGTCATGACGGCGGACGTGCCGCCGGGACCGGCGCGGGTGGCGGGCCTCGGCATCGTGACACTGGCGCAATTGTCGGGACGTCCCATTCTGCCGGTCGCGGTGGCGTCCAGCCGGTTCTTGGCGTTCGACACGTGGAGCCGGATGACGATCAACCTTCCGTTCGCACGGATCGGGGCGGTTCTCGGTCAGCCCATTCAGGTGGCGCGGACGGCTTCGGCGGACGAACTCGAGCGGGCGCGGCAGATGGTCGGCGCGGCTCTGGAGGAGGCGACCGAGAAAGCCTATCGGCTCGCCGGTGGCGACCGGCGGCGGGCGACGCCGGCGACGGTGCTGGCGCGGGAGGAGGGGGCGCCCGGACCGGGTGCGGGCCTTGCCGCCTATCGTGGGCTGACCAGGGTCGCCGGACCGATGCTGCCGGCGCTGCTCGCCTATCGCCGATTCAAGGGCAAAGAGGATGCCGCGCGCGCCGACGAGCGCCTCGGGCGGACGACGCTCGCGCGCCCCGATGGCGCGCTGGCCTGGTTCCATGCGGCCAGTGTCGGCGAGACCAACGCCATCCTGCCGGTCATGGCGGCCATGCAGGCCCGGCGGCCGGACTTGCAGGTGCTGCTGACGACCGGAACCGTAACGTCGGCGCGGATCGCCGCCGACCGGCTGGGTCCGCGCGCGCTTCATCAGTACGTGCCGCTCGACGCGCCCGAATATGTCCAGCGGTTCCTCGACCACTGGCGGCCCGACATCGGTGTGCTGACCGAGAGCGACATCTGGCCGAACCTGATCCTCGAAAGCGCACGTCGGGAGATTCCGCTTGCGCTGGTCAATGCGCGCATGTCATCGCGCAGTTTCAGCCGTTGGCGGAGGATGCGCAGGATCTCGCGTCCGCTGTTCGGCCGGTTTGCCGTCGTGCTCGCCCAGAACGAGCGTCTGGCGCGCCGGTTCGGCGATCTCGGTGCGATCTCGGCCCAAGCGGTCGGCAATCTCAAGATCGATGCGCCGCCGCCGCCCATCAATCCGGCCGCTCTCACGGCGCTGCGCGCGGTCATCGGCGGGCGTCCATGCTACGTCGCCGCCAGCACGCATCCGGGCGAGGAGGACATGCTGGCCGCGGCCCATCGCCAGATCGCCGCGCGCGTGCCGGGCGTGCTGACGATCATTGCGCCGCGCCATCCGGACCGCGGTGCCATGCTGGCCCAGCAGCTTTCGGGGCTCGGATTCGCCGTGAGCCGGCGCTCGCAGGGGGCTTTGCCCGATGCGCAGACAGAGATCTACCTCGCCGATACGCTGAACGAGCTCGGCACATTGTTCGCTGTATCGCCGATTGCCTTCATGGGCGGGTCGCTGGTGCCGCATGGCGGCCAGAACCCCATCGAGGCCGTTCGCCACGATGCCGTTGTGTTGACGGGACCGCATACGGCGAACTTCACCGATTTCTATCCGGCCCTCGTCAAGCGTGGTGGGGCCATCGTCGTTCAGGATGCCGGCGCGTTGGCGGAGGCCGTCTCGCGGCTGTTGACCGGCGGCGCCGAACTCGCGACGCGGCGGGCCGCCGCGCAACAGGCCCTGACGGGGCTTGCCGGGGCGCTGGACCGGACCGTGGAAGCGCTGCTCGGGTTGCTTCCGGCCCCGGAGGGTCTGAGACGTGCCTCTTGAGGAGCCGGCCTGGTGGTACGGCGCGGGCGGCAGCATCTGGCCGCGCGTGCTGTCCCCGGTCGGCGATCTGTATGGGCGCCTCGTCGCGCGCCGCTTTCGCCGGGCGCCGCTGCGCGCCGGCCTGCCGGTCATCTGCGTCGGAAACTTCACGCTGGGCGGGACCGGCAAGACCCCGCTGGTGCGCCATATCGTGGGGCGTCTTCGCGCGTTCGGGCGGCAGCCGGTGGTGCTGACGCGCGGTTACGGCGGGCACGAGCGCGGCCCCCACTGGGTGGACAAGGGCGTGGACAGCGCGCGGCGGGTCGGCGACGAGCCGCTGCTGCTGGTCAAAGATGTGCCAGTTCTGGTCGCGCGGGACCGTGCGGCCGGCGCCGCCGCGATCGCGGCACGGTTCGGGTCCGGCGGGGTTGTCGTCATGGACGATGGTCTGCAGAACCCGGCGCTCGCCAAGGATCTTTCGATCGCGGTGCTCGATGGCCGCCGCCTGTTCGGCAACGGCCGCGTTTTCCCGGCCGGGCCGCTGCGGGCGGACCTGGCGTTCCAATTGGGCCTCGTCGATGCCGTCGTCGTCAATCAACCGGCCGGTGGCGCCTGTGACGCCGACTGGCTCGCGCGCTTTCGCACCCGGTTCGCCAAGCCAGTTCTCGAGGCACGGGTCGAGCCCGTGGAAGATACGGCCTGGCTGCGGGGCCGGCGGGTGTTGGCGTTCGCCGGCATCGGTCATCCGGCGCGATTCTTCCAACTGCTCGAACAACTTGGTGCCGAGGTGGTGGCGACGCGAGCCTTCGCCGACCACCAGCCGATGTCCGAGGCGGCGGCCGGCGCGCTGCTCGCGGATGCCAGGCGGGCCGAGGCAGATCTCGTGACCACCGAGAAGGATGCCGCGCGCCTCGCGGGGACGACCGGATCGTGCGGCGTGCTGGCGGCGCGGAGCCGGGTGCTGGCGATCCGGCTGGTGTTCGGCGAGCCGGATCTCGAGCGGCTCGATGCGCTCCTGCGCCGGGCCCTCGCCGCGGACCAGCCAACTGCGGTATGATCGCATGCGAGCGTTCGGGCGCGGCACCGGGCCCGGTCACCATCTCCCGGAGGGAGTTCCACCGATGCACAGGGTTCGAGCCATAGTGGTGGCGCTGGCGATGGCGATTGCGCTGTCCGGCCACGAGGCCGCTGCCAGGACGTGCACGCGGGCCGATATCGGCGACAGCGTCGACCATGTCGGCGGCCTGCTGCGCAAGATCAACGCCGACACGTTTCCGGCCATCCAGGAGAAGATGCGGCAGCTCAAGGACCTCAAGGGCTGGAGCGAGACCGACTATCAGGAGCAGGCGGCGATGCTGCTCCAGGACGCCCGCACCGAGCAGCTCGACGCCCAATCCAACGACCTGCTGATGCGGATCGACTCGATCGGCAGCGAGAAGGTCGACGGTGCCGATGCCTGCGCGCGCCTCGATGAACTCGAGGCGACGACGACCGAACTCAGCGTTGTGATGCGGACCAAGGCCAGCTACGCGCTGACCCGCCTCGACGCGATGATCGCCGAGGCGCAGGGTGCGAAAGGCCCGCGTGCCAAGGCCCCGGTCAACGCCGAGATCGAGCGGCCCAAAGCGCCGCCGGCCGCGCCGGCCGCGCCGCGGGCTGCCGCGCCGCCGGCCGTCGCCATGCTGCCCCAAGGCGGTTGGACGACGCGGACCGAGGCCGAGGCGCCGCCCGCCGAAGCCGCGCCCGCCGTCGATCCGGAGGGCTATTCCATCGATGAGATCCGCGATGCGACGCGGGGCTTCTTCGGGCAGGTCTCGACGGGCCTCGCCAGCGTCATCGAACATGCTTTCAGCAAGTCCGGGCGGCCGGTCGGCTATGTCCTCGGCAATGAAGGCGGGGGTGCGTTCCTCGCCGGTCTGCGCTACGGGAAGGGCACCCTCTACTTGCGGAGCGGGGGGACGCAGGAGGTGTTCTGGCACGGGCCGTCGATCGGCTACGATGTCGGCGTGTCCGGGGCGAAGACGATGTTCCTCATCTACAATCTGCGCTCCGTTGATAATCTGTTCGCCCGCTTCACGGGTATCGAAGGCTCAGCCTACGTGGTCGGCGGTGTCGGCATGACGTTCCTGACCGACGGCCGGGTGGTGATGGCCCCCATCCGTTCCGGGCTCGGACTGCGGATCGGGGCCAATCTCGGCTATGTGCGCTTCACCCGCACCCAGACCTGGAACCCGTTCTGAGGGCAGGGCGGCCGTTCAGTCCTCCAGGGGATCGATCTCGGGGACCGGCTTCGGCGCCCGCTTGACCGGTTTCGGCTTGCGCTTGGGCTTCGGCGCCGGCTCGAAGGTGTGGACAACGACGATCGGCTCGGCAGACCCGACCACGATGCAGCGGCGGCAGCCCTGTGCGACCACGTCCGTCTCGTAGCGGGGGCGCAGTGTGCCGCGGTAGGGATATTCCATTGCCGGGGCGTACAGGGCCGGCGCATCCTTCAAGCCGCGCGCCGACGGGGCGTGGACCACGACCCCGTAAGGTGGCTCGACGTAGGACCGCACGACCGGTTCGACGGTGCGCGGCGCGACATGCACGTACACCGGGGCATGGCGCTCACCGAATATGCCCTGGGCGACCGGATAGTAGGTTCCCGGCGGCAGCGGGGGATAGACCTCGGTGATGCTGTGCAACACGACGCGATCGTGGGCGGACGCGGGGTACGCAGCAAGCCCGACCAGGGCAGCGGCGGTGGCGACAAGCGGCAGGTGACGCATGAACAAGCTCCGACACGGATTATCCGTCGACGCTTGATACTATAAATCCGTGTTCGAAGTGTGTGTTCAGCGCATTTTGGTAAAGACAGGGGACCGGAGCCCGCTCCGGTCCGGGTTCTCGGGCCCGGTCTCGGCCGGGCCGAAGTTCAGCGCTTGCGGCTGCGCGTCATGCACGGGCGTGCCGAGACATTGCAGGTGACGCCGGACGGGCCATCGCTGCATTGGACGGTCTTGCCGCCGGCGATGGCGAAATTGGCCCACTCGGAGCCGTACTCGAAGGCGGTGAAGCTCGACCAGGACTCGATCGCCTGCGCCTGTGCGGCCTTGCGGTTCGGCATGGCACCGCCCGATCCGTAATGCCAGTGGTCCGACATGCACAGACGATTGCCTTCGCGCCGCAGGTCGTGCATCCCGGCCAGCCCGACGTCTTCCTGCGCAGCAAAGGCGGTCGAAGCGAGTGCCGCTAAAGAAACAGCGGTGGCAACAAGCAACTTCATCATGGGCAATCCCCTCGAGGCGCGAATCGATGAGATGAGTGTCGACGCGGGGGTGGGCGGCGGCTAGTGCCGGGACGCCGCAACCCCTACGGGCAACGGCAGGCGTGGCGAGCCGGTCACAAGTTTCTGGCGCTGGTCAGGAACGCAATTGCTCGAAGGCGCGGCGGATGCCGGCCGGCATCGGTGCGGGGCGGCGGGTCTGGCGATCGACGAAAACATGGATGAACCAGCCTTCGACGCGGGCCGTCTCCTCGCCGGGCGCGAACAGGCCGAGGTCATAGCGGACCGACGAATTGCCGAGATGGCCGATGGCCAAACCGGCCTCGATGGCGTCGGGATAGGCGAAGGAGGCGTGGAAGCGGCATCCGCTCTCGACGACGACGCCGATCACGGAGGCCGTGTGGATATCCAGGCCGCCCGCCGCGATGAGGTAGCGGTTCACGACACTGTCGAAGTAGGCGTAGTAGACCACGTTGTTGACGTGGCCGTAGACGTCGTTGTCCGACCACCGCGTCTCGACAGGTGCGAAATGCGGGTAGGCAGTCCGGAGCGGGCGCGCCGCACGTTTGTTTCCCGTCACGGCGCGACCTCCGGTCGTGCTACTTCGCGGCCGTGACCTGGATCTCGACCAGCATACGCGGATCGGCAAGCGCGGCCTCGATGCAGGCGCGGCCGGGCAGGTTCTCGCCGCCGGTCCAGGCGTTCCAGACCTCGTTCATGGCATCGCGCAAGCGGATGTCCGACAGCCAGATCGTGGCGAACACGGCCTTGGTCTTGTTGGTCCCGCACTTGGCGAGCAGGCGGTCGATCTCGGCCAGGATTTCCTGGGTCTGGCCCTTGACGTCCTTGCTGACGTCCTGGGCCGTGATGCCGGCAGTGAATACGAAGCCATTGGCTTCGACGGCCTTCGAGTAGATCTTCGACGGCTCGTGGCGGATGACGGTCATCGGCTCTCTCCGTGGGTTGGTTAGCGGCCTTCTTTAGCGGGCGGGCGGGCGCGTTGTCATGGAGTTTCGGCGCGGTTCAGAACAGCGGCTCGTCGTAGCGGGTCTTGCCGTCGAGGACGAGGCCCTTGATGGCTGCCTGGCCGCCACTGCCGACCGCCACGATCACCGACAGTGCCTCGGCGCGCACGCGGGCCTCGAGGTCCTTGCCGGTGCCTTCCGGCACGAAGTAGCTCTCGATGCCGTAGCGCACGCGGACGCTTAGCGTCTGATTGTTGCGGACTTGGCCGACCTGCCAGCCCGCCAGGACGATGCGGTCGGCCCCCGTCGCTTGTGGTCGGCTGCGGCTGGCGGAGATCGGGGCCCAGTTTTCTGCGCCGTCCTTCCGTCGGCGTTCGAGGAGCACGTAGAGGCTATCGCCATCGTTGCCGGGCTTGGCGACGAGGTCGGCGGCCGGCACGGTGGAGATCTCGTAATTGAGGATCACATAGTCGCCGCGGAACAGGCTGCGCGGATCGACCGGGACGGTCGGCAGCACGATCTCGCGGCCCGTGGCGATCAGGCGGGCGCGATCGAGGATCATGGCGGCCAGGGCTCCGGTCTGCAGGAGCGCGACCAGAAGGGCGAGAACGAGGGGGCGGGCGAGCCAGGCCGGCATGGTCAGATCCTCCCTGCGCGTTCGCTGGCGCGCGCGTTCAGCCACCAGGCGAGCACGGCCAGCGCCATCGCCAGAACGCCGGCGACCAGGAAGAACAGCGAGGTTCCGATCAACGAGCCGAGCGTCTTGCCGTAGAGCCCCAGCACCTCGACCGAGAAGGCCGAGTAGGCGATCCACAGGATGCCGCGGTGGTTGGTGCGGGCGCCCCAGGCCAGTGCGCCGAGCAGCAGGGCAAGCGTGAGGACCGCGAGCCCGGTCTGCGCCCAGCCGCTGCGATCCTCGAAGAATTGCAGCGCGAACAGGCCGGCGTAGGCGACGGCAGCGCCATAGCCGAAAGCGGCAAGGGCGCGCCGTCCCGTGATCAGTTCGACACGGCCGGCGGCCATGGCGCCGACGGCCACCGCGATACCGACGGTCGCAACCAAAGCGTGTGGCAAGCCGGCGATCAGGTAGCCGAGCATCACCACCCAGATGGCCAGCGCGAGCGCCGCCAGATGCAGGCCCGGCGCCCAGTTCTGCCGCCACAGCGCGGCGGTGACGATCAGCCAGGCCGGGACGAAGCCGAAGTGCACGGCGCCGATCCGGGCGGTTTCCCAACTGCTCCAGACGACGACGAGGATCAGGGCGAGAGCAAGGGCCGCATTGGAACGGAAGGCGAGGCCGGCGGCAAGGGTGCCGGCGGCCCACAGCAGCACGGCGTCGGGCGGATTGCCGTCGAGGTGATACATCTGGGCGACCAGCATGATGCCGGCCCCGAACAGACCGACGCCGGCCAGCACGGCGGCGTGCGCGAATGCATGCAATTGGCGCTCGATCAGGACGGCCGCCGCGCCATAGGAAATCCAAAGCCCGGTGAGCAGCAGGCCGAGACGGGCGAGACGGGACATGCTGTCCCAGTTGGCGGCGACGAAGGTCATGGCCGCGAAGCCGAGCAGGACGGCGGCGATGGTGGCGAGCACGGCGGCGAACCGCGACTGGCGCGGCGGGCCCTGGATCTCGGCGCTGATGGCGCGGAGGCCGTCGGCCGTTACCCACCCGGCCTCGTGCCAGCGGGCGAGATCGCGCTCGAGCTGCTTACGGCTGAACCACATCGACCCTGTCCACTCCTCTCGTGCGGCGACCCGTCCGCCCCGCACGCGCAGGGTCCATCAAGTGGCCGGACCAATCAAGCCTCCGGCCGGCCGAGCCGCAAGGCTGGCGCGCGACCGTGTCGGCCGTGTGACCGATGAATGTCAGGGTGCGGTGCCGCCCTTCAATCCTCGGTCGACGGCGGCGCGGACGATCTCCGGCAGGTCGTCGCGCAGGCTCCAGACCTGCACCTCGACGCCCTCGAGGCGTTGATCGACGCGGGCGACCGCACCGGCCATGCGCTCCAGGTGCTGGCCGGTCGATTCCTTGAGGGCGACGATCTCGGGATGAACGGCGCGCAGTTGGCCGGTGAGCACGCTGAGCGCGCCCTCCAGATCGCCGACGCGGCGCTTCAGATCGAGGATTTCGGCTTCGACATTCATGAACGCGACCATAGTGCGGAGGCATTGCGCGAGCCTTTCCAAACGTCAAGCGCCGCCGGCGGATCGTCTTGCGGCGTCTCATGGCGTCCGGCACAAGAACAATAAGAGAACAAAGCGCGCGCTTCAAGCGTGATTATCGGCACCGGACAGACGGCCAGCGTGTGCGCCGACGCCGACGGCCCGACGCGAGGCGGGCTCGCTCGGGTCATGCACCGGAGAACGGGGCGGCAGGCCCTTATCTTTTGGTGGTATTCGGTGCGGCCTTGCCGCCCCGTCGGAAGCGCGGGTGCGTGATCACCGTCGTTTCCGGGGCACCAGGCCCGGACTTGACCGGCGTTTGCGGCGCCGGCGACAGACGATCCCGGTCCGTAGCTGATGTCAGCCGCGCGACCCGCGTCCTCCCCTCCCACAAGATCCCAGCTCGAGCCTGTGCTCCGATGCGGAGGAGATGAGGCGAGATTAGTCGCATGCGGAGGAGGGGGGATAAGTTTTTTGGGGGGGGTTGAGTGGAAGCCGGCCGCCACGCTTGCGCCGGAAGGGGGACTGCTACATCTTCCGCCAACGTTCAGTCTGCCGCGCGACATTGCTAGCGGTGCGCGGCAGTGAACCCCGATGCCATATCGTTTCGACGGTGAGCCGACATTGCCATCCAGTCCGGATCGCGACTATTGGGTTTACATCACGGCCAATGCGCCGCGTGGGGTTCTCTATGTCGGCATGACGAGCGATTTGTCCGGCCGCGCGTTCGAGCATCGCAATGGTCTGCTCGACGGGTTCACCAAGCGCTACAACGTCGGCTGGCTCGTCTACTTCGAACTCCACCATGACGCTGCCGTAGCGGCGTCTCGCGAAAGGTCCATGAAGCGCTGGCGTCGCGACTGGAAGATCGCTCTTGGCGAGGAGAAGAATCCGACGTGGCGAGATCTGTTTCCGGACGTGCTGGCGGCGGAGGGCTTCGCATGGTGATGGGCGTTCCCATTAGTTTTCGTGGCGTCCGGGCTCGCCTCGCGGCGCGGGCGATCCGCATCATCCCGGCCCATGGTCTGGCGTGGCGGCCCCGACCGCTAGGGCAAGATCCCGGATAGCCGTCCGCCGCTGCGCGCCGGTCGGCTTCCGGGAACGCTGGGGGAGGGGTGTGATCTTTGCTTCTCCGGCGTCTCTCTCTCGCGTCTCCTCCCACTGTGTTTACCCGAGCGAGAGCGCGGAGGGTCCCTCTCCTGCGTCCCCGAACGAGGGCGCGGAGAGCCCACGCCTCCTGCATCCCCGGACGCCGAGCCCCGCGAGGCGAGCCGGGGTCTTGCCGTCGCCGCGCGGGCGATGCGCATCATCCCGGCCCGTGGTCTGGCGTGGCGGCCCCGACCGCTAGGGCAAGATCCCGGATAGCCGTCTGCCGCCGGGGCGGCATTCGGCTTCCGGGAACGCAGAGGGGGGAGGGGTGTGGGCTCTCCTGCGGCGTCCCTCCCGCGCGTCTCCTCCCACTGTGTTTACCCGAGCGAGGGCGCGGAGAGCCCACGCCTCCTGCATCCCCGGACGCCGAGCGCCCTCCTTCTGCGTCCCCGGACCCCGAGCCGTGCGAGGCGAGCCGGGGTCTTGCCGGCGCACGGGGGCAGACGGTGTGCTCTTGCGGCGGTGCCGGTCGACGGCACCGAGGTCTGGCGTGGCGGCCCCAACGCCAGGGCAAGATCCCGGATAGCCGTCCGCCGCTGCGCGCCGGTCGGCTTCTGGGAACGCAAGAGGAGGGGTGCGCGCTTTCCTGCGGCGTCTCTCCCGCGCGTCCTCTCATTCTGCTGTCGCGGGCGAAGTGAGAAACGGCCCTCGTCGTTCGAGTTCAGTTATTCCGCCGTCTGACGCTTGGTTCCCGCCTTGCGCGTGGTCGCCTTGATCTTGGCGCGGCGATCGAACAGCTCCCGTAAAAATCGCCCCGTGTGGCTGGCCGCCACGCGCGCGACGTCCTCGGGCGTGCCTTCGGCGACGATCTGGCCGCCGCCGTCGCCACCTTCTGGCCCGAGGTCGATCAGCCAGTCGGCCGTCTTGATGACCTCGAGGTTGTGCTCGATTACCGCCACGGTATTGCCCGCCGCCACCAGCTCCTGCAGCACCTCGAGCAGCTTGGCGACGTCGTGGAAGTGCAGGCCGGTGGTCGGCTCGTCGAGAATGTACAGGGTACGGCCGGTGGCGCGGCGGGAGAGCTCCTTGGCGAGCTTGATGCGCTGGGCCTCGCCGCCCGACAGCGTGGTCGCCTGCTGGCCGATCTTGATGTAGCCGAGGCCGACGCGGCGCAGCGTCTCCAGCTTGTCGCGGATCGACGGCACCGCGGCGAAGAACCCGCAGCCCTCCTCGACGGTCATGTCGAGCACGTCGGCGATCGACTTCTCCTTGAACTTGATCTCCAGCGTCTCGCGATTGTAGCGGTGGCCCTTGCACTGGTCGCAGGTGACGTAGACGTCGGGCAGGAAGTGCATCTCGATCTTGATGACGCCGTCGCCCTGGCAGGCCTCGCAGCGTCCGCCCTTGACGTTGAAGGAGAACCGGCCGGGGCCGTAGCCGCGGGCGCCCGCCTCGGGCAGGCCGGCGAACCATTCGCGGATCGGCGTGAAGGCGCCGGTGTAGGTGGCCGGGTTCGAGCGCGGCGTGCGGCCGATCGGCGACTGGTCGATGTCGATGACCTTGTCGAGATGCTCCAGGCCCTCGATGCGGTCGTGGGGCGATGCGTGCTCGCGGCTGCCGGACAGCTTGCGGGCGACGGCCTTGTAGAGCGTGTCGATGAGGAACGTCGACTTGCCGCCGCCGGACACCCCGGTGACGCAGGTCATGACGCCGAGCGGGATGGCGGCGGTGACGTTCTGCAGGTTGTTGCCGCGGGCGCCGACGACGCGGAGCGCCTTGCCGCGCTTGGGCTGGCGGCGCTCGGCCGGCATCGCGATCTCGCGGGCGCCCGACAGGTACTGGCCGGTCAGGCTTTCCGGATCGGCCATGATGTCGGCGGGGGTGCCCTGGGCGATGATGCGGCCGCCGTGAACGCCGGCGCCCGGCCCGATGTCGACGACATGGTCGGCGGCCAGCACGGCGTCCTCGTCGTGCTCGACGACGATGACGGTGTTGCCGAGGTCGCGCAGATGACGGAGCGTGCCGAGCAGGCGCTCGTTGTCGCGCTGGTGCAGGCCGATCGACGGCTCGTCGAGCACGTAGAGCACGCCGGT
>JBMOGA010000031.1:0-45208 GCA_049318625.1 Hyphomicrobiaceae bacterium
TCAACCGGCCATACCGCCGGAACCGCAATTACACCACGCGTTGGGACACGGCCCGCGTTTCGACGGCTCTGGGCCTTGCCACTTGCCGTCTTTGGACCGGTGCTCATGCGAGCATTGCGGCGGTTGGCGGCCACTTGCTTGGGTGTCGTCATCTGCAAACTCCACAAAAGCTACGATGCGAACGCAGATGACCTCGTTCGCGCCCGAAGTAAAGTATATTTTTTGCCACCCAGCTCTCGTAAACTTATGTAAAGGCAGACTTTACTTTGTTCTCTCTGCCCTTCCGGGTCAATCTCATGCTATCGAGGCTGGATGTACATATCTTGACTGACTGTCAAGGCTGCCTTTACTGCGGAACCGCGACCGCATGAGGGTGGAACATCTGTCAAGGCTGCATTTACAGGCCACTGATCTCGCTTCCTCGGACAGCGCAAGCTGCCACGGCGATGAACTCGGTCACGCCAAATATAGTTGCATACGCATCTTTTATCGATAGATCCGACAAGGCAGCATTGACGGGCCTAACGCACTGTCTTTGCTTATATTTTTTTTGATGCGGCGTAATATGCTGATCTATACATCAATCTCGCTCCATCGACCTGCAAAGGCAGCCTTGACAGGTCATCGCGGTGATGTCCGGGGCTCAGCGCGGAGCCTTCCCATCTGGCTTAGCCCCCTCGCTTAGACCCCTCGCTCAGCCCCCTCGCTCAGACCCCACGGGGCGAGACGGAATCCAGCCACCTCCGGCCCGACCGACTTCGAAACGAACCCAATTCGATGTGGCTTCCTCGAGGATGAATCTCGACCCCACCGGCCCGTATGTGGACGACCGTCCGGGACGCGATCCCGGCGCCTGCCGCGATCCCCTACGAAACGAAGCCATTTCCAGTCGCGGCGTCCCCCCTCCACCCCAGGCCCAGGTCCCGCTCGGGTTTTCTGCATTCACCCGCGATTAATCGTCTTCGCCGTACGTTGTCTCGATAGCGGCAAAGGCGTTTCGACGATGGCCAAAGAGCAGGCAATACCCGCCCTGACCCGCGACGTCCGCGATCTCCGCGACGTCGACGGTGGCGGCTGGGGCTCGTACGTGGGGCTCGTCTCGGCCATCGCGCTGGCAAGCGTCTTCTGGACCGTGGTGGCGGGCGTCGTCTGCCGGTTCCTCGATGCGCCCGTGTCGCTGGTAACGTTCGCCGTGGCCGCCAGTCTCGTGTTCGTCAGCCTGACGGTCATGGCCGCGCCCATTTTCCTGCGCGCCGAGAGCTAATCCACCCGCGTTCGCTCGGGCACTCCGTCCCGACCGCGCCGCCGATCCCGCGGCTCAGCGCTCCTTCGGATCGAGGGCGTCGCGCAGGCCGTCGCCGAGCAGGTTGAACGACAGCACCGTCAGGAAGATCGCGATGCCGGGGTAGATCGCCATCCACGGCGCGTTGGTCAGGAAGCGCTGCGCCGTGTTGAGCATCGAACCCCACGACGGATCGGGCGGCTGCTGGCCGAGCCCGAGAAACGACAGGCTCGCCTCGGCGATGATGGCGGCGGCGATCGAGAGCGTCGCCTGCACCAGCAGCGCCGGCATGATGTTCGGGAGGATGTGCCGCACGGCGATGCGCCACGCCGGATTGCCGACGGCGCGCGCCGCCTCGACGTAGTCCTCGACCTTGACCGCCAGCACCTGTCCCCGCGTCAGGCGCACGAAGATCGGCGTCGTCGTGATGCCGATGGCGATCATCGCGTTCGTCAGCGACGGGCCGAGGAAGGCCGCCAGGGCGATCGCCAGGATGAGAAACGGGCAGGCCAGCATGGCATCGGTCATGCGGCTGATGAGGGCATCCGGCCAGCCGCCGCGATAGCCGGCGAGGAGGCCGATCGGCACGCCGAGGCCGAGGGCGATCGAGACCGAAACGACGCCCGCCAGCAGCGAGGCGCGGGCACCGTAGACGACGCGCGAGAACAGATCCCGCCCCGACTCGTCGGTTCCGAACCAGTGCAGCGCCGAGGGCGCCTTGCGCACGCTGGTCCAACTCTGCTGGGCGGGGTCGAAGGGCGCCAGAAGCGGAGCCAGCACGGCCATTGTGATGAGCAGCGCGACGATCGCCAGGCCAACCAAGGCGCTCTTGCGCTGCCGCAACCGCGACCACGCGCGCGCGGCCGGGCTTCGGTTCGTCTCGGGCGCATCGGCTCCGGCGGGGCCGGTGCCCGTGTCTTCGCCGGCGTCGGTATCGCTCGCCGTCATCGCCTCAGCCCCTCAATCGCGGATTGACCAGGACGTAGAGGACGTCGGCGGCGAGGTTGAGCAGGATGTAGGTGGTGGCGGTGATCAGCACGACGCCCTGCACGACGGCGTAGTCGCGGTTGAAGACGCTGTCGACGATGAGCTTGCCGAAGCCCGGCACCGAGAACACCTGCTCGGTGAGGACCGCGCCCGACAGCAGGGTGCCGAGTTCGAGGGCGCCGAGCGTGATGACCGGCGTCAGGGCATTGCGCATGGCGTGCTTGAGTACGACCGTCCGCTCCGGAAGCCCCTTGGCGCGCGCGGTGCGCACGTAGTCGCTCGCCATGGCCTGCAGCATGGCGGAGCGGGTATGGCGCATCAGAACGGCGGCAAAGGCGTTGCCGAGCACGAAGGCCGGCAGGATCGTGGTCTTGATGCTGAGCCAGAAATCCTCGAAGGGGCTGACGTAGCCAGACGCCGGCAGCCACCCGAGCTGCACCGAGAAGAGGAAGATCAGCAGGATGCCGAGCCAGAAATTCGGCGTCGAGATGCCGCCCAGGGCAATCACATTGACGACGTAGTCGATCGCCGTGTTCTTGCGGACGGCCGAGACGATGCCGGCCGATACGCCGATCGCCAGCGAGATCACGATGGCCATCAGCGCGAGTTGCAGCGTGACCGGGAACTTCTGGGCGATCAGCGTCAGCACGGGCTCCTTCAGCCGCATGCTTTCGCCGAGATTGCCGCTGAGCACGCCCCCGACCCAGTACACGTATTGCACGTAGAACGGCTGATCGAGCCGGTATTGCTGGCGGATCTGCGCCAACACGGCCGGATCGCGCTCCTCGCCGGCCATGGCGAGCGCGGGATCTCCCGGCAGGAGTTGCTGAAGCCCGAAGATCAGCACCGACACGAAAAACAGCGTCGGGATGAGCTGCAGCAGCCGTTTGGCAAGGAAGGGCAGCATCCGCGAGTTCCTGCATGATCGGGGCCGGCCACGGCGGCCGGCCCCTGCCGCCTCATTTCAGTTTGACACCCGTCAGGCGCACCAGGCCGTCGGGCAGCTGCTTGTAGCCGTCCACTTTGTCCGTGTGCGCAATGATCATCAGGCGATGGTAGAGGTAGACGATGGCGCCCTTGCCGATCACCTTCTCCGCCACCTTGCCATAAATGGCCTTGCGGTCGGCCAGCGCGTCCTTGGTGCGGGCCTCGTCGAGCCAGGCGTCGACCTCGGGATCGGAGTATCCGCCGTAGTTCTGCGGCGCCTTGGTCTTGTGGAAGATGTAGGCGTTGCCGTCCGGGTCCACACGGCCCGACCACGCCAGCATGTAAGCTTGATAGCGGCCCTGCTCGGCCTCCTTGAGGGACGTCGCGAATTCGGTGACGCGGATCCGCATGTCGAAGCCGGCCTCGTTGGCCATCGCCTGGATCACCTCGGCGACTTGGCGTGTCTCGGGATTGTTCGGCACCATGAAGTCGATCGCCAGCGGCGTCTTGACGCCAGCCGCGGCGAGCAGCGCCTTGGCCTTGGCGACGTCGCGCTTGGGCACCGGCAGCTTCTCCTGGTAATAGGGGCTCAGCGGACTGACCCACTGATTGCCGGGCAGGAACTCGCCATTGAAGACCACCTCTGTCAGGGCCTTGCGGTCGATCGCGATGTCGAAGGCCTGACGAACGCGCGGGTCGGCAAACGACGTTGTGGCGGCTTCACCCTGACCGACGTTGAGCGTCACGCCCTGGTAGCCGAGTTCGGGCACCGTCGCGACCCGCAGCTTCGGATCGGCCTTGATCTCCTTGAGGTCGGTCGCCAGGGCGCGCTCGATCAGATCGAGGCTGCCCGACTTCAGGTTGGCGAGGCGCACGGTCGATTCCGTGATCGGACGGAAAACCACGCGATCGACGTGCACGTTCCCCACATTCCAGTAGCCGGCGAATTTCTCGACGACGATGCGGTCCTGCTGGATGCGCTCGACGAACCGGAACGGGCCCGCGCAGACGGGCTTCAGGCCGAACTTGTCGCCCGCCTCCGTGGCGGCCTTGGGCGAGACGATCATGCCGGCACGATCCGCCAACTGGGCGATCAGCGGAGAAAACGGCTGCTTCAAGAGGATCTTGACGGTCAACGGATCGACCGTCTCGATCTTGTCGACGGCCGACAGTTCGGGCTTGCGGAACGACCCCGGCATCGTGATGTGACGCTCGAGGCTGTACTTCACCGCCGCGGCGTCCATCGGCTCGCCGTCGTGGAACTTGACGCCGGACTTGAGCTTGATCGTGACCGACTTGCCGTCGGGGGCGGTCTCGAAGCCGCTGGCGAGCTGCGGGACGATGTTGACCTTGTCGTCGATGTCGAACAGCTTGTCGCACAGTGACGCGAACACGATGCGACCCACGTAGGTGCGGGCGAGCGTCGGGTCGAGGATGTCGGGGTCCTCCGCGAGACCGATCCGCAGGGTCGACTGGGCCTGTGCCGTGGTCGCCGTGACGGCGAGCAGGGCGGCGGTGATCAACAGCTTTCTCAACTTGTCCTCCTTTTGCAGAACGATAATGATCTAGGCACCCGCCACCTCGAAGGCGGCAATGAGCCGGGCCAAATGCGGGGGCATGGCGGCGTCCTGGGGTACCGCCTCGCCGCCGGAGATCTCGGTCCAGACGTGACAGGCGACGCTGCGTCCGTTGCCATCCGCGACGAGGGACGGCTGCGACTGCCGGCACACATCGCGCGCGAACCGGCATCGCGGGTGCAGATGACAGCCGGGCGGCGGCGCGATCGGGCTCGGCGGATCGCCCGCCAGCGGCCGGCGGGCGCGGCGGGCGCCGGGGCTCGCCACCGGAATGGCCGACAGCAGCGCCTGCGCGTAGGGATGGCGCGGCGCCGCGAACAGCTCCTGCGCCGGCGCCGTCTCGACGATGCGGCCGAGGTACATGACGGCGACGCGGTCGGCGACGTGCTTCACTACGGCGAGGTCGTGACTGATGAAGAGATAGGTGAGGCCGAGGCGCTGCTGGAGATCCTTGAGAAGGTTCAGCACCTGGCTGCGGATCGAGACATCGAGGGCCGAGACCGGCTCGTCGCACACGATCAACCGCGGCTCGACGGCAAGCGCACGGGCGATGGCGATGCGCTGGCGCTGGCCGCCAGAGAACTCGTGGGGGTAGCGCTCGGCATGCTCGCGCTTGAGGCCGACCGTCGCCAGCAGCTCGGAGACGCGGCCGCGCCGCTCGGCCGGTGTCAGATCGAGATGCAGGGCCAGCGGTTCGGCGAGTGTTGCACCGACCGTCATGCGCGGGTTCAGCGAGGCGTAGGGATCCTGGAAGATGAGCTGCGCGCGGGCACGGAAGCGGCGGGTCTCAGCCGGACCCAGCGCGGCGAGGTCCTGCCCCTCGAACATGACCTTGCCCGCTGTCGCCGCGATCAGGCCGAGCACGAGACGGCCAACCGTCGACTTGCCACAGCCGCTTTCGCCGACCAGCGCCAGCGTCTCGCCCGGCGCGATGTGGAAGCTCACCCGGTCGACGGCCTTGACCGCCGCCGTCGGCGCGCCGAGCAGCGAGCGCTTGACGACGAACTCCCGCGTCAGGTCCTCAACGGCAACGAGCGGCCCGGTCATGCGACGAGCCTCTCGAGGGGCGCGCGCCGGCAGCGCGAGAGATGGCCCTCGCCGCAGTCGGTGAGCTGCGGGGCGGTCGCCCGGCACGCCGCCTCGACGAACGGGCAACGCGGCGCAAACCGGCATCCGGTGATCTGGGCGGAGAGTGTCGGCACGGTGCCGGGGATGGTGGCAAGTCGCGCCCGCCGCTGGGACAGCCGTGGCAGCGATCCGATGAGCCCGACCGTGTAGGGGTGCTGAGGCCGCGCGAAAAGCTCCGCCACCGGAGCGCGCTCCACGATCTCCCCCGCGTACATCACCGCGACCTCGTCACAGGTCTCGGCGACGACGCCGAGATCGTGCGTGATCAAAATGACGGCCGTGCCCATCTCGGCCTGCAACTGGCGCAGCAGATCCAGCATCTGCGCCTGGATCGTCACGTCGAGGGCGGTGGTTGGCTCGTCGGCAATCAGCAGCGACGGTCGGCAGGCGAGCGCCATCGCGATCATCACCCTCTGGCGCATGCCGCCCGACAGCTTGTGCGGATATTCGTCGACGCGGGTCTCCGGTGACGCCATGCGTACCTGCCGGAGCAGTTCGATGGCTGCGGCACGCGTGTCACTGGCGCCGAGGCCGCGATGGCGGACCAGCACCTCGCCGACCTGATCACCGATGGTGTAGCTGGGGTTGAGCGATGTCATCGGCTCCTGGAAGATCATGGCGAGCCGGTTGCCACGCAGGTCCTGCATGTCGCGCTCGGAGATCTGCAGCAGATCGCGGCCTTCGAACATGACCCGACCCGTGATGCGGGCCGTCTCGCGCGGCAAGAGCCGCATCACCGCCAGCGAGGTCACGCTTTTTCCGCAGCCCGATTCACCGACGATGCCGAGCGTGCAGCCCGGCGCGACGGTGAAGGAGACGCCGCTCACGGCCGCGCTCGCGCGACCCTGATCGCCGACGAACGAGACCTTGAGATCCTCGACCTCGAGCAGCGCCGGGATTGTCATTCGTAGCCCTCGGCGATCGAGGCGGCGATGAAGTCCTCGAGGTCGTGGCGGTCGACGATGCCGTCCGGGTGGGCGCGGCTCGGCATGCGGCGGCGGAAGTGTACGAAACGCTCGCGGGCCACCGCATGCAGGCGCGCGAGTTCGGTCAGCGGATCGGCGTGATCGTCGACACGGATGTCGTAGATGGGGAACTCCTCCGCATCGTGCACAAGCAGTGCGGCCGACTGCCGCCCGCGCTTGTCGCCGCCTGCCGCCTCGCCGGCCCGCATGGCGGCGATCAGGCGTCGCGCCAGCGGCTGGCCGGCGGTGGCCGTGAACGCCTCGGCAGTCCGCGCGATCACCTGCGACCCGGCGAGCATGTTGCCGGCGACGGAGAAGTCGGCGCCGATGTGATGGCCACACCAGTCGATGCAGGCGCTGCCGGTGTAGGCCGCGGATGCGCCGGCCGCATCCATGAGATGCACCTGGCGATGATCGCGCCCGCTGTCGGCGGCAACGAGGCGATCGAGCGCCGCGCCGGCCGTGAGCCCGCCCGCCATCAGATCCAGACCGCGCGGCCCGTAGCTCTTGTTGACGAAGGCCTGGGTCGCGACTGCGCCGACGCCCGTCCGGATGTGCGGCACGCGCGAGCCGACGGCGAAGAAGCGGGTGGCGACGGCGATGCCGACGCGACCGCTGCCGGCCTCACGCGCGATGATCGACCATGTCATGGTGCCGCCTCCCTGTCTCAGCGTCCGGCCGCATAACCTTGCATGCCGCGGGCGTTGGCGGCCGCTTTGCGGCGCACGCCGTCCTTCGAGGCCGCGGTCAGGCGCCCTTCGCTCCACGCCGGCCCGACCTCGACGACATGACCGCGACGCCGCAACTCCGTGATCGTTGCTTCGGGCAGCCGGTCCTCGACGACGACGACGCCCGGACGCGCCGCGCGTGGCCAGAACGAGGCGGGGAAATGCTCGATGTGCCAGGCCGGCGCGTCGATCGCCTCCTGCAGGTTCATGCCGGCGTGGACGTGGCGGAGGAACAACTGGCAGCTCCACTGGTCCTGCTGGTCGCCGCCCGGCGTACCCCACGCCAGATAGGGCTCGCCGTCGCGCGTCGCCATCCCGACCGATAGCGTCGAGCGCGGACGCTTGCCGGGGGCCAGCGACGCCGGCAGCCCCTCCTCGAGCCAGAACATCTGGGCCCGCGTGCCGAGCGGGAACCCGAGGTCGGGGATCACCGGCGACGACTGCAGCCAGCCGCCGGACGGTGTCGCCGAGAACACGTTGCCGGCCTTGTCGATGATGTCGATATGGACGGTGTCGCCACGCACCCGGCCATCGTGGCCGGTCTCGGACATGGCGCCGACGGTCGGCTCGCCGGCGCCGGCCGACGAGACGGCGACACGTCCGGCCGCCACACCCTTGACCATCACGGCGCCCCCGTAGCCGGCAATCGTGCCAGGACGCTGCTCGAGCGATGCGGTGCCGGCATCGACCAGCCGGCGGCGGTCGTCGTTGTAGCGATCCGACAGCAGCACTTCCATCGGTACCCGCGCGAACTTGGGGTCGCCGTAGAAGGCCTCGCGGTCGGCGAACGCCAACTTGGCGCATTCGATCCAGGTGTGAAGAAACTCAGGACTGGTCGGCGACAGCCCATCGAGGTCGAAACCCTTGAGCAGCGCCAAGTGCTGGAGCAGCACCGGGCCCTGCGACCACGGTCCCGGCTTGTAGATGCGGTAGCGGCCGTAATCGAGGTGCACCGGCGCCTCGATGGCCGGTTGCCAGGTCGCCATGTCCCCGGCGGTCAGCACGCCGCGATGGCGCCGGCCCGAGACATCCATGATCTCGCTAGTGCGGCAGAACGCGTCGATGGCCTCGGCGACGAAGCCCTTGCTCCAGGTCCGCCGCGCCCGCTCGATTTCCGCCTCGCGACCGCCGCCGCCGCTTTCCGCCTCGCGCAGGATGCGCTCGTAGGTGTCGGCGTGGCGCGGATTGGTGAACAGCGTGCCGACCGCGGGCACGGCATTGCCCGGCAGATAGACCGCCGCCGACGACGGCCAGTGCTCGCGGAACAGTTCCTTGACGGTGTCGATGGTCGCGACCGCCCGCTCGACCAGCGGATGGCCGTGACGGGCATAGCCGATGGCGGCTTCCAGCACGTCGCGCAACCGCATCGTGCCGTAGTCGCGCAGGATCAGCATGTAGGTTTCGAAGGTGCCCGGAATGCATGCGGCGAGCAACCCGGTGCCCGGCACGATGTCGAGCCCGAGGTGGCCGCGGTAGTGGGCGATGGTGGCGCCGGCCGGCGCCGGGCCCTGCCCGCAGACGACCTCGGGGCGGCCCTTGCGGACGTCCCACAGCATCACGGGGACGTCGCCGCCGGGTCCGTTGAGATGGGGCTCGACCACTTGCAGCGCGAAGGCGGCGGCGACGCCGGCGTCGAACGCGTTGCCGCCACGCTCGAGGATCGACATGCCGACCGCGGTGGCGATCCAGTGAGTGGTGGTGACGACGCCGAACGTGCCGTCGATCTCCGGACGGGTCGTGAACGGGTTCGGGTTGACGAAGGCCATCAGCGGCGCCCCTTGTTTGCGGATCGCGCATCCTAAGCACGGGGCCCAGCAATCGAAAGTGCTCGTTTTGGGCGCCCGCGCGGTCCACTGCCGGAGTTTTAGGCAGCGGTAGTCCGGCGGCGGCGCAGCGCAATGTCGCTGGCGGGTGACACTTCACCGCCGGATCGCCACGCCGCGCTTTCGATAGAATTCCCGCGACTCACGGAACGAGGACGGCATGGACCACGACGCGCGCAGCGAGGATCCCCAGGAGCGGCGGGCAGCGGCCGCGGCCGAGGCCAGCGCACGGACGGGAATCGACGAGGCGATGATCCACCGTCTGGTGCACGGCTTCTACGACAAGGTGCGCGAGGATGCCGTGCTCGGCCCCATTTTCGCGGCGCGTATCAGCGACTGGGAGCCGCACCTCGCGCGCATGTGCGCGTTCTGGTCGTCGGTGACGTTGAAGACTGGCCACTATCACGGCCGGCCGATGCAGAAGCATGCACCGCTGCCGGTCGATGCCTGCCATTTCGACCATTGGGTCGCGCTGTTCTCGGCCACCGCGCGGGAGCTCTGCCCGCCGGTCGCGGCCGCACACTTCATCGAACGGGCGCAGATGATCGCCGACAGCCTCGAACTCGGGATCGCGACACATCGCGGACTGCTGTTGGCCAAAGGCGAGCGGTTGCCGGCTGCAACTGGCCTCGGCTGACCCGGCGTGCCGGCGCGAACGGGCTCACTTCGGCGTGGGGGGTGGGCGGGTCGGTTGGACGGGCGGGCTCAACTGCTGCGGGATGAACAGCGGCTGCTGCTGCGGCGGCGACATGCGGGGCGCCGGCCGCGGCGGCAATTGTGCGGCCACCGCACCCGCCTGCGATATGGTCACAACCGCCGCCCAGCCGAACAGCACCACCGCGATCAGGCAGGCCGCGGCTGCGCCCATCAGCAGGCGATGGAACCAAGTCAGGCTCGCCATGCGACGGTCCAGGAAAGCTTTGAAGGCGGTTTCGTTGTTGACGATATAGATGTCGATCTGCTCCCAGGGCGCCATGAACATCTCGGAGCGCAGCAACTGGGCCGCATAGGCGAGGAGGCCACTCACGGTCGCCGCGAGCAGGCCGACGGCGAACCAGGTCATGGGCCAGGACAGGGCGGCGGCGGCGGCCGGCGCTATTTCGCCCTCGAATGCTACGAAGCCGATGAACAATGCGAACGTGAGCAGCGCCCCGGCGCCATTGAGCAGCAGCACAGCCGTCACCATCTGGCGCCCGATCCGCGAAGCGCCCTCGATAGCCGCCTGACGCTGCTCGATCTCGCGTTCGACGGCCCATCGCGCCGCGTCCTGCACCGTTACCGGCACGTCTTGCCCGACCATCGGCTTCCCCCCATCCGTCAGCCACGAGATACAACGGACGGCAGACCGCCCCCACCGCGTCGTCTCGCAGAATATTAGTTGAGTGGCGGCGGCCACGCCAGCCGCGGCGCCAGCTTCCGGCCCCGTCGGTTCTAGGCCCCCGCGACGCGATAGAGCGGGAGTGTGACGCGCACCCGCGCGCCGCCGCCCGGCGCTTCGGCGAGGGCGATCGTGCCGCCATGCGATGTGGCGACGGCGCGGGCGATCGCCAGTCCGAGACCGGCGCCGCCGGTGCGCCGGTTGCGCGACCGCTCGAGGCGCACGAAGGGCTCGAGCAGCGCCGCCCGCTGGCCGGCCGGAATGCCCGGGCCGCTGTCGTCGACCACCACCACCAGAGCGCGATCATCCCGCTCCAGCCGGATCTTGGCGTCGCGGCCGTACTTGACGGCGTTGTCGATGATGTTGGCGAGCATGCGGCGCAATGCGACGGGATCGCCGAGGACGTGCGCCTCCGGTGCGGATGGCTTCTCGAGAGCGACGGCATCGCCAGCGGCCTGCCGATCGGCGGCCTCGCGCGCGAGGATCGCGGTGACGTCGACCAGTTCCTCGACCGGCAGCGGCGCGCCTTCGGAGAAGGCGAGCAGCGAGTCGTCGAGCAGACGGCTCATCTCGTCGAGGTCGGCAACCGCCTTGGCGCGCTCGGCCGGCTGGTCGATCAGTTCGGCGCGCAGGCGCAGGCGGGTCACATAGGTCCGCAGGTCGTGCGAGATGCCGCCGACAAGCGCCATGCGCCCCCTGAGCAGCGCGGAGATCCGCTCGCCGAGCCGGTTGAACGCGCCGATCAGGGCGCGGATCTCCGGAGCGCTGCGCGGGGCGTCGGCGATCGCCCTGGCCTCGAGGCCGATTTCCATGCCGTCGACCGCCTCGGCAAGCTGACGGAGCGGGCGCGCTTCCCGGCGCAGCAGGGCGAGGGCCAGAACGGCGACCGCGAGGCCCAGCAACCCGGCCCAGAAGCCTGGCGGCAGACCGAGGATGCTGAGGCTCAGATAACCGCCGGCCGCCACCACGACGTACTCGCCACTCTGCAGCCCGACCTCGATCTCGACCGAACCCGGCGACGCCCACGCGAGCAGCCGCAGTGGGCCATCGAGCAGCTCGCTCGATGGCTGCACGAGCACCCGCACGTCGCGCTGACCCAGCGCCGACAGATAGCGGCGCACGATGAAATCGACGAGCTGCGCCTCGTACCAGGCCGGTTCGCGGGTGATCTGGCGGTTCTCGGCGATGCGGACACTGAGCTCGGAGCTGTTGGCGGCGCGCAGCACCAGTGGCCAGTGCTCGCGCGGGGACCGTTCGAGCAGTTCGACGAGAGCCGCGGTCTGATCGGGGAGCGGGAGGCGAAGTCCGCTGTCGGTGGCGCGGCTGCGCTGCAGGACGAAGGCGGCGACGGCGATCAACTGGACCGCGACCAGGCTGGTCACGAAGATGGCGAACAGGCGGGCGCCGAAGCCGAGGCGCATCATGACGGCAGCTGTTTCAAGCGGGCGACGAACAGATAGCCGTTGTTGCGTACGGTGGAGATGAGTTGAAGCCCCGGCACCGCGGTCTCAATCTTCTTGCGCAATCGCGAAATGGTCATGTCGATCGAGCGATCGAAGGCGTCGCCGTCGCGGCCGCGTGTCCAGTCCAGCAGTTGCTCGCGGGTGAGCACGCGGCGCGGCCGGCGCACGAAACAGGCGAGCAGATCGAACTCGGCGCTGGTCAGCCGCACCGGCTCGCCGTCCTCGGTCGTCAGTTGGCGGGCATCGAGATCGATGACCAGCCCCTCGAACGCGTAGCGGCGATGGGCCTCGCCCGCGGGCAGGCTGTGGGCGCGACGGAGCAAGGCCCGTACCCGGGCGACGAGTTCGCGCGGATTGAACGGCTTGGCCAGATAGTCGTCGGCGCCCATCTCGAGGCCGACGACGCGATCGATGGCGTCGCTCTTCGCGGTCAGCATCAGGATCGGCAGCGCCTCATCACCGATCCTCAGTCGACGGCAGATCGACAGCCCGTCCTCGCCGGGCAGCATGAGGTCGAGCACGACCAAGTTCGGCCTCATGCGCGCCAGCACGCCGTCGAGTTCGGTCCCCGATGCCGCCGCCTCGACCGCATAGCCCTCCTGACGCAACAGGTCGGACACGAGGCGAGAGATTTCCTCGTCGTCCTCGACGATCGCGATGAGGGCCTTTTCCGATGTCATGGACGGAACCTACGCAACACGCGGCCGGACGGGCAAGCCTAACGGGTGCGCGTTACCAATCGTTACACGGCGTCAAGGACCGTTGAACAGAGTTACCGCCACGGCAAACCGCCGTTAGGCGCCCGCCACAGGTTCTCCCGGCACCGGGGACGCCGTCCCCATTGACGGGAGCCGAACACATGACCAACTGGCGAACATCAGCCGCCGCATTCTGTCTTTTCCTCGCCTGTGCCGCCGGGGCGGCCGAGGCGCGCGACCGCAGCTTCTCCGGCAGTGCGACCGGCCCGCGCGGTACGACCACGTTCGAAGGCACGCGCAGTTGCGCCGGCGGAACATGCACGACATCGCGGACCGCGACCGGGCCGGCCGGCGGCACGCGCTCGGCCACCACGGCGCGCTCGTGCGCCGGGGGCACCTGCACCACCTCCGGCTCGTACACCGGCCCGGCCGGCAACACCGCGACGCGGCAGGGTACGGTGACGCGCACGCCGGACGGATGGCAAAGTCAGGGAACGATGACGGGCCCCGGCGGCAAGACCGCCACCTACCAGGGTCAAGGTGGATGCACCGGCACGAGTTGCAGCCGCGAGACGACGGTGACCGGGCCGAACGGCCGGACGGCGACCCGGCAGACCACGGTCAGCGGTGACGGCCAGGGCACCCGCACGCGTTCCTCGACGGTGACAGGGCCGGGCGGCGGCACGATCACCAGCCAAGGCAGCCGCACCTGCGCCGGCGGCACCTGCACGTTCGGCGGAACCGTGACTGGCCCGGCCGGCAACAGCGCGACCTACGGCGGCACCGTGAACCGCACACCCTGAACACCACCCGATCCCGGCCATCAAATCACAATGGAGATGTCGATGTTTCGTCTGCCCCTCACCTGCCTGACCGCGACCGGGTTCCTGGCCCTTTCGGCGATCTCGGGCGCCTCGGCCCTGCCGGGCGCGGCCGCCCCGCCGGCCGGCCCCGAGACGCTGGTCCACAAGGCCCATGCCTGTCACCGCTCGTGCGAGTGGGGACCGGTGCTCGGCTGGCACCGCCATGTCGGTGGCTGTCATCCGGTCGCCTGCCTGCCGCGCGCCGCCAACCCGAACCGCTGCTTCGTGAACCGCTACGGCCAGCGCATCTGCCGCTGGTGATGCCGTGTTTGGGCGACAGCCGCGGGCTGTCGCCCAATCCCCCAGATCCCGATTCCAGGAGAACGAGAAATGTTGCAGGGGCCAGTCCGTATCGGGTTGTCGATCGCCATCGCGGCGCTCGTCGCGTCCGCCAGCCCGACCCGCGCCGACTACGGCGAGCCGGTGCCGCGCCCGTGGCTCGGTTGGGCCTGCGACCCCGATTACGACCGGCACTGCTCCGGCGTGGCGCGCGGCGAGCGGCAAGGCCTGTCCTGCCTGTCCGACCATTTCCACTACCTCGGCCCGCGGTGTCGCCGCCATCTGGTCGTCCGGGCAGCCGTCGAATCGTGCAAATCCGACTTCGTACAAAGGTGCGCCGGTGTCGTTCCGGGGGGCGGCCGCGGCTATGCCTGCCTGCTCGGCAACCTCGACCGCATTTCGGTCGGCTGCCGGCGGACGCTGGAGCAGGTGGCCGCTGGCGGATTCGCTTTCGCGGGCCGCGGCGGGTCCGATCGGCCGGACCGGTTTGGCCATGACGACGATCCTGGCGAGGATTTGCCATTCAAGTAGCGAGAACCATTCCGGAAAATCGGGTAGCATAAGGGTGGCTGCGGTCCCTGGATCGCGATGCTTCCGGAGGCTTCGGAGCCGGTGCAAAAGAACGGATCGCTTCGCGCGGTGGTGACGGCGCTGTTGCTCTCGGCCGTGCTCGCCGGCGCAGCGCATGCTCAGATCGGCCGGCGCGGTCTCGGGTCGGGCCTAGCTGCGGCGTGTTTCGCCGACTACACGCGGCTCTGCCAGGGCGTCGCGCCGGGGGGCGGTCGCATCATCACCTGCCTCAACGTGCAGGCCGACAAGCTGTCTCAGCCCTGCTTCGAGGCCTTGGCCGAGCGCGGCCTCGCATTCGCGGCGGCACTCAGGCTTTGCCGGGCGGATTTCGAGAAGCTCTGCCCCGGCGTGCCGACCGGCATGGGACGCGCGCTCGGCTGCCTGCTCGACAACCGGCCACGTCTGTCGTCCGGCTGTGACCGAGCCCTCGAGGCCCATGGGTTTTCCGGCGACGACGACCGGCCAATGCGCTGACCGGGTCCAACCGGGCCCGCACATTGACATACACAACAATCCATCTAATTGTTGCGCGATGCGCACGAATATAGACCTCGCCGATCTGGAAGCTTTCGCGGCCGTCGCGCGCGAGAAGAGTTTCCATCTGGCGGCCAGCGCGCTCAGCCTTTCACCATCGGCGCTGTCGCGGCGGGTCCAGAAGCTCGAGGATCTGGTCGGCGTCAGGCTGCTGGAGCGGACCACGCGGAGCGTGACCGTGACCGCCGCCGGCCACGAGTTCCTCGCCCGCGCGCTGGAGATCCAGTCGCATCTCGAACAGGTCATTCTCGACCTCAAGGGTCAGCCGCAGCAGCGGTCGACACTGGTGACGGTCGCCTGCATCCCGTCGGCGTCGCACTATTTCCTGCCCCCGGTGATCGAGCATTTCACGTCGCACTATCCCGAAGCGCGCGTGCGCATCCTCGACCTCAATGCCGCCGAGGTTCTCGAGTCGGTCAAGACCAGCGAGGCGGACTTCGGCATCGACTTCGTCGGGCTGCTGGAACCGGGCCTCGAGTTTTTTCCGCTGTTGGAGGATCCGTTCGTCCTGGCGGTGAACCGGGCGCATCCACTCGCCCGACGCGACAGCGTCACGTGGGAGGATATCGGCGGGCAGCGGTGCATCACGGTCTGGAAGGGCAGCGGCAATCGCCTGCTGATCGACACGGCGCTGGCCAAGGCCAACACCGCCGTGACTTGGCACTACGAGACGCGGCACGTCACGACGGCGCTGGCGCTGGTCGAGGCCGGCATCGGCGTCGCCGCGCTGCCGCGTTCGGCGTTGCCGCAGCATGATCATCCGATCGTCACCGGGGTTGCGCTGCGGTCGCCCGAAATCTCGCGCACGCTCGGAGCGGTGCGTCGCCGCGACCGGCGCGTGACGACGACGGCGCAAGCGCTGTGGGACGCTCTGATCCACAAGTGGCCGCCGACCCGCAAGCCAAGGCTGGCGAACCGCCGCAAGGCCGCGACCGACTTCAGCACCGGGAGCCAAGCATGACGGCAGCGCCAGCCGATCGCTACGACATCCTGATCGCCGGCGGTGGGAATGCGGCGCTGTGTGCCGCCATCACGGCTGCCGAGCGCGGCGCGCGCGTGTTGATCGCCGAGACGGCGGCCAAGACCTACCGCGGCGGCAACAGCCGCCACACCCGGAACTTCCGGTCGATGCATACCGCGCCCACCGCCACGCTGACCGAGAGTTATCTCGAGAACGAGTATTTCGACGATCTGCTGCGCGTGACCAAAGGACGGACTGACGAAGACCTCGCGCGCATGACCATCCGCGCCTCGGCGGACTGCACAGCCTGGATGGGTGCGCGGGGGGTGCGGTTCCAACCGTCGCTGTCCGGCACGCTGTCGCTGTCGCGGACCAACGCCTTCTTTCTCGGTGGCGGCAAGGCGCTGGTGAATGCCTACTACCGCACGGCGGAGCGCCTGGGGGTCGACGTGTGGTACGAGGCGGAGGTGCGCCACGTCACGCTCGACAACGGGTTTTTCACCGGCGCGGAGATCGTGACGGCCGGCGGCACACGGCGGATCGAGGCGCGCGCCCTGATCGCGGCGTCGGGCGGCTTTCAGGGCGATATCGACTGGCTGGCGAGCGCCTGGGGACCGGCGGCGCGCAACTTCCTGATCCGCGGCACGCCGTTCAACAAGGGCCGGTTGTTGCGGGATCTGCTCGACCAGGGCGTCGAGCCGGTCGGCGATCCGACGCAGTGCCACTGCGTCGCCATCGACGGGCGCGCTCCGAAGTTCGACGGCGGCATCGCCACCCGCCTCGACTGCGTGCCGTTCTCGATCGTGGTCAATCGCGACGGCGCGCGCTTCTACGACGAAGGCGAGGACGTTTGGCCGAAGCGCTATGCTATCTGGGGCCGGCTGGTCGCTCAGCAGCCGGACCAGGTGGCCTATTCCATCATCGACCACACCAGCGCCGAGCTGTTCATGCCGTCCGTCTATCCGGCGATCTCGGCACAGACGATTCCCGAACTCGCCGGCAAGCTCGGCCTCGATGCCGCCCGGCTCGCCAGCACGATCGAGACCTACAACGCCGGATGCCGGATGTTCCGCTCCGGCGCCGCGTTCAAGCCGATGGAACTCGACGGCCTCGCCACAGATGGCGTGACCCCGCCCAAGACCAACTGGGCGCGACCGATCGAGACAGCGCCGTTCCACGGCTATCCGTTGCGGCCCGGCGTGACGTTCACCTACCTCGGCGTCAAGGTCGACGGACGGGCGCGGGTGCGAATGGCCGACGGCAAACCCGCGGCGAACGTGTGGGCCGCTGGCGAGATCATGGCCGGCTCGATCCTGGGCGAGGGGTATCTGGCGGGGTTCGGCATGACCATCGGGACCGTGTTCGGCCGCATTGCCGGCGAGGAGGCCGTACGCCATGTCCGCAACTGACCGCACCGAAGGCGGCATCGACCTCATTGCTCTGGCGCGCGGCGAGGGGCGGCCCGATCTCGGCGCGGCGATCGCGGAAGGGCGCCGGCAGATGGAGATCTGCAACGCCTGCCGTTATTGCGAGGGCTACTGCTCCGTCTTTCCGGCGATGACGTTCCGGCGCGCGTTCACCGACGGCGACATGATCCATCTCGCCAATCTGTGTCACAATTGCCGTGGCTGCTATTACGCCTGCCAGTATGCGCCGCCCCACGAATTCGCGGTCAACGTACCGCGGGCGCTGGCGGAAATCCGCACCGAGAGCTGGAGCGGTTTCGTTTGGCCGGGCGCGGCGAAGCGCGTGTTCTCCCACAACGTCACGGCATTGTCCGCCGGCGTCCTGGCGGCGATCGCCGTCGTGGTGGGGCTGATGACCCCCTACAGCTCCGCCGCTGTCGCCGCCCGCTCGTTCTACGCGCTGATGCCGCACGGCACGATGGTGGCGCTGTTCGGGTCTGTGTTCCTCTTTGCGCTCGTTTCGATGGGGTTGAGCGTGCGGCGCTACTGGCGCGAAGCCGGGAGCCCGTCCGTCGATGCCCGCAGCCTGCTCCGCGCCATCGGCGACGTGCTGGTGATGAAACAGCTCAGCGGCGGGCATGGTGAGGGCTGCAACTACGAACACGAGGACGTCTTCACGAACCGGCGGCGCTGGCTGCATCAGGCGACGCTGTATGGGTTCCTGCTGTGCTTCGGCGCGACGTCGGCCGGCACCGTGCTGCACTATGTCTTCGACCAGCCGGCACCGTACGGGCTGTTCAGCCTGCCGAAGCTGCTCGGGATCAGCGGGGGCGTGCTGCTCTGCGTCGGGACCGCCGGGCTGCTGCTGCTGAAGCGCGGCAGCGACCGCGGCCTCGAGGCGCGGCAGGCGCGCGGCATGGACAACGCCTTCACGATACTCTTGTTCGCCGTTTCGGCCAGCGGCCTCGTGCTCTACGCCCTGCGCGGCACCGGATTGCTGGAGGCCATGCTGGCGCTGCATCTCGGCGCCGTGCTCGCACTGTTCGCCACGATGCCCTATTCGCGCATGGTGCACGGCCTTTATCGCCTGGCGGCGCTGGTCCGCCATCAGCACGAGGTGCAGACGCGCCGGCCGATGGGGTAGACCGGACGGGGGTCGCAGGCGTACCCTGGCGTTCCCGAGATGGGAGACCCGATGCGGGGTATCGAGAGCTTGGCGATCGGACAGCGGCTGGCCGGCCTGTGGGCCCGCCTGATGGACGCCATGCGTGAAAGCCCTGACGGGGCGGTTCCGCACACCGCGATCGCCGGCGCACAGGTCGTCTGGCTGCTCGGCAAGGTGCAATCCGGAAAAAGTTCGATCGTGCGGGCGATCACCGCCGCGAGCGCCGCCGAAATCGGCGAGGGTTTCCGTCCGTGCACGCGCAGTGCCCGCGTGTTCGACTACCCCAGCGCGGCCCCGGTCATTCGGTTCCTCGACACGCGCGGCCTCGGCGAGGCCGGCTACGACCCGGCCGAGGACCTGGCCGTCGCGGAGCGCCACGCGCAACTGCTGCTGGTCGTGATGCGGGCGCGCGACGTCCAGCAGGAGGCGGTCGTGGCGGCGGTGGCCGCCGTGCGCCGGCGCCATCCCGATTGGCCGGTCGTGGTGGCCCAGACCTGCCTGCACGACGGCTACGATCCGGGGGGCACCCACGTACTGCCCTATCCGTTCACCGACGACACGGTGCGGCCGGCCGGCGTGCCGGAGGATCTGATCCGCTCCCTCGCGCATCAGCGCCGCCTGTTCGACGCCATCGGCACGGGCGGACCGGTCGTGTTCGTTCCGGTCGATCTGACGGGGCCGGAGGATGGCTTTACCCCACAGAACTATGGGCTCGACGCGTTGCAGGATGCGATCGTCGCGGCCGCACCCGCTGGGCTTGCCAGCCTGTTGCGGCAGATCCAGGCGGCCGGCGCAGACGACGTCGCCCGCCGCGCCAACGGGCTCAGTCTCGGCTATGCGACCGCTGCCGCCGCCGTCGACGTGGTGCCGATCGCCGGCGCCGTCGCGGTGCCCGGCGTCCAGGCCAAGCTGCTGCATGCGCTCGGCACATTGCACGGCGTGAAATGGGACCGGCGAGCACTCGCCGAATTCGCCGGCTGTCTCGGTGCGGGCGTTCTCGTGCGACTGCTCACCGTATTCGGCATCCGTCAGGTGACGAAGCTCGTGCCGGTGTACGGCCAGACGGCCGGATCGGCGGCGGCCGCGGCGGCGAGCTTTGCCACCACCTTCGCGCTCGGCAAGGCGGCACATGCCTATCTCGCCGGCCGCCGGCATGGCGGCTTCGACCCGGCAACCGTGGCAGAGGCGTATCGTGGCGCCCTGGCAGCGGCCTTCCGCCTCCGGCACACCCGCGAACCAGGCGACATCGAGCGCCGATCGGACGACCATGCGCAACGCTAGCCTTCCCGCGCTGCTGGCAGCCGTCGCGCTGGTGGCCGGCGTGGCGATCCCGCTGCTGGCGTTGATCCCGCTCGGCTGGGTCTGGGTCTGGCAGAACGGCCTCCTGCTGCATTGGCTGGCTGGCGCTCTGGCCGTATCGATCGTCGCGTTCTTGGCGCGGCTGTTGCTGCTCCGGCGGGTCAGCCGCATGCTCGGAGCGGCCGGCAGCGGTGAGAGCCCGCCGGGCCTCGACAGTAGTCCGAGCGAGAAGGCGGCTTGGCAGGCCGTCGAGGTGTTGGCCGCCGAGGTCGACCCCGCTCGCATCGGCAGTCGCGACGACCTCCTCGCACTCGGCATCGCCACCGTCGAGCGGGTCGCCGAAGCTCTTCATCCGGGCGAACAGGATGCGGTGTGGAAGTTCACGCTGCCCGAAGCGCTGGCGCTCGTGGAGACCGTCAGTCACCGTCTGCGACTGCTGATGCTCGACAGCATTCCGCTCTCGGATCAGCTCACCGTGCGCCAGCTTTGGCGGTTGTACCGGTGGCGGTCGATGATCGACGTGGCCGACAAGGCCTACGATGTCTGGCGCATCATCCGGCTCACCAATCCGTGGGTCGCGGCCACGCAAGAGGTTCGCGAGCGCCTGAGCAAGGTCGTCTACCAGGATCTTCGGACCGAACTGGCGCGCCGGCTGGCCGCCACCTATGTGCGCGAGGTGGGCCGGGCCGCGATCGACCTCTACAGCGGCCGCGCCCGACTGACATCCGACGAGCTTTCGGCCCACGTCAGCCGGGCGACCGCGCGCGATCGCGCGACGCCGGAGAGCGCCGAGCCGCTGCGGCTGCTGGTGGCCGGACAGGTCGGCGCCGGCAAGTCCAGTCTCGTCAACGCACTCGCCAGCGAGATCCGTGCCGCCGCCGACGTGCTGCCGACGACGCGCGGCGTTGCCGGCTACGAGGTGCGGCGCGAGGGGTTGCCGCCGGTGATGCTGGTCGACAGCCCCGGCCTCACCACGGATCCGGCGACCGCCGAGGCTGTCGTGGAGGCGGCAGCGGACTGCGATCTCGTTCTTTGGGTCGCGGCGGCCAACCGGGCGGATCGGGCAGTCGATGCGGCCGGGCTCGCCGCCATGCGGGCGGCCATCGCGGCGCGCGCGGGCCGGCGCTTGCCACCCGTCGTGCTTGTGCTGACCCACATCGACCGGCTGCGGCCGGCTCAGGAATGGAACCCGCCCTACGACATCGGCGCGCCGGCCACCGCAAAGGCCACGGCGATCCGCGGCGCGATGGAGGCGGCGGCCGGCGATCTGGCCCTGCCGGCGACGGACGTGGTGCCGGTGTGCCTGGGCCAGCAGCTCGCGCCCTACAATGTCGACGTCGTGTGGGCCAAGATCGCAGCACTGCTGCCGGAGGCCAAGGGTGCGCAATTGCTGCGCTGCCTTGCCGATGCGGATCGGGGGCTCGATTGGCGCCGCGTGCTGGTGCAGGCCCAAGGCGCCGGCCGATTGCTGATCGACGTCGTGGTCGCCGGCACGATCGGCCGGTCGAAGGATCCCGGCGGCTAGGATCGCCGCATCGTGCCCGAGAATCGATCGCACGCCTGAGAATTGGGCACCCGCGGCCATCGGCCAGGGTGGTGGTGCCTCGAAAACCGCCACAGATCGGGTGGATCGCCGGCACCGGCGATCTGGCACACGCCTTGCCTTTCCCGTGATGGCGGGCCGCCCGTCCGCGATGTGAGATCCCACGAGTGGAGAAGCAGACATGAGCTTCGACGATCCGTTCGATTCCTCGCGCACATTGAACCGCAGCGGCTGCAGTTGCGGGCGGCATGGCTCGCAATCGGCGCACGACGCAGAGATCGCCGGTCAGCGGGACGCCGAGATCGCGCGCGTCGTCGAATCGGCGGTCGTGCGGGCGCTATTTCCGGAGGATGCCAAGCGGCGCGCCTTTCTGACCGCGGTCGGCAGCGCGACGGCGGCCGCTGCGATCAGTCAGTTCTTCCCGCTCGGCACCGCCATGGACGCCTTCGCGCAGGCGGCGAAGCCCGAGAAGACGGACCTCAAGGTCGGGTTCATCCCGATCACCTGCGCCACGCCGATCATCATGGCGCACCCGATGGGCTTCTATTCCAAGCAAGGCCTCAACGTGGAGGTCATCAAGACGGCGGGCTGGGCGGTGATCCGCGACAAGACGCTGAACAAGGAATACGACGCCGCGCACATGCTGTCGCCGATGCCGCTGGCGATCACCATGGGCGCCGGATCGAACCCGATCCCCTACACGATGCCGGCGGTCGAGAACATCAACGGTCAGGCGATCACGCTCTCGATCAAGCACCAGGACAAGCGCGACCCGAAGGACTGGAAGGGCTTCAAGTTCGCCGTTCCGTTCGACTACTCGATGCACAACTATCTGCTGCGCTACTATCTCGCCGAGCACGGCCTCGACCCGGACAAGGACGTGCAGATCCGCGCCGTGCCGCCGCCGGAGATGGTGGCCAACCTGCGCGCCGACAACATCGACGGCTTCCTGGCGCCCGATCCGGTCAACCAGCGGGCGGTCTACGACGGCGTCGGTTTCATCCACATCCTGTCCAAGGAGATCTGGAACCGACATCCGTGCTGCGCCTTCGCGGCGAGCCAGGAGTTCGTCACGCAGATGCCGAACACCTACAAGGCCCTTCTGAAGGCGATCATCGAGGCGACCGCGTTCGCGAGCAAGCCCGAGAACCGCAAGCAGATCGCCGAGGCGATCGCGCCGCCGAACTACCTGAACCAGCCCGTGACCGTCGTGGAGCAGGTCTTGACCGGCACCTTCGCCGACGGGCTCGGCAACGTCCGCAACGTGCCCGACCGCATCGATTTCGATCCGTTCCCGTGGGAAAGCTTCGCGATCTGGATTCTCACCCAGATGAAGCGGTGGGGCCAGATCAAGGGTGACGTCGATTACCAGAAGATCGCGCAGCAGGTGTTCCTGGCGACGGACGCTGCCAAGCTGATGACCGAGGCCGGCCTCACGCCGCCGACCACGACATCGAAGAAGTTCTCGGTCATGGGCAAGGAGTTCGATCCGTCGAAACCCGAAGACTATGTTTCGAGTTTCGCCATCAAGCGGGTTTGAGCATGCGGTCGCTGACCTTGCGAGCGGCGGTGGTGTCGTTCTCTCTGCTCGCGGTGTTCCTGCTTGCCTGGCAGATCGCCGTGTCGGGGGGCACCACGCCGGGTCCGGCCATGGACCCCGCCTATGCCAAGCTGATGGGAATCACCGCCACGCAAGGCAAATCGGCGATGCCGGGTCCGCTCGAGGTTGGTGCCAAGTTGCGCGAGCACCTGAGCCAGCCGTTCTACGACCGGGGGCCGAACGACAAGGGGGTCGGGATCCAGCTCGCCTACTCCCTGGCGCGGGTGCTGACCGGTTATCTGGCGGCTGTCGCCATCGCCATCCCGCTCGGCTTCCTGATCGGCATGTCGCCGCTCATGAGCCGGGCCCTCGACCCCTTCATCCAGGTGATGAAGCCGATCTCCCCGCTCGCCTGGATGCCACTGGCGCTCTACACGATCAAGGATTCCAACCTCTCGGCCATCTTCGTCATCTTCATCTGCTCGGTATGGCCGATGCTGATCAATACCGCGTTCGGCGTGGCAAGTGTGCGCCGAGACTGGCTCAATGTGGCGAAGACGCTCGAACTCGGCACGTGGCGGACCGCGTTCCAGGTGATCCTGCCGGCGGCGGCACCGACGATCCTGACCGGGATGCGCATCTCGATCGGCATCGCCTGGCTCGTCATCGTGGCGGCCGAGATGCTCGTCGGCGGCACCGGCATCGGCTACTTCGTCTGGAACGAGTGGAACAATCTTTCGATCACCAACGTGATCAATGCAATTCTGTTCATCGGACTGATGGGCATGGCGCTGGACCAGCTCATGGCGTGGCTGCAGCGCGTGTTCGCTTACGCCGAATGACACCGGAGCCGCGATGAGCAGGAAGCCACTGATCCGGGTCGAGGGCCTCGCCAAACGTTTCAAGGAGCCTGGCGCGGCCGGCTCCATGACCGTATTCGAGAACCTGTGGTTGACCGTCGATCCCGGTGAATTCGTCTGCATCATCGGTCATTCCGGATGCGGCAAGTCGACGATCCTGAACATCCTGGCCGGGCTCGACAGTCCGAGCGCGGGCGTTGTTCTGGTCGGCGATCAGGAGGTCGACGGCCCGAGTCTCGACCGGGCGGTGATCTTCCAGAGCCATGCGCTGATGCCGTGGCTCTCGGCGTTGCGCAACGTCGAACTCGGCGTCGCATCGCGTCATCGCACTTGGAGCGCGGCAAAGATCCGCGAGCATGCGATGCGCTATCTTGCCCTCGTTCATCTCCAGGATTCGGGGGACAAAAAGCCGGCGCAGCTTTCCGGTGGCATGCGCCAGCGCGTGGGAATTGCGCGTGCCCTCGCCGTCGAGCCGAAGATCCTGCTGATGGACGAGCCGTTCAGCGCGCTCGACGCCCTGACGCGCGGCTCGCTGCAGGACGAAGTGCTAACCATCCGCCGGCAGACCGAGCAGACGATCTTCATGATCACCCACGACATCGACGAGGCGCTGCTGCTCGCCGACAAGATCGTGCTCATGACCAACGGCCCGCGGGCCCGCATCGCCGAGATCGTCGAGAACTCGCTACCGCCCAACCGCGAGCGGACAGAGCTGCACAAGCACCCGAATTACTATCCGCTGCGCAATCATCTTCTCGAATTTCTGGTCACACGCTCGAAGGAGCTGGCCGGCGGCGCCGGTGCGGACAGCTTCGATGTCCGATCGCCCCCCGTCGTGCGTCCAACCGCCGGAGGCCCCGCCCATGCGCAAGCCGCTTCTGCCACGTCCGCATCGCCGGAAAGACAAGCCGATCCGGCGCGTGTCCACCCGCTATCGCCCGGGCGTTCGTCGGTCGCCTGAGGGCGACCTTCCGGCGCCTCCCTTGGGCCGAGCGCCCCCCACACCATCCAACCAAGGAGCACGACCCATGAAACGCGAGCAGCTCACGGAAAAGATTCTCGACATCAAGCGCGAGAAGGGCTGGACCTGGGCTTTCATCTGCAAGGAGATCGGCGGCATGAGCCCGGTGCTGGTGGTCGGCGCGTTGCTCGGCCAGCACAAGCTGGTGAAGCCGCTGGCCAAGAAGGCAGCCACCTTGTTCGGGCTGTCGGCCATCGAGGAAAAGATGCTGAACGAGGTGCCCATGCGTGGCGCCGGCACCGTGATGCCACCGACGGATCCGCTCATCTATCGGTTCTACGAACTGGTGCTGGTCAACGGCCCGGCCTGGAAGATGCTGATCGAGGAGGAATTCGGCGACGGCATCATGTCGGCGATCGACTTCGACATGCAAATGGAGCGGTTGCCGAACGAGAAGGGCGATCGCGTCAAGATCACGATGAGCGGCAAGTTCCTTCCCTTCAAATACTACGAGAACGAGCAGGGCGTCCCCGCATACGGGTTCAAGGAAGACTGATCCCGGCGCCTTTCCCAACAGGCTTGGTTGGCAGGGCCAGGATACTCCGGCGAGCGGATATCCTGGCCGCCTCGTTTTGCGTCTCGGCGCTGACCACGATCAGGTTCCTTGCCGGTCGGCGAGGGCCGCTAGCAGAACTTTTACGGATGCCGACTACCCTGATCGGGAATTTCTGTTTCGCCCACAGTGCAATAGTCGGTTCTCGATGCACAGTTCGCCGATCCTGAGCCCTGCAGGGCCGAAGCCGCCGCTTGCTAGCCGGCGGCCTATGCTCGCGAGTAAGGCGGAGTTGTTGGCGGCAATTGCTGCAGCCTTGACACTAGAGGCGCCCGGCCCGCTGGCGCTCGTGACCGTCGGGGTCGACAATTTCAAGGCCGTCAGCAGCAATCTGGGACACTCGCTGAGCGGCGTGTTGCATCGGCAGGTTCTCCAGCGCGCGGCGGCCCTGGCGTCATCCGACTGGCAAGTCACCGACTGCGGACCCGGCGAGTTGGCCCTGCTGATGCCGGGCAGTTCGGTCGAGGAAGCCTGTGCCTTTGCGCGCCATCTGATCGGAACCCTCGGGCGGACCCATCTGGTCGCCGGCCAGATCGTCGACATCACGGCCAGTGCCGGCGTTGCCTGCATGGACGCGGCACGGACGGCCTCCACCGATGCGGCCAAGACCGTCGAAACACTGGTGAAATGGTCCGACCTCGCCCTGGTCCAGGCGCGCTCCGGCGGTCGCAGTACGATCTGCACGTTCGATGCCGCGATCGAAGCGCAATTCGAGAGCCGGCGCGAACTCGAGGCGGATCTGCGCAAGGCGCTCGGTCTGCGCCAACTCGACGTCGCCTATCAGCCGGTCGCCCGGATCTCGACGGGACGGATCGAATATGTCGAGGCGCTGGCGCGTTGGAACCATCCGGTCCGCGGTTCCGTATCGCCTTCCGAATTCATTCCCATCGCGGAAACCCTGGGGCTGATCGTGCCGATCGGCGAGTGGGTATTGCGGACCGCCTGCGCGGAGGCTGCGGGGTGGCCGGCGCATGTGCACCTGGCGGTCAACGTCTCGCCTCTGCAATTCCTGCACGGCCGGCTGCTGACGGCCGTGGCGACGGCGCTTGCGGCCACGGGCCTCGAAGCCGATCGGCTCGTCCTGGAGATCACCGAGTCCGCCCTGCTCGACAACACTGCCGCGAACATCGAGGTTCTCAGAGCATTGCGGGCGCGAGGCGTCCGCATCGCACTCGACGATTTCGGAACAGGCTACTCCTCGCTCAGCTATCTGCGCAGCTTCCCGTTCGACAAGATCAAGATCGACCAGTCGTTCGTGCGGGAGCTGATCGGCCGCCGCGACAACGAGGCCATCGTCCGCGCGATCATCTCGCTGGGCGCGCCCTTGGACATGGAGACCGTGGCGGAGGGCGTCGAGACCGCCGAGCACCTGGCATGGCTGAAGCGCGAAGGCTGCCATTTCGCGCAAGGCTATTGCATCAGCCGGCCGCTCCCGGGCGCGGGCCTGCGGCACTTTCTGGACCATTGGGGCACCGAGGAGATGGCGAGGCTTTCACGATGAGCGTGCTGCATCAGTTGGCCTACTACAGCTACAATCGCCTGCCCGGCGACCCGTGCGAGGTCGAGCGTCAGATCCAGGAACTCCTCGACTCGGCGCGCCGGAAGAACTCACGGAGAGGATTGACCGGCGCGCTGTTGTTCAATCGCGGCTGCTTCGCGCAGATCCTCGAAGGGGCACGCGACGCCGTCGAATGCACCTTCGAGCGCATCATGCAGGACGAGCGGCATACCGGCGTGACGGTGCTCTCCTACGGCCCGATCGAGGAACGCGTGTTCGGCCATTGGTCGATGGCGTTCATCGGCCGGCACGCCCCTGATCAGGAGCGGTTCGGCCCGATTGCCGAGGTCAGCGGGTTCGATGTGTCGCGCGTCCTCAGAGAGGATCTCAGCCGGGCGCTGCTGCGGCTCTTGCGGGAGGAAGAAATGACCGGGGCCGGTCCATTGGCCTGACGCATTCGAGAGGCCATGATCAGAAAAAGAGGCCCCCGGCTTTCGCCGGAGGCCTCCGTTTTGTCGTTAGAGATCGCGCCACCTCAGGTCTGCTGCAGCAATTGCCACCACCACCGCCATTGCGATTGCGTTCACGACAAGAATACCGCCGACCACGAGCGCTGATTCCATGCGTAGGCTCCTCCATGACGACCCGGTCATTATGGCGGAGGAGCTTGCACGGGGCTGGTCTGGAGATTGGGCAGCCGACTGCGCCGTCGCGCCGCCCCGGCCGGCTCAGCCCATGGCGGCGAGCGCGAGAGTAACCCCGAGAATGGCAACGAGTACGATGCCGACGGCCGTCCAATCGGCGATGTGAGACAGATGGTTCGTACGTTCGGTCACGTTGGTACGCATGACGACTCCCCCGAGTAACTTGCGAATGGGTTGAACCAAGTTCGCATCACAGCACCATGACACATTTGGTGGCGGCCGTGGCAATCCCTCCCGTTAAAGTTGCGGGTCGCGGCGAAAAGCGATGATTGGCCGGTGGCGCCGCGACGCAAAGCGGGCACCGGACCTCGAACGCCGGGATGACGGGCGGGCTCGGTTGGCCGTCAGGCGCCAGAGCCGAGGCGCGCCTCCAGCGCCACGATCCGCGCCTCCAGCCGCTCGTTCTCCTCGCGCGCCTTCTGCGCCATGGCCTTGACGGCCTCGAAATCCTCGCGGGACACCAGATTCATCTCGTGAGCCACTCGCTCGGCCTGCGCGCGCAGCACCGTCTCGACCTCGCGCCGGGCCCCCTGAGCAGCGCCCATGGCGTCGGTCATCATCTTGGCCAGCTCGTCGAGCAGGCGGTTGTTGGTCTGGGTCATGGCTCTCTCGTGTCACGGCGGCGTCGTTGGCCGAGACTATGAGCCTCGGTCGTTACCCGATCAAGGCAAGCGGGCGGACGCGGCGCCTTGACGCCCCGCGCCGCCCCGCGTACCCCGCCCACACAACCAGGGACCGCCCGCCATGTTCGCCATTCCATTTCCCGAAATTGATCCCGTCGCGCTCGAGCTCGGGCCGATCGTCGTGAAGTGGTATGGGCTTGCCTATCTCGCGGGACTGGTCCTGGGCTGGCTCTACATCCGCCGGTTGATTTCGACGCCCGGCGTCTGGTCGGGCGGTGTCGCCCCGTTCGCGCCCGAGAAGGTGGACGACCTGTTGCTGTTCATGACGCTCGGCGTGATCCTCGGCGGCCGACTGGGCATGGTGCTGCTGTACGAGCCCGGCTACTACCTGAAGAACCCCCTCGAGATCCCGCAGATCTGGAAGGGCGGTATGGCCTTTCACGGCGCCTTGCTCGGATGCGGTCTCGCGATCTGGGTGTTCGCGCGGCGGCACGGCGTCAATCCGCTGTCGACCATGGACCTGTGCGCCGCTGCGGTGCCGATCGGGCTGTTCTTCGGGCGGATCGCCAATTTCATCAACGGCGAGTTGTGGGGCCGGCCGACCAGCGTGCCGTGGGCCATGATCTTCCCCGAGGCGCAGCGCTGGTTTCCGGCCATCGAGCCGACCGGCCGCCATCCGAGCCAGCTCTACGAAGCTCTGGCGGAGGGCGCCATCCTGTTCCTGGTGCTGCGGCTGATGACGCACCGGATGGGCGCGCTTGCGACGCCGGGCCGTGTGACCGGTGTGTTCCTGGCCGGCTACGGCATCGCCCGCTCGGCATGCGAGATGTTCCGCCAGTTCGATCCCTATCACGCGCTGTCCGCCTATGGGCTGACGCCGGGCCAAGTCTATTCGGTGCCGATGATTTTGCTCGGGTTGTGGTTCCTGTACCTGAGCCGCCGGACCCCGCAGCCGGCGACATGAGCAGCGACCCGGAACTGCGCCGCGACACGGCGCTGGCCGAGGCCCTGACGGCGCGGATCCGGCGCGACGGGCCGCTGCCGGTTCGGGACTACATGATGGCCTGCCTCGACGATCGCGACCACGGCTACTACCGCACCCGATCGGCGATCGGCCGCGATGGCGACTTCATCACGGCGCCCGAGATCAGCCAGGTCTTCGGGGAACTGGTGGGACTATGGACCGCGGTCGTCTGGCAGCACATGGGTCGGCCGGCGGCAATCCATCTTGTCGAGATCGGACCCGGACGCGGGACACTGATGCGGGATGCGCTGCGTGCGACGGCGCGGGTGCCGGGGTTCCATGCGGCGCTGCAGGTGACGATGATCGAGCCCAGTCCGGTGCTGGCAGCGACCCAACGCGCCACGCTTGCCGGCTCGGCTGTGCCGCTAGCGTGGGCGCGTGACTTCGGCCCCGCGCGGGGTGGCGCGGCCATTGTCGTCGCCAACGAGTTCCTCGACTGCCTTGCGGTGCGCCAGCTGGTGAGCGCGGGTGACGGGTGGGCCGAGCGCTGCGTCGGTTTGGACAGCGCCGGGCGCTTGCAGTTCATGACGGGCGCCCGGGCTCCATCGGCCGAGGCGCCGGCAGGCCACGCGCCCCCCGGTACCGTGCTCGAGATCGCTGATTTCTCGCTGGTTCGCGATCACCTCGCGGGCTACGACACGGTCGCCGGCCTGTTCATCGACTACGGTGACGTGGCTGGCGGCGGGCTGCGGTTCGGCGATACGCTGCAGGCGGTCCGCGGTCATGTCTTCGAGCACCCACTCACCTCGCCGGGGGAGGCCGATCTGACGGTGCAGGTCGATTTCGCGCGCTTTGTCGAGGACATGACGGCGGCGCCCGGGCTCTGCGTCGATGGCCCGGTGACGCAGGCCTCGTTTCTCGGTTTGCTCGGTGCCGTCGAACGGGCCTCGCGGCTGATGGCGGCCAATCCAGGCCGGGCGCTCGCGATCGAAATGCAGGTGGCGCGGCTGCTGGCGCCGGCCGGCATGGGGGGCCGTTTCAAGGCGGTCGGGGTGCGCTCACGCCAGCTGATGCCCTTGCCCGGGCTGGCTGCCGGGGCGCCGGGCCCGCACGGAGGATGACCATGATCGCCCCACTCCAGGCTGCTTCGCTCGGTGCGCTCACCGGTATCCGGCACGGCTTCTTCGGGCGCCAGGGTGGCGTGTCGGACGGCCTCTACGCGGCGCTCAACTGTGGCCTCGGCTCGAGCGACCGGCCGGACGCGGTGATCGAGAACCGGCGCCGGGTGGCCGACTGGCTCGGGGCGGCGCCTACCCAGCTCTTGTCGCTCTATCAGGTTCACAGCGCGACCGCCGTGATCGTCGACCGGCCGATCGTGCGCGAGGCGCTGCCGCGCGCCGACGCCCTAGTCACCAAGGTGCCGGGTATCGCCATCGGCGCCATGGCGGCCGATTGCACGCCGGTGCTGTTCGCCGATCCGGAAGCCAAAGTCATCGGCGCCGCCCATGCCGGGTGGCGCGGCGCGCTGGCCGGTATCCTCGAGGCCACTGTCGATGCCATGGTCGAGATCGGGGCGCGGCGCGGCGCGATCCTTGCCGCCATCGGGCCGACCATCAACCAACCCTCCTATGAGGTCGGGCCGGAGTTCGAGGCCCAGTTCCTCGAGGTGAAAGCCGCCAACGCCCGCTTCTTCGCTCGCCCGGAGCCCGGCGCCCGGCCACGCTTCGACCTGCCGGGTTATGTGGCCGACCGGCTGGCCCGGCTCGATCTTGCCGGCATCGAGCGCCAGACCCTGTGCACGTACGAGAACGAATCGCTTTTCTTCAGCTTTCGGCGCTCGACACACAAAAAAGAGGGCGACTACGGCCGTCAAATCTCCGCCATTGTCGTGACTTAACTGCATAATCCACAGAAATGGGTTGCTGGATCGCGCATATATTAGGGAAGTTGCCAGCATTCCCGGGCCGCCGACTGGACGTGCCTCAGCCGGCTGCGTAAACCAGAGTAATAGTAGTACCGGACATTAGCAGGCCGCAGAGTTGGTACGACGGTCGCCGGGAGGAGCGGGTCCTTTTTGAAGTGGGGAACAGCATCGTGACCTCTAACGACGCTGGTATTTGGCGCAGATGCAAGCGTTCCACGCTTGCAATGCTTGCGGTTGTGCTCGGGGCAGGTCTTGGCGGATGCGAGACATCCAGCAATCTGTTCGGGCAGTCAGATGATTCGTCGACCCCAGCGGTGGCGCAAGCGCCCGTCGCTCCGGTTCCGACCTATCGGTCCCGGGTCGCGATCGCGCCGGTGATCGGCGCGCCCGACGGCGTGGCGCGACAGCTGTCGCAGCAGCTGGCGATGGCGCTCGAAGCCAAGCAGATCGGGGTCTCCAAGCCGGGCGAGGCGTCGGACTTCACGGTGCGCGGCTATGTGGTAGCGGCCAAGGAGAAGACCAACACGAAGGTGTCCTACATCTGGGACATCAACGATGGGACGGGCAAGCGGATCAACCGCGTGACGGGTGAGGAAGCCGCCGCATCCGGCGCCGACAAGGACCCGTGGCAGGCCGTGACACCGCAGATCGTTCAATCGATCGCCGACCGTACGGCCACGTCACTCGCCAGCGCGCTGCCGGCAACGACGGGGTCGGTGGCGGTCGCCTCGGCCGCGCCGGGGGCAGCGCCCGCGGCCACGCCGCGGACCTCCGCCACGACGACGGCGAGCATCCCGCAGTCTGGCGCAACGCTGCAGGCGGTGGTGCCGAGTGTCACCGGCGCGCCGGGCGATGGCGCGCAATCGCTTGCCGCAGCCATGCAGCGTGAGCTGACTCGCAGCGGCATCCAACTTGGCGCCGCGGGCACAACGGCCTATCGGGTCGAGGGCAAGGTCCAGCTCGGCCAGGGTAAGGACGGCAAGCAGCCGATCCAGATCGAGTGGCAAGTCAAGGATCCGCGCGGCAACAAGCTCGGCACGGTGTCCCAGAAGAACGACATTCCGCAGGGCTCGCTGGATGGCGCTTGGGGGCAAACGGCCGAAGTTGCGGCGGCGGCGGCAGCCCAAGGCGTGATCAAGCTGCTTCCGCAATCGCAGACCCAGACCAACTGACGCGCCGATCGCTCGGATCGACCGTCAGCCAATCGTCATAATTCGTTAGAAAACGCGGCCCTTCCGCCATTTACAGGCGGGGGGCCGCTTGCTATTCAGCCGCCATCAACGGGGTGACCGGTGCCGATCGCACCGGCCGGAGGCGGGGCTCGCGCGGCGGCGGCAAGACGGGCCATCGCGTTGGCCTGTACGAGAGGCAGTACCGCATGGCGACCGAGAGTCCGTCTGGCAACGGCGGCAAAGAGCTTCGAATCAAGCTCGTCTCCGGCAACAGCAACCGGCCTCTCGCGCAGGCGATCAGCAAGGAACTCGGCGTGCCCGTCACGTCGGCGTCGTGCCGGCGCTTCGCCGACATGGAGATCTTCGTCGAGATCGAAGAGAACGTCCGCGGCGAGGACGTCTTCATCATCCAGTCGACGTCGTTCCCGGCGAACGACAATCTTATGGAACTGCTGATCCTGATCGATGCGCTGAAGCGGGCCTCGGCCCGGCGCATCACAGCAGTCATTCCCTACTTCGGCTACGCCCGGCAGGACCGCAAGAGCGCGCCGCGCACGCCGATCTCGGCGAAGCTCGTCTCCAACCTGATCGAGCGCGCCGGCGCCAGCCGCGTCATGACGCTCGATTTGCACGCCGGCCAGATCCAGGGCTTCTTCGACATCCCGACCGACAATCTGTATGCGGCACCGACAATGATCGCCGATCTCGCCGGCCGCTATCCGCCGTCGAGCCTGGTGGTCGTCTCGCCGGATGTCGGCGGCGTGGCGCGCGCGCGCGTACTCGCCGAGAATCTCGATGCGCCGCTCGCCATCTGCGACAAGCGCCGCGAGAAGGCCAACGTCGCGGAGATCATGAACGTGATCGGCGACGTGCGGGGCAAGCGTTGCATCCTGGTGGACGACATGGTGGATACCGGCGGAACCTTGTGCAAGGCGTCGGACGCGCTGCTCGCCAACGGCGCCACCGAAGTGATGGCCTACATCACCCATGGCGTGCTGTCGGGTGGCGCCGTCTCGCGCATCCAGAACTCCAGCCTGTCGTCGCTGGTCATCACCGACTCGATCGAGGCCACCGAAGCGGTGAAGGCGGCCCGCAACATCCGGATTTTGCCGATTGCGCCATTGATCGCCGAGGCCATCTCGCGCACCGCGCGGGAGGAAAGCGTGTCGAGCTTGTTCGATCTCAAGAGGCGGAAGTAGAGGCCGAGCCCCCGCGGGCTGGACTCAGCCGGCAGACCGCCGCTCCACGAACACCTTGCCGACGACGGCGAACACCAGCGCGCCGTGCTGGTTGAAACCCTGGTTCTCGGTGACCACGAGACCGACGGTGGGACGTGACCGTGACGGCACCTTGTCCGTCACCGTCGAGGTATAGCGGATCGTGTCACCCACGTAGACCGGCTTCAGCCAGCGGATCTTCTCGCAACCGGGCGACGGCCCGACGACGGCCGGACGCTCGCCGCGCCAGCTCATCATCTCGCCTTCGCGGCGGCGGTGGTCGACGAGCAGCCGCAGCCACACCGCCGCGGTCTGCCAGCCGCTGGCGCACAGGCCGGCGAACAGTGTGCCGGCAGCGCCCTCGTCGGAGAGGTGGAAGGGCTGGGGATCGAACTGGCGCGCGAAGGCGACGATGTCGTCTCGGCCGAAGGTGTGACTGCCGAGTTCGACGGTCTGGCCAACCACGATGTCCTCGAAATAGGCGCTCATGGAGCCGCTCCAGCCGGTCGCATCGCCATCAACTGGGTCGACCTCCAGGTCATCACCACATCTGCGTTCTGGTTCTTCATCTCAAAGTCGACGATCCAGAGCCCGACGCCGGGGCGTGAGGCCAGCGGGCGGCGCGAAACGCAGGTGAAGCGGCCGGTGATGGTGTCGTCAGGGAACACCGGCTTCAGCCATCGGATCTCGTCCATACCCGGTGATCCGAGCCCGGCGGCCTCATTGTAGAACCCGTCGCAGAGCAGACGCATGAACAGCGCGCAGGTATGCCAGCCGGAAGCGCACAGCCGGCCGACCATGGTTGCGGCCGCGCCGGCATCGGTCAGGTGATGCGGCTGGGGGTCGAAGGCGGTCGCGAAGGCGATGATCTCCTCGCGCGTCACGCGACGGCTCCCGACATCGATCGACTGGCCGACGTCGAGATCCTCGTAGTAGTACCGCTTGAGAGGCTGCGGGGTGGCCGGGCCGGTGTCGCTCATGGTCCGCCTCTGCGTCGTGCGCCGGGTTGCCCGAGACCCCGCCCGGCACGAGCGGGGCGCTCGGCCGCCGGTTTCAATTGCTCGCGATCGGGGCCAGGAAGTCGACGGCCCGGGCGATGCCGCCACAGACCCGCCAGATGCAGGCCGATCCGAGGAACAGCTCGGTCGGGCCGCGAGCGTCGTTATACTGGACGATATAGCCGTTCGCGACCACGGTGATCGCCAGGCTCGCCGTCGAGGAGACGACCTGGGTGCTCTGGGCCCGATAGACGGCCTCGACCAGCCGGCGCGCGAGCTCCATGCAGTCCTCGGAATGCAGCTCGAACAGCACCGGACTCATGCGGTTCTGGTTGAAGGCGTAGACGGCCTCGAAGCGGACGGTGCCGGGGCGCTGGACGTGCAACTGGAGCTGCTGGACCGATTTGTGCTGCGGGAACACGAAGGCCCGCTCGTCGAGGTCGATCTTGATCACGCCGTCGGACGTGTTGCGGTTCAGTGTTGCTGACATGACTTCGCTCGGTCCAGAGGAGATCACGGCATTCCTCGCATATGTTCCGCCGCCAGACCATGGGGCTGGCCGATCCAGATCAGGTGTTGAAGCGGAAGTGCAGCACGTCGCCATCCTTCACGACGTATTCCTTGCCTTCCAGACGCATCTTGCCGGCATCCTTGGCGCCGACCTCGCCACCCAGACCGACATAGTCGTCGTAGGCTATGGTCTCTGAGCGGATGAAACCCTTCTCGAAGTCGGTATGAATGACACCCGCGGCCTGCGGTGCCTTGGTGCCGCGGGTGATGGTCCAGGCACGCGCCTCCTTGGGGCCGACCGTGAAGTAGGTCACGAGGTCGAGCAGCTGATAGCCCGCACGGATCAGCCGATTGAGGCCCGGCTCCTCGAGCCCCATGGAGGCGAGGAACTCGGTCCGGTCCTCCGGTCCCATGCCGGCCAGCTCGGCTTCGATCTTGGCCGAGATGACGACGCAGGCGGCGCCTTCCGCCTTGGCCCGCTCGGCCACCTTGGCAGAGTGCGCGTTGCCGGTTGCCGCCGAGGTCTCCTCGACGTTGCAGACGTAGACGACCGGCTTGGCGGTCAACAGCATGAGGCCGCGGTAGACCGGCTCATCCTCGGCGCTGAGCTTGGCCATGCGGGCTGGCTTGCCCTCGCGCAGCAGGACCAGGGCGGTCTCGAGCGCGGCCAGTTGGGCCTTGGCGTCCTTGTCTCCCTGCTTGGCCTTTTTCTCGGCGGCGAGGCGGCGCTTCTCGCAGCTCTCCAGGTCGGCCAGCATCAGTTCGGTCTCGACCGTCTCGGCGTCGGCCAGCGGGTCGATACGGTTCTCGACGTGAGTGACGTCGTCGTCCTCGAAGCAGCGCAGCACGTAGGCGACGGCATCGACTTCACGGATGTGCGCGAGAAACTTGTTGCCGAGGCCCTCGCCCTTGGAGGCGCCGCGGACCAGGCCGGCGATGTCGACGAAGGTCAGCCGGGTCGGGATGATCGCCTGCGACTTGGCGATCGCGGCGAGCTTGTCCAGGCGCGGGTCGGGCACGCCGACTTCGCCCACGTTCGGCTCGATGGTGCAGAACGGATAGTTGGCGGCCTCGGCGGCGGCCGTCTGCGTCAGCGCGTTGAACAGGGTCGACTTGCCGACGTTCGGCAGACCGACAATTCCGCATTTGAAGCCCATGGCGCATCTCGCATCGTTGAGTGTTGTGTTGTGTCGTGTCGTTCCGGGCGCGCCGTCCGTACCGCGCCCACCGGGCGGGTGAGCGGGCCGCGGCGCCGTGTCCGGTCGTCATTTGCCGCCGTCTTTCCGCTCCAGCCACCGCTTGAGATTGTCGGCGAGCGCAGACTGCCTCTTGCCCGCCCGCTCGCCGGCCGGGTGCACGGCCTTGGGCGCCGGCGGCCGGCTCTCGTCGGCCGCCTTGGCGGGCCGGGCCACCTTGGCACCGGGCGCGGTGTCGTCGCCGGTCACGCGGGCGACATCGGTAATGAAACGGCCGCTGTCGCCGGTGGCGAGGCGCCCGGCGGCCTCCGCGATGGCGTCGAGCAGCGGATCGAGCCAGGCCTGATCGGCCTTGGCAAAGTCGTGCAGGACGTAGCCGGAGACGGCGTCCTTGTGGCCGGGATGGCCGATGCCGATGCGCACCCGCACGTAGTCGTTCTCGAGGTGGGCCGAGATCGAGCGCAGGCCGTTGTGGCCGGCATTGCCGCCGCCGGTCTTGACGCGCAGCTTGCCGGGCGCGAGGTCCAACTCGTCGTGCAGCACGACGATGTCGCCGATGGCGATCTTGAGGAAGCGGGCCGCCTCGCCGACGGCGCGGCCACTCTCGTTCATGTAGGTCTGGGGCTTCAACAGCAGCACCCGCGCACCGTCGATGTCGCCCTCGGTGGCCTCACCCTGGAAGCGGCGGCGCCAGGACGGAAAGCGATGGCGTTCGGCGATGCGGTCGAGCGCCATGAAGCCGACGTTGTGCCGGTGCCGGGCGTATTCCGACCCCGGATTGCCGAGCCCGACGAGCAGCTTCATGGCTGGTACCCGCAATCACTGAAGGGCGGCAGACCGAACGGCTGCCGCCCGAGCGACCGTCGTTACTTCTTCTTGGCCGGAGCCGCGGCCGCTTTCGCAGGCGCGGCAGCGGTCTTGGCGGCCGGAGCCGATTTGGCCGCAGGAGCCGCCGCCGCGGCCGCCGGCGTTGCCGATGCCGCCTCGGCAGCCGCATCATCCTTCACCGCGCCGGCGATTGTGGCGATCGTGAAGTCCCGGTTGGTGATGGTGGGGCGCACGCCTTCCGGCAGTGCGACGGCCGAGATGTGGATCGACTTGCCGATCTCGAGACCCGTGAGGTCGATCTCGAAGAACTGCGGGATGCTCTCGGCCGGGCAGATCACCTCGACGTCGTGCCGCACGATGTTCAGCACACCACCGCGCTTCAGTCCCGGCGAGAGCGCGTCGTTCACGAAGCGGACCGGCACCGACACGCGAATGCGGCTGTCGGCACCGACACGCTGGAAGTCGACGTGGACCGGGGTATCCCGCAGCGGGTCGAGTTGAACGTCGCGGGGGAGAACGCGCTCCTTGCGGCCGTCGATGTCGACATCGAAGACGGTGGAGGTGAACTTACCCTTCTGGACGGTCTTCCAGAGCTCGTTCGCGTCGAGCGCGATCGTCTCAGGCTCTTTCTTGTCGCCGTAAATGACGGCGGGCACGCGGCCCTCGCGACGCGATTGACGGGCGGCCCCCTTACCGGCCCGCGGACGCGCCGTGGCCGGGATGACGGTTATGTCAGCCATGGCTTCCTCGAATCGAAAATGGCCCCGACACGGGGCCTCGTGCGTCCGGCCTCCAAGGGTGCCGCAACGCTTGCCGGCAGGATCGCGGGCGGCCTGCTTATAGGGCGGACGGGGCCGGGACGCAACGGGGGATCAGTTGCATGCGGGACTCGCCGGTGCGCTATCCCTGCGCCCGCTGGCCGTAACCCTTGAAGCGCGACAGCACCTCGCGCATCTCGGCAACGCTCAGAAGCTTCGGGGCGCCGAGCGCCAGCACCTTGGCATACTGCTCGGCCAGCGTTTCCACCTCGGCGGCGAGTTCGAGGGCGGCCGCCAGTGTCCGGCCGAGCGCCACTTGGCCGTGATGGGCCATCAGGCAGGCGTCACGCTCGGCAAGGCCACCGGCGACATGGCGGGCCAGCTCCTCGGTGCCGAAAGTTGCATAGGGGATGCAGGGGATATCGATGCCCCCCGCGACGGCGACCATGTAGTGAAAGGCGGGGATCGGCTTGTGGGCGCACGCCAACACGACGGCATGTAGGGAGTGGGCGTGCACGACGGCGGCGCGGTCGGGACGGGCGGCATAGACGGCGCGGTGCAACTGCCATTCGCTCGACGGCTTGCGCTGGCCGGCTGGCACCTGGCCGTCGGGGCCGACGTGAACGACGTCGCCGGTCTCGAGTTCCTCGTAGGCCATGCCGGACGGCGTGATCAGCAGCCCATCGCCCCAGCGGCACGACACATTCCCCGACCGGCCCGGCGAGAGGCCGCGACGGCTCATCTCGCGGGCGGTCGCGATCACGGCGACGCGTGCATCGCGCTCGGCAGCAGAGATACGAGGCTTGCGCGCGGGCGGCGCTGCCATGGGCTCAGCCTCCCCTGCCGGCCCGGCGCTCGGGATAGAGCGACAGAAGGCCGTCGTGCGTGGCCGCGGCGATACCGCGCTCGGTGATGAAGCCGGTGACGAGGCGGGCCGGTGTCACGTCAAAGGCCGGGTTGGCGGCCGGCGAACCCGGCGCACAGATATCGACGGTCACCACCGAACCGTCCGGCAGACGACCGGACATCTGCAGCACCTCTTCGGCCGCGCGTTCCTCGATCGGAATCCGGGCGCCGCTATCGAGCGACCAGTCGATCGTCGAGAATGGCAGCGCCACGTAGAACGGTACGCCGTTGTCGCGGGCGGCGAGCGCCTTCAGGTAGGTCCCGATCTTGTTGGCGACATCGCCGTTGGTGGTGACCCGGTCGGTGCCGACGATGACGAGGTCGACCTCGCTGTGCTGCATCAGGTGTCCGCCGGCGTTGTCGGCGATGATGGTATGCGGCACGCCGTGGGCGCCGAGTTCGTAGGCGGTCAGCGATGCGCCCTGATTGCGCGGCCGTGTCTCGTCGACCGAAACGTGGACGCGGATGCCCTTGTCGTGCGCCTGGTAGATCGGCGACGTCGCGGTGCCCCAGTCCACACAGGCCAACCAGCCGGCGTTGCAGTGGGTCAGCACGTTGACCGTGGCGCCGCGCGGCTTGGCGGCCGCGATCGCCTCGATCAAACCCACCCCATGGAGACCGATGCGGCGGCAGGTCTCGGCATCGTCGTCGGCCATGTCTGCGGCCCGCCGGTAGGCAGCGGCGGCGCGTTGCTCCGGCGCGAGCGGCGCCACCGCGTTGCGGACCTCGTCGAGCGCCCAGCGCAGGTTGATGGCGGTCGGGCGCTGCTCCGCGAGGAAGGCCACCGCGCCGTCGAGGGCAGCGTCCGACGGATCCTCGCGCAGCGCCAGCGCCAGTCCGTAGGCCGCCGCGACACCGATCAGCGGCGCGCCGCGCACCTGCATGGACTTGATGGCGTGCGCCGCGGCACCGACCGTGGTCAGCCGCGCGGTGACGAAGGCGTGCGGCAGGCGCGTCTGGTCGATGATCTCGACGGACCAACCGTCGTCCGCCAGCCAGATGGTGCGATAGGCCCGGCCATGGATGCGCATGGTTCAATCCCAAGATGCGGGGCCGGCGACCGGCACCGAGAAGGTGTGGTCGAGACCACAGTCCGCGCAGACCAACTGATACCATTCCGCGTGCGGGCGCGCCGACCGGTCGTGGATCACCAGACCGTCGGCGGCGCAGGCGGGACAGGCGGCGGCGGCCGACGGGTTTTGCCGTGCCGCGAGGATACAGGCAACCGCTTTGCGCTGGACTTCGGCCGGCAGCGCAGATCCGGGCATGGGCATCAGTGCCCCGCGAACGCCATGACGGCGTGGCCGGGGATGCCGTGTGCCGTCAGCTTGGCCATGCCGCCGATCTCGGGCAGGTCGATGACGAAAGTGGCGCCGATCACTGTGCCGCCGGAGCGCCGGATGAGCTTGACCGCCGCCTCGGCGGTGCCGCCGGTTGCAATCAGATCGTCGACCAGCAGGATGCGCTCGCCGGCCTTGATGGCATCCTCGTGGATCTCGATGGCGTCGACGCCGTACTCGAGCGTGTACTCCTGGCCGATCGTGCGCCAAGGCAGCTTGCCCTTCTTGCGGATCGGGACGAAGCCACAACCCAACCGGTCGGCGATGGCGCCGCCGAGTATGAATCCGCGCGCCTCGATTCCGGCGACGGCATCCACGTGCTGGGTGCGGAACGGCCGCGCCATGGCAATGATCGCCCGCTCGAAGCCCTCGGCATCGCGCAGCAGCGTGGTGACATCGCGGAACATGATCCCCGGCTTCGGATAGTCTGGAATGGTGCGAATCAGGTCCTTGAGTTCCACCGGCCGACACCTCCCTGCAAAAAACAGCCGCAAAATAGCAGTAACTCGCCCGTGGGGAAGTCGAGATATGGATGCGATATCGCCGCGCGGCGCTCCACCGAGCTTTCCGCGCCCCGATGTCCGGGCTAGAAGCGAATCAAGCGGCGCGCGGCGCTGCAGGAGGTCGGCGTGGCGGCAGTGGCGGGGCGACACCCGGGAGACGGCGGCATGGCAGACAGAAATCTCCCGATGGGCGGCGACAATGCCGACGATCTGCCGCGGACACTGCGGCGCGAGCGGGATGCCCGGGAGCGGGAAGCGCGCGAGCGGGAGATGCGGGCGCAGTCGACCCTCGGCGCGGCGGAGCCGGCGAGTTACGCCCCGCGCGCGACACCGGCGTTTCCGGACGACCCACAGCCGGCGGTCGTCAAGCGCTTCGACGTGCCGTTCCTGTCGCTGGTGGTGTTCTTCATCAAGGCGACGCTGGCGGCTATCCCGGCCATCATACTGCTGACGGGGCTTCTTTTCTTCCTCGGTCTCGGGCTCAAGGCCTACGCCCCCGGTCTCCTGCACTTCGAGATCATCATCCAGCCGCGCAACGTCGAGGCGGCACCGGTGCGGGCCCCTGCTCCCGTGCCGGCCCCGACCAAGAAATAGGCGACGCTCAGCGCGGCCCCTCGCCCGGCTTGCCGGCGCCCGACAGCTTCATGGCTGCCGCGGTGTCCGTCACCTCGATGAAGACGTCGACCTGCTGGCCCGGGTAGGCGGCGAGCGCGCCCGACGGCAGGGCATAGATGACCCGCAGGACGCGGGTGTCGACGCGCTCCGTGCCGCCTCCCGACAGGGCGCGCTTGGGCACGACAAGCGGTTCGACGCGGACGAACACCAGCTCGGCGCGGCGGCCAGCCTGTCCGCGCAGGCTGGCGTAGACCTTCCCTGCCGGACTGAAACGACCGATGTCGGCCTCGTCGATATCGACGCGAACATGGAGCGGGTCGAGCGCCCCGATGACGATCAGCGGTGACGTCACCGCGCCCGCCTGCGCCAGTTCGCCGGCCCGCAGGTTGACCTGCAGCACGGTGGCGTCGATGGGGGAGCGGACCGTCAGCAGCGACAAATCGGCCTCGGCCCGCTGGACCGCGCTGCGCGCCTGCTCGACGCTGGCGCGCTCAACATCGAGCGTGGCGTGAGCGGTGGTGCCGGCGATCAGCGCAAGCTCGGCCTCGGCCTGGGCGACCCGCGCCTGCGCCTCGCCGACCCGTGCCGCAGCAGCTCGCTCGGCATTGCGGCGCTTGGTCAACTCACGAATGCTCAGGGCAACACTGTCGCGCTGCTTCAGCTCCTCCGACGACAGGCGCTGATCCCGGCTTTCCTCGAGTTCGGCTGCAGCGGCCGCCGCTCCGGCCCGGGCGGCATCCAGCGCGGCCCTCAGGGCCGGGATCCGCGCTTCGGTCTGCACCAGTCGGCTCTCGGCCACTGCCAGCTCGGCCTTGCGCAAGGCGAGCTGTGCGGCTGCCGTCCTCTGGTCGAGCTCGAACAGTTTATCGCCCGCCCGGATCTGCTGGCCGGGCACCACCGCGACACTCGCGACGATGCCGGACAGCGGCGTGCCGATCCACACCTCCTGGCCCTGCGGCTCGACCAGTCCGGCCGAGCCGATGAACCCGGCACCGTTGACGGCGGCACGCGAGGAGGGCTGCACGGGTGGCTGGATGGCGGGCTCAACGGTCTGGCGCGGCGGCTGGGATCGCACGATCGACGTGATGGCATAGCCGCCGGCCAACAAGGCGGCGAGCGGTAGGCCATAGCTCAGGATCCTGGATCTCTCGGCCATCAGGAACGCTCCTCGGAGGGTGGCAGTTCGTCACCGACTATGCGGCCGTCGGACATGCGCAGAATGCGGTCGGCGAAGCGGAAGATCCGGTTGTCGTGGGTGACGACGATAACCGCGCGATCGGGCTTCAAGGCGTGCCCGCGCAGCAATTCCATGATGGCCTGCCCCGAGGCGGCATCGAGGGAGGCTGTCGGCTCGTCGGAGATGATGAGGCGCGGAGCATGAACCAGCGCGCGGGCGATGGCGACGCGCTGCTGCTGACCGCCGGACAACTGACTCGGATACTTGTCGAGGTGCCGTTCGAGACCGATGGTGGCGAGCAGGTCGCGGGCCTTGCTGTGGGCCCGGCTCTCGCCGACGCCCTGGACGAGCAGCGGTACGGCGGCGTTCTCGGTTGCCGTCAATGCCGGCAGAAGGTTGAACTGCTGGAAGATGAAGCCGATCGTGGCGGCGCGGAACCGCGGCAGGCGCGCGCCCGTGAGCGTCGCCAGGCCGGTGCCGAATACCTCCACATGTCCGGCCTCGATCGACAGGATGCCGGCGATGGCAGAGATCAGCGTGGTCTTGCCGCAGCCGGACGGGCCGACCAGGAAGGTCATGGCGCCGGCCGCGATGTCGGCATCGATGCCGTGCAGCACGCGGACGCGCGTCTCGCCTTGGCCGAACTCCTTGACGACGCCGCGGCAACTGACCGCGACACCACCTGCCGCGGCCCGATCGGCGCTGTCGCGGGTTACGGTGTCGAACATCTCACCCCCGGAACACGATGGCGGGGTCAATGACCAGGACGCGGCGCAGGCTGATGAGCGAGGTCAGCAGCATGATGATGGTCGCCACCCCGGCAACCCCGAGCGCCACCTGCCAGGGCAGATAGAAACCGCGGAAGAACGACGTCGGATTGGCGGTCGCCAGTTCGAAGAACACGGCGGTCAGTGCGAGCCCCATGGCAAAGCCGATCGCGCCGACGACGGCCGCCTGTAGGAAAACTATGCCGATCAGGCGGCCATTGGTGAGACCCATCGCCTTCAGGGCCGCGTATTGTTTCAGGTTCTCGACGACGAACATGTTGAAGGTCAGCCCGACGACGGCGATGCCGACTACGACGCCCAGCGCCACGACGGTTCCGAAGTTGATCGGGATGCCGGTGTTGCGCAGGAAATAGCTCATCGTCATCCAGCGGAAGTCGTCGCTCGACATGGCCTTGAGCCCGGTGCGCGCGGCGATATCCGCAGCGACGCTGCGCGGATCGGCATCGACGCGGGCGCGCGCCAGCACATAGGACATCTGGTTGCGGCCGTTGTTGGTATAGGCCAGCGCCTGACTGTAGCGGGCGTAGAGCAGCGGCTGCGTGTTGAAGGGCGGCGGGACGCGCAGAATGGCGGCGACCACCGCACGGCGGTCGTTCAGCTCGAGGGTCTTGCCGAGCGTCAGCGGCTCGCCCGGAAACATGCGCCGGAACCCGGGTTCGTCGATGGCGAGCGCATCCGGGCCGCGGATCGACTCGCGATCGCCGAGCACGAAATCGCGCGGCAGGCCGATCAACGTGCTGTCGTCGAGGCCGTAGACCGTCGCCTGTTGGAGCACGCCGCCATCGGTACGGATGAGGGCCTGCCCCTTGAAGAAGGGCACCGCCCAGGCAACCCCCTCGACACCGCGGACGCGCGCCAACTCGGTGTCGCGCAAGGGGCGGACGATGTCGACACTGACGACACCAGGGTCCATCACCCACACGTTCGGCTCGCCGGTTTCCGATATGAGATTTGCCGTCCGCTGCATGATGCCGATGAACATGCTGGCCTGCTGGGTGATCAGCAGCGTTGCGAACGCCATGCCGAAGACCAGCCCGATCAGCTTGGCGCGGTCGCCGAACAGCATCTTGAGCGCCACTCCGTTCACGTCGCCTCCCCTTCCGCGATCGCCGGCGTCGCCGCTATCGCCTTCAGTACGAGCTCGATGTGGCACTGGAGCATCCGGTCGGTGTCGAGCGGCTCGTGGCGCTCGAACAGGGCCTTCCAGATCAGCCCCATCACCACCGGGGCGACCAGGAGATGCGGAAAGTCGCCGAGCGCGCTCGGCCGGAACTCGCCCGCCGCGACGCCGCGTTCGATGATATGGCGCATCAGCCGCTTGCCGCGGGCGATGATCTCGTCGTGATAGAAGGCCGTCAGGTCGGGGTGCTTCGGGCCCTCGGCCAGCAGCAGCCGCAGCACGACGTGCATGCGCGAGCGCGCCATCTCCTGCATGAAGGCGAGCACGGGGCCGCGCACCAGAGCGGAGGCGGGCAGCCGCGACTGCTCGATCTCGGCGGTGAGCTGATCGACGCGGGGCACCAGCACGGCGCGGATCACCGCCTTCAGCAGCTCTTCCTTGGTCTTGAAGTAGACGTAGACGAGGCCCTTCGAGATGCCGGCGCGGGCTGCGACGTCATCGATGCGGGTCTCGGCATAGCCATTCTCGGAGAACGCCTCGAAGGCCGCTGCCAGGATGGCGTCGGGGCGTTGTTCGGGTTGTTTGCGCGAGGTCTTGTTCATCGGTTCGACCTTGGAACATCGGCCATCCTAGAGTTGACTGACCGGACAGTCAATTCTTTGCTCCACCATGCCACAGGTGCCGAGGCGGCGGCCGCGGCTGGCTAGGGGGTTCGGCTGCAGAGCGATACGACGAGGCGGCAGGAGGCCTCGGGCGGAGACGGCTGACGGAGCAGCAGGGTGCGCACGTCGGCACAGCGATCGAGAGCCCTGCTCTG
>JBMOGA010000032.1:0-44586 GCA_049318625.1 Hyphomicrobiaceae bacterium
CCCGACGATCCGGCGCGCGCGTTGCCGACGACACGGGCGAAGCCCAGGGGGACGTGAGCGCGGCGCAGTCGGGCCTGGAAAGAAAGCCCCGACGATCCGGCGCGCGCGATGCCGACAACTCGGGCGAAGCCCAGGGGGACGTGAGCGCGGCGCAGTCGGGCCTGAAAAGAAAGCCCCGACGATCCGGCGCGCGCGATGCCGACGACTCGGGCGAAGCCAAGGGGGGCGTGAGCGCGCCGCAGCGGTCAATCCGACTCTTATGATCGGATTTAGGCTGTCCATACCGCATTGACGTCGGGGCGCCGACGCACGCAAGCTTCACGGACACAACAACCAAAGGCTTGTCGAACGCATCGGGTGGCCCTGCGCCGCCGGGCAATCCGTTCATGGCAGGCCGCGGGTGAAGGGACGGGGCATGCAGGACCAGCGCGCCGACCAGACCGGCCAAACCGTCGAGCGCGCCACGGGTTGGCCGGCCTACTGGCAACTTTTCGTCCCTAAGCTGATCATAACGCTGCGGGAGGGCTACGACCTCGGCAAGCTGCGGGCCGATGCGATGGCGGGGTTGACTGTCGCCATCCTCGCCCTGCCGCTGTCCATGGCGATTGCGATCGGTGCCGGGGGGACGCCCGGCCAAGGCCTCGTCACGTCGGTGGTCGCTGGCTTCTTGATCTCGGCGCTGGGTGGCAGCCGATTCCAGATCGGCGGCCCGGCGGCAGCGTTCATTGTCATCGTGGCGCAGGTGGCCAACGAACACGGCTGGGACGGTATGGTGACGGCGACGTTCCTGGCCGGCATCATCCTGGTGATCGCAGGCTTCCTGAAGCTCGGCGCTTACATCCGCTATATCCCCGGGCCGGTGATCATCGGCTTCACGAGCGGCATCGGCGTGCTCATCGCCATCGGCCAGATCAAGGATTTCTTCGGTCTCTCCGGCGACCTTCCCGCCGAGACGATCGAGCGCCTGATCAAGCTGGTTCCGATGTTGGCAACCTTCAATATCGCGGCCTTCCTCGTAGGGCTGGCCACGCTCGCCCTGATCGTCGGCCTCAAGCGGTGGCGTCCGGCGTGGCCAGGTCTTCTGATCGCGGTGTTCGCAGGCTCGGGTTTGGTCTGGCTGCTGGGACTCCCTGTCGAGACGGTTGGCACCCGTTTCGGCGGCATACCGTCGAGCCTGCCGGCGCCGGTTCTGCCCAATCTATCGTGGAGCAAGATCAACGAGGTGATGGGCAGCGCCTTCACCATCGCTTTTCTGGTCGGCGTCGAGTCGCTGCTGTCGGCGGTCGCGGCCGATACCATTGCCGGCAGCCGGCATCGCTCCAACGTCGAGGTGGTCGCCCAGGGCTTCGCGAATATCGGATCGGCGTTGTTCGGCGGACTTCCGGCGACGGGCGTGATCGCGCGCACCGGCACCAACATTTCGGCCGGTGCCAAGACGCCGATGAGCGGCGTGCTGCATGCGCTGTTCGTCCTGGTATTCATTCTCGCGCTGGCGCCTTTGGCGAGTTACCTTGCACTGCCGTGCTTGGCCGCCGTGCTCATCAATGTCTCCTGGCGGCTGATCGATGCCAAGGAACTGCAGCACTTCCTGTGGCGCGCGCCGTGGGACGACCGCGTCATCCTGGCCGCCACCCTGTCGTTGACGGTGCTGGTCGATCTCAACGTCGCGATCGCAGTCGGTGTGGTGCTCGCCTGCATGCTGTTCATGCACCGGATGGCCGAGATGCCGGGCATCGAACTCGGCGGCACCGGCAGCCTGATCGTCGAGGAGCAGGACGACCTGACCCGTAACCAGTCGGAAATCATGACCATGCGCCTTCCGGAGGGCGTCAAGGTCATCCAGTTCCGGGGGCCGCTGTTCTTTGGTGCGGCAAGCCATCTGAGCGAGCGCTTGCGATCGCTCGACCGCTGGCCGCGTGTCATGATCCTGCGCATGCGCGAGGTCCCGCTGGCCGACGCCACCGCCATCGCCGCGCTCGACGAACTGGCGCGCATGTGCCGCAAGAACGACTGCCGGATCATCGTCTCCGGTCTGCAACGCCAGCCGCGCGAGGCCATGCACAGACTGCGGTTCATTCGCGAGCATCGGGTGATGCTCGCGTCGAACAGCTTCGTGGCGCTGGAAAAGGCGAAGGCGATTTTGGAAGGCGGCTAGGGTCTGATCGGTCGAGGTGGAAGCGGCACGCTTCGACCGCGACCGGAAGTGCTCTAATGTCGGGTGGACACCGTCGTCGTGACCGGCACGTCGCTGGTCTGGCCGACCGCGGCCGCCACGGCCGCCTCTACCGGGCTCAGCTCGTGGACAGGGGCCACCTCGCGCCGCGGCGTAGCCTCGGCAGCCGCCCAGAGGCGGTCGAACGAGGTGGTCGCCCATTTCGCCGTCAATGCGCAGTCCGGCGCAAATTGTTCGTAGGCGTCGCGTTTTGCAGGCTCACGGCGCATGCAGTCTCCGATCCAGCTCGACACCGGTCCGAGAATGAGCTGCTCGTGGGCATTGAGATGACGCGGATCGGCCAAGTGGCGATGGCTCGACCCGATGACGTCGAGTTGCTCCAGTGGCGGGTCCATCAGCGCGACCAGAACGCGGATGTTGATCGCACCCGATTCCGCCGCGATCGCTGCCAGGGCCTTGAGAACGGGGCTCTCGGCCGACCGCGCGATCACACACCAACCGGCAGTGATCTCGGCTCGGCTCAGCGTACCGCCGGCCAGCAATTGATCGAGGACGCCGGAGATGAACTCTTTGAGTTTACTTTCTTTCTCCTCCCGCTTCACGATCACCATGCACGGCGCGGCACGTAAGCGCATCATTTCATCCTCCGCGCAGGATTTCATATCCTGCACTGCTGCCCTGCCGGCCAGTTTATGGCGCGTCCCGGTTAAGCAATGATTGCCTGTTGTACGTCTTCGGCACGGTTTCATCTGAGCCTCATCAGGTCGGCCACCGGACCGGGGGCGCGGGGCTGCGGTTGACTGTCGATCTACTCGGCGGTGCTCTCACCACGTGAGTCATGTTCAGTGCCCGTGGGCAGGGCGGTCAGCGCGGCGGCGATGATGCGCGTGGTGTCGTCGGCCGTGTCGGTGGCGGCCGTCGGCGCGGATGCTTCGTCCCCTTCCTCGCCGGCCATAATGACGCAGGCGGGCATCGTCATAGGCGGCGGCACGGGTGCCATGTCGAAGGCTTCGAGCGGCTCGCTCGCCCGCAGCGCCGCAGCGGCCATCGATCCATGGTTCATCACGCTGCCGAAGCTCTCGCCGGCACCGCGATGCGGCCCCTGCGGGCGGGCAATCGGCACCACGTTGGCGGCCGGCCGGATATCCGGCTGGGCGCGCATTGGCCGGCCGGCCTCGCCGGGCGCCGTGTTGTTGTTGGCCGGGTAGGCGTCGCCCTCGGCCGCCTCGCCGGACGACGCATCCGGGGCGACGAACCGGGCGTAGCGGCCGAACGCGGCCACCTGGTCTGAATCCTCCGCGGCCGCTGGCGCCGATGGTCTCGGCGCGGCGCGACGGTCATTCGCAGGCTGGTCCGGCTTGGGGTCGCCGAGGCCCGGCAGCACGCCCGCGTCCCCGACGTCGCCGGACAGCGGTGGCCCATCTCCTTTCAGCATGTCGGCAAGCCGGCGGCGGCGCTTCTCCGCTTCGACGCGCCGGGCGGCGCCCATCACCGCGCCGAGGATGATCTCGGGCCAGGCGCCGTCCTGGAACCGGTAGAGACGGAACGCGGTGCTCTCGGCGAACTTGGAGCCCTGGCGCCGCAGCCGGACGCGTGCCGCCTCGACCGTTGGTTCCGTGCGCGTCAGCTTGCCGAGGAACCGGCTGTCGATGCGCTGGAATATGCCCTCTCGCTCGAAGCTGGCGAACAGGTTGGCGAGCAGATGCGCCTCGTCTCTGAGGCTCGTCCGCTCGCTCTCTTCGATCGGTTCGCGCCAGGTCCGTGCGATCTCCCGACTTCCACCCAGCCGCCCGCTCACCAGTTCATAGCGCTCGATCAGCCGGTAGCGCGGCGCTTCGAGCGGAACGGCGACGTAGTAGGTATCGAAGTAGTCGAACACGACGTGCCGGAAGATCTCGAATTTGGCGCGCGTGTCGGGATCGCCGTGGATGTCGCTGAACCGCGACAGGATCTGGTAGACCGGCCCGCGCTCGGCAGCCCGCATTTTCGGAACCAGCCCCTGCAGCCGGTTCATTGGCCGGCCCATCGAGACCAGCAGCAGGCAGAGATCGACGAACACCGCGACCGCGAGGGGAATGTAATCGCGCTTGGACAGGCCGGGCTGCTCGACCGTGGCGGCGCGCGCGCCGCCATTCTCCACCGACTGCACGGCCCTCTGCTGGAGTGCGCGCAACTCGTCGGCTGACGGCGGCAGCTTGAACGTCAGCAGCCCTTGGAACGTCGCTGTCAGCCGGCGGAACGCTTCGATGGTTGCCTCGGAGCCCTCGACGGCCGCGATCTTCGGCTTCTCCAACTCCGGCAACTGGTCGATCGCGCGCACGACACCCCGCAACGCCGTCTGCAATTGCGGATCGGGACAGGCGTAGGAGCCGCCCTTGGTGTCGGCGAACGTCGTCTTCTCGGCCCGCTCGGCGAGGTCGCCGCGGATCTGCTTGAGCTGCGGATCGGTACGAAAGGCATTGAAGCCCGCCACCGTCAGATCGAGCTTGCGGCCGAGGCCCTTCATGAACTCGTTGCGCGTGCCGGTGCGGGTATCGAACGTGGCGGGATCGGAGCTGGCGAGCTTTGCGAAATCGCCGTTGAGGCCGCTCATCTCGCCCTTCACGGCCTGCACGCGCTGCTTCACCAGATCGGACGCGAACGAGAAGCGCTGCGCATCGGCCTCCCGCAATGCCCGGCGCGGTCCGTCGCCGGGGCGGCTGCCGGGGCACGATGTGCCGTTGGCGCGTTCGGTTTCCGCCTTCTGGGTGGACAGCGCCGTCAATTGCTCGAGCGTCGACTGCAACTGTTCGAGCCGCGTCGCCGCCGCATGCAGCGAGGTCTGCACCTGGCCGACCGCCGATTCTGCCGACCGCGTCGCCTCCGAGCGGCTTTCGAGAACCTTCCAGTAGAATCCGAAGCCGAACCCGATGGAGATGATGGTGAGGAAGATATAGCCGACCGCGTAGCTGAGCTTGGTGATCAGGGGCAGCGGCGCGAACAGCTGATCGAGCAGCCACACCACCATCATCATCAGCATCGCGACCGAAAACCCGACGATCAACTTATGAATGAGCGGGAGATCGCCCATGTTGGCTTCGATCAGTTCGAGCATGCCGATGTAGGTGGCAACCCACGACAGCACGCCGAGCCCGATGATCAGAACGAGCTTTTTCCAGTCCCGCGCCGGCTCGCCCGAATCGGGCCAGTCGTTGCTGTCGCCGCCGAGCAACGCGTCGTCGGCACCCATTCGCGCATCGGACTTCCGCATGCTCACCTGCCGGGGCAGGACGCGACGGCACCTCGTCACCGCCGATGGAGGTCGGCGTTCCCGTCTGATGCGGGCTGGGGTCGTCGCGTCCGGTTGTCCGGCCTCGCGGCCGGGGCGTGATCGCCTCCAGCGGTAGAGGGAGATTAAGGCTCGGTTGCGGCCCAAAAACGTCAGTCAAGGGCCGAATATGGGCAACGCAGGTGGCGGATCAATTCGGAGTAAAAATGCGCGCCCGCTCAGCCTCGTTCCGCTGCAACGACACGCGCGAGGCGTCCGCGAGCGGCGCCGGAGCGGGCCGTCGCGGCAGCAGGTCCGGGCGGCCGCGGGTCTTGGCGTGCCGCGCCAGATCCTCGAGCAGGATCGCTAGCAGCGGCGCCCCGATCTGGCCGCCGTGGAGGTTGGTCGCCCAAGGCTGGCTCGTAGACCCGGTACCGATCAGCACGACGTAGGAATAGGCGGCGCCGCTCGCGAACTGGACGCCCCCGGTGATCCAGGTGTCGACGGTCTGGCTGGCGTCGGACGTCGTCGACGTGCCGGTCTTGGCAAAGTGGAGGCGCACGTCGGGCCGCCGCGCCGCGCACCACGCGCCGAGCGATTTCAGCGTCCCGTGCGAAGTGCCACCGGAAGCATAGCAGAGCGGCGCCTCCAGGAGTGCGCGCAGGGTCGGCACTCCCGCCGGCCGGATCAGATTGCCGGCCACCAGGGGCTTCAGCGTCTCGTGGTACTGGGTAGCGGCGGCGGCCTTGTCGGGGTGATCGAGCGCGGCGATCAGGGATGGCGGGCGGACGGTCCGGCCAGGCTGGCCGATCAGGCTCGCCAGCACGACGCTCGACATGTGGTGAACGCGCCGAGGCGATCCGGCGATGTGCCCCAGCACGGCGGCCGTCGAGGGTGGCGTATCCTCGCCGTCGGCCGAACGTGGCGGCATGGTGAACCCGAAACCGTCGATCAGTCGCCGCATGGGCGCCTGCCCGATCTGGGCCGCGCGCAGCAGCAGCGGCGTGTTGAGCGAGCACGCGAAGGCGACGATCGCTTTGCGGCCGTGGCGGCCGTCGCCCTTGGCGCAGGTCTCGAGACCGCGCTCCGGCGCCTGGGTGTCGACCAGCGTCGCCGTGGCATCGTCCCGGCCTTCGTTGGCGAGCGCGATGGCGGCCAGCATCTTGCCGGTCGAGGCCACGGTCCGGCTCTCCGCTGGCGGACGGTAGAAGCCGGTGCCAGGGTCCTTGGCCGACGCGGATCCGAAATAGGGCGCCCGCTCGCCCGTTTCGAAATAGCGCACGATGCGGCCTTCCAGATCGGCGGCAACCACCACGACGTCCGGCATCACAACCCCGGCCGAGACCGCCGCCGGGTCGAGCGTGGTGCCGGCGGATCGGCGCGGCGCCGTGGCGGCGTCGAGCGTCTTCAGGCCTGCCCGGATCGCCTGGTCGAACACGAGATTGTCGACCGGATCGAGCGTCGTCGTCACGCCCCGCGCATACTGCCGCCAGTCGAAGCCGTAGGCCTGCTTCAACTCCTCCCGCAGTCCGAACCGGGCGGCGGGCAGAAGCGCGTTGGCGCGGATCACCGGATTGGCCTGCGCGCGCCGGGCCAGCAGCGGCGCATGCCGGTCGAGCGCCTCCTGCAGCCGCGGCTTGACCTTGGGGTCCGGCGGGCCGCCCGCCAGATTGACGAGTTCGAACACCACCTTGCGCTGCTCGTCCGGGTCTGAAATCAGCTTCTCGGCGCAGGTGCGGGCGCGCACCTCGGTGATGTAGCGCCAGCGGTCGAGCCGCACCTCGTTGAGCCGCTCGTTGCCCTCGAGCAGAATGATCGGCTTGTTGACGGCGGAGGCGAGCACGAACTGCTCGGCCGCTGAGAGGTCCTTCGCCTCTTTGCCGAACACGATGCGGCTCGTCACCTCGACACCGTGCAGGGGCTGGCCGCCGGTGCGCTGGGCGAGCCAGAGATGGTTGGCGGCCCATTGCCGGAGCGGCGTGTCGTCGCCACCGGCTGTCAGAACGCGGTAGATCACCGGCGCGAGCCACCACTCCGAGACCTTTCGCGAGAGCTTGGTGAAGGCGCCTTCGCTGCCACTCGGCGGGGTCTTGTAGATCACGCGGGCGAGCTGCATCGGCAGCGTCGATCCGCCGACGCCGAGGCTCGGCCGCCGCTGCGCGATCGATCGCACCACCGTCGTATAGGGGATCTTGAGAACCCCGATGAGATCGATACCGGCCGGATTGAGCGGCCCGCCGAGATAGCGGTCCTCGTGATAGACGAGGCAGCGCCAGTACAGGTCCGGCACCTCGCGCACCGGCACCGATTTGTGGTCGGGATTGGCGACGTAATCGCCGACCTCGATGGCGGCGTCGGTGTAGTTGACGTCCCGGCGGCTGTCGAGCCGCGGGTCGAAGGTACCGACGAACCCGCCCTTGGCATCGTAGATGGCCGTGGCCAGCCACCGTTCGGCATCGTAGCGCAGCTTGTCGCCGTGGGTGATGCTGCCGACGATACCCCGCACCGGCGCCACCACGTAAACGAGCACGAGCGCGAACGCGACATAGGCGAAAAGGGCCGAAGTCAGATAGCGCAGCGGCCCGAGCCGCGGGTTGAAGGCGATCGAGCCGAGCACGATCCGAACGAGGCCGAGCGGCAGGAGCAGCACCAGCTCCGCAAGGCGTGTCAGCGATCGAAACATCCAGATCATCGGGCCGACATGCGGACGGGGTGCAGAACAAGCCGAGAGACCGGATAGGCCGCCTTTATGGCGCCGTGCCGACGCCATTGGGGCACCGCCATGGTGGGACGCCGCGGCACGGCGCATGGGCGATGCCGGCGGGGCGTGCTACGACGCGCCAGTGTCGGCCGCCGCCAACCGGATCGAGCCATGTCCGCGATGCCGCCCCCCGTGTTCGATGCCGCGTTCCAGGAGCGCCTGTCGGACCTGTTTGCCTGGCGCCGAGATGTCCGCTCGTTCCGTCCCGACCCGCTCGATGACGGGCTGCTCGATCGCCTCATCGCCGAAGCCTGCCTCGCCCCCTCGGTCGGCTTGGCCGAGCCCTGGCGTTTCGTGGTCGTCGCCGACGCCGTCCGCCGCGCGGCCATCGTCGCAAGCTTCGAGCGGGCGAATACGGCCGCCCTCGACACCTACGAGGGCGAGCGCGCGGCCCTCTATGCGCGGCTGAAACTCGAGGGGCTGCGCGAGGCGCCCGTGCAACTCGCGGTGTTCTCTGACGAGACGACAGAACAAGGGCGCGGTCTCGGCCGCCAGACCATGCCGGAGATGTTGCGCTACTCGGTGGTCACCGCGGTGCACACGCTCTGGCTGGCGGCCCGGGCCCGGGGCATCGGCGTGGGCTGGGTCTCGATCCTCGATCCCGACGCGGTGACGGCGGCGCTCGACGTCCCGCCCGGCTGGCATCTGGTCGCCTACCTGTGCATCGGCTATCCGCGCGAGACCCACAGCGAGCCGGAGTTGGCGCGGCGGGGATGGGAGCAGCGCGCGGCGCTGGCCGGCCGTGTTGTAATGCGCTGAGCCTGTCCGTCAGGCGCCGTTCCGGCCCGCGATTCCGAACTCGGTGAAGGGAATGAAGGCGACGGTATCGCCGGCCCCGACATCGCCGGTGTCCTCAGGAATGTCGATCAGTCCGTCGGCGACCCTGAGGCCGGAAATGAGGCCCGATCCGTCGCGGGCGAATTTCTCGACGGCAAGCGCCCCGTCGGCCCCCGTCACCAGGCTGCCGCGCCAGAACTCGCGCCGTCCGGTCTTCCGGCCGGTGAACGAGAAGGCGGCAGGCACTCGCCAGCGGCGAGGTTCCGGCCAGGGTGCGCCGCCGAGACGGGCCAGCAGCGGGTGGACGTACATCAAGAAGCAGACGAACACGGCGACCGGGTTGCCCGGCAGTCCGACCACCGCCGAGGTCCCGATCTGCCCCAGCATCATTGGCCGCCCGGGCTTGATGGCGAGTTGCCAGAAATGCCGCGAACCGAGTTCGCCGATGGCGGCCGCCATGTGATCTTCCTCACCGCGGCTGGCGCCGCCCGAGGTCAGGATGAGGTCGTGCGTCGCGGCCGCCGCGGCAAGGCGCTCACGCACCACCTCGGGCCGGTCGGGCCATATGCCGAGGTCGTGCGGCTCAGCCCCCGAAAGGGCGACCAGCGCGCCGAGCATCGGCGCGTTGGCATCGAACACCTCACCGGGGGCGAGGTCGCCGCTACCCGCCGGCTTGATCTCGTCGCCCGTCGACACGATGCCGACCCGCAGGCGCCGGAAGCAGGCCACGCGGTCGCGTCCGACCGAGGCCAGCGCCGCGAGATCCTGCGGTCTGAGGACATGACCTTCCGCGAGCAAGATACTTCCCGCCGCGACGTCCTCGCCGGCCTTGCGCACGTTGGCGCGGGGCTTCAGCCCCGATGGCACGACGACACGGCCTTCGGGGAGCAGCGAGACGTCTTCCTGCATGACGACAGTGTCGACGCCTTCGGGCATCACGGCGCCGGTCAGAATACGGCAGGCCGAGCCTGCGCCGACGGTGACATCGAGCCGGTGACCGGCCGCGGCACGACCGGCGAGTGAAAACGTACTGCCGCTTTTGGGATCGTAGGAGGCTGCCGCGAAGGCGTATCCATCCACAGCCGCGTTGGTGTGGGCCGGCACGGGGAAAGTCGCGTGCACCGTCTCCGCGAGCTTGCGGTGGCACGCATCGGCGAGCACAACGGGTTCGGAATCAACGACCGGTTGAACGCGCGCGCGCAAAAGAGCGAGCGCCTCGTCGTGACGCAGCCGATCCTGAGTTGGCCGAAAACAATCGTCGATGAGCGCCTTAGTCATGCTCTCGCGTATCGCGGAAGCACCGCCTCATCAAGTCATCGTCGGCTTCAGATACCCTGCATCAGTACAAAAAGGGCCACACCGAACACCGGCCCGGCTATCGCAGCCAACGTGACGAAAAAGATCGACTTGGCAACCACAACACTTACCCCGCTACGCGCCGCCCTGCACGCATCCGTGGACAACCCGCCCAGGCTATCCACACGGGAAAATAGTAGCGGAAACGTCGAATATGTGACAGCCGGATTTGTCACATCGTCGCACACAGCTGTGCATAACTCGATTCTGGGGCTTGAAAGCGTCACTTCAGGTCGAACAGCCGCAACTGCTTCTCGTCCTGCCCCTTGGTTTCGAAGGCCAGTTGCTCGATCCGATCGAACGGGACCTGCTCGGCGCTGATCAGCGAGCGTTGGGCCTTCATCGGACGGACATGGCCCTCCTGAACGAGGTGGAACTCGCCGACCGTCTGCCCCGGCAGTACCGCGGCCGGATCGAGACCGCTCTCGCTCTGGAAGGCGGCCTTCAGCTTGCGCAGCGCCGTGTCTTCCCGCACGCGGCCGATGAACCAGCTGGTGATCTGATCGCGGCTCTTGTAGTCGAGATCGCCCGGCGACTGGGTCGCCAGCATGAGGCCGAGACCGGCCGAGCGCGCACGCTTCAACAGGCTTTGCAGGGGCTCGGCGGTGGCCGGTTTCGAGTTGGCCGGAATGTAGAGATCCGCTTCGTCGAACATGACGACCGCCTGCAACTCGTCGTTCGGATTGCGCTGGCAGAACCGCAGCGTCTCCGAGAGGAATTGCGAGACCCAGAACAGGATGTTCTCGTTGTCGCCGAGGAACCCCGTGTAGATGATCGACAGCCGCGTCTGGCCGGGCCGGGCGAACTCGCCGAGGCCGAGCAGCGCGTCCATCCGCAATGGCTCGCCGCTGCCCTCGAACAGTGCCGCATTGCGGTGACGGAGGCTGTCGAGCTGGGCCACGAGGTCGCGGCGAATCTTGCCCGACGGGTCCATCCGTTGCGTTCTGTCGGTGAGTTCGGGGTACTCCTCCTCCAGGAGGTGGATGAGGTCGGCTAGAGCCACGGCCTTGTTGCTTTGCGCTCCGAGGATGCGGAGCGCCACGGCGAGTACGCCGCCCTGCTTCTGGTGTGTCGCTGAGTTCTTCAGATGCAGCATGTCGCCGAGGGCAGCGGCCGACATGTTGGCCAGCAGTTGCTGCTCGTGCTCGGGCAGTTCGCAGATCCCGTTCGGCAGCAGCGTGATCGAGATCGGCCGGCCCGATGCGCGGCCGGGCGTGTAGACGGCGACGTCGATGGCGTCCGCGAGTTTCTCGCGATCGCCGCGCCGCTCCTGCATCTCGTTCTCGTTGTGCCGCCAAACATCGGGGTTGGCGTAGCTGCACAGATCGCCCTTACGGTCGATCAGCACCGCCGGAATGTTCCGCAGCAAGAGTTGCTCGATAATGCTCAAGGCCAGCGTGGTCTTGCCCGAACCGGAGCCGCCGAGCACGGCCGCATGCCGCTTCAGCACGTCGCGATTGAGCCGGACCGGGGCCGAGCGGCCGTTCAACTCCCGACCAGCCACGATGCTGTGCTCGCCGGTCCCGTTCTCGTCGAGAATTACCGACAGCGGCAACTCGTCGTCGTTCGCCGGCTGTTGTTCGCCGGGCGGCGCCCATGTGCCGGTCCAATCCGAGAAGTTCGGGGGCGTCGACAGGCTGGAAAGCTCGCCAGGTGTCGGCAACGGTTCGAAGGCTGAAGCGCCCGCCAGCGTCGGCAGGGAGTCGGCGCGTGACGCGGTGCGCTGCAGCACATCGAGCCGCAGGATCTGCGAGACCGAGATCAGTTGCGTGATGAGTTTCGCCTGCTCGAACCAGTTGGCGAAGCCGGCATCGAAGCGATGATGGGCATGGAATTCGCGCACCGCCATCATGCGTTCCCACTCCGGGATCGGCACCAGCAGATGCCGGCCGCCGGCGTCGCGGAACTGGCGGAAGGCCTGCGCGGTCTGGTTCTTTCGATTGGGCGGGAAATCGCTCGCGCGCAGCATCAGGCACGACTTGTTCTTCATGTGCCGGAGCACACGGTCGATCTGCCGCTTGAGGCCGCCGCCCTGCGTCGCGCGGTTGCAGAGGAACACCCGAGCGTCATAGCTCTGGCCGTTCTTGTGCTTGGCTGAAACCTCGACCGCCGGCAGGTCCTCGCCGAGGTCGAGCCGATCGACGGTGATGGTCAGCGTATCGCGCCATTCCCCTTTGGCGAGATTGAGACTGGCGACGAGGATGTCGAGCAGATCGTCGTCGGCCGACGGGATCTCCGCCTCGTTGGCGGCGAGGAACCGTTCCCACAGGTCCCGGAAGTCGAAGGCCGGAGCTTCCCCGTCCCCATCCCCGTCGTTGTCGGCGGCGCCGAATCCCAACGCGGCGACGAGGCTCGACATGAAGCTCGGCTTCTCGACCTCCGCCTCCTCCTCGTGCGGCGCAATGCGCGCCAGCAGGCGGTTCTGGGCGTGCTCCAGCAGACGACGGGTCGACAGCCCGGCGAATTCCTCGAACAATTCCGGCGGGAAAAAAGCCGATGGATCGGGATAGCTGGTGCCGGCGACGCCTTTCTCGGCTTCGTGCTCGAGCCGCTTGGCGATGATCAGCCGCGCTTCCTCGGCCGACCGTGTTTCATAGAGGGCGACGGGACCGGCCTTCTCGATCCGGTCGCGATACGACTGCGCCAACGGCTCGCGGACGCGGCCGTAGAAGTCCTCGAGGCAGGAAATCAGCAGGATCGACGTCGGCACCCGGTTGGCGATCTGCATCAGATCGCCGATCGCGCGCTGGAAGCGGACCTCCGGGTCGTCGAACTTGGTCAGGTCCTCAACCTGATCGATGGCGAACACCAGCGCCGCCTGATCGACGATCCACATCAGCCGACCGAGCGCGGTGATGATCTCGAAGGTGCGATCCTCGCCCGTGTTGGGGTCGATCGCCGCAACCGATTCGCGGGCCAGTTCGGTCAGCGGCCGGCCATAGAGATATTGGCGCACGCGCTGGTCGATACGCGGGTCGTGGCGCTCGAGATAGAGCAGAGCCCTGACGAGATTGGCGTCGAGATCCTCGTCGCGGAAGGCCGGGCTCGCCAGGATGTCGTCGGCCAGCCGCAGCACCAGACGCGCCAGCTGCAACTCGTCCAGCGGGGCATCCGCCAGTTGCTCGCGATCGGCGTCCTTGAGCGCGGCCTTGTCGATCAACTTGCGCGTCAATCGTTGCAGACCGCTTTCGCCTTCCCCATCCGGCGCGTAGGGCTTCTCCAGGGAATGAATGAGACGGCGCAGGAAATAATCGGCGTAGTTGCCGACGTCCGGCGTCATCTGCGCGTAGCCGAAATAGCCCTTGCCGGAACTGTGCGAGCCGGTGCGCAGTGCCCGCAGGAGGTGGGTCTTGCCGGCCCCGGACTGGCCGTGGAACAGCAGGATCCGGGCACGGTTCTGGGCCTTCTTGCGGTCGGTCGTGACGGCGCCCAGCAGATCGTAGAACTTTTTGCGGGCCTTGAAGTGCACCTGCTCGACGTCGACGGGATCGGCCCGCCAGATGTCGTCCTCCCAGGTGATCGAATGCTCGAACGCCGCGGAAAGCTTCTCCGCCGCCACCGTCTGTTCTGAATCGAGCTGCATCTTGTTTTTTCTCGCTCGGACGCTCGATCAGTCTTCGACCCGGACGAGGTGCCAGACTGTGTTCTTGTAGGTGATGGCCGACCGCTGCACCTCGGCGAGATTGCCGCGATCCTTGAGGTCGGCATTGACCAGCCGCACATGTCCAGTCCTGTGGGCCTCGGCCAGCATGCCCTTGAACTCCACTTCCGTCAGACCCCATTCCGGATGCTTTTCCGTCAGCGCCTGCCAGACGTGCGAGACGTATGCTTTGTAGTTTCCGGGCCAGCCGTGGGACTTGGTGCGCGCCGCCGCCTGCACCGCCGCGGCAAATCCGGGCAGGTCGGGACGGCTCGCGGCCGCGGGTGGAACAGGCACGGCCGGTGCCGTGATGCTCGGCGGGCGTGGACGATCGGGCGCGACAGCCGACGGCGCAGGACCGTTCGACGACGCTTCGGGTTGCGTCTTGCCGAGCAGACGGCCGACCCACCGGCGCAGGATCGCGAGCCTCAGTCCCTCGATGTCGAGCCGGCTCGCACCAACGCATTCGGCCGCCAGGGCCCCGACCAATCGGCTGTCGGTGCCGAAATCGCGAGGCCGCAGCGACAGTTGCCCGGCGAGCAATCGGCCGGCCTTGGGCGACAATCCTTCACCGGCGCCGAGCCCGGACTTCATCGTGTTGCCGAACGCACGCTCCAGCGCCACCACGGCCAACTGATTGCGCAGGCGGGCCGGCGACGTCACCGTCCGCAGCGGCAGCCCATACGCTTTGTGGAGCACGGCGGCCCGCAGCCCGTCTGGCCGCCCGAGCGCCTTGAGCCGCTGGGCCGAGAGTGAACCCAGTCCCAGCGCGGCGGCGACGAGGCGATGGTTGCGCACGAGCGTCCAGTCGCCGACCCCGTTGGGCGCTGCGCCGAGTAGCGAGGTGACGGCGCTCGCGGCACTGTCGCCGAGTCGCCAGCGGCCTCGTCCCTCGAGAACAGCATGGCCCTCCGCCTCGAGCCCCTGAAGCGCGGCATCGAGCAGAGACTTCAGATCGACGACGGCAAGGTGCGGCTCTGCCAGTGCGGCGATGTCGCGATACAACTCGGCGCGCGTGACGCTGCCGGACGCCAGCCGCGCCAACACCAGCGAATCGAGCGGCGTGGCGCCGTTCGATGTCGGTAGGTCGGGTCGGGCGATCGCTTTGGCGGCCATCCACCGGTTCCAGTGCGTACGACGGGAGCGTGCTGCGACGAACAACGGCCGCCCGACGGGCGGTTGGCCGAAGCGAATCACATCGGGCATTCTGTGAGACTTGGCCGCCCCGGCCAAGCCCGTCGTCGGGATGCTCACGCGTCCTGGTGCCGCCGCGCCATAGGAGGGAGGAAAACCGTGTGTGGTTTCTCCTCCCGGCGCCACCGGTTTGCCGTGAAGGAGCCAAAATCGCGACACGCCCGGGCGCGACATCTCGTCCACCGCGTCCGAGCGCCATTCATGGCTTCCGAGCGCGATCCGCACATTTGGTTAACGGCATGTTTACGAAGTTCCGCTTCTATTCGGATCGTCGCCGTGTACGTGGCGGGAGGTCGAGTATGTATCGCGTTGTGATTTCTGGCGTCGTCAGCCTGTGCGTTGCCGGCTGCAGTCTCGGGTATTCCAGGCCGCTGACGGTCGGCTTTGCCGACACGAACGCCGGCCCGTCCGGCCGCCGCACCCCGGACACCACCGCATCCCTCGGAGATGCGGGACCTACCACACCCCTCCCTCGTCGCAACGACCGGGTCGCAGCACTCGATGACCGCGCACCCACGGGTACCTATGGCAAAGCGCCGGAGGGTTCGCTCGCGGGGCGCGACTACTCGACGACCACGCTGAATGCCGAAATGGCGCGGGATTTGATCAACGCCTACCGCAAGCAGAACGGCCTGAAGCCGCTGAAGCTCGATCCGCTACTCACCAACGCGGCCAAGGCCCATTCGCGCGACCTGGCCAAATGGGACCGCATCTCGCATTTCGGCTCGGACGGGTCCAACCCCTGGGATCGCGTCAAGCGGACCGGGTACAACGCCCGGCTCGCAGCCGAGAACGTCGGGACGGGACAGATCGATATCGCCGAGGTCATGAAGGGCTGGCAGCAGAGCCCGGGCCACAACAAGAACCTCTTGCTGGCCGATGCTCAGCACATGGGCATCGCGCTGGTGACCGACGGCAAAACCGAGTTCAAGACCTTCTGGACCCTGGTGCTCGGCACGCCGATGTAAGGCGCCGCCGTTGCGGTCTCCACAGTCGCGCCGTCCGGCAACCCGGCATCAGGTTTCGGCGGCGCTCATGTCCCGGGCGAGTTGACGCTCACGTACCACGTCCGCCACGCCGAGCCAGGCCCAACTGCGCCCCGCATCCCCCCGCTGCTCGTGGCAGTCCGCGAAGAATTCGGCGATCGCGACGGCCCAACTGCCATGCTGTCCTTCCAGCGTGACGGCGACCACCTCGAGATCGCGAGGCGTTGGGGTCACGTCCGGATTGTGGATCCATTGCGGCGTCATGGCGATACTCTCAACTGCACAAGCGGTTCGGGCAGCAGAAGAGCAAGTTCGGCGCCAAGTCGAATTCACGACCAACAGGGCGTTTTGGGTTTCCCGATTATTGTGAACGTCCCGCTGCGAGACAGCGGTGCTCCCAAATGGGGCCGCGCCGGCCCCTGAGTGGCACACTACTGCTTGGCATCGGCTGGCGCCGCCGCTGCTTTGGTCTTCGGCTTGGCTGGGGCCGCGTCGCCCGCCGTCTTGGTGGCCGCCGGCGGTTTGGCGGCCCCATCGCCAGCCGGCGCATCGGCGGCAGCGGCCTTGGCCTTCTTGGCCGCCACCCGTTTCTGGTCACGGGCCTTCGCGACCACCCTCTTCCGCGCCCGTCCGCCGCAGTCCCAGGTGATGACGTCGTCACGCACGCTGACCGGGCCGCGGGCCTCCGCGCCGCGCGGCATGGTTTCGAGTGTCTTCGGATTGAGGACCTGCTTCCAACCTTGAACGGTGAAGCCGTGGTCGAGGAGGCTCGCCGCCCGGATCGAGCGCTCGAAGCCCGAGGGCTCGCCGAGCACGACCGCCATCAGCCGGCGCCCGTCACGCGTGGCGCTGGCGACCACGTTGTAGCCCGCGTCGCAGATGAAGCCGGTCTTCAGGCCATCGGCACCTTCGTAGGTGCGGAGCAGCCCGTTGTGCGACCCGAGCCGGCGCTTGCCGATGCGCACATCCACCATGGTCCAGTACTCGGCGTACTCGGGAAAGTCGCGCAGTACGGCTTTCGACAAGATCGCAAGATCACGCGCGGTGGTCACCTGCTCGGCCGCCGGCAGGCCGTTGGGATTGACGAAATTGGAGCGCGTCATGCCGAGCCGCTTGGCGACGGCGTTCATCTCGGCGACGAAGGCCTCCTCGCTGCCGGCGACGCCCTCCGCCAGCATAACCGCCACGTCGTTCGCCGACTTGACGATCAACGACCTGAGGGCGAGGTCGATGGTGATCTCGCCGCCGACCGGAAGCCCGAGCTTGCTCGGAGGCTGCATGTTGGCGGCCTCTGAGCACTTGATCTTGGTGTCCAGGGTGACCTTGCCAGCCTTGAGAGCGGCAAACGTCACGTAGGCCGTCAGGATCTTGGTGAGCGAAGCCGGATACCAATGGTCATCGGCATCTTCGGCGTAATAGACGCGACCCGAGTCTGCCTCGAACAACAAGGCAGGACCGGCCTGGGCCGGCACCAGGGCCACGAGAAGGAAAACGCCGACAAGCGCGGCCCTGAACGGATGCTGTCTCATGGCAGCCAGCGCACCCCACTACCTCGCAGAGGCCGCGGTTAACACATTCGACGCTGCGCAGCAAACCACGATTGCAGCATGCGAACAGGTCGCGCGAATCGCGAGTTGGACGGCCCGAATAGCCGCGGCGCGGGAAGTTGAGAGCCGAGCGAAGTCGCGGCGTGCATGGTGCACCAGGGCAGTGGCCCGGCGCGGCGTTCGATGATGGCGTGGTGCCCCTGGCCCGACTCGAACGGGCACGTCATTACTGACAACAGATTTTGAGTCTGCCGCGTCTACCGATTCCGCCACAGAGGCCCGACGCGGCGTCTAGCATGCGCGGGTCGGCGCGCGCAATCCGCTCATCGGGCTCACTTCTTCCGCGGGTCGTAGGCATGCCGCTGGCGCCATTCGGCCATGAAGTACGACAAGCTCTCGTCGATCGTGTCGGGCAGAACGATCTTCACCGTGACCAGTTCGTCGCCGACCGCGCCGGTCGTCGCGTTCTTCACCCCTTTGCCTTTCAGGCGGAAAACCCGGCCCGAGCTGGTGCCCTTGGGCAGGGTCAGCGCCACGCGACCCTGGACGGTCGGCACCTCGATCTTGCCGCCGAGTACGGCCTCGTCGATGCTGATCGGCACTTCGGCTGCGATGTCGTCGCCCTGCCGCTGGAAGGTCGGGTGCACGCGCACCTTGATCTCGACGAGGGCATCGCCGGCCTCGGCGCCGCGCTGGCCCTGTTGCCCCTTGCCCCGCAGCCGCAGCGTCTGACCATCCGTCACCCCTTCGGGCACGGTGAGATCGAGCTGGCCGCCGTCCGGCATGGTGACGCGCTTTTTGGCGCCGAGCACCGCCTCCATGAAGTCGACCTCGAGTGTGTAGCGCACATCCTGGCCACGCAGCCCGAATCCCGCTGCGCCCGCCCGCGCGCCGCCGCGCCCGCCACGGGCGCCGCCGAAGATGTCCTCGAAGATATCGCCGAAACCGAGATCGTCGGCCGGACCCGATCCGGCATAGGCGCCGCCGGCCGGCTGGCGGCGATAGGTTCGCTTGGGCTCACCCGACGCATCGATTTCGCCGCGATCGTACTTCTGTCGTTTCTCGGCATCTGAAAGGAGCTCGTACGCTGCCGACACCTTCTGAAACCGCTCGGCCGCCGTCTTGTCGCCGGGGCGCATGTCCGGATGCAGCTCCTTGGCGAGCTTGCGGAACGAGCGGCGGATGTCATCTTCCGAGGCCGACTTCGTCAGCCCGAGGATGCTGTAGGGGTCGTCGGCCATCCGGCGTTGCCCTGAAATTGAGACACAGTTTTCAGTTTATCATGAAAGCAGGCGACGGTGCGTCAAGCGACGGGTAGCTCTGTCGCAGCGGCTCAGGTGCCGCCGATCCGCAGCACCGGCTGGCGCTCGATCAGCGAAGCCAGCAACTCGAACCGGCGTCGCAACCGTTCCCCTACCAGCCCCTTGTAGGCAGGCGCGACCGTCAGCACGACATTGTTCTTCTCGTAATTGATCGTTGTTTCGTCGATGATTCCCGGCATCCCGATCGACAACATGTGGGCGGTGCGGATCGCGGCGCCGAGTACCCGCGCCCGTTTCAGAAGGCGGCGGTCGATGTGCCGCCGCAACCGGGCCGACAGGTGGTCGCCCTCGCTGTCGTCCGAGCCGACGTGGCGGAAATAGACGGCCAGCGCCAGGAAGATACGACCGGGATGGTCGATGCCGGCCAGCGCCGCGTGGGCGATCACGTTGAGGCTCTGCTCGCCGCGGTAGTCCGGGTGGGCGCGCCAGCCGATATCCGAGATCAGACAGGCGGCATGGCGCAGCCGGCGCTCGGCCGGCGATTCTCTGGGGCCCGGTTCGGTGAAAATGGCATCCGTCCAGCGGCACAACTCGTGCGCATGCTCGACCGAGCGCGAGCGCAGCCGCGCATAGTCCTCGCAGAAGCTGAGCAGCGGATCCTTCTGGCGCTCGTGCTCCGGCAACAGCGAGAACAGCAGCCCTTCGCGGATGCCGAAGACGGAGAACACCACTTCGGAAGGCTCGAGCCGCTTCAGCAGGCGCTCGAGCACAAGCGCCCCCCAGGGCAGTACTTCGCGGCGCGGACGGGAAATCTCGCTGATCCCGGGGATGGTCGCGACCTTCCGGCGGCGAATCCCTTCGCAGAACACGATCGCGTCGCGGGTCGCCACGGTGTAGCCCTGCATCACACGCAGAGGATAATCCGACTGCTCCATGTACAGCTTGGCGAGCGCCCGCCAGGTCCCGCCGACTGCGTGGAACGGCCGCCCCCGTCCCGCCGTCAGCCACGCGACCGATTTCAAAGATTCGTCGGCCACCTCGACGGCCTTCTCGATCTTGTCGCCCGTCACGTCGATCAGCCTGAGCCCGCCGAGCGGCAGCGTCGTCGCCCGCGTCAGCGTCGAGCCGGCGATATCGATCAACTCCAGGCTGCCGCCGCCGAGGTCGCCCGCGAACCCTTCGGCGCTGTCGAACCCCATCAGGATGCCCTGTGCGGCGAGCGTTGCCTCTTGCTCGCCCGTCAGCACCTGGATTCCACAACCGCAAGCGGCGGTCCCGCGCGCGATGAAGTCTGCGCCGTCGCTCGCGTCCCGCACCGCCGCCGTGGCGATCGCCCGCAGGTTCTTCACCTGGAGGATCGTCGCGATGACCCGGAAACGGGTGAGCGCCTCGAGCGCGCGCTCGACCGCTTCGGTGCCGAGCCGGCCGGTGCTGGCCACCGAGCGCCCGAGCCCACAAAGTACTTTCTCGTTGAACAGCGGCGTCGCGGCGCGCACGGCCCCCTCGTAGATCACGAGGCGAACCGAATTCGAGCCGATGTCGATGACGCCGAGCGGCTCGAGTTCGTCGAACCGACCCCGCGTGAGCCCGCCATTGCCTCCGAGGTTCACGTTCGGCCGGCTCCCTTGTCGGCACGCGCGGTCATCGTGAACCGGCGCGGCATGTTGTCTTTGAGGGCCTGCCCACGTCCCGACAGGCTCGGGTTCGTCATGAAATACTCGTGGGCATTGAACGGCTCCTCGTCGGCCTCCGGAACATCGCGCACCGACGACCCGTCGGCATTGATGATCCAGCTCTGCTCGTTGTCCTTGAAATTGGCGACCATGATCTGATCGAGGATCTGCGCGTGCACGGTCGGGTTCTTGATCGGGGTCAGGGCCTCGACCCGGCGGTCGAGGTTGCGGGGCATCAGGTCGGCGGAAGCGATGTAGACGGCTGCCGCCGGTGAGGGAAGCCCTTGCCCGCGTCCGAAACAAAAGATCCGCGAATGCTCGAGGAACCGGCCGACCAGACTCTTGACGCGAATGCGATCGGATAGCCCGGGTATGCCGGGTCGCAGGCAGCAGATGCCGCGCACGATCAGGTCGATCTCGACCCCAGCGTCGCTCGCCTCGTAGAGCAGGTCGATGATCTGCGGATCGACGATCGCGTTCATCTTGGCCCAGATCGCGCCGGGTCGCCCGGCTTTGGCATGCGCGATCTCCTCGCGGATGTGCTCGATGATGCGATTGCGGATTCCGCCGGGGCTCGCCGCCATGCTCTCGAGCTCGGTCGGCCGGCCGTATCCGGTTACGAAATTGAGGATTCGCGCGACGTCCCTGCCGATCGCCGCGTCGGCCGTGAAGAACGAGAGGTCGGTATAAACGCGCGCCGTTTGCGGATGATAATTCCCCGTGCCGATGTGGCAGTAGGTCGCCACCTCGGTACCCTCGCGACGCACCACCATGCCGAGCTTGGCATGGGTCTTGAGTTCGATGAACCCATAGACCACGTGCACGCCGGCTTTCTCCAGCTCGCGTGCGAGTTTGATGTTGGTCGTCTCGTCGAAGCGTGCCTTGAGTTCCACCACGGCGGTGACCGACTTGCCGAGATCGGCCGCCTCCTTCAGAGCCTCGACGATCGGGCTGCGGTCTCGCGACGTCCGATAGAGGGTCCACTTGATGGCAACCACGTTCGGATCGGCAACCGCCTGTCGCAAGTACTGCAGGACGACGTCGAACGACTCGTACGGGTGATGGACGACAAGATCCTTGGCGCGGATCGCCGCGAACACGTCGCCATCGAACTCACGGATGCGCTCCGGGAAGCGGATGTTGAACGGCTTGAACAGCAAAGCCGGCCGGTCCGATACGATGAGCTGCGAGACGTCCGAAAGCCCCAGCAGCCCGTTCTTGATGAACACCGCCTCTTCGCCGACCTCCAACTCGCCGATCACGAAGCTCTTCAGCTCGGCCGGCATTTCGCTTTCGATTTCGAGGCGGATCACGTTGCCGCGCCGACGCCGCTTCAATTGATGCTCGTACGACAGCACGAGATCCTCGGCCTCTTCCTCGAACTCGATGTCGCTGTCGCGGAGCACGCGGAACGTGCCGAGTTGCGTGATGCGGAAATCGGTGAACAGCTCCTCGATGAAAATGCCGATCACCGTTTCGATGCGAACGAAGCGGATCTCGGTGTCGGTGTCCGAACGCGCCTTCAAGCGGATGAAGCGCTCGTTCGGTCCGGAAATGGGTATCAGCCCGTTCAGGACCTTGCCGTCCGACTCGCGGCGCATCTTCACCGCGATCGTCAGACCCTTGTTGAGGATGAAGGGGAACGGGTGCGCCGGGTCGACCGCGATCGGCGTCAGAACCGGGAACATGTGGGTCATGAACTCGGTCTCGAGGGCCGTCCGGTCGTCGTCGGTGAGGTCGGCGGCCTCGAGGATGCGGATACCTTGAGCGGCCATCTCGGTCTTGAGCGAAAGCCAGCAGGCCTGCTTGTCGGCGACGAGCTGCGCCACGAAGGAATTGATGGCCTGCAGCTGCTGCTGGGGCGTCAGGCCGTCGGTGCTGAGAGTCGTGATGCCGGCGCTGACCTGCCCGACCAAGCCTGCCACGCGCACCATGTAGAACTCGTCGAGATTGGAGGCCGAGATCGACAGGAAGCGCACGCGCTCGAGTACGGGATGGCGCGGATTGATGGCCTCCTCGAGGACGCGGCGATTGAACTGAAGCCAGGAAAGCTCGCGATTGTAGAAGCGCTCGGGGGATTCGCGCGTGATCACGTCGCCGATTGTCCCGGTGGCGCTGGACCCGTTCAGCGCGCTCGCGTGGGTCGAAGTCCAGTTCGTCACGGCGTTTTCCTCACTTGGACCTTGTGGTGGCCGCGCCCCCGGCCGGCGTTGCTTGCGGCGTGGAGTGGTCATGACGGCCTCCGGTCCCAGTTAGCCGGGCTCGACTGAGAAGAGAAGTACGACAAGGTCATGACAGTGCCGCCGGTCCCCACCCTCGGCGAGGATCAAACCTCGTCCTCTTCGGCCCCACGAGACGAGTTTAGCGCCTTGAGGGCCTCGCTGGCGAGGCTGCGCGTGACCCGGCGCTGGGCAGCCAGCGCGAGCTGGTCGACGCGGGCGACGACGCGCTGCACGGCGTCGGTCGAGCGATCGAGATGACGGGCGAGATAGGCCACGACGTGTGGCTCCACCCGCAGCTGGCGATCGGCGAACAGCTTGACCAGCAGCGCCCCGATCAGCCCCTCGTCCGGCGGCGCAATCTGCGCATGCGGCAGCGCCCGGACGCGCGACCGCAGATCCGGCAGCGTGATCGTGAGTTCTCCGGGCGCCCGCTGGGCCGTCAGCAGCAGCGAGAGCTTGTTCTCGCGGGCGAGGTTCAGGAGGTGGAACAGCAACCGTTCGTCCGCGATGCCGCGGTCGAGATCCTCGACGGCGAGCGCCGATTCGCTCGAGAATGCCGTCACCGTGCCCTCGGTCAGCGCCGATCCCGGCACCACGCTGGCCGCCGATCGCGTCCGCCAGACGTTGACCAGGTGCGACTTGCCCGAGCCGGCCGGTCCGGTGACGATGATCGCCGACGTCGGCCAGTTCGGCCAGGCTTCCACCAGGGCGAGTGCGGCGTCGTTCGATGGGCTCACCATGAAGTCTTCCGCGTCGAGCGCCTGCCGGTGGGGCAGCTCGAGAACAAGTTGGGTCGGCTCCGCGGTCATGGTGTGGGGTCGATCCGCCGGCTGGCGCCCTTGTAGATGTCGCTCGCCATGTAAACCTCGAGTGCGAACCGGACCAGCACGGCCGCCGCAGCCGCGAGCGGCACGGCGACCAGCACCCCGACGATGCCGAACAGGGCACTGAACACGGCGAGCGAGAAGATCAGCCACACCGGATGCAGTCCGATCCTGCTGCCGACGATTTTGGGCGACAGCACGGCAGCGTCCAGAACCTGCCCGAATGCGAACACGCAGACGACGATGATCAAGGGCGTGGCATTGGGCCAGTGCTCGATGATGGCAAAGGTCGACGCGGTGATCAGGCCGAGTGCCCAGCCGACGAACGGAATGAAGCTGAGAACGCCGGTCGCCAACCCGATCAGCAGGCCGTAGCGCAACCCGGTCAGCGACAGGCCGACCGCGTAGACGGTGCCGAGGATCAGGCAGACGAGGCCTTGTCCGCGAATGAATGCAGAAATGGCATCGTCGACCTCCAGGGCAAGCCGCCGCACCGTCGGTTCGTGGTCGCGGGGCACCCAGCCGTCGATCTTGGCCAGCATGCGCGGCCAGTCGATCAGCAGGTAGAAGACGACAAGCGGCGTGATCAGCAGCAGCGCGAGGAATCCGACGAGCGCGCGCCCCTTTGCCCACAGGGATTGCGCCACGGCGGCCGCGAAGCTCGCCCAATTGACGGAAAGCTCGGCGACGCCGCGATCGAGGCCCGCCTTGAAATCGGGGAAGTAGGCGCCGAGCCGCGCCGCCGCCCATCCCTCGAGGATCTCTCTCAGACGGTTCAACTCACCGGGCAGCGAGGTCACGAGCTGCTGCAACTGGTGGCCGAGCAGGGGCACGACCAGCACGACCAGCGCCACCAGTACGACGATCAGGAGTGCGACGATGATCCCGGACGCCAAAACCCGCGGCAGCCCGAGGCGCGCCAGCCGGTCGGCGACAGGGTTCAAGGCATAGGCGATCACCATGCCCGCAAGGAACGGAAGAAGCACGTCCTGAAGGGCGAGGATCGCCGTCAGTGCCATGAGCCCGGCGGTGAGCCAGAACAGCACTTGCCACTCGATCCGCATTCCGAACCCCACCAGTTGTCGTCCGCGCCCGTCAATCCGGCCCGGCCAACTCATAACGGGACATGTGGCGAATCCAAGCGCGAAGGTAGAGTGCGAGCGATGCCATCGTCGTCGCCGCCGTCGCCCAGATGGCGACGGTGACCAGGCGATCGAACCCGAGTGCGAAGGCATGGTCGGCGAGCACCAGCGCGGCCAAAGCGATCTGGCAGGCCGTGTTGGCCTTGCTGACCGCGAGTGGCTTGATGCGGACGGGGTGGCCGAGAAGCCAGGATAGGATGACCGCGCAGACGATCAGAATGTCGCGCGAAACGACGGCGATGACCAGCCAGGACGGCAGATCACCCAGCACCCCGAGCGCCACGAATATCGAGACGATCAGGAGCTTGTCGGCCAGGGGGTCGAGGTAGGCCCCGAGTTCCGTAGCCCAGCCGAAACGCTTGGCCAGGAACCCATCGACCGCGTCGCTCACACCCGCCGTGACGAATAGGAAGAAGGCTGCGTCCTTGCGCCCTGAAACCAGGAGCCAGAACACGACCGGAACCAGGATGATGCGACCGAGGGTGATGAAATTCGGAATGCTCACGGCGCGACGCGACCAAAAAAGAGGCAGGTCCCGTCGAATAGAACGGCAGTGGGCCCAGAACGCAACGGACCTGTGGTCGAAAGCTTACCCACCGGCCCGTAGGATCCAAGATCCACCGTTCGGTCGCATGTCGTAGCCCTGCGTCGCCAGCATCGCGGCCATCGCCTCGCCGCCACCCGGATAGCGCAGCGCTAGGTCGGCACCACGGGCCGATACGCCGCCGATCTGCAGATCCTCGACACCCGGCAGTTCGGCAAGCCGCCGCCGCATGTCCTGCCACTGCTGGAGGTTGCCGTATTGAACCACCAGGTGCACCGCGACCGGCGGCTGCGCCAACACCTCGAGACCGCCGGCCGACTGAACGCGCACGGCCTTCCAACGGCCTTCCAGGATGCCCGAGGCAATGACCGACGCGAGTTCGGTCGCATAGTCCACATCACCGCCGGCGATCTTGAAGGAGCGCTTCAGAAGGAACGGCCCGACGGCATCCTGGCCAGCCAGGATGACCTGCAACTTGCCGCCCTCGGTCTGCGCCGAAGCCACGAGAATCCGGCCGCTGCCATAGGTCCTCGCAAGCCGGTCGATGACGGCGCCGTCACCGTCCAGGAGCGGCTTCAGCGTCGCCAGCGTCACATCGCCTTTGAGCGCTTCGATCTTGAACGGCGTCAGCGAATGGGCGCCGTCGAGACCCTGCCACGCCGTCGTCCAGCTCCGCTGCAGCCGCGTCTGCGCCGCCGCATTGTCCGCCGTGGCGACCGGCAGCACCACAAGAGGAGGGGCCTGCGTATCGACGAAGGGGATGCCCTGCGCGCGCAGGATCTCCCGCACGGCCGCTGGCCGGAACGAGAAATCGAGGCTCGCGATGTACTGGGTCGAAGAATTGCGCTCCGATTTGACGCCGACACCGTCAACGAGATCGGCGGCCTTGATCGGCGGCATCTTGGCGAGCCGATCGTAGGCTTTCACCGGCACCAGACGCTTGAGCAGCGATCGGAATGCGGCCTGTTGGCCATCCTGCAGCGCCTTGTCCTTGGCGGTGACGGCATCGCCGGCGGTCGCCTCGACAGGATAGTTGCCGACCGTGAAAACCGCATCGGCCCCGCTGGCTGCACGCGCTGGCAGTGCGGCGAGGGCGGCCGACAGGATCAGGATCGCAAAGGTCCAAACCGGCACGCCGTGCCTCCCTGGCAGCCTCCGCATCGGTTGCCCGTGCGACGGCCTCTTGCTACTGCTCCGCTCTCGCAGGCGGATCGGGTCCATCCCGATCCCGGGCGAGGGATCTGGGACGCCAACACGGCGACCAATGGGGCCAAAGTGAGGTTCGGTCAACGCCGGACGCCAGCAGCCTGCACGACCGGATGGATCCAATGAGCAAAGACGACGCCCTGCGGCCGAACATGCCGATCACCTATCGCGACGCCGGAGTCGACATCGATGCGGGCAATGCCCTGGTCGAGGCCATCAAGCCGCTGGCCAAGGCGACGCGCCGCCCCGGCGCCGAGGCGGGGCTCGGTGGCTTCGGCGCCTTGTTCGATCTCAAGGCCGCCGGGTTCGTGGACCCTGTCCTCGTCGCGACCAACGACGGCGTCGGCACCAAGCTCAAGATCGCCATCGATACCGGCCGGCACACCACCATCGGCATCGACCTCGTCGCCATGTGCGTCAACGATCTGCTCGCCCAAGGGGCCGAGCCGCTGTTTTTTCTCGACTATTTCGCCTGTGGCGCCCTCGACCTCACGGTCGCGCGTGCGGTGGTCGCCGGCATCGCCGACGGTTGCCGCGAGGCCGGATGCGCGCTCATCGGCGGTGAGACGGCCGAAATGCCGGGCATGTACCAGGCCAAGGACTACGACCTCGCCGGCTTCGTCGTCGGCGCCGTCGAGCGTGATCGCATGCTGCCGCGCCCGGATGTCCAGTCGGGCGACCTGATCCTCGGCCTGCCGTCGTCCGGCGTCCATTCGAACGGGTATTCTCTGGTCCGCCGATTGGTCAGCGAGGAGCGGCTCGACTGGGACGCACCGGCCCCCTTCGACACCAGCCGGCAACTCGCCGACTCGCTGCTGACGCCGACCCGCATCTATGTGAAGCCGGTGTTGGCCGCCATCCGCGCGACAGCGGCCGTCAAGGCCGTCTCGCACATCACCGGCGGCGGTCTCCTGGAGAACGTGCCCCGCGTCCTGCCCGACGGTGTGGCCGCCCGCATCGATCTGTCGAGTTGGACCCCGCCGGCCGTGTTTGGCTGGCTCGCTCGAGCCGGCCGCCTCGATAGCCACGAGATGCTGCGCACGTTCAATGCCGGGATCGGTCTTGTGCTCGTCGTCGCGGCGGCGGAGGGCGATCGTGTGATGGCGTCGCTGCAGGAAGCCGGCGAGGCCCCTGTCGTAATCGGCGAGATCGTGCCGGGTGGCGGCGCCGAGGCCGTGCGCACGACGGCCAAAGGCAAGGGCGACGCGGAAGGCGTGCGGCTGACCGGTCGACTGTCGCTGTGACAAGCGCCCGCGCTCATGGGTTCGCGGGCGGCCCTCCCTGAGTGGGGATGTCGCCCGCCGCGGTCGCGGGCTACGGTGCGGGCCTCAGCCGAATTCGTTCCAACAACGCAGCAAGCATCCGACGTGAAACCTCCCCTTCGCACCGCGATTCTCATCTCCGGCCGCGGCTCCAACATGATGTCGCTCGTCGACGCGGCCGCCGCGCCGGGCTTTCCGGCCGAGATCGTGGCCGTCGGCTCCAATCGGCCGGACGCCGCCGGGCTGGCTTGGGCCGCCGGCCGCGGGATCGACACGTTCGCGATCGACCACAAGCAGTTTCGAGACCGGGAAGCGTTCGAGGTGGCCTTGCAGGCCGCCCTGGAGGCCCGGCGCATCGAATTGGTATGTCTGGCCGGGTTCATGCGGCTCATGACGGCCGGGTTCGTCGCGCGCTGGCAGAACCGGATGATCAACATCCACCCGTCCCTGTTGCCGGCCTACAAGGGCCTGCATACCCATGAAAAGGTGCTGGCGGACGGTGTCCGCATCACGGGGTGCACGGTCCATTACGTGCGCGCCGAGATGGATGCGGGACCGATCATCGCGCAGGCGGCCGTGCCGGTCCGGGCGAGCGATACGGCCGATGAACTCGCGGCCCGGGTTCTAGCAGTGGAACATCGGCTTTATCCTTATGCCTTGCGGCTTGTCGCCTCGGGTGCGGCCGTGGTTGCGGGTGAAAAGGTGATCGTTGCGGCTGAGCCGGCTCCGGCCAACCCCTTGTTCTCGCCCTCATTAGCCTAATCCAGGCAGTCGGGTGGACGGCTGGCGGCGGCGGTGCTAGATCGCCCGGCTGGAGTGCGAGCAATCAGCCCACCATTGACCGAGATCAATGGGTCCGCCGAACCAGCCCGTCTAACGAAACGGGCATACCCCTCTGTTCATGGGTACTGAAGATGACCGCCGTCACTAGTCACGTCAGCCAGCTCGGCGACGAGAGCAGCGTCTGGTTTGCGCTCACCCCCCTCCTCAAGGGGCCAGACAATCCGATGACGCTGCTGATGCATATGTCGGAGCGCTACGGCGGCGTCATTCCGATCCGCCTCCAGTCCCAGCGGGTCGTGCTGTTGTCTGACCCCGAGCATTTCAAGCGGGTCCTGGTCACCAAGGCTGACGACTACATCAAGTATTTCGACGGGCTGCGGCCGATCTTCGGCAAGGCCATGATCACCCACGACGGCGCGCTCTGGCAGAAAATCCGTATGCCGCAGCAGCCCGCTTTCCACCCGGACATGTTCGCCGAGTACATCCCGTTCTTCCTGCAGGCGATCCGCACGAAGATGGACAGCTGGGCCAATCTCGCCCGCTCCGGCGAGACCGTCGAGATGGTCGAGCAGACCTGGACGCTGGCCGCCGACATGATCTGCAAGGCGCTGTTCAATCGCGACATGCCGTTCAATCCGCACGTCGTCTTCAAATACGTGAAGACCTATACCGACGTGATGAACCACAAGTCGATCCGCCTGAAGAAGGTGGCCGGCGAAGAGTTCGAAATGGCCGAGGAGAGCGCCGCCAAGGCCGTCGAGGCCTGGGAAGGCGTTCCCGATCTCGTCATGGCCGCCAATCCGCGTGAGCACCGCGAGCGGACACTGATCGATCTGATCGAGGCGGCCGTCGCCGATCCCAAGATCCCGGAGTTCGACCGTCAGCAGGCGATCGACGAGATGAAGCAGTATCTGTGGGCGGGGACCGAGACGACGGCGCTCACGCTCGCCTGGGCGCTCTATCTGGTGTCGAAGCATCCCGAGGCCGCTGACCGCATCCGTCGCGAGGGCGAGCAGGTCTATGGCGACCGCGAGCCGACGGCGGCCGACTACTCGGCGCTCGCGTACACACGCGCCGTGGTGCAGGAGACGATGCGCCTCTATCCGCCGGTCTGGGGGTTGATCCGCACCGCCACCAAGCACGACGTCATCGACGGCAAGGAAATCCACCCGAACGATCGCGTGGTGCTGTTCTCCTACGGCGCCCACCACAATCCGAAGTACTGGGACGAGCCCGAGGCGTTCCAGCCGGAGCGGTGGATGGACGACGCCGCCAAGAAGCGGATGAAGTACACCTACCTGCCGTTCGGCGCCGGCAAGCGCAGCTGCATCGGCGGCGCCATGAGCCAGGTCGAGAACACGCTGGCGCTGTCGTTCCTGCTGCGCCGCTTCCGTCCCGAGTACGTTGGCGCCGAGCCACCGGGCATCTCCGGCACGGTGACGCTGACGCCCCGCGGCGGTCTGCACTTCCGCATCCGCGAGTTGAGCTGACGCGGCAGGCGCTGCGACTCGTCGCGGCGGACGAATTCCGCTAAGCCTCGCTGATGAGCTGGAGCAAGGACGGGCCGGGCGGGAAGCGCGGCTATCATCACGGCAACCTGCGCGAGGCGCTGATCCAGGCCGCGCTCGATCTGATTTCTTCGAAAGGTCCGGCCGGCTTCACGTTTGCCGAGGCGGCCCGCCAGGCCGGCGTCAGTCCGGCGGCGCCCTATCGCCACTATCGCGACCGCGATGCCTTGCTGGCCGACGTGGCGTTGCGCGGCTTTCGCCAGTTCGCGACAGAGCTCGAAGCGGCGTGGGGCGACGGCCGGCCCCATCCGCGCGCCGCGCTCGATCGCATGGGGCACGCCTACCTCGGTTTTGCCCGCCGCGAGCCAGCCCTCTACGCCGCCATGTTCGAAGCCGGCCTCGCAATCGGCGCCTATCCTGAGCTGGTTGCCGCATCCGATGCGGCCTTTCTCGCACTCCGCCGGGCGTGCGAGGCGGTGGCGGCCACGCTTCCCGCCGGCAAGCGCCCGCCAGCGCTGATGATGGCCCTGCACATCTGGTCGCTGTGCCACGGCATCGCGTCGCTGTTCGCCCGCGGCGATGGCGCCCGCCGGCCGCTGCCCATGACCGCCGAGGAACTGCTGGAGAGCGCGGCGCTGATCTACATGCAGGGGCTGGGATTTGGGCCGGTCGCGCACACGCCCTGATCGACGTCATCCATGGACCGGCGGCCTCTTGACAGCTCGGACGTCCTCTCCCACATATGTGAATGTAATAAACATTCACATGAGGACGGCGATGTCTGAGATGGTTGCGAGGCTGGACGACCTCGGGCGGCCCGCGTGGATCGCGGTGATGGTGCTGGGTTTCATCGTCTTCTGGCCGGTGGGGCTCGCGGTTTTGGCTTATCTCATCTGGAGTGGACGCATGGGCTGTGAACGCAATGGTGACGTGACCCGCTGGCAGCGCCGCATGGCCGACAAGTGGGAGCGCAAGATGGGGCAGTGGGGCATGCAGGGCCGCGCCTACGCGACCACCGGCAACGCCGCCTTCGACGAGTATCGCGACGAGACGTTGCGCCGGCTCGAGGATGAGGCGCGTGAGTTCCGCGACTTCCTCGAGCGGCTGCGCCACGCCAAGGACCGCGCCGAGTTCGAGCAGTTCATGACCGAGCGCGGCGGCCGGAGGCCGACCGGTCCGGCCGGCGCCGGCCAGGCCCCCCAGCCGTCGGCTTGACGAACGCAACGGCGAGAAACGAACCGAGGCCGGGGTCACCCCCGGCCTCGCAGTCATTTTCCGATATGAGCGGTCGCTACTTCTTGTAGGCGTCGAGCACGGCCTTGCCCTCGGCGCCGGCCTTCTGCAGCCAGTCCGTCGTCAACGTATCGCCGATCTTCTTCATGCCATCGGCGACGGCCTTGGTCGGCGGCTCGACCTTCATGCCCTTCGCGCGCAGCTCCTTCACGTACCAGTCGGCCTTCTCCGGCCCGATCTTCCAGCCCCGCTCCTCGGCGGCGGCGGCGACCTTCAACAGGGCATCCTGCGTCGGCTTGTCGAGAGCGGCAAAGGCGGCCTTGTTCACGAACGTGATGTTCTTCGGGATCCAGCCCTGAGCATCGTACCAGTGCGTCATCGTCTCCCAGACCTTGCTGTCGTAGCCGGTCGAACCCGACGTCATGAACGCATTGACCGTGCCGGTCGCCAGCGCCTGCGGCAACTCGGCCGCCTGGATGGTGACGGGCTGGGCGCCAACGAGTTCGGCGATGCGCGTGGTGCCGACGTTGTAGGCTCGCATCTTGAGCCCCTTCATGTCGTCCATCACATTGAGGTCCTTCTTGGCGTAGATGCCTTGCGGCCCCCACGGCACAGAGAACAGAACCATGATGCCCTGCGCGTCGAGCTTCTTGGAGATGTGCGCCTTCTGCGCCTCCCACAGCTTCTTGGCGTCGGCGTAGCTCGAGGCCAGGAACGGGATGGTGTCCATGCCGTACACCGGATCCTCGTTCTCGTGGATCGAGATCAGGACTTCGCCCATCTGGGCCTGGCCGGTTGCCACGGCGCGCTTGATCTCGGGCGCCTTGAACAGCGAGGCACCGGCATGGACGGTGATCTCGAGCTTACCGCCCGTCGCCTTCTTCACCTCTTCCGCGAACCACACCAGGTTCTCGGAATGATAGTTCGAGGCCGCGTAGGCGGCCGGCAGGTTCCATTTGGTCTGGGCCGACGCCGGCGCCGACATGGCTGCGATCGCGATCGCGGCAGCGACCGCCCCGAGAGTCCGACGGGATACCAATTGCTTCATATCACTCTCCGTTTGCCCTGTTCACTTTTCGGGAAAGACCCAGTTCGGCACGGCCATCACGATATCCGGGAAAACCGTGATGATTGCGACGGCGGCGACGAGCAGGAAGAAGAACGGCAGCGCCGCCAGGGCCACCGTATTGGAGTCCTTGCCGCTCATCGTCTGCAGCACGAACAGATTGAATCCGACCGGCGGCGAGACTTCCGCCATCTCGACGATGAGCACGAGAAAGATACCGAACCACACCAGATCGAAACCAGCCTTTTCGACCATTGGCAACACCACGACGGTGGTCAGTACGATCATCGAGATGCCGTCGAGTGCGGTTCCCAGGATGATGTACATCACCGTCAGGGCGGCGATCAGCATGTAGGGGCTGAGTTTGAGCCCGTCCACCCAAGCGGCCAGTGCAGCCGGAATGCCGGTGTAGCCCATCGACGTCGACATGAACGAGGCGCCGGCCAGGATCAGCATGATCATGGACGTCAGTCGCATGGTCCCCATGACGCTGGTCCAGAACGACGACGTCGTGAGACTGCCCGACCACCACGCGATGGCGAGCGCGCCGAGCACGCCCCATGCCGCACATTCGGTGGCGGTGGCCCAGCCGGCCAGCAGCACGACGAACACGAGGATGATCAGCAGCAGGCAGGGAATGAGATTGGCCGACTCGCGGAGTTTTTCCCTGAGGCTCATTTTCGGCTCGGGAGGCGGCATCTGGCTCGGGTTGAGCAAGGCCCACGTCGCTATGTAGCCCGAGTAGAGCAACATCACGAGCAGGCCCGGCAGGAAGCCCGCCAGAAAGACTTTCAAGATGGAGACATTGGCGGCAACCGCATAGATCACCATGGTGATCGACGGCGGGATGAGAATGCCGAGCGTGCCCGAGCCGGCCAGCGAGCCGAGCGACATGTGCTCGGGATAGCCGCGCTTGTTGAGCTCGGGCAGTGCGATCTTGGCAATCGTTGCACACGTCGCCGCCGACGAGCCTGACACCGACCCGAAGATCCCGCATCCCAGAACGTTGACATGGAGCAGCCGGCCGGGGATGCGCCCGAGCCACGGCGCCAGGCCCCGGAACATCTCCTCCGAGAGTCGCGTCCGGAACAGAATCTCCCCCATCCAGATGAACAAGGGCAGCGCCGCCAGCTCCCAAGACGCCGCATTGCCCCAGATCTTGGTCGCCAGCACCGAGCCGGCGGGGATGCCACCGCTCGCGAACTGCATGCCGATCCATCCGCATGCCAGCAGGCTGATGGCGATCCACACGCCCGAGCCGAGCAGTATGACCAGCGCAACCGCGATCAGTATCGAGATTTCAATAAGGTCCATGGCGTCCTCTCCTCAGACGCCACTGGCGACGGCGCGCTCGATCAGTTCTTCCGCCGTCTTCGGAGGCTCTTTCTCGTAGGTCGGTTTGAGGCCCACGAGCACGCGACAGAACTCGTCGACGATGGCGATGAAGAGAATGACGAGGCCGGTCGTGAAGCCGAGCTGCGGGATCCACAGCGGTACGACCAGCACGCCCTGTGACATGTCGTTGAGCTTCCAGGACAGCACGTTCTGGTCGATCGCGTGCCACGCGAAAAAGCCGATGAAAATGGCGGCCATGGCCAGCGCGAAAACCTCGAAGACCCATTTCGTCCGCCCGCTGAGACGCTCCGTGAGCAGCCCGACGCGGATCATCTCACCCGACTTGAAGGTGTGCGCGAGGCCGAGGAACGACATTGCCGCCATGCACCATGCGGTGATGTCGTCTCCGGATTTTATGTTCACGCCGAGTTCGCGGCCGATCGACAGGGCCATCATCATGACGAGGATGGCGATCAGAAAGCAGCCTGCGAGCAGGCCTGCGCCGAGGTACAATCCGTCGAGGGCACGCCGTAACCAAATCATCGTCCGCCTGCTTTCCCGGTTCCCATGGCTTGCCCTGCTCTAGAGTGAGGTCGCCGACCGCGCGGCCTGATCGTAATGTCCCGACAGCGCTCTGAGCAATGCGCCGAGTTCGGACAGCATCGGGTCCGGCAGCCCAGTCTGCTTGACCGGTCGCACCAGCAGCCGTTCCCGCACCTGATGGTAGCGCGCGCAGGCATCTGCACCCACCTTGGTGGCAGCAACGACCTTCTCCTTGCCGGCCTTCCGCGAGGTGACGAGCCCCTGTGCTTCCAGTTTCTTGATCGCGTAGGAGACGATGTGGGTGTCCTCGATGCCGAGCACGAGGCAGATGTCCGCGAGCTTCTTCTGCCGGTCCCGGTGGCGCACCGTATGCAGCACCAGAACCTCGACCGGAGACAAGTCGGGCAGGCCGGCGGCGGCCATGCAACGCACCATCCAGCGCTCGAAAGCATGCGACGCCAGGATCAGCCCGAACTCGACCTCTGAAAGTCCGGGCGAGGCGCCGGCAGCCAGATGCGCCGACGAGACGATCGGCCCCGGTCCGTCGTCGCGGCTTGCCGGCGACGCGTCCATCAGGCGTTTGGGTTGCTCGCGGCCCATCTGAAAACTGCCTCGGGTGAGGTCGATACGCATTGTCAACGTGGCGCAATCGAAATATCGTGTCAACAAATTACCGACGACTTATCGGTAATTGCTCGCGCGTAGAGCATTTTGGTGCTTCGTTAGGCAGGGGGAGCAGATGGCATCCGGTATCGTCGAGCCGACGAGTGGCGCTGGCAAGTGGGATTTCTGGATCGACCGTGGCGGCACGTTCACCGACGTCGTGGCGCGAACGCCCGACGGCCGGATCCTCGCACGCAAGGTGCTGTCCGAGAACCCGGGCGCTTATGACGATGCCGCGCTCGAGGGCATCCGCCAGTTTCTCGGCGTGGGCTCCGACGCACCGATTCCAGCGGCCCGGATCGCCGCCGTGAAGATGGGCACGACCGTCGCCACCAATGCGCTGCTCGAGCGCAAGGGTGATGCCACGTTGCTCGTGATCACGGCCGGCCTCGAGGATCAGCTGGAGATCGGCTACCAGGCGCGCCCGGACATCTTCGCCAAGAAAATCATCAAGCCGGAGATGCTCTACACCCGTGTCGTCGCCGCCGAAGAGCGCATCCGCGCCGACGGCACGGTGGAGCGCGCCATCGATCTCGCAAGCCTGCGCCCGGCGCTGGAGAAGGCGCTGGCGGACGGCATCCGGGCCGTTGCCATCGTGCTGATGCACGCCTACGCCCATCCCGCGCACGAGCAGGCCGTCGCCCGACTTGCCCGTGAGATCGGGTTCGCGCAGGTGTCGGTCAGCCACGAGGTGTCGCCGCTGATCAAGATCGTCGGCCGCGGCGATACCGCCGTTGCCGACGCCTACCTGTCGCCGATCCTGCGGCGCTATGTGGAGAAGGTGGCCTCCGCGCTGTCGGTCGGCCCCGCCGGCGATGGCCCCAAGGTCATGTTCATGGCCTCCTCGGGCGGACTGAAAGCGGCCGGACTGTTCCAGGGCCGTGATGCCATCCTGTCGGGGCCGGCCGGCGGCATCGTCGGCATGGCCGAGACCGGCCGCATCGCCGGTTTCGAGCAGGTCATCGGCTTCGACATGGGTGGCACGTCGACCGATGTCTCGCACTTTGCGGGCGACTACGAGCGCGCCTTCGAGACCGAGGTGGCGGGCGTGCGTATGCGCGTGCCGATGATGCGCATTCATACGGTGGCGGCGGGTGGCGGCTCGATACTGTTCTACGACGGCACGCGCTTCCGCGTCGGGCCGGAAAGCGCCGGGTCGAACCCCGGCCCCAAGTGCTACCGGCGCGGCGGGCCGCTGACCGTGACCGACGCCAACATCATGGTCGGCAAGTTGTCGGCCCGCTTCTTCCCGCGCATCTTCGGAGCTGGCCGCAACGAGCCGCTCGACGAGGCGGCCGTTGCCGCCGCGTTCGCGGATCTGGCGGCCCGCATCGGCGACGGGCGCGCGCCCGAGGAGGTCGCCGACGGGTTCATCCGGATCGCCTTAGAGAACATGGCCAATGCCATCAAAAAGATCTCCGTCCAGCGCGGTTACGACGTCACCGAATATGCGCTGCATTGCTTCGGTTCGGCGGGCGGTCAGCACGCTTGCCTGATCGCCGATACGCTCGGCATGGAGACGGTACTCATTCATCCGCTGTCGGGCCTTCTATCCGCCTATGGCATGGGGCTGGCCAACATCCGGGCGAGCCGGGAGCAGTCCGTCGAGGCTGTGCTCGACGACGCCACGCTGCGCGACATGGAAACGCTGGCTCATCGCCTCGGCAGCGATACGACGGAGGAACTGCTCGACCAAGGTGTCCATCACGACGAGATCGCCGTCACCACCTGGCTGCATCTGCGTTACGAGGGCACCGACACGGCGCTGCCCGTGCCGCTTGCCGAGGCCGGCCTGATGCGCCGCGACTTCGAGGCCGAGCACCGCCGACGCTTCGGCTTCCAGAGCCCGGAGAAGCGGGTATTCGTGGCAGCGATCGAGGTCGAGTCGGCGGGCGGCGGCGCGGCCCTGGACGAGCCCGCACGGCCGTTGACCGGAACCGGCCAGGCCAAATCGTCCGAGACCGCGCGGTTCTACTCGGGGCGCGCCTGGCACCAGGCCCCGGTCTACATCCGCGCCGATCTCGCACCCGGCCACCGTGTCGCCGGCCCCGCGATCGTCGTCGAGCCCAACCAGACGGTCGTCGTCGAGCCCGGCTGGGCCCTCGAAGTCACCGCCCGCGATCATCTCGTTCTGCGCCGCACCGAGACCCGCCAACGCGAGCGGCTCGGCAAGGACGCCGACCCGGTGCTGCTCGAGGTGTTCAACAATCTCTTCATGTCGATCGCCGAGCAGATGGGTGAGGCGCTGCGCAACACCGCGCAGTCGGTCAACATCAAGGAGCGGCTCGATTTCTCGTGCGCCGTGTTCGATTCCGACGGCCAGCTCGTCGCCAACGCCCCGCACATGCCGGTGCACCTCGGCTCCATGGACAAATCCGTCGAGACGATCATCCGCGAGCGGAAGGGAGATATGACGCCGGGTGACGTCTACATGCTGAACGCCCCCTACAACGGCGGCACCCATCTGCCCGACATTACCGTCGTCACGCCGGTGTTTACGGCAAAGGGCGGCGAAATCCTGTTCTACGTGGCGAGCCGCGGCCATCACGAGGACATCGGCGGGCTGACCCCCGGCTCCATGACGCCGCGGGCGACCCACATCGACGAGGAAGGCGTCTACATCGACAATTTCAAGCTTGTCGACCAGGGTCGCTTCCTCGAGGCCGAAACGCACGCGCTGCTGTCGGGCGCCAAGTATCCGGCTCGGATGCCGGGCAAGAACATTGCCGACCTCAAGGCCCACGTCGCCGCCAATGCCAAGGGCGTCGCCGAACTCGAGAAGATGGTCGCACACTTCGGGCTCGAAGTGGTCAAGGCCTACATGGGCCACGTCCAGGACAATGCCGAGGAAAGCGTGCGGCGCCTGCTGACCCGCATCGACGGCGGATCGTTCCGTGTCGAGATGGACCAGGGCACCCACGTCCAGGTCAAGATCACGGTCGATCGCGCGACCCGCTCGGCGACCGTCGACTTCAGCGGGACCAGCCCCGAGCAGTCGAACAATTTCAATGCGCCGCTGCCGGTCACCCGTGCGGCGACGCTTTACGTGTTCCGCGTCATGGTCGACGAGCCGATCCCCATGAACGCCGGCTGCCTGAAGCCGGTCACGCTGAAGGTGCCGCCGCGTTCGATGCTTTCGCCGGAGTATCCGGCGGCGGTGGTCGCCGGCAACGTCGAGACCAGCCAGATCGTCACCAACTGCCTGTTCGCGGCGCTCGACGCCATGGGGCCGAGCCAGGGGACGATGAACAACCTGACCTTCGGCAACGCCCGCGTGCAGTACTACGAGACGATTTGCTCGGGCAGCCCGGCCGGCCCCGGGTTCGACGGCACCAGTGGCGTCCACGTGCACATGACGAACACGCGGCTGACCGACCCGGAGATCCTGGAACTGCGCTACCCGGTTGTCTTGGAAGAGTTCGCCATCCGCCGCGGCTCTGGCGGCAAGGGCAAATGGAGTGCCGGCGACGGCACCTACCGGCGCATCCGCTTCCTGGAACGCATGGACTGCGCCATCCTGGCCGGCTTCCGGAAGGTCCGGCCCTACGGCCTCGCCGGGGGGCAGGCAGGGCAACTCGGCGAGAACCTCGTGCGCCGCACCTCAGGCGAGATCGAGCATCTCGACGGCTGCGCCCAGACGGTGCTCGAGGCGGGCGAGGCGGTGATCATCGTCACCCCCACCGGCGGCGGATATGGCGCACCGTGAGCGCGGGCACAGATCGCGGCCGGCAGCCGGGTCACCCGCTTCATGTCCTGACCGAATACGGCTAGAACGGCGCGATGCCTTGGTGGATCATCAAAGAGGCGCTCGGCTTGGCCGAGGGCGGCGCACTCAGGACGGCGATCGGTGGCCTGACGGCACAGATCGGCCTCGACCGGCTGTTCGCCCCGACGCCCATCAACCGATCGGTCGCCTTCACGATGGCGGTGATCGCGCTCAGCGCCAAGCTGTCCAAGGCGGATGGCGTGTCGGTGCGCATCGAGGCCGAGGCATTCGAGACGATCTATCACGTCCCGCACGACGAGTTGCCGAACGTCAAGCGACTGTTCGATCTGGCCAAGCAGGATGTCGCCGGATTCGAGACCTACGCCGCCCAGGTCGCGGCCATGCTGCGCGACGAGCCGGACCTGATGCGCGACGTCTTCGAAGGGCTCTACCACATCGCTTCGGCGGACGGCGTCATCCACGAGGCCGAGGAGGACTATCTGCATCGGGTCGCGACGGTGTTCGGCCTCACCGAGCCGGAATATCGCCGCGTGCGCGCGCTGTTCGTGCGCGACGCTGCCGACCCCTATGTGGTGCTGGGCCTTCCGCACGATGCGACCGACGCCGAGGTGAAGGCGCAGTATCGGGCCCTCGTCCGCCAGCATCATCCCGATACGCTGATGGCGCACGGCGTGCCGCCGGAGTTCATCGATCAAGCGACCCGCAAAGTGGCGGCCATCAACGTCGCCTATGACGCGATCGCCCGGGAGCGCGGTTTGTGACGCTTGCCCCCGATACGCCGCTGGCCGGCGCCGTGCACCCCTCGTGCAATCACGAGCCGCGCCGCGGTGGTCCGGCCGACATGCTGCTGCTCCATTACACCGGCGTCGCGACGGCAGCTGTCGCCATAGACTGGCTGTCACGCCCCGAGAGCAAGGTTTCGTGTCACTACGTTGTCGACGAGCACGGTCTGGTCACGCAGATGGTGGCTGAGAGCCGCCGCGCCTGGCATGCCGGTGTCGCCGTTTGGGCCGGCGAGACCGATATCAACTCGCGATCGATCGGCATCGAAATCCACAACCCCGGCCACGGTCTCGGATACACGGAGTTCCCGCCGGCGCAGCTGCGGGCGGTCGTGGCGCTCTGCCGCGATATCCTGGCCCGCAACGCGATACCTGCGGACCGCGTCCTCGGCCATTCCGACGTCGCGCCGCTGCGCAAGGCCGATCCGGGCGAGAAATTTCCATGGGCGGCGCTGGCCGAGGCGGGCATCGGCCTGTGGGTCGACCCGCCGGAAGCAACCGGCGACGCGGGCTATGGGCCGGGTGCCGGCGGTCCGGCCGTGGCCGCCGCGCAAGAGACTCTCGCCGCCATCGGATATGGGATTCGGCGGACCGGGGAGATGGACCCGCTGACCGTCGCCGTTCTGACCGCGTTTCAGCGCCGCTTCCGCCCGGCCCGCGTCGATGGCCGCCTCGACACGGGTACGCGCGTGGCAATCGCCCAGGTCGGGGCGCGGTTTCAAGGACCGGCGGCATGACGGCGGTGCCCCCCGCCCGGGCCCCCGATCTCGATGCGCGCGCAGCCCTCTTGCTGACCACCTGTTGCCTGATCTGGGGCATCGGCATCGTCATGGCGAAGATTGCCAACCTCGGCATCTCGCCTGTTCTCAACGCCGGCCTGCGCTCGGTCGTCAGCGGCCTCGTCATCTGGGGCTGGGCGATGGCGCGCGGCACCCGGCTCTACGAGCGTGACGGCACGCTGGTGGCCGGTGTCGTCTGCGGCAGCGTGTTCGCGGCAGAGTTCCTCGTCCTCTACGCCGGCCTCGCCCTGACCAGCGCCGCACGTGGCACGGTCTTCCTGCACGCGGCCCCGTTCGTCGCCGCGATCGGCGAACATCTGCTGGTGCCGGGCCACCGGCTTACGCCGGTGCGCATGCTCGGCCTCCTCGCCGCCTTCGTCGGACTGGCGGTGGCATTCGGCGAAGGCCTGGTCGGTGCGGCCGCGACCAGCGTCACGGGCGACCTGCTCTGTCTCGCCGGCGGCATTCTGTGGGGCGTCACCACCATCGTCATCAAGGCGACCAGCCTGCGCCGCGCCCCGGCCGAAAAGATCCTGCTCTACCAGCTCGCGGTTTCTGCGGTCGCGCTGCCTCTGGCGTCCCTCGCCATGGCCGAGCCCGGCGTTACCGACATGAGCCCGCATGTCGTTGCGGCCTTCCTCTACACCGCGCTGGCGGTGGTCTCGTTCGGATATCTGGCCTGGTTCTGGATGATGCGCACCTATTCCGCCGCGAGCCTCCACGCCTTCACGTTCCTGACCCCCATTTTCGGCGTGATCGCCGGCCATCTGATACTTGGCGAGCGCCTCAGCGTTGGCCTGATCGCCGGCCTCGCCCTTGTCGCTGGTGGCATCTGGCTGGTCAACAAGCCCACGAAGCACGCTTGACGCCGCGCCCAGCCCGCCACAAGTAGGGTCATCAGCCGGCCGGACGGCCGCTGCCGGCACGGGAGCGTCTATGGCTCGATCCGTGCCGGTGGAGGAAAGTCCGGGCTCCATGGAGACACGGTGGCGGCTAACGGCCGCCGGGGGCGACCCCAGGGAAAGTGCCACAGAAATCAAACCGCCAACCCGGCGCGAGCCGGCGGCAAGGGTGAAACGGTGCGGTAAGAGCGCACCGCGCGCCTGGTGACAGGAGCGGCAGGGCAAACCCCACCGGGAGCAAGACCAAATAGGGGTGGCCGCGTGCGGAGCAATCCGGCACGAGGTCCGTTTCCAGGCCCGCCACCCGGGTTGGTTGCTCGAGGCGTCCGGCAACGGGCGTCCCAGATGAATGGCCGTCGCGGAGGCGCAAGCCTCCAGACAGAACCCGGCTTACAGGCCGGCTGATCCTGATTTCCGCCATGTCGGTCGAACGGCGTTCGGCCGTGAAGCGACTCACGCGAGACCCTCGGCGCCGCCGGGCGTCGCGGGCCGGGTTGTCCCGGCGTCGGAGCGCGCGCCCAGCCGCGCCGGATCGTGAGTGGACTCACGCCCGAAGTCGTGCCGCCTCGCGCGGCAACACACCCGCCACCCAACCGTGCCACTGTGCCCGGCCGGACCCCGCGCGGTCGCGCGCCCTCAACAAAAAACAGCGCCGCGAGCGGCCTCGCGACGCTGCCGGTTCCTTCGGAAGGCCGCGACCTCAGCGCTTGAAGAACGGTGCCGCCACCAGGATCTTGTTCTCCTGCTTGATCAGCGCGCCGAAGTCGGCTGACATCTTGATGTAGGCGTTCCAAGCGGGATCGAGCCACAGCGCGGCGCGCTTCGCCGTGCGGTCGGCCAGATCGGCATAGGCCCAGATGTGGACGTAGCTGTTGACGTCGCCGACCTCGGTCGTCGCATACAACACGGGTTGGCCGAGATGGCGCGTCTGCACTTTGAGGCCATGCTCCTCGTAGATGGCGAGGTGCGCTTTGATGGTGCCGGGACGGCAGTAGTAGGTGCGGTGGTCGAAGATCACGGACGCTCTCCCGATTGTGTTGGCTAGAGGGCGATCGACGTCGATGGGCTCGCCTGCGCGATCCATCAAAGTCGTGAAGCACACTCCAAAATGATGGTTTCAGGCTGCGATTGACGCTCTCGGTGGCCGCGCAGCGCGTCCACTTCGACCGACCGCATCTGAGGCTTCTAGAGGCCGCTGATCTGAGCATCAGGCAGGCCCCCGCACAATACCCGCCGACGCACGCCGGATCGGCGTGCATGCCATCACGGCGTCGCCGGGCGCGGGCCCTGGCTCAGCGCTTCAGGAAATTGTGCACCGCCGCCACCACGGCGCGCGGGTTCTGCTCCATCGGCAGATGCTGGCACTTGTCGAGGACGGCCAGCCGCGCCCGCGGCAGATACTTCGAGAGGGCTATGGCCGTCGAGATCGGCACCGTCGGGTCGTCCTTGCAACCGGCCGCCAGAACGGGTTGGTGGATCGTCTTGTAGGCCTTGAGGATCGGCCGGGGATCGGCTGGCGCGATCTGACGGGCCGACTGGATGATGCCGTGCGCACCGCCAACGCTGCGCAACGGGTCGGCATAGAACGAGATGTCGGTGTCGCTGATGTGATCCATGCGCTGCGCGCCACCACCGAGCAGCCCGACCCGGGCGGTTGCTTCCGCCGGCACCAGCGACAGCACCACGTACGGCACGACCGGCAGCTTCATGAACTCGACCGCCTCGGTCGAAGGCTGTGGCAGTGCCGGGGCGTTGAACAGCAGCACGTGAGAGACGCGGCCGGCATCCCCGCGGTTGGCCTCGATCGTTGCCAGCAGGGCCACCAGCCCGCCGAGCGAGTGGCCAGCGAGAGCGGCACCGCGCACGTCGAGGGCGCGCAGCGCGGCCAGGACGACGCTGGCATGGTCGGCTGGGGCATAGCGGTCGTGCATCGGCTTGTCCGACCGGCCGAAGCCCATGAGGTCGAGTGTAATGACGCGAAACGACTTGGCGAGTGTCGGCACAACCTGACGCCACGCATAGCCCGACCCGCCAAGACCGTGCAGCAGCACCAGCGGCCGACCGCGCCCGGCCTCCTCGACGTAAAGCTTGAGCGCGGGCAAACCTTCCGGGTTGACCTGGACATAGCGCGACGTGACGGCCCCAGGCTGCGCGCCGGCCGGGCGGACGGACAGCACCAGCCCGACACCGGCCAGCACCATCACGGCCAACATGGCGTACCAACCCCGGTTCATGAATTCGATGCCCTCCCCGCGTGTGGCTCCATCATGCCGGAGCAACGTTTGCATGTGGCTAACGGCCTCCGCCGCCCTCGGGGGCTCCTCGGAGCAGCCTGTAGTGTTCTATTTTTGTTCCGATTGTGTTAAGTCGTGCGATGCCCAATTCCGACGAGCCATTCGATCGAGATCCCGAGCTGGCGCGTGACATCGCCTATGCGCTCGCGCGCTCGCCCTACAAGGCCAAAGGCCAGCCGATCGAGACGTTGCGCCTAGTCGCCGATGGGGTCGTGGCCCATTTGCGGCGGGCCGGCTGGCGCATCGAACTCGGGCCACCCGTCGCGCCGCACGGACCCAGCAGCGGGCCTGAGATTCGCGGTTAGCCGGCCCACGCGACGACGGGCTCGGTGGCCTCGTGACGACGAGCACGAGCTTCGGAGCGAAGAGGGTGCAACTCCGGAGCAGCCAGCAGTCCGGCGCGCCTTGCCGCGTCCAGAACGGCTGATGGCGTCCCCGGAGGGTTCAGGCTTCCTGCCGCCGGGCGATCGAGGGGCGCGGACATCGTCGCGCCACCCCGCAGGTTTGCTGGTCTACTGACATTTCCCGTTCGTGAACTTCTGCCCGGCCGGGCAATTCTGGGACGGCGGGCTGCAGACACCATTGACCAGCTGCATTGGCTGTTTGCAGACACAGCCGGTCGACACGTTCTGGCCGGCCTTGCAGGCGACCGGGTTGGTGGTCGGCTTGATCACGGTCTGGGTCGTGCAGATCTTGCCGATGAGCTGCATGGGCTGTTTGCAGACACATCCGGTCGCCACGCTCTGGCCGACGTTGCAGGCGACCGGGTTGGTGGTCGGCTTGATCACGGTCTGGGTGGTGCAGGTTTGGCCGATGAGCTGCATGGGCTGTTTGCAGACACATCCGGTCGCCACGCTCTGGCCGACCTTGCAGGCGACCGGGTTTGTGGTCGGCTTGATCACGGTCTGAGTGGTGCAGGTTTGGCCGATGAGCTGCATGGGCTCCTTGCAGACACAGCCGGTCGCCACGCTCTGGCCGACCTTGCAGGCGACCGGGTTTGTGGTCGGCTTGATCACGGTCTGAGTGGTGCAGGTTTGGCCGATGAGCTGCATCGGCTCTTTGCAGACACAGCCGGTCGCCACGCTCTGGCCGACCTTGCATGGCCTGCTCCCCTGATCCGAGGCCAAGCTTGAGTTTCGAATCCGGCTATTTCCA
>JBMOGA010000033.1:0-39655 GCA_049318625.1 Hyphomicrobiaceae bacterium
AAATTGCAATTCGATCACCCCCGAACAGGGGTCAAAATTGCATGCCGGTTCACAGGAAATGGATCTCGCTGACGGCGGAGGCCTCGATGGCGCGGCCCTTGAAGAGGATGGGACCTCGCTGCGGCTGCAGCTCGACAGCGAGGTCCGAGGCGAGCCGAAAGCGCCAGATCGGCAGGCGCTCGGGGTTTGGCGAGAGCACAGCATCACGCACCGTCGCCAGCGACTGCAGCGGGCGGATGGGGCGAGCAGCGAAGGTCGCCGCCTCGATCTGCTTCCGGGTGGCTTTCTCCATCACGCTGCCCCCCGCTCGCTGGCGCGCATCTGCAGCTCGGCATTCGAGCCTACGACTTGGGCGGCCAACCACGCCTCGACGTCGGAGCGCCGGTAGAAGATCCTTCTGCCGATCTTCATGAACCTCGGGCCGGTGCCGTCGCGGCGCCAGCGTGCGAGCGTGATGGTGGAGTTGGATGCGATGGCCGCAACGGCCTCGGGCGGCAATAGTTCGTCGGATGTCATGCGCGGTCCCTCGTGCGCTCGAAGCGCCGAAACGGTGGATTTTGCCGTTACAAGGGACAACACTGGGCGGCTGAGGCCGCGCTTCGGCGAACCCAACTTCGCCGACAATCGCGGAAATAGGTGAACGGTCAGTCGGTGTCAATACCCCCACCGTCGATGCTGTCGACAGGGTGCTGAAAAGCACCCGCCTTCATCAGCTCGCCAAGACGCATTCCGATGACGTCATTGGCCCGCTTCTTGGCTTCATCCGCAAGGTGAGCGTACCGCGCGGTGGTCGCCGGGACCGTGTGGCCGAGCAGCTTGCCGATCATCGGCAGCGAGAGGCCGTCGGCAGCGGCGAACGATGCGAAGCTGTGGCGCAGATCATGGACCCGACAGTCGCTGATGCCCGCATGTGCGCAGACGCGCCGCCAGGGCACCATCAACGACTGCATGTGCGTGCCGGGCCGCTGGCCCACGATGACGAACTCGTTCCCCTCCACGCGCGGGACGGCCTTCAACACCTCGATGGCGGGCGGGCTCAGCTCGACGCGGCGCTTGCCAGTCTTCGACGTCGGCAGCAGCAGAGCACCCTGATCGAACGACACCCACGCCCAGCGCAGGCCGAGGATCTCGCCCTTCCGGCAGCCGGTGAACACGAGGAGCCGCAGGGCCGCCGCCGACCACGGCGACAGGTCGCCCGACGCCTGCAGCGCCGTGATGGCGTCTCCCAGCCGCTCGACCTCGCTGGCCGACAAGAACCTCTCGCGACCCTCGCCGCCGTACAGCTCGACGCCAGCGAACGGGTTGGGCATGCCCTTCGGCAGCAGATCGTTCTTCAACCCGAAGTTCACGGCGGCCTTGGCGACCACGATGGCGTAGTCGGCCACCTTCGGCGTCGCGCTCATGTCGTTGTGCAGCTCCAGCACCTCGGCGCGGCTAATCTCGTCCACGCGCTTCTCGCCCATGGCGGGGCGCAGGTAGAGGCGCAACACCTTCTCGTAGTCGTATGCCGTCCGCTCGGCGCGCTTCGGCCTGACGTGGAGCGCCAGCCACTTGTCGGCCAGCGCCGAGAGGGTCAGCCGGGCGTCCTCGACCTTCTTGGCCGCAAGCACCTCGCCGACGATGTCGCGGCCCTCGGCGGCGGCTGCGAGATGTTTGCGGGCCTTGTCACGAGCCTGATCGAGCGTGACCACCCCGTAGCGCCCGAGGGTCACGCGCCGCTGCGTGCCAGCACCCCGGTGCCGAGCCTGCGCGACGAACGTCCTCGACCCCGACGCGCCGAGCCGCAGACCGAAGCCCGGCATGCGGTCGTCCCACCAATACTCGTCGCCCGCCTTGGTCGGCTTCAGGGCCTCGACCCAGCGGATCGTGAAGGTCGCATTCGGCATCTGCTTACATCCTCCGCGCTCACCCTAAGGGTCACAGCGGATGAGGTCCGCCGACCCGGATGTAAGCGCACTGTAAGCGCCGAGACGTCGAATGTCGATCCTTTCTGATCACCAGTGATCGGATCGAATGATCTAAATGACTGTTTTTGCTTGTGTCTGATTTGCAATGATCGTGTCCGATATGCCACTTCCTGTTTCTGCAAATCCGCGAACCCCGGTTCAATTCCGGGCGTGGCCTCCAACTCTAGATCCGGCAGCGACAGCGCGACGGGGGACAGCCCCGGCGCAAAACCGCCCCGCGCCGGACGACGAGATTGCGGTGCTGCTCGTGAGCACCGTGGGGCGGCTTGCCCCGTCTCGCATCTGGCGGAACGGCGCCACAGTCGCGGGCGACCTTACCCCCAGACGTGTGTGCCAACTTGTGATAGCGGCACGGTCGCGCCTATTGCGTCCACGCGTATCGGCGTGCTGCCGTCGGACACGACATGAATCACGGGAGATCCGCATGAACCGCTGCGTCGTCATGCTGTCGCTGCTGGCCGCCGGCCTGGCGCTGGCGAGCGCAACCGCGCGCGCCCAAGTGGGATGGTCGGACCACGCGCCCGTCTACGAGAGCGACCTGCGGCAGCAGGCGGCCCAGACGGAAGCCGAGCGCGCCGAGCGGCGCAAGTCCTACGGGCCGACGGTCTACCCGAAGTTCATGCAGGGCGGCGACCGCCCCGACATCAAGCCCGCCGAGCCGCCGATCGTCTATTTCGATCAGAACGAGGAACCGGGCACGATCATCGTCGACACCCAGGGCCGCAAGCTCTTCTTCGTGCTGCCGGGTCAGAAGGCCTACCAGTATCCGATCTCGGTCGGGCGCGACGGCTTCACCTGGTCCGGCACCGAGCGGATCAGCCGCATCGCCGCTTGGCCGAGCTGGACGCCGCCGCCCGAAATGCACAAGCGCGTGCCGGGCCTGCCGATCACGGTGACCGGCGGACTGCTCAATCCGCAGGGCGCCCGCGCGCTCTATCTCGGCAGCACCATCTACCGCATCCACGGCACCAACAACGACCGCACCGTCGGACGGGCCAACTCGTCGGGCTGCTTCCGCCTGACCAACGAGCACGTCGTGCACCTCGCCTCGATCGCCAAGGTCGGGACCAAGGTGAAAGTGCTGCAGGCCTACACGGGCGGCGTCAGCGAAAGCACGCCGCTGCTCTCGCTGTTCGACTTTGGCAGCGACACACCGGCGCCGCCGCCCGCCAACACCAAGCGCAAGGTGACACCCGCGAAAAAGCCGGCCTCCACCCCGCCGGCCAAGGCCGCATCGACCAAGGCTGCTTCGGCGGAGTGATCCGAACCGCCCGCGCGCGGGCTTCAGAACGCGCGGGCGGGCCGCGTCAAGCGGGTGAGCAGATCCGGAGCGGTCTGCGCGAGCCGGATCGATCGAGGCGCTGCCGGAACGCGGCGACCGAGACACCGACCTCGGCGCCCTCGATGACAGGGCGCCCGCACCATCGAGATCGACCGGCGACGATCGTCAGGACGGTTCGCAGCCCAGGCATCGGAATCGACAGAGCGGCGACAACAGCTGAGAATACTTGGGTCTCGACGACCGGGTAGCACGGCCGTGCCCGGCCATACCCTTGGTCCACGCGACGGGCCACAAGCACAGTGCGCTGGATTGGAACCGAGCCATGCCCGACCCATTGAGCGTCGTCTCTCAGTTCAACCGGCACTGGGAACGTGGAGACCTGGATGCGGCCATGGCCCTTGTGGCAGATGATTGCGTGTTCACGCTGCATGTATCGGAGGATCTTGTCGACCACGCGGGTCAGTGGGTCGGATCGGAGCAGATCCGCATGGCCCTGACCACGGCACGCCAACACTACGACTACATCCTGTATCGGCCGGTGGTCATGGGTACCGCGGACAATACCGTGCGGGTCCGGGTCGAATTCATCGGCAGACATCGCGCGTCAGGTGAGCCGATCAGCATGACGTTCCGCCAGGTCAACCTGATCGAAAACGGCCGCATAGCACGCTGTGACGAGTACCATGACAGGTCGAAACTCGAGGCCTATTTGAAGCTGATCCAGATGTACGCGCCGCCGCCCGCGCACTGAGACGCCCCCCCGGCCCCAGCCGTTCCTCCACCAACGCCTCTTTTGCGCCGGCCGGCCGCACCGACGCCGCCTTTACCCGCGGGCTATTCGCTTGTAATTTCACGCGATGTTGGTCGGGTCGTGCGCAACTCGTGCCGGCGAGCGGAACGAGTGGATGGGCATGCGAGATCTTCCCGGCGAACCTCTCGGCGTGACCCCCGCGTCCGCCCGCGCCCAGGCGGTCGCGCCCGCGGTGCCCGCACTGCCGCCCGACGAGCGCGCCAAGGGCCTGCTGATCGTGCTGGCCGGCGTTCTGTTGTATGTCGCTCTGCACATGGGCTTTCGCCTGCTGGCCTCCTCGACCCTCGGCGAGGACGACACGCGCGATCAGCTGCTCGCCCAGGAGCTGCGGCTCGGCTACGACCCGCGCCAGCCGCCGCTCTACGACTGGGTCCTCTACGCGGTGCAGCAGGTCACCGGGCCCAATCTGCTCAGCTTCCTGACCATCAAGTATGCGGCGCTGACCGCCACCGCCGTCTTCCTCTATCTGGCCGCCTGCCGCATCCTCGCCGATCGCCTGTGGGCGGTGCTGACGGTCGAGTCGCTGGCGCTGATCTATCAGATCAGCTGGCGCTATCACGAAGGCTTCACCCACGAGGTCCTGGCGATGACCGGCGTGGCCGCGACGCTGTGGGCCTTCCTGCGCCTACACGATCGCGGCAGCCTCGGCGACCATGCGTTGTTCGGCCTGATCGCCGGCCTCGGCCTGCTGACCGAGCCCAATTATTTCGTGTTCCAACTCTGCCTGTGGGGCGCCGTCGCACTCGACCCCGCGGTGCGCCGCCGCGTGCTGCGCCCCTCGCTCGGCCTCTCCGCGACGCTGGCGGCGGCTATCGCGGCCCCGTTCGCGCTCTGGGTCGCGCACGATCCGTCGCACTGGCGTGAGATCTTCCAGCCGAGCGCCCACGGCCACTTGCGCGACATGCTGATCGGCCTCAAGGACGCCGTGCGCGGCCCGTTCATGTATCTGTCGCCGCTGATCGTGATCCTGCCACTCGCCTTCCCGGGCTTCCTGCGCACCGCCGCCGCCGACCTCAGCGCGCTGTGGCACGATCCCGCCACCAATTGGGGCCGCCTCGATCTGCTGGTGGCCCGCGCGACGCTGCTCGGCCTCGTCTTCTCGATGCTCGGCGCCGTCACGCTCGGCATCGGCGGCTATGCCATGCACGTGCTCATGCCGCTCTACGTCGCCAGCGTGATCTGGCTGTTCGCCATCGCCCAGCGCTCCCGCAGCGGCTCGCGGCGACTGAAGCTGTTCGCCGTGATCGCGCTGCTGATCGCCGTCGTCGCGTTCAATGCGCGCATGGCGAACATGTTCATCCTCGACCCCGTCTGCAACAAGTGCCGGTGGGGCATCCCCTATGCCGAACTGGCGCGCGAGATGCGCAAGGCCGGCGTCGGCGACCGCGCCACCATCGTCACCGCGGGCCACGAACTCGGCGGCAATCTGCGCCAGCATTTCCCGCAGGCGCGCATCATCCTCGGCGACGACGCCACCCGCCTGCAGCCGGGCGCCGGCGGGCTCGGCGACGTCACCGCGGTCGTCACCGACGCCGCCCCCGACGACCGTCGCGGCGAGGCGCTCGCCGCCGCGCTGATGGCCCACGGGCTGCGCGCAGATCCGGCCCGCGTGGTCGACGTGGCCTGGCATCATCTTTGGCGCCCGAAGGGCTACCGCACCTCGCCGTGGCGCATCCAGGTCCTGCGCCGCCCGTGAACCGCACGGCTCCCGGCCGTACCGTCGAATTGCTGTTGCGCTCGCACGCTAACGTGGCAACCTTGGCGCAAGCGGCGCGTGGAGGCTGTCATGTCATCGCGGTGGTTCCTGGCTCTGGCCTGCGGGCTCGGTCTTTACGGCACGGCTGAGGCGAAGACGCCGGCCTGCTCGACCGCCCGCCCGAAGATCGTCGGCGGCACCGCCGCAAAGCTGAACGACTGGCCGGGCCTCGCCGCCATCCGCCTGCACTCCGAGGCCGGCAAGGTGTCCGAGTTCTTCTGTGGCGGCAGCGTCGTCGCCAACCGCTGGGTCGTCACCGCCGCCCACTGTCTGCCCGAGTTCGTCACCACCACAACCGGCATCCTGCGTGACAGTCAGTCCAAGGAGCACGAAGGCCGGCTCGAGGTCGTTATCGGCATCGCCGACGTGACCAAGGTGGCCCCAGACAACGTGTTCAAGGTCGTCGAGGTCGTGGTGCACGACGACTACCGCGCCGCCATCGACGCCGCCCTCAAGCTGCCCGCCCACGAGGCCGAGAGGGCCATCGACACCATCGCCCAGCGAGTCGGCAACGATGTCGCGCTGCTCAAGCTCGACCGCGACTGGCGCGGACCGAAGGCGCGCCTCTCCCTCGCCGCGGCCACCGACCCGGCCAGCGCCGGCACCCAGGTCCGCGTCGCCGGGTTCGGCTACACCGGCCACCGCGCCGGCATGAAACGCTTCCAGCGCAGCGACGGGCCGGGCGAGGTGTTCGCCGGCTCGCGCACCCTGCTCGAAACCTCGGTGCCGACCGTCGCCACGTCCACGTGCAAGCAGCGCTACAAGACATCGGCCATCGGCGACGGCCAACTCTGCGCCGGCCTCGACACCGGCGGCCGCGACAGCTGCCAGGGCGACAGCGGCGGCCCGCTCGTCGCCTTCGACAAGGACGGCTGCCCCTATCAGGTCGGCGTCGTGAGCTGGGGCGAGGATTGCGCCAAACCGGCCGCCTACGGAGTCTACACCCGCGTCTCCAATCACGCCGACTGGATCCAAAAGCACGTCGGCCCGCTCGGCGGCCTCTCCCCGCTCGTCACCCCGCCCGCCGGCATCGTCTCCGAGCGCCAGCTTGCCGAAGGGCTGGCCCAGTTGCAGGACCTGCTCGGCAAGGCCACCGGCCGCCTTCAGGTGGAGATCCGCGGCGGCACCCGCATCGCGCTCGGCCGCGAGGTCATCTTCGAGGCCCGCAGCACGATCGCCGGCCGCCTGATCATCATCGACATCAACGCCAAGGGCGAAGTCACCGTCATCTTCCCCAACAAGTACACGGGCAACACCGACGTCGGCCGCATCGCCGCCGCCACCACGGTGACCATTCCCGGCGCCGGTTACGGCTTCACGGCGTTCCGCGCCGTCGAGCCGGTCGGCCGCAGCAAGCTGATGGCGCTGGTCGTGCCGGCCGATTTCGACATCGAGCAGAACGCCGCCGAGCGCGGCGCCCGCACCAAGGGCTTCGAGCCGGTGAACGAACCGACCGGATACTTCATGAAGCTCATCCACCAGATCTCCGCCGCCTTGACCGCGCCACGCGCCGGCGGTGGCGGCGATCCGCTCGCCAGCTGGGCCTACACCGTGGTCGACTACGAGATCACACGCTAGGCGCCGTCCACCCGCAGTCTGTCGATCCGTTCAGCCGGGCGCCGCAATCCCGCCCGGCGACTCGCCGAAACCTTCTCTCGTTCGGCGGTGTTGCGTCGGTCCCGAACATACACGGCCGGCTCGCAGTTCACGCGTAAGAGCCGGCCGTCAGTTTTTCAGGCGCCCCGTTTCTGACGCCCCCCGCGCGATCCGTCCCGGCCAATAAAAAAGGGCCGCAGACGCGACCCTTTTCGAACGCGGCACGACCACGGGCCGATCAGCTGCCCTTGTAATCCTTGCCGGCACACGCGACGTCGAACGACGCCGGCTTCGCCGACGACAACACCGGCACGAGAGCCGCCGCGGCGGTGACTGCGATCACTGCGAGAACGATGCGCATCCGAAACCTCCTGTGTGTTGAACCACGGTGAGGCTACGACCACTTTGCGCCGCCGTGAAGCCATCGCGAGCGGCAAATTCCGGTAAGTTGTCCGCTGCGCCAGTCCACGACCCGACAACACCGCGGTCGGGCAGCCCCGATCTGGCTCGGCCCGACGCTCGCCGCGCGCGGCGCCACCTCCGGCGCATAGGTCGCGCCCGGCCGCGCGTCGATCCACAGCGTCAACGCGCCCGGATACGACCGCGCCGACGGCCGCGCTCTGGAACGAGGTCGCGAGCCGCGCGCCGAAGTTCTCCCCGAAGGCGCCGACGATCTCGTCGCCGAGAGAGGCCTGGTCCGAGGAATTGGCGATAAAGGCCCCGAAGCCCTCGCCCACCGTGCCGAGCGTCGCGCCGAGCACCGTCGATGCCGCCACCCGCGCGAACACGTTGCGCCCGCCGATGGCGTTACCGATGGCCGAGCCGAGCGCGGCGCCGATCTGCCCGCCGGCGAGTTGCCACTCGGCCGTCCGCACCGTGGTATTCCACTGCCCGGTCTCAGCGTCCCGCGCGCGGGTGACCGTGGTGCCGGAGGCGGTGCGTTCCGTCCGCGCGAGCATGGTACCATCGGCCGCGGTGACGGTCTCCCGATAGGCGTAGGCGGACGGATCGGACAACGCACCCGCGAACGGGTCCTGGACGATCTCGCGCTCGATGGTCACCACTTCGTCGGGGGCGCTATAGCTCAAGCCTTTCACTTCGGCCTGGACCCAGTCGACATGGCCGCTCGCGTCGACGCTCAGCGAGAACCCATCGACATGAGACCGTTCGATACCTTCGAGCCTCGGGTCGGCGAAGGCCGCGGAGAAGTCCGCTTCCGAGAAACTCTCGGTATTCATGAACAGGCTATGGGGCCCTGCATCGATGGCCGTCCAGGCCGCCTGCAGCGCGGCGACGGACGGCACGTCGATGTGCGTTCGGCCGAACTGATCCACGGATACGCTTGCGACGTCGCTCCCGTCGGCGATGGTCGCGGCGTATGCCACGCGGCCAGCCCTGTCGAAATAGTTGAGGATTGATGTGTCGTCGGATTTGTACTCCGACAAAACCTTCTGGCCGCCCGCCCAGTAGTCGCGACGCACGACCTCTCCGCCGTCGGCATATTCGAGGATGCGCGTGCCGTTGGCGAGCTGCACCCACGCTTTGTCGAGCCGGGTGCCGTCCGCCGCGAATTCGAACCCGGCGAGCGTGCGCGAGGAGATGGTGAGGTTGCCGGAAATCGCATCGAGGGCGGCGTCGGTGGCGACGCGCCGGTTGACGGCGAGGCTGTAGTCGTCCTTGTACCGCTCGCCGTCGCCTGCCAGCCAGTCGGACACGGCGCGCTGAAGTGCGTCCTTATTGTCCTTGAACTGTTGATAGGCCGCCGTCTCCTTGAACGCCCGCGCCAAGTCGCCGAGCGACCGGATGACGGAGTCGTTGGGGTGAGCGAGTTCCAGAAGTTCGAGAGCGCCGATGATGTCTTCGCCTGCCAAGGCCAGACTGTAGAGTTGTCTCGCAACCCCGATGGGGCCGAGGGCCGACTGAATGAGCCCCTCGGTGATCACACCTGCGGCTGCAGACCTGAGATCGTCGTAGGAGAGACCGGCCGCTGCCTCGGCCAGCACTGCACTCGGCGAGACGCCCCTCGCTTCGGCGACGTCGTTGACGATCTTGTAAAGCGCATAGGCCGCGATGCCTGCGACAAGGATCGGCGCGCCGTTCTTCGTCAGTGCCAGGAAGTCTGCAGCGACGCGCGACAGACCGGCAGACTGAAGGAAGGCGGCAGCGCCGCGCGGCGTAACTTCGCCGGTCGCAAGGGCGCGAGACAGGGCTCCGCGATCGGCCAGGACGTTGCCGGTACCGGTTGAGGGAGTGTCGAAGGTGTCCAGGCGCGGACTCTTCGCAATGCCACTCGGCTGCGTTCGGAATGGCTCGACATTCTGGCGATAACTGCTCACGATGGAGCGAAAGTCCTGCTCCGATAGAGAACCTGAGTCGCGTGCGCCTTTCAGCAAATCGGATGAGGTTATGCGTTGCTGTGGAGCCGTCAGGCCATTTTTGTGGTTCTGCAGACTGTCAAAGAACTTGTCGTCACTCCAAATTGTGACAGCAGACCCGCCATTCATTTGGGTGGATGCAAACTCGAGGTTTGCCAATTCGCCGAGATTGACCCTGCTCGTCTTCGGTTCGCCTGCGACAATCGATGCGTCATAAAGCACAAACTGCCTTGTTGTTCGAACTTCCGCATTGCTGGCGAGCCAATGGAGTATTTCGGCCTGCTGCGGTCCCTGGCGTATCTCTTGGAGCACAACATCTGTGACGACAAATTTGAAGCCATTTTGGGATGCGTACTCGCTGATTGCCCTCAAGCCCCCTAGATCGTTTGAGCCCTTAGGTGCCGCCTTGAAGGCGTAAGAGAGAGAGTTGTGATCCAGCAGAATGTATTTGTCCACGATACTACCCCAGAATTCACGATTTTACTGCGTGATGCCCAATTGGCGGCGCAATCGGTCGCGAAGCTGCGAAAATAAATCGAAGGCCCAATAAGGAGATACATCAAAATGTCGTTCACGTATGTGCCTTATAGCTTGATAGCCCTCCTCGCGTTCTCGGTAATCTCCGCTCTCTTTTTCAATATCCTGCATGCGCTTCCACAGGTCCGGGTCTCGCTCGATGATATAGTTCTGCATCTCGGCAACTTCGTCGTCGGACCAAACGTGCATTTTAATCGACGTCATTTTCCGGCTCCAATAGTTGGATGCAGCCAAAAGTCTTCGTGGTTGTCACCGTCGCAACAGTTACTCGACGGAGACCGCCCTATCCGATGCCCACCCCTTCATCTTCTCGGACTTGTACGCGGCCCAGACCGCGTCGGCTTCGATGACGGGCTTGAATCTCAAACCCTTGAGGCCGGTGGCGTCCCAGGACCGGCGGAAGTCTTCGGAGCAGAAATATCTACCTGTCAGGCAGCGACCCCCACGCCGCGCCAGAATTGGAGCCCGGCGACCTCTTTCTTGAAGCACGCGAGCTTGCCCAAGAAGTGGGTCATTTCGACATGCACGCCGCCAGGCATGTAAGGCGCCGGCGTTTCAACGTACCGGCTGGAATTCGCGATATCCACGAAGTATCGTGGCCGATCCAGCAGAATGTGTTTATCCACGACACTACCCCAGCCTTCACGATTTTACTGTGTGATGCCTAATTGGCGGCGCAATCGGTCGCGAAGTTGCGAAAACATGTCGCCACCCCAGACCAAGCCGATGCCGGGATGTCGCTCGTATATAAGTCTCAGAACTTGGTCGCCTTCTTCGCGTTCTCGGTAATCTCCGCTCTCTTTTTCAATATCCTGCATGCGCTTCCACAAGTCCGGGTCTCGCTCGATGATATAGTTTTTCATATCCGCGACTTCTTCATCGGACCAAACGCGCATTTCAATCGACGTCATTTTCCGGCTCCAATAGTTGGATGCAGCCAAAAGTCTTCGTGATTGTCACCGTCACAACAGTTACTCGACGGAGACCGCCCTATCCGATGCCCACCCCTTCATCTTTTCGGACTTGTACGCGGCCCAGACCGCGTCGGCTTCGATGACGGGTTTGAATGTCAGGCCCTTGAGGCCGGTGGCGTCCCAGGACCGGCGGAAGTCTTCGGAGCAGAAGTAATCGCCAGTCAGACACCTGCCGCCGACGCCGCGCCAGAACTTCAGGCCTGCGATCTCATTCTTGAAGAACGCGAGCTTGCCCAGAAAATGGGTCATTTCGATTTTGACGCCTCCCGTCCCTTTGTAGGGAGCTGGAGTTTCAACGTACCGGCTGGAATTCGCGATATCCACGACGTGTCGTGGCCGATCCAGCAGAGGAATGGCCACGACGTACCAGCGCTGGTCGAGCGGCCGTTCGTCCTCGTCGACGACGAGCGGCACGGGATGGTGCCAATGCAGCGCGCCCGATGCCGCCAGGACGTCGTAGGCGGCAGCCTCGAAAAGGAACGCGGCGAAGTTGCCCATGAAGCCGACCTTGGCGTCGTTGCGGAGCACGATCTTGTAGGGCAGCTCTTCGAGCAGCTCCTCCGGCACCGGATCGCCACGCTCGAAGAACGTCTCGATCGAAATCTGTCGACCGCTGGCATCCATGACTTGGCGCGTGTGACGCGCATGTTTGTCGTTGCGGTCGAAAATGTCGTAGTCCAGACCCGTCGTAACTTCATAAGCCATGTCATAACTCCGATTCAGCAGCGCCGTGGCGCGACCGTACACCGTCGAGGCGCTTTCCGCCGATCCCCTCGCGCGCCCCTCCCTCACCGCCCCACCCCCATGCCCACCGTCTCGCCCACCATCCTCAGCTCGAACGCGCCGCCGTTGCCCTGGGCGTCCTTGTCCATGAGACCGGCGAGCCCGCGCACCCTGCGTCGCCACCCCATCACAGCACCTCCACCGTGGCACCGTCGGGGGCGACGCGCGTGTAGTGCAGCGCCCGGTCGGGGAAGACCTTCTCTTTCAGCTCCCGCACCATCACCTCGGCGCCGCCGAACGGCGCGATAGCCTCGACGACCCAGAGCTGACGCTCCGCCTCCGGCACCATCCGCCCGCTGCCCCAGTCGGCAGGGCTCAGGCGCCGGACGCCGCCGGCGAGCCTTGCCGCGACCTCGGCCGACACCTCGGCCCAGAACACGACGCCGATCGGCTTCTGGCTGTCGTAATAGAGGCGGAACTGGCGGCCGAGGATCGGCGTCATCACCAGCCACTCCAAGTCAGCGATGAACATCTGCTTGTGGATCGCAGACTGGCTCATCAGCCAGACGATCTCGCCCAGCACCTGGGAGACCGTCTGCGCCGCGCCGCCCGGCACGGGGGGCGTGAACGGGTTTGCGTTTTCGCCCTTCGGCGGTTCGGCGGCGGGGCCGGGAGCCGGCGGGGCGGCAACGGGCAAGCGCATGCGACGTCTCCACACGGCGATATGATCCGTGGGCCAATCGAAACACATGGGCCGCGTCGCCGCAATCGGGGTCTGACGCGCCGCCCTTCGTTGTCGTGTGTTCAGCCGGGCGCCGCAATCCCGCCCGGCGACTCGCCGAAACCTTCTCTCGTTCGGCGGTGTTGCGTCGGTCCCGAACACGAACGGCCGGCTCGCAGTTCACGCGTAAGAGCCGGCCGTCAGTTGTTCAGGCGCGCTTCAGGGTTGCGCCCGCCGCCTTTGCTCGCGGACCAGGACCCCCGCCGGCATCCCACCGCGCGGTATGCGGGCCAGCCACGGCGCGGGCGTGGCGAGGTGCCGGCAGATCGTAGTGCGGTCGCGACGTGGCGACACGCACCTCCGGACGGCCGAGCAGATAGCCCTGCGCCTCCGCACAACCGAGATCGACCAGCAGCGCAAGCTGTGCTTCCGTCTCGACACCTTCCGCCAGAACCGCGATGTCGAGGCACTCCCCGAGCGCGAGTACGGCGCGCACGATGGCCCGCGCCTGCCGATCCCGCTCGAGATCCTGCACGAACGACTTGTCGAGCTTGATCTTGTCGCACGGCACCGTCCGCAGCGTGCCGAGCGAGGAGTAGCCCGACCCGAAATCGTCGAGCGCGATCGTCACACCGAGCGCCTTGAGTTGACGGATCACATGATGCGACCGCGCCGCGTCCTGGATGATCGCCGTCTCGGTCACCTCGATTTCGAGCCGCGCCGGCGAAAGCCCGGTCGCCAGCAGGGTCTCGTGCACCAGCTTCGGCAGGTCCGCCCGTTCGATGTCGATGGCCGAGATGTTGACCGCGATCCGATAGGGCACCGGCCACTTCGCCGCTTCCGCACACGCGGTCACCAGAACCCACCGCGTGATGTGCAGGATGAGGCCAGTGCTCTCCGCCAGCGGAATGAACTCCGAGGGCGCAATATACCCGAGCTCGGGGTGCTTCCACCGGATCAGCACCTCGCAGCCGACCATGTTGCCGCTGCGCAGGCAGAACTGCGGCTGATAGCGCAGCTCGAGCTGATTACGGTCGCAGGCCTCGCGCAGGTCGTGAACGAGGCGGCGGCGCAGTCTCACCGCGTCGTCCATCGACACGTCATAGCAACAGATGTCGCTCTGGGCGGCCCCCATCGCGCGATACATCGCCAGATCGGCGTTGTTCAGAAGCACGCTCATCGAGGTCGCGTGATCGGGATAGAGCGCGATGCCGACCCGCGCCCCGTACACGACATCGCTTTCGCAGACCCGCATGGTGCCGTCGACCGCGGTCTTCAGTCGCCGCGCGAATTCCTCCGCCGCCGCCTGCGTCGGGAAAGCCCCCATGGCGACGAACTTGTCGCCGCCGAGCCGCGCCAGATGCTCTCCCTCCGCCAGAACCGCGCGCATGCGGCCTGCCAGTTCGACCAGCACCTGATCGCCGGTCGCATGGCCGTAGAGATCGTTGACGTCGCGGAATCGGTCGATGTCCAAGGCCAGCAGCGCGATTTTCTGCCCAGAACCGCAGTCCGCCAGCGCCGCGGACATTTCCTCGACGAAGGTCGACCGGTTCATCAGCCCGGTCAGCGGATCCTGGTGGGCGAGTTGGTCGATCTTTTCCTGTTGGGCGAGGCGCGCACGGATGTCGCGGACGGCGTACACGCGCCGCGTTTCAGCCCCTCCAACCACGAGCTTGGCGTCGTGGGCCGCGATCTCGACCTTGATTTCCTGCCCATCGGCCGCCGCAAGCGTGGCCGCCGTCAGGCCGAGGCCGACAGGAACACTGTGCTCCACCGTCCATTGCTCCAGCCGCGTGCCGACCAGCGCCGGTTTGTCGAGGCCGATGAGCCGCTCGAACGCCGCGTTGACGTCCGCGATCCGATCGTTCTCGGTCACCACCATGCCGTCGACGGTGCTGTCCATAAGGTCGCGCCAGCGCAACTCGCCGCGCATGCGCGTCTGGCGATCCACGAGTTCCACAAGCACCAACGTGCCCAGAATGGCGAGGCTAATCAGCCCAACCGCGATGGCCAGCAGTGTGCGCCCACCATGGTCGATGACGACCCCGCCAGGAGAGCCGAGCGGCACGATCTCGACGGCCGCCATCCCGATGAAGTGCAGACTGACGATCGCCAGCATCAGCAGCGCCGCGGCGTTGGCCATGTTCTGGCGGGTGGGCGCGCGGTCTGCCAGCACGAACGCCCGCGGCGCGAGTCCGACGACGAGCGCGACCGACGACGCCACATAGCCGGGGTGCCACGTGACGAGCGCATCGATCGTATAGGCGGCCAAACCCAGATAATGCATGGCCGCAATGGCAAGCCCGATGATGATGCCGGACTGCAGGACGGCCGAGTCGTGTTTGCGGATACCGACCATGAACCCCGCAACGGCCCCGCCCACTGCGACGGCGAGTGAGACCGCCGTCAGCATCGGGTCGAAAACGCTGCTGAGCGAAGGCTGGAAAGCCAGCATCGCGATGAAATGCGTGCACCACGCGGCAGAGCCCGCGGCCAAGGCCCCCAGCACCAGCCATGCGGTCGACATGCCGTCGGTGTGCCGCAGACGGTTGAACAGCCGCACCGTCGTGTAGGCGCCGAAGCCACAGATCAGCGCGGCGACGGCCACGAGCCATAGATCGTGCTCGTAGACGAGACACGTGACAACGCGCATGCACCACCCCTGGTTGCGCTCACTCACGCCAACACTACCGCCAAGGTATGAATAAAAACGTTGTTCATTTTGCAGGTGTCCGTCCGGGTCTGCCCCAAGCCAAGGAGCAGAGACCCGCGCATCGGCAGAAACACCGTTAGCGTTGCATGTCCGATGGTCGTCCAATCGGAGCACCGCCCGTTGTCGCCTACACCTTGATGGCATCGCGTCTGCAATCTATCGCACTGGCTGGCGTCCCTTCGCTCGCGGGGCGCCGGCACGGCAATCATTGTGGTGTGCAGGAACAAGTTGTTCGAGAGGCATCCCTCGCCTGGCCCGCATACGGTGAGGCGCCGACGCCCGCTCGAGCGCCCCGATCATTATCCCGGTCCGCCCGCGGGCCCCGCCAAAATCCTCTGGCACGCCCCGCTCGAACCTGCTAAACGGCCGCCTCTGAATGGTCTCCGGTATTCCGCGGTAGCTCAGCGGTAGAGCAGCCGACTGTTAATCGGCTGGTCGTAGGTTCGAATCCTACCCGCGGAGCCATTCAGCATTGATTTTCAAGGAGAAAAGCGCGAACAGACCGGCCGGATCGGCCACCGGTCAGAGCCGGTACGCCACCCGCCGTGCGCCGCGGCACGCCGTGTTCGCCGGGTCGCGGGCCGGCCTGCCACCCGGCCGCGCAACCCCGTGCCCGGCCCCGACACCGGCCCACTACCGGTTGCAGGCCTCCCCGGTGCATCTGCCATGACTGAGCCCGCCGACCAGCGGGACGTGGCGCCGGCCCACGCGTGTCTGCGAAGCCGAGCCCCCTGGACGGGTCGTTTGACTTCCGGGCGCCCGTTGCGTATTTTCCTGCCCATGACGAGGCGGTGGCAATCCAAGCTGCGGAACATCGGGCTGGTGGCACTAGTGCTGCCGGCCCTGGCGATGCTTCTGGCAGCACCACTGGTGCGTGCGGCCGGGTTCGCCGCGTGCCATCCAGAGGCCGCCGCAGCCATGGCCGCATCCGACCATCCGGTTCACGATCATGCGGGCCATCATGGCGAGCCGGCCGGCAAGACGCACCACGGCGCCGGCGACTCGCATCATCCCGCCTCGCCCGAGCATCGCAGCGACGGCGCGCAACGCAACCTCGACTGCTGCCTGCCCGCCGGCGCTCTCGTGCACGCCCCCTATACGAACGACGGCCTGACGCGGGTCGTCATCGATCGCATCGGTCCGGCAAAGGCACAAACCCGGCCTTGGACCTGGGACCCCTCCGCTCTGCGCCGACCGCCACGAACAAGCGACATCGCAGAACGGGCCGCGTGAGTCCCCCTCGCGCGGCCGCCTCCTGTTGGCTGCTGCAGCGAGTCATTACTCCATGAACCTTCCTGGATTCCGGCGCCTGTTGGCGCCTGCCCTCGCGGGCTTTGCCGTGCTCGTGCTGACGGCACATCTGCTGGCGCCGAGTCTGGCGCACGAGGGCCACGATCACGGCCCGCCGCCACCCGAGCTTCCGAACGCGGTCAAACCACGGGTCAGCGCGCACACGGACGCCTACGAACTGGTCGCCATCGCCAACGGTGAGCGCCTGATCGTCTATCTCGACCGGTACGCTGACAACGCTCCGGTGCTCGATGCCCAGATCGAAATTCTGGTCGGCGCCACCGCCATTCCGGCGCAGCCCCAGGCCGACGGCACCTATGGCGCAACTCTTCCCGCGCCCGCCGCATCGGGTCGCACAGAGCTGATCTTCAACATCCGGCACCCGTCGGGCGACGATCTTCTCGCTGGCGTTCTCGACATCCCCGCCGCAGCGCTCGCCACGAACGCCACACCGGCCACCCCCGGCGGCGCCTCCCAGGGCCCGGCGCCGCGCGGTGTCGACTGGGCCGTCGCCGGCCTGATCGGCGTGCTGTCGCTGCTGGCTGGGCTTGCCCTCGGCCGCGGCCTTCGGCGCCCCGTCGTTGCCCTGGCGCTGGCGTGCGCCGTCTCGACGCTGGCGCCACAACCGGTGCGCGCCCATGAGGGCCACGGTCCGAGCCCCGCGCCGTCGGCATCGAGCCTGTTCGGAGAGGCCCCGCGGCGGCTTGCCGACGGCAGCGTGTTTCTGCCGAAGCCGAGCCAGCGCCTGATATCGGTGCGCACACAAGTGGCGGACGAAGGGGTCGCCAATCGCACGGTGACCCTGGTCGGCCGCACCATCGCCGACCCGAACCGCGCCGGCATCGTGCAGAGCATCAATGGCGGGCGAATCGCGCCGCCACCCGGAGGGCTCCCGCGGCTCGGCCAGGCGGTCAAGGCCGGGGAGGTTCTGGCCGTGGTGCAACCGGCCCTTCCGCTCGCCGATCAATCGGTACTGGCCGAGAAGGCGCGCGAACTCGAAGGCCAGATCCAGCTCGGCGAGCAGCGGCTGGCACGGTTCAATCGGCTTTCGGAGGGCAACGTTGCCCGCAGTCAGATCGAGGACGTCGAACTCGAGATCGCGAACACGCGCCGCCGACTGGAGAGCCTGCGCACGGCCAGAATTCTGCCGGAAACGCTCGTCGCGCCCATCGACGGTGTCATCTCCGCCGCCCGCGTGGTGGCGGGCCAGGTCGTGCGGGCGGAGGACCAGTTGTTCCAGATCGTCGATCCCGGCGGTCTGTGGATCGAGGCACTCGCCTTCGATCAGAGCGATCCGGGTACGATCGTCGCGGCCACGGCGGTGACCGGCGACGGAAAGCGCATGGACTTGAGCTTCGAAGGGCGTGGCAGGGCGGTCCAGCAACAGGCCATCGTCCTGCAGTTCTCGGTCAAGGGGCCGGTCTCGGAGGCTGTCATCGGCGTGCCGGTGACCGTGCTGGCCCGCAGCGCCGAGACCCATCGCGGCATGCTGCTGCCCCGCGATGCCGTGGTCCGCGGCCCGGGCGGCGACAGTATCGTCTGGCAACACATCGATCCCGAGAGATTTGTGGCGCGTCCGGTGCGGATCGAACCCTTCGACAGCCGCAACGTGCTGGTGACCGGCGGCATAGCACCCAAGGATCGCATCGTGGTCCACGGCGCCGAGTTGCTGGCACAGGTACGCTGAGAGGAGCGGGCATGTTCAACGTTCTCGTTTCCGCGAGCCTGCGCAATCGCAGCATGGTACTCGCCGTCGCCGCGCTGCTCGTCCTGTATGGCGGCATGGCGCTGCCGCGTCTGCCGATCGACGTGTTCCCCGACCTCAACAAGCCCACCGTCACCATCATGACGGAAGCCGAAGGGTTGGCTCCTTCCGAAGTCGAGACCACAGTCACCTATCCGATCGAGGTGGCCATGAACGGTGTCGCCGGCGTCACCCGCGTGCGATCGGTCTCCGGAGTGGGCCTGTCGATCGTCAACGTCGAATTCGACTGGGGCAGCGACATCTTCCGCAATCGCCAACTCGTCACCGAGCGTCTCGGCACGGTCCGCGGCGAACTGCCCGAGCGCATCGCACCGCAGATCGGTCCGATCACCTCGATCATGGGCGAGATCCTGCTGGTCGCCTTGACGTCGGAATCCGTCTCCCCGATGGAGTTGCGCGAGATCGCCGATTACGTGGTGCGCCCGGCTCTGCTCGCCATCCCGGCCATTTCCCAGGTCATTCCCATCGGCGGCGAGGTTCGCCAGTTCCGCATCGCCCCCAACGTCGCCGCGCTTCACGCCCTCGAGGTGACGGTCGAGCAGATCGAGACTGCCGTCCGCCGCTTCGGAAAGAACACCGGCGGAGGATTCGTCGATCAGTACAGCCGCGAATTCGTCATCCGGAACATCGGACTGACCAGCCGGCTCGAGGACCTGCGGAATGTCGTCGTCGCCAGCAAGGGCGGCCAACCGATCCTGCTGCGTCAGGTCGCAACCGTCGAGCACGCGGCACGCGTGAAGCGCGGGTCCGCCGGCTACATGGGGCAGCCAGCCGTCATCGTCTCCGTTCAGAAGCAGCCCGGCGCCGACACCATTCGCCTGACCGGGGACGTCGAGCGCACCCTGGCCGCGCTCCAGAAGACGCTCCCCCCCGGCGTATCGGCGCAGAACATCCAATTCCGCCAGGCGACCTTCATCGAGGCCGCGATCGGCAATGTACGCAGCGTGCTGATCGAGGCGGCCATCGCGGTCACCATCGTGCTGTTCCTGTTTCTCCTGGACTGGCGCGCCACGACCATCTCGTTGACCGCGATACCGATCTCCATTCTCGTGACCGTTCTGGTGTTCCAGGCGATGGGGCTGACCATCAACACCATGACGCTCGGCGGACTCGCCATCGCGATCGGTGAACTGGTCGACGATGCCGTCGTAGATGTGGAGAACATCCTGAGGCGTCTCGCCGAGAACCGCGACGCGCCGCATCCGCGACCGGCCTTGCATGTCATCGCCGCCGCCAGCCAGGAGGTGCGCTCCGGCATCGTCTACGCGACGGCGATCATCGTGCTCGTGTTCGTGCCCCTGTTCGCCCTGTCGGGCATCGAAGGACGCCTGTTCACGCCCCTCGGCATCGCATACATCGTTTCCATTCTCGCCTCGCTGCTGACATCCATCACGGTCACGCCGGTTCTGGCGTCGTTCCTCTTGACCGGCCGCCAACAGATGGCCGGCACCGACAGCGCCATCGTGAGAGCACTGAAGGCCGCTAACCGACGGGCCCTTGCCTGGTCGTTCCGGCATGCCACCCTCGTGCTGATGGCGGTCGGAACCGGTGTTGCCGGCGCCGCGCTCGCCGTGACGACGCTGCCACGTTCGTTCCTTCCCGCCTTCAACGAAGGCACACTGACGATCAACCTGCTCTACAATCCAGGCATCAGCCTCGCAGAATCAGATCGCCTGGGAGCGATCGCGGAGCGCCTGATCCTCTCCGTGCCCGAGACGAAGTCGGTCGGACGGCGCACCGGTCGCGCCGAACTCGACGAGCACGCCGAGGGCGTCCACTCCTCGGAGATCGATGTCGATCTGCACCGGTCCGAACGCTCCAAGACGGACGTGTTGGCCGATATCCGCCAGCGGTTGGCCGCCCTGCCCGCCGTCGTCAATGTCGGCCAGCCGATCTCGCACCGGCTCGATCATCTGCTGTCTGGCATTCGCGCCGAGATCGCTCTCAAGATCTTCGGCGAGGACCTCGACACCCTGCGCACGCTGGCCGAGACCCTCCGAGGGCGACTGTCCTCCGTGCCGGGGCTGGTCGATCTCCAGGTCGAGAAACAGGTTCTGATCCCGGAGGTGCGGATCTCGATCGATTATGCCCGTGCCGCTCTCTACGGGCTTTCGGCGCCGGCCATCACCGAGGCGCTGGAAGGTCTGTCCAACGGGCGGGTGGTCTCACAGGTCGTCTCCGGGACACGCCGTTTCGACGTGGTTCTGAGGCTGCCCGAAACCCAGCGCTCCACCACCGCACTCGGCGATCTGCTGGTCCAGACGCCGACCGGGATGATCCCTCTGCGTCTCGTCGCCACCGTCGAGGAGACGGAGGGTCCCAACCAGATCCAGCGCGAGAACACGAGGCGGCGCATCGTCGTGCTCGCCAATGGAGACGGCCACCGCGACATGGCCGCCATTGTTGCGGACATCCGTCGCATCGTTGCGGACACACGCCTGCCCGAGGGCTACACGGTGGGCGTGGAGGGCACCTTCCAGGCCAACGAGGCCGCAAGCCGCCTGATCGCCGGCTTGTCCGTTGTTTCACTCGCCCTAATACTCGTCGTTCTCTACGTCCGCTATCGATCGCTGGTCATCGCCCTGATCATCATGGGCAACATTCCGCTCGCTCTCATCGGAAGTGTCGCCGCCCTCTACCTGGCCGGTCAGCCGCTCACCGTCGCGTCGATGATCGGCTTCATCACGCTGGCCGGCATTACGACACGCAACGGCATCCTGAAGATCAGCCATTTCATCAATCTCGCGCTGCATGAAGGCGAACGCTTCGGAGAAGCCCTGGTCACACGGGGAAGCCTCGAGCGGCTGCGGCCCGTCCTGATGACGGCCCTGTCCGCTGGAGTAGCCCTGATCCCGCTGCTGTTCGGCGCCGGCGAGCCGGGGCGGGAGATCCTGCATCCCGTGGCGGTGACCATATTCGGCGGCCTGTTCTCGGCCACCCTGCTGGATACCTTCGTCACGCCCCTGTTGTTCCTGAAACTGGGCCGCCGCCCGCTCGAGCGGTTACGCGCCGACCGGGACGCAACGCCTCCCGAGCCGGCCGGTCGCCCGGCCGGCGCACCGATCTATTAGTGAACACGAGGAACCCGCGATGCACATCCGCTGCCTGCTCATGATCGTCATCGCCACGCTCACGTGGCCAATCTCTGCACGCGCCCACGACGCCGCCAAAGGACCGAATGGCGGCCCCATGATCACGGTGCAGGACAAGCACGCCGAGTTGACCGTTTCGGCGGCCGACATCGGCGTCCACATCTCCGACGCCAAGCATGTGCCGATCGCCACCACCAACGCCAGCGGACGCGCCGTCATCCAGATGGATGGCAAAACGACCATCGTGCCACTGGTCGCCGGCCCGCAGGGCCAGCTCGTCGGCAAGGCGCCCGCCCCGATCGCAACCGGCGCCCGCGTGGTCGTGTCGGCAACGCTTGCCGACGGGAGCAGCCTGCAGGCCCGCTTCGTCGTTCCCTGAGGCGGATCGGCGATCATCGAGCGTGTGGCCCGCGTCGGCCCGGCGCGACGGTGAGGACACCCCGACGATGAAGGCGGCGAGCGCCCCTGACCATGTTGGGTGACCAGCCGCGGCTGATCGTTCGCGCGGCGGCACTCCCCTCGTTCGCCAGAGCGCCGCTCAGGCGCGGCCCGTCCCTGCCGCAACGTCTTCGGCAAAAAAACCCTTGAGGGCGTCCGCCAGCCGCTCGGGCTGTTCCTCTGGAACCTGATGGCCGCAGTCCGGGATGACGAGGCCCCGAACGTCGCGGGCGACGCGCCGCAACGACTGCTCGGGCTCCGTGGCGCGGCCGCGCGCGTGCGGAAAGCCGGCCGCGCCGCCGATCGCCAGCACTGGCATGGGCAGCGGACCGCGCGCCTTGATCTCGGCCATGTTGTCGGCCGCATCGCGGTCGAGCGCCCGGTAGTACTCGAAGCCGGCCCGCATGGCGCCGGGCTGGCGATAGGTGCGCAGGTATTCGGCCAGATCCTCCGGACCGACTGCGTCGGGCCGCAGCGAAAACGTCCGGAAGAACCAGCCGAGGTAGATGTCCTCGCGGCCCTGCGTCAGCGCCTCCGGCAGGTCCGGCGTGATGTGGAACTGGTGATGCCAGCGGCGCCCGCCCTGGCTGAAATCGGCGCCGTCGCCCGGAATGACGACGTCGATGACGACGAGACGGCGCACGGCCTCGCGGTGCGCCGCGGCAAGCGCGAACGCCGTCGGGCCACCCCAGTCGTGCCCGACCAGGAAGAACGAGCGATAGCCGAGCTTGTCGTGCACCAGCCGCCAGACGTCCTCGGCGATCGTCTTCTTGTCGTAGCCGGTGAAGGGTCGGGAGGAATCGCCGAGCCCCCTGAGATCGGGAGCGATCACGGTGTGGTGGCGGGCGAGCCGCGGGATCACGTGGCGCCACGACCACCACGTCATCGGCCATCCGTGCAGCAGCACGACCGGGGGACCTTCGCCCGCGGTCACATAATGGAGCAGAACCTCGCCGAGGTCGGCGTAGCCGTGTGAGAAGTCGGACGACGTCGGCATGATGCGTTGCTCCGGGTGCTTGCGTCAGCGCAGCAGGCGCGGCAGCCACAACACGCGTTCGGGCCACGCCGTCAGGGAGATCAGGCACGGCACCTGGATCGCTATGAAGTTACCCATCCCCTCGGAGATCGTCGAGAGGCTCCACTTCGGCACGAGATTACAGAGCGGGTCGGCCGACATCACGACGGGCGGACCGAGGAACCCCCTTCGAAGTCTGACGGCGACCTGCGCCCCGAACCAGAACCTCAGTGCCAATTCGCCGAGACCGAAGGTCCGTTTCTGCGCGACCGCCAGGACGATCGGCAGCAACACGAGAATGACCACGGCCCCCGCGAACCGCTCGGCAATTTTGACCTGACACACAGATGCGCCGGCCCGAAGCCGATCAAGAGCCGCCGCAAACGGTGGCAGCGGCGCGAGACCCGCGACGCCATTCCCGACGCCTTTGGATCGAGCGAGCAGGCCACGTGGACGCGCAACGCTGTCGTTGCGGCGCCGTGCGGTCATTCCGGGTCCGGCCCTCCACGCGCAACCGACCTTTGTGCGGCCGCGCATGGGCCAGCGCCGCACCCCAGCCGCGCGCCTTCCGCGCCGGGGTTTGATCCGCTATAAGCCCGCAACCATGGCCAAAGATACCAAACCACAGCGCCCCGAGGCGCGGCTCCCCAAAGGCTTCCGCGACCAGGAGGCCAGCGAGATCCGCGCCGCCCAGCGCATGCTGGCGACCATCCGCGCCGTCTACGAGAGCTATGGCTTCGAGCCGCTGGAAACCCCGGCGTTCGAATACACCGACGCGCTCGGCAAGTTCCTGCCCGACACCGACCGCCCGAACGCCGGCGTGTTGTCGCTACAGGACGAGGACGAGCAGTGGATGAGCCTGCGCTACGACCTGACGGCGCCGCTCGCCCGTTACGTGGCCCAGAACTTCGACCGGCTGCCGAAACCGTTCCGCCGCTATGCCACCGGCCCCGTCTGGCGCAACGAGAAGCCGGGCCCAGGCCGCTATCGCCAGTTCACCCAGTTCGACGCCGACACCGTCGGCACCGACAGTATCGCCGCCGACGCCGAGATCTGCATGCTGGCCGCCGATACCCTGGAGGCGCTCGGCATCGCGCGCGGCCAGTACCGGGTCAAGGTCAACAACCGCAAGGTGCTGGATGGCATGCTGCTGTCCGTCGGCATCGACGCGCGCGACGACGCCCAGCGGCTGCCGGTCCTGCGCTCGCTCGACAAGATGGACAAGTTCAGTCGCGCCGATGTCGCGTTGTTGCTCGGCCCCGGCCGCAAGGACGAGTCGGGCGATTTCACCAAGGGCGCCGGCCTCGCCGACGACCAGATCGCGGCGCTGCTGGACTGCGTCGCGCAGCCGTCGCCCGCGGCCGGGGCGCAAGCCATCACCGCGCCGCGGATCGGCCGGTTCGAGCCGAGCGACCTCTACAAGGAGGGGCTCGCCGAACTCCAGAACCTGGCCGTCCTGGTGGCGGCTGCCGGCTACGGGCCGGACCGCATCGCCATCGATTATTCCGTGGTCCGCGGCCTCGATTACTACACCGGCCCGGTGTTCGAGGCCGAACTGACCTTCGAGGTGAAGAACGAGGACGGCGAGACCGTCCGCTTCGGCTCCGTCGGCGGCGGCGGACGCTATGACGACCTCGTCGCCCGTTTCACCGGCCAGAAAGTGCCGGCCACCGGGTTCTCGATCGGCGTCTCGCGGTTGCAGGCGGCGCTGGCCCATCTCGGCCGCGACGGCGGGGCCGCAACCCTCGGCCCGGTCGTCGTGCTGGTCATGGACAAGGGCGAGCTTCCGGCCTACCAGCGTCTCACCACCACGCTCCGCGCGGCCGGCATCCGCGCCGAGATGTACCTCGGCACCTCGGGCATGAAAGCGCAGATGAAGTACGCCGACCGTCGCGCCGCACCCTGCGTCGTCATCCAGGGCTCGGACGAGCGGACCCGCGGCGAGGTCCAGATAAAGGATCTGATCGAGGGCGCCAAGCTGTCGGAGACGATTGCCGACGCCAAGACATGGCGCGAGGGCCGCCCCGCACAGTTTTCCGTACCCGAAGCCGACATGGTCGCCGCCGTGCGCACCGTGCTCGACCGGCACCGCTGAGGCATTCCCCGCATGTCCGCCGAGACGGCACGACAATTCCAGGCGCTCGAAGCCCAGGCCCAGACCATCATGTCGGTCTTCATGAAGGCCGGCTACGAGGCGGTCGCGCCGTCGCTGATCCAGCCGGCCGGCGTCTTCCTCGACGTGGTCGGCGAAGCGTTGCGCGCCCGCACCTACGTGTTCACCGATCCGGACGGCGCCGAGTTGTGCCTGCGTCCCGACATCACCGTGCCGGCCTGCCGCCTCTACCTCGAGCGCCATCCCAAGGCCGACGCCAAGGTCCGCTACTGCTACAACGGTCCCGCGTTCCGCTTCCAGCCGGCCGGCGCCGGCACCGCCCACCCGCGCGAGTTCCGCCAGGCCGGCCTCGAGATGTTCGGCGATCCGGCAAAGGAAAAAGCCGATGCCGAGATCATGGCGCTGGCCATCGCCGCCGTGAAGGCGACGGGTCTCGAGCGCAAGCGGCTGCGCATCGGCGACGTCGCCATGTTCCAGGACCTGCTCGCCGCCCTGCCGATGCCCGACCGCTGGCGCCGGCGGCTGCGCCACCGCTTCTGGCGCCCCGACGCCTTCCGCGCCGAGTTGACCCGTCTGTCGACCGCCCCCGGCGAGCAGACACGCCGCCTGCCGGTCGAGATCCAAACCATGCTCGATCCCGCCAACCGCAAGGCGACCGAGCGCGCCATCGCCCGCCATCTCGAGGCCAGTGGCATCGAACTGGTCGGCGTGCGCTCGCTCAGCGAGATCGTCGACCGGCTGCTCGAGGGCGTCGAGGATGCCCGATCCGCGCCGCTGCCGAAGGAGACGGTGGAGATCATCGACAGCTATCTGAAGGTCGCCGCCCCAGCCCGCGCCGCTGGCGCGCGCCTGCGCGACCTGACCAGTTCGCGCGGCATCAGCCTCGACAGCGCCATCGACGTCTACCACCGCCGCTTGGAGAAGATCTCGGCGGCCGGCATCGACCTGGCTGCCGTCGAGTTCGCCGCCGACTTCGGCCTCAAGATCGAGTACTACACCGGCTTCGTGTTCGAGATCGCGACACCCGACCAACTCGGACCCCAGAGCCCCATTGCCGGCGGCGGGCGGTACGACGGCCTGCTGAAGGCCGTCGGCGCGCCGAAAGAAGTCCCGGCCGTCGGCTGCGCCATTCATACCGAGCGTCTCCTCGGCATCGTCGGAGGCCAGCGCAAATGAGCGAGCGCGCGAACGGCGAGCGTCTGGTGCTGGCGGTCCCCTCCAAGGGCCGCCTCATGGAGCAGACCCAGGAGTTGTTCCATGCGGCCGGCATGACGCTGCGCAAGACCGGCAACGAGCGCGGCTATCGCGGCGAGGTCGCCGAGATCCCGGCCATCGAGGTGGCCTACGTCTCGGCCTCCGAGATCGCGCATCTCCTCAAGACCGGCGACGTACATCTCGGCGTCACCGGAGAGGACCTCGTGCGCGAGACCATGACGGCGGCGGAGGATTGCGTCCGTTTCCTCCGCAAGCTGGGCTTTGGCCAGGCCGACGTGGTGGTCGCCGTGCCCGAGGCATGGCTCGACGTGCGCCGCATGGCCGACATCGAGGAGATGGCGATCGGCTTCCGGCAGGCCCACGGCCGGCGTCTGCGGGTCGCCACCAAGTACACGACGCTGACGCGCCGCTTTTTCGCCCGCCACGGCGTCAGTGACTACCGCATCGTCGAAAGCCTCGGCGCGACCGAAGGGGCCCCGGCCGCCGGCACCGCCGACCTCATCGTCGACATCACCACGACGGGTTCGACGCTGGCCGCCAACAGCCTGCGTGTCCTCGACGACGGTATCATCCTGAAGTCGGAGGCCAATCTCGTCGCCTCGCGCGCGGCCGACTGGACGCCGAAGGCCCGCGAGACCGAGAGCCTGATCCTGGAGCAGTTGGCGAGCGCCCAACAACCGATTTAGTCCCGGCGGCCGGCAGCGCTTATCGGACCACCTCGCTGGCGAGTACGCGCGCGAGCTGCGTTTTGAGCTGCTGCTTGGCCGGCTCCGCCGCTTCCAGGATCTTTTCGAGCTTCAAGAAATCCGCGACTTGATAGCCCGACACCTGCGCATCGATGTAGACATCCGGCTGACGCGACCGCAGCTTCTCACGAATGATCGTCCGCTCGAAGATGTACGACGCGCCCACCAGCGACTCGATCGGCGACGGGTGGGCGCGATTGGGGTTGGCACGCGGCGCGCCGGTCACGTCTATGGCCACGATGATGTCGGCCGCCCCCACGAGCAGGTCGAAGGGGAGCGGATTGACCAGGCCGCCGTCGACCAGCGCCCGCTCCTCGATGACGACCGGCTGGAACACCGCCGGCAGCGCGATGCTGGCGGCCACCGCCCGATGCAACGGCCCCTCGCGAAAGACGACCTGATCCTGTCCGTAGAAGTCGGTGGCGACGATCGAAAGCGGGATCTCGAGCGCGCCGAAATCGCTGGCGATCCGCGACGGCAACAGCAGTCCGAGCAGCGTTTCGGGATCGAGCAGCGCCGCTCGCGCCGTCAACAGCGACCATACCCCGGTCAGCGGCTGGGCGCGCGCGGCCAGCAACTGCCGCGCCAGATCGAACCGCTGTCCGAGCACTTCGGTGGCATGTGCCCGCATCTGTCGCGCCGTCATGCCGGACGCCAGCGCGGCGCCGAACACCGCGCCGATCGACGTGCCGGCGATCGCCACCGGCACCACGCCGAGTTCTTCGAGCGCCTCGATCATGAGGATGTGGGCGAGCCCGCGGGCGCCGCCGCCACCGAGCGCCAGCGCCACGGTCGGCCGGACGGCCGGAAGAGTCGCCGGGCGTGGAACGAGGGAATGGGTCAACGGGGCCACCTGCCGGGTCGCGCGCGAAAAGCCTGCGCCGCTCTCCTCTACCGTTCGATTCCGGCGGAATTTCCACGCCGGACGCAGCGGCGTCAGGCCGCGACAGCCCCGAGGCTACGCGTCCTGCTCGTCCCTCGAAAGACCGCCGACCGACACGGCTGCGGCGTCACCGCTGCGGTGTTGCGCCGGCCCCCGCCGCACCCCGTGGAGCCTCCCGCGCCGCCGGCGCGGCCCCGCCCGGCTGCAACACACCCGCAAGGATGGCCGCCGCGCTGGACAGACCGCCCGAGTCGCCACCGCTGACGACCGTGTGCGGGACGAGCCGCGAAATGAGCTGCACGAGCTCGGGCTTTTTCTCCAGAGATGCCAGCGTCTTTTCGAGCGCCTGCAGCATGGCGACACGATCCTGTCCCAGAACGTCCGCCTGCGCCCGCTGGCCGCGCGCCAGCTCCTCGAGATACTGGCGTTCGGCGCGCCCGAGCGCCGCACGCTCGACCTCGCGCTGGTTGGCCACCTGAACGGCGATCTGCGATTCGACGAGACGCGGCTGTTCGTTGGCGGTCGCCCGCGCCTGCTCGGTCTCGATCCGCTTGCCTTGCGCGGCCGTCTCGCGCTCGTACGCCGCCGACAGCTGATCGGCCAATTGCTGGCGCAGCCGCGAGATCAGCAGTTCCGGGGGAATGGCCGGCTCTCCGAGCCGGATCTCCTGGATATCGACGCCGGCCTTGCGGCCTTCCCGCTTCACCACCTGCTCGATCGTCTGCTCGAGCGAATCCCGGTTCTCGATCAGATCCATGACGCGCGTCGGCCGGCGAACACGTTTCGTCGGGTCGGCGGGGTCCGGCACCTCGATCTCCGAACCGGCGACATTGCGCACGATCGAGCGCAGCACCGGCGTCAGGATGCGATCCTCGATCTCGGCGAGGCCACCGACGGCACCGACCACGATCGGCGCGTTCTTCGGGCTGACCTGCACCAGGACACGCAGTTCCTGCGGAATGTCCCAGCCCTCGACCTTCACGAACACCGCGCGGTCCGCGGCATCCTGCGGCACCGGCTGCGGCTCCGTCCGCTCGACCTGGCGGATGTTGCCCTGCTGGTCGACCGACAGATCGATGATGCGCTTGGTGAAGCCGCCCTTGTACTCCCACGTCTTCACGCGGGTATCGACCAGCGTCACCTCGTAGGCCTTGCGGTTCATGTAATAGGCCCCCGGCAGCAGCGGGTCGCGCCAGATGCCGACGCAGCCCATCGGCACCAGCGGCACCGACAGCGCCCCTTCGATATGCTGGGCGTCCGCGGCCTTAACCTCCTGCTCGATGCACTGGGCATTCGGCTTGGAAACGTTGCTCTTGACCACGCCGACGTGGCCGGCGGGAATGATGGTCGCCTTGGTGTCCGCCCCGATGCGGACGTTGAACAGATAGCGGTTGATCCGGTACTCGCCCGGCTTCAGCACCGTCTCCTGCGGGCCCCGGAATCCACCGTCCTTGATGAACGTCTCGGCCTCCAGCATCGCCGCCAGCCGGTCGTCCGGGATCTGCGGCGCGATGAACATGCCGTCCGGCATCGGCCGCCCATCGACGGCGACGATCTCGCCGTAGGAGCCTTCCGGCACGCTGACGATGTCGAACTCCTCGACCTGATAGAGGACACGTACCAGCGGAATGATGTGGAAACCCGGCCCCAGGATGCGCGCCTGCGGACCCTTCTGGCCCGAGAGTGCCACGATGTGCCCGGGCGGCAGTTCATCGAACGCGTAGATTCGTTTGAGCTGCCCGACCTTCTTGGCATCGATGCTGACGAACGAGGTCGAGCCGAGGAAGCCGACGCCGAGCAGGATCAGACCGACGCCGATCAGCGGCCGGGGAATGCCGGACATGGCGGCATCGAGTGCCCGTTGCCCAGCCGGACCGACCGGAACGGGAAGCGTCGTCGCCCCCCGCACGCGGCTGAAAAGGAGCAGAATTCCGGCAATCAGAAAAACAAAACCGAATAAGACGTAAAGCATGGCATCCTCCGCGGCTCGATTTCGAATACGGCGGGAAGCTCAAGACTTTGTTAGCAAGATCAGACGAGCGCGGCCGAAACACGGCGTGACGCGCAATCCGATAACGTCTTGTTGCCGACAAGACACGGATACGACAATCCGTACAAGTCTCAGAGACCGAAAAACTCCACGATTGCCGCCAGTGTGGAATCCGGGTTTTCCTCCACCAGAAAATGCCCCGACAGGATGGCCCGCCCGACCGCACCAGGCGCCCAGGACTGCCAAACGGACAGGACGTCGATCGACCCCGTTCCGAGATAATCCGTCCCCCACAGAACCAGCGTCGGCGCGGCAATGGTCCGCCCGGCCGCCCGGTCCGCCTCGTCGATCACCCGGTCGACGTGGTAACCGGCCCGGTAGTCCTCGCAGACGGCATGGACGCGGGCCGGATCCGCCATCAGCGCGCGGTAGTGCGCGAGCGCCCTTGGATCGAGGGACTCCAGCGACTTGCGGCCCGTCCAGCTCGCCAGGGTGTGGTCGACATAATGCCGAGAGGCCCCGCCGATCAAGGTCTCGGGCATCGGAGCCGGCTGGGCGAGAAACGCCCAGTGGTAGGCCTTCATGGCGCTCGCCGCCGTCGTGCGGCCCCAGGCCTCCGACGTCGGCACGATGTCGAGAATGATCAGCCGGCCGACCGATGCCGGATGATCGAGGGCCAGCCGGTAGGCGACGCGGGCACCCCGGTCGTGGCCCATCACGTCGAACCGCGCAAACCCCAGCGCCGCCATCACAGCGAGGCAATCGCGCGCCATCTCGCGCTTGGAATAGAGCAAGTGCGCCGGATCTCCCGGCGGCGCGTCACTGGCACCGTAACCGCGCAGATCCATGAGCACCACGGTCGACGTTTCGGCGAGCCGCGGCGCCACGCGATGCCAGCACACGTGCGTCTGCGGATAGCCGTGCAGGCAGAGCAGCGCCGGGCCCATCCCGCCGACTCGCACGTGCAGCAGGCCGGCCGGCCCCGCGATACGGTGGGTGGCAAATCCGGGAAACAGATCCGTGTCGTCCATCATTGGTGACGCCCGTCAGGTTTCCTGCGCGCAAGACCGACCGACGTCTCGCGCATCGCCATCAATTGCGCCACACTAGATCGATAAGGTCGTGCGTCAACACGATGGGAGGACCCCATGAAGTACCTGCTCGCCGCCCTGCTGACCGGCGCCGTCGCCGCGTCGGCGCTGGCCCAGACCACGACACCGGCATCGACGCCAGCCCCGACCTGCAAGGCCCAGTCGACCGACAAGAAGCTGGTCGGCGCCGCCCTCAAGAGCTTCACCGAGAAGTGTGAGAAGGACGCCAAGGCGGCCTGCGACAAGGCCGCGTCGGACAAGAAGCTGGCCGGCGCCGCCAAGACCAGTTTCACCAAGAAATGCGTATCGGACGCCGTCGGCGCCTGAAGCCCACCGGCCCGGCCCCCGGCTCTAGTTTTCCCGCGCGTCGGGCCAGACCACCGCGTCGTCCACGGCGTACAGCCGGCATGCCGTCTTGGCATGCTCCCCGCACAGCGCCAGCGCCTCGCTGGCCGCGTTCGGGCCGGACCGCCACGCCCACGCCCCCTGCCCACCGATCGCAAAGGCGCGCGGCACGTCGGCTTCCAGGAAGCTGCGGTAGCCGTCGCGCCCCTTCGCCTGAACGACCGGCACGGCATCCACGGCCTCCACCGGCGCGAACGCGGTGGCTGGCGGCGCACCCTCGCTGCGCGGCACCGGAAATCCAACCGCCGCGAGATAGCTGTCGACCAGTGGGCGCCAGACCGAGAAACCCCGCCAGCGCAAAGCATGGCCATCGTCGGCCACCGGGCCGACGATGTGCAGGTTCACCTGCCCGCCCGCCGCCCGATAGGCCTCGGCCCATTTGCGTGGCCACGCGTCGCCCCAGTAGCGGTCGTTCTCCGCATATAGCCATAGCATCGGCACCCGATTGCGCTGACCTGCCAGGGTCGCGAGGTCGGCCACCTGCCGGCCGTCGCAAGGTTCCCCCGGTTTCACATCGGGCCGACCGCCGAGCCCACCGACGAAGTTGACGGCGCCGACCACGCCGGGCACCCGCCCGGCCGCCACGACGGTCGCGAACCCGCCATACGACTGCCCCGCCAGCACGACGCGGGTCGCGTCGACCCATGGCTTGGCAGCGGCCGCCGCCACCGTCGCGGCGATCTGATCGACCATCGCCGTCACCACCGGCCGGTAGTCGGCGGTCTGGCACCGCCCGCTCGACTCCGGATCGAGCGCCTGACCGGTTTCCCCATAGCCGACCCGCGTCGGTACGGCGACCGCGAACCCCCGGCGTACCCAGTACTTGACCCACGCGACGAACCGGTAGCGTCCCATCTTGGCCCGCTCCGCCAGCGGTCCGCGGCCGTGGCTCAGAACCGCGAGCGGAAAGGGACCGTCACCGGCCGGCCGGAAGTGCGTGACGATGATTTCGGCGACATGACGCTTGCCGTCGCGCGTGGTGACGGTCACCGGATGGCGCTCGACCACCTCGCGCAACTCCTCGGACAGCTGAGGCACGGCGGGCGCGGCGGGCGCCTTGGTCGCGGCGGCACGGCCCTGCGCCTGCGCACCGGTCGCCGCAACCGCCAGCGCCAGCGCCGCCAGCACGCCGATCCGACACCACCGTGTCACGTCACCACTCCCGCCCTGCGATCGCCGCACCGACCGGCCCGGCGAGCCGCGATCCGCTCACCCTTCGTCCCGCTCGCGGGCGATCGCCCGCCATGCGATGTCCTTGCGGCAGAAACCGCCCGGCCAGTCGATCACGCCCACCGCCTGATAGGCCCGCGCCTGTGCTTCGGCGACGGTTCGCCCCCGCGCCGTCACATTCAGAACCCGTCCGCCATTGGCGAGCAGGCGTGCGCCGTCTCGCCGTGTGCCGGCATGGAAGATCTCGACGCCTTCCACCCGCTGCGCCGCCTCCAGCCCACGGATTTCCGTGCCCTTCTCCGGCGTTCCGGGATAGCCGTTGGCGGCCATCACTACCGTCACCGCTGGCTCGTCACGCCACGTCAACGTGAAGGAATCGAGCACGCCGTCCACGGTGGCCAGCAGCACCGGCAGCAGGTCGGATTTCAGCCGCATCAGCAGCACCTGGCACTCGGGATCGCCGAAGCGGACGTTGTACTCGATGAGCTTCGGACCGTCGGCCGAGATCATCAGGCCGGCGAACAAGACGCCCTTGAACGGCGTCCCGGCATCGGCCAGCGCCTTCACGGTCGGGCGGATGATCTCGTCGAGCACGCGGGACGCGACGGCGTCGGTCACCACCGGGGCCGGCGAGTAGGCCCCCATGCCGCCGGTATTCGGGCCGACGTCGCCGTCACCAACCCGCTTGTGGTCCTGCGCGGCAGCGAGCGCCAGCACGTGCGTGCCGTCGACCAGCGCGAAGAAGCTCGCCTCCTCGCCCTCGAGGAACGCCTCGATCACCACCTCGGCGCCGGCCGCGCCGAACGCACCGCCGAAACAGGCGTCGATCGCCGCCTCCGCCTCGGCAAGTGTCGTCGCGATGACGACCCCCTTCCCGGCGGCCAGCCCGTCGGCCTTGACCACCACCGGCAGCACGGGATCTGGCCCGAGATAGGCCTTGGCCGACGCCGCATCGCAGAACCGGCCATAGGCCGCCGTCGGAATGCCGTGGGCCTGACACAGATCCTTCGTGAAGCCCTTGGAGCCTTCGAGCCGCGCCGCCGCCCGAGACGGCCCGAACGCATCGATGCCCTCCTCGGTCAGAGCATCGACCAGCCCGGCGACCAGCGGCGCCTCGGGCCCGACCACCACGAAATCGATGCGCCGGTCGCGGCAGAAGCGGATGATCGCCTCATGGTCGTCGAGATCGAGCGGCACGCACTCGGCGATATCGGCGATGCCGGCATTGCCGGGCGCCACCACCAGCCGCGTCAGCAGCGGGCTCGCCGCAATCGCCCAGGCCAATGCGTGCTCGCGACCGCCCGAGCCGAGGATCAAAACGTTCATGGCGCTCCCACGATGACGCCCAAGCGGCGTCCACGGTGCTCGTTCGGCGCCGACATAGCACACCCCCGCCGGGTGTGAGCAAGCTCTCGAACCGGTGGCGCGCCGACCCGAATTCGGCCAGGAACGCGGTACAGATCTGTGCCGACCAACCGTGAGACCCTTGCCCCTTGGCCGATCCCGCCGCGAAGACCCGCACCAACATCGCCGAACTCTCCGTGTCGGAGCTGGCCGGCGCCATCAAGTCGACGCTGGAGGACAGCTTCGGCTACGTGCGGTTGCGCGGCGAGATATCGGGCTACCGTGGGCCGCACAGCTCCGGCCACTGCTACTTCGCGCTCAAGGACGACAAGGCCAAGATCGAGGCGGTGATCTGGCGGGCGAGCTTCGCGCGCCTCAAGGTCAAGCCGGAGGAGGGCCTCGAGGTCATCGCCGTCGGCCGCGTCACCACGTTCCCCGGCAAGAGCACCTATCAGATCGTCGTCGAATCGCTGGAGCCGGCCGGCGTCGGCGCGCTGATGGCGCTGCTCGAGGAGCGCAAGAAGAAGCTGGCGGCCGAAGGCCTCTTCGAGGAGGCCCGCAAGCGCAAACTGCCGTTCCTGCCGCGCGTCGTCGGCATCGTGACGTCGCCCACCGGCGCTGTGATCCGCGACATGCTGCACGGCTTTCACGAGCGTTTCCCCGTTCACGTCCTGGTCTGGCCCGTTCGCGTCCAGGGCGAAACCTCGGCCGCCGAGGTCGCCGCCGCCATCCGCGGCTTCAACGCCATGCCGGCCGGCGGCCCGCTGCCCCGGCCCGATGTACTGATCGTCGCGCGCGGCGGCGGCAGCCTCGAGGACCTGTGGGGCTTCAACGAGGAGATCGTGGTGCGCGCAGCAGCGGCCAGCACCATTCCGCTGGTCTCCGCTGTCGGCCACGAGACCGATTGGACGTTGCTCGACCTCGCGGCCGATGCCCGCGCACCGACGCCGACCAAGGCCGCCGAATGGGTGGTGCCGAACTACGCCGACCTGATCGAGACGACCGGCAAGCTCGAACTGCGGCTCGCCGTCGCCGCCCGCCGTGTGGTCGACGCCCGCCGCACCGAACTGAGGGCCGCCGCGCGCGGCCTGCCGCGGCCGACGGATCTCGTTGCCCTGCCCCGCCAGCGGCTCGACGCCGCCGACCGCCAGCTCGGTCTGTGCATGGCGGCCGTGGTGCGCCGAAGCCGCGCCCGCCTCGATACCGCAGCGGGACGCCTGCCACAGCCGTGGTCGCTGGTGCGGCTGCCCCGCGAGCGGTTCACCGCCGTCGATCGCCGCCTTGGCCGGGCCCTCATCGCCAACACCCGCGCCCATGCTCATCTGCTGGCCCGGGTCAGCGGTCGCTTGACCCCGCGGCTGCTGGCGCTCCGCATCGAGCGCAGCCACGAACGGCTCGGCGGCGTTGCCGGCCGCGGCACCCAGGCGCTCGGCCGTCTCACCGCCCACCGCCGTCTGCGCCTCGAGCGCGTGGCCGGCCGGCTATCGCCCGAGGGGACCCGGCGGCGCATCGCATACGGCAGCGAGCGGCTGGAGCAGTTGGCGAAGCGCGCCACCAGGGCCGTCGCCAACCACATCACCGCCGAGCGCCGCCGGCTCACCGCCGTGTCACAATTGCTGGCCTCGCTGAGCTACCAGAGCGTGCTGCGCCGCGGCTATGCCCTGGTCCGTGACGACGCCGGCCGGCCGGTCCGCTCGGTTGCCAGGGTCGCGCCCGGTACGCCGGTCGAGGTCGAACTGGCGGATGGCCGGTTCGCGGCGACCACCGGCGACGTCACGCCGTCCGAACCCCGGGTTGCAGCAACGCCCGCGCCGGCAGCGCCGGCCCCTGCGCCACAGGCGGCCCGTGCCCGCCGGCCGGGCCAGGGGGGCGGCAATCAGGGCAGCCTGTTCTGACCCGCCCGCTTGACGGGTAGGCCCGCATGAGCCATCTCCTCTCGCCAGCATCCGAGGCGGTCATGAACAGGTTCGAGCGGTTTTTCGGCGGCAAGGGCGAGGCTCGGCTGCGGTTCGGCGACGGGGAGTTCCAGATCGTCGTGCCCGGCGATTTCGTGCGTTGCGCCGTCACCGGCCAGCCGATTGCGCTCGCCGATCTCAAGTACTGGAGCGTGGAACGCCAGGAAGCCTATGCGACCGCCGAGGCATCTTGGCAGCGCACAACCGCCGATCGGCGAACAGGCTAGCCCAAGGCCCCTGCCCGATCCCCGGGCAGTCCTGCAAACCGCCTAGAATTCAATCGGATGCCGACCACTTGTGCTGTCCCACGCGGGCGGCCATAACGGCGACGCCGCAGCGGACAACAACGGGAGCCAACCAGCATGTCGACCCGCCAGGACGGCGCTCCCAGCCGGCAAATCGGCTCCTATGACGACCTTGTCGGCTGGATCGCGGCGGGTGAGAAGCCGCCCTCGGGCTGGTTGATCGGCACCGAGCACGAGAAATTCGCCTTTCACACCGACACGCAGTCGCCCGTACCCTACGAGGGGCCGCGCGGCATTCGCGCGCTGATGGAAGCGCTGATCGCCCGCTACGGTTGGGAGCCGATCCTCGAGGGCGCCAACATCATCGCCCTGAAGCGCCCCCACGGCGAGGGCTCGGAGACCATCTCGCTCGAGCCCGGCGGCCAGTTCGAGTTGTCCGGCGCCCCGGTGCTGAGCCTGCACGAGACCCGCGACGAGACCAACCGGCATCTTGCCGAGGTGCTCGACGTCGGTGAGGACCTCGGCATCGGCTTCCTCGGCCTCGGCTTCTCGCCGAAGTGGACGCTGGCCGAGACACCCCGCATGCCCAAGCAGCGCTACGGCGTGATGACCCGCTACATGCCCCAGGTCGGCGCTGGCGGGCTCGAAATGATGTACCGGACCTGCACGATCCAGGTGAACCTCGACTTCGCGAACGAAGCCGACATGGTCCAGAAGTTGCGCGTCTCGCTGGCGTTGCAGCCGATCGCCACCGCGCTGTTCGCGGCCTCGCCCTTCACCGAGGGCAAGCCCAACGGCTTCAAGTCGCTGCGCAGCGAGGTCTGGCGCGATACCGACCGCCAGCGCACCGGCCTGCTGCCGTTCGCCTTCGAGCCGGGCATGGGCTATCAGCGCTACGTCGACTACGCACTCGGCGTGCCTATGTATTTCGTCTATCGCGACGGCCGCTACATCGACGTCGCCGGCGCCTCGTTCCGCGATTTCATGGCCGGTCGCCTGCCGCAACTCCCGGGCGAGACGCCGACCATCGACGACTGGTCCGACCATTTGACGACCCTGTTCCCCGAGGTCCGCCTGAAGCGCTTCCTGGAGATGCGCGGCGCCGACGGCGGCCGCTGGCGCCGCATCTGCGCGCTGCCGGCCTACTGGGTCGGCCTGCTTTATGACCGCACGGCGCTCGACGCGGCGTGGGATCTCGTCAAGGATTGGACCGTGGAGGAGCGCGACGGGCTGCGCAACGATGTGCCGCGCCTCGGCTTCGATTCGCCCTTCCGCAAGAGCCGTGCCCTCGATATTGCGCGAGAGACGGTCGCCATCGCACGTGCGGGTCTTGCCGCCCGCGCCCGCCACGATGCCTCCGGCCGCGACGAGACCGTTTATCTCGAACCGCTGGAGGAAAGCGTCGCGACCGGGCATACCCCCGCCGACGATCTACTGGCCCGCTATGAGACCTCTTGGAACCGCAGGATCGAGCCCATATTCACCGAGCAGTCGTTCTGAACACCCCGGCTGGTTCAGGTCCCGTTCAGAGCGGCCGCGCTAGACCAGTGCACGAGATGATTGGAGGATGGCGCCGACGCTCCGCGCCATCTCGCCCACCGGGAGCACAACCGTGATGAACAACATTTTCCGATCGCGGATTCCGACGGTCCTGCTCGGCAGTCTGGCCGTGGCGGCCGTCGTGCTGTCCGCCCTGCCGGCCAGCGCCAACAACTCCTGCCAGCAGAGCTGCCGGGCACAGTGGAACCAGTGCCGGATCGCGACCAAGGGCGCGTCGAGTTGCGACGCCCATCTGCAGGCCTGCATGCAGAGTTGCATCCCCCGCCGCTGAGCCACGCCCGGCCGCCGCAATACAAAAAAGGCCTCCGCAAGGAGGCCTTTTCTGTTGATCCGGTGTCGATGGCGGCGGCACGTGCCGCCGCCTCGCCCCGTCAGTGCGCCAGAACCGCCAGCAGCAGCAGCGCGACGATGTTGGTGATCTTGATCGCCGGGTTCACGGCCGGACCGGCGGTGTCCTTGTAGGGATCGCCGACGGTGTCACCAGTGACCGATGCCTTGTGCGCATCCGAGCCCTTGAGATGCTTCACACCGTCCTTGTCGATGAAGCCGTCTTCGAACGACTTCTTGGCGTTGTCCCAGGCGCCGCCGCCCGACGTCATCGAGATGGCGACGAACAGGCCGGTGACGATCACGCCGAGCAGCATGGCGCCGACCGCCGAGAAGGCGGCGCTCTTGCCGGCAGCACCACCGCCCGCGACCACCAGGATCACGAAGTACAGCAGGATCGGCGACAGCACCGGCAGCAGCGAGGGCACAACCATCTCGCGGATGGCCGCCTTCGTCAGCATGTCGACGGCGGCCGCGTAATCCGGACGATCCGTTCCCTGCATGATACCGGGCTTCGCCTTGAACTGGCGACGCACCTCTTCGACGACCGCGCCGCCCGCACGGCCCACCGCCGTCATGGCGATGCCGCCGAACAGGAACGGGATCAGACCGCCGAGCAGCAGGCCGACCACCACGTAGGGATTGTCGAGCGAGAAGTTCGGCACGACCCCCTTGAAGTAGGCGAACTGCGTCGAGCCGGCCTTGTTGGCCTCGGTGATGAAGAACTGCAGGTCGTAGCTATAGGCGGCGAACAGCACCAGCGCGCCGAGACCGGCCGAACCGATCGCATAGCCCTTGGTGACGGCCTTTGTCGTGTTGCCGACCGCGTCGAGCGCGTCGGTCGACTTGCGGACCTCCTTCGGCAAGCCCGCCATTTCGGCGATGCCGCCCGCGTTGTCCGTCACCGGACCGAACGCGTCGAGCGCGACGATCATGCCGGCGAGACCGAGCATCGTCGTCGTCGCGATCGCGGTGCCGAACAGCCCCGCCAGCTTGAACGTCACGACGATGCCGGCGACGATCACCAGCGTCGGCAGCGCGCAGGACTCGAGGCTGACCGCGAGACCCTGGATCACGTTGGTGCCGTGACCGGTCACCGACGCCTGGCTGATCGAGCGCACCGGACGGAAGCCGATGCCGGTGTAGTACTCGGTGATCCACACGATCAGGCCGGTGACGGCGAGACCGACGAGGCCGCAGATGAACAGCGCCGTGCCCGTGATCGATGTGCCGGCGGCGACGCCGACCTCACCCCAAGTGCCGAGCACGAGTTGCGTCGCGCCCCACAGACCCGCGACCGAAAGCACCGCCGAAGCGATCAGCCCGCGATACAACGCGCCCATGATCGAGTTGTTGGAGCCGAGTTTCACGAAGTAGGTGCCGATGATGGACGTCACGATGCACGCGCCGCAGATAGCCAGCGGGTAGATCATCATGGCACTGAGGCTGGCCTGACCGGCGAAGAAGATCGCCGCCAGCACCATCGTCGCGACGACAGTCACGGCGTAGGTCTCGAACAGGTCGGCCGCCATGCCGGCGCAGTCGCCGACGTTGTC
>JBMOGA010000034.1:0-39644 GCA_049318625.1 Hyphomicrobiaceae bacterium
GAATCATATTCGCGGAGGGCTGTCAGCCGGCGAGAAGTTCAACAGCCTGCTAGTGTGGTGGTTGCGAAGTCCGCTTCCATGGCGCGGGTGGCGTTCCAAGCGAACTTCCGGATCTGAACCACACGCGAATCATGGACTTGCTGGTATCCTTTCGATCGCGAAGCTCGATCATGGCGCGCTGGACATGGTGGCGAAGCTCGCGATCGGGACAATAACGTATCCTGTGGCATGCCACTTGCCCGTCGTCCCAATCCCACCCAAATTTGGCGGCAGGTGTAACCCGCGTCCGGGATTGCGCCGCTTGGCGGCCCCGGGGGTCTGATGCGAGCATCGCCGGAGCAGGTCGGAGGCATGGCCACGTCTACCGAGATGACGGTCGTGCGCCAGCGCGCGTCACCCCTGGTGATCGCGAGCGAAGAGGCGCGCGCCGTCATGTTGCGCCGGGCCCGCCGGCACAGCGCCCTCGTGCGCGTCCTGCGCGTCGCCTTTCCGGTTGCCGCCGTCGCCCTGTTCGCGACCTATTTCGTCTCTGTCCGGCTCGGCATCAAGGTCAACACCGGCGGCACCCTGACGGTCTCGCTCCCGACCCTGATCGGTGACGACCTGACGATGAACAAGCCCCAATACCAGGGCTACAACAAGGATGGCGGCAGCTACGTCGTGCATGCCGAAACCGCGCGGCAGGACGTCAAGCAGACCGGCCCGGTCCGTCTCGACAACATCGATGCCCGGATGACCCAGCCGGACAAGACGGTGACCGATATTCGCGCCCGCAAGGGAGACTTCGAGACCAAGACCGGCGTGCTGAAGGTCTACGGCGGCATCGACATCGTCTCCCAGAACGGCACGAAGGCGAGACTCGCCAGCGCGGTCGTCCACACCAAGGAGAGCCGCATCGTCTCCGAGGAACCGGTGCAGATCTCCATGCCGACCGGAGAACTGCGCGGCAACAAGATGGAGCTGCGCCAGAAGGTGCGCGCGGTGACGTTCACCGATGGTGTGGTCGCGCGCCTGGTCCCCGAACAGAAGCCGCGCACCGGCGGGCCCCGCGTGGTGCCCGGCCAGGGAGCACTGATGGCCGGCTCGAACGCGCCTGTCGACATCACCTCGGAGCGCCTCGACCTCGACGACAATGCCAAGATCGCGCTGTTCCGCGGCAACGTGCACGCGGTGCAGGGCGAGGCCACCCTTGATGCGCCCGAACTGGAGGTCCATTACGAGGGTAACGCGACCCCGGGCGCCAAGCCGGCCGAAGGAACAGAGGCCGACCCGCCGGCGCAGGGCCGCCTGAAGAAGCTGATCGCGCGCCCCGATGTGACGCTGACCCGCGCCAACGACGTGGTGCAGGCCCCGCTGGTCACGTTCGATGCGGTGGCGGGCCTCGCCGCGCTGACCGGTGGCGTCGTCGTGACCTCGCCGCCCGACCGTCGCGTCACCGGCGACCGCGCCGACGTCGACACGGCCAACAACCTCATTCGCCTGACCGGCAATGTCGTGGTGACATCGGGGGCCGATCGCCGCGTCACCGCCGACGTCGCCGATATCGACCAGCGCACCGAGGTGACGGTGCTGACGGGGCGGGTGGTCGCGAGCCAGGGCCAGAATGTCATCCGCGGCCGCCGCCTGCTGATCGACCGCAAGGGCGGCACCTCGGAGATCGCGGTGCCGGGCGAGCGGGTCGCGGCACGCTTCGTCCGCGACACCCGCGGCGAGGCGCCGAAACAGAAAAAGCAGCCGGCCGAGGGTGGCGGGATCTCGTTCAGCACCGACCCCAACGCGCCGATCGATGTCGAGGCCGACACGCTGCACGTCGACGACAACGCCAAGACCGCGACGTTCCGCGGCGAAGTTCGCGCCGTCCAGGGCGACTTCGTCATTCGCACGCCCGAGATGGTCGCCACCTACTCCGGCCAGGGCGCGCTCGCCGATCCGGCGGCCAAGGGGGCAGCGCCCCGCGGCGAGGGCTCGGCCCAGCTCCAGACCGTCAAGGCCAATCGCAAGGTCCTCATCACCTCGAAGGACAATCAGACCGTCACCGGCGACTGGGCCATCTTCGACGTCAAGGGCAACACCGCGACCGTCGGCGGCGACGTGGTCGTGAACCAGGCGCCCAACATCATTCGCGGGCCGCGTCTCGTCATCGACATGACGACGGGCCAGTCCCGCATGGAGCAGGTGAGCGGCGTCGGTGGCGCCATGGCGGCGACCGGCATCGGTCCTGTACAACCGCCCGCCGAGCCCAATCCGCAGGCCCCGAAGGCGATCGAGAAGGGGGACTGCGGCGGTCGCATGTGTGCCGTTTTCTTTCCTAATGCTCTGAAGGAGCAAAAGGATCAGAAGGAGAAGAAGGCGAAGGACGGTCAGGACGCCGGGACGGCCAAGGCGAAGGCGCCGACGGACGCGGCAAGGCCCGCACCGGCGGCGTCCGGCTGGAGCATCGCGACCGAGCCGGCCAGCAGGGCGAATTGAAGACGGTGGCCAGCGCGCCGCCAGGAGACGAACGTGCGCATCTTCTCATTCGGCAAGTCCAGGGGCGAGGCCGGCGCCGATGGTGACGACGAGCGCGGCGAGACCCGGCTCGGGCCCGCCGATCAGGACCACGACGTCCCGATCGGGGACGGCTGGCTGACGGCCGAAGGCGTCAAGAAGACCTACAAGCGGCGCATGGTGGTCAAAGGTGTCAGCATCGCCGTGCGGCGCGGCGAGTCGGTCGGCCTGCTCGGCCCCAACGGCGCCGGCAAGACGACGTGCTTCTACATGATCACCGGGCTGGTGCCGGTCGACGACGGCCGGGTCTTCATAGACGGCCACGACGTCACCCGGCTGCCGATGTACCGGCGGGCCCGGCTCGGCATCGGCTATCTGCCCCAGGAGGCCTCGATCTTCCGCGGCCTCTCGGTCGAGCAGAACATCATGTCGGTTTTGGAGCTGGTGGAGCCCAAAAAGGCGGCGCGGCAGGAGCAACTCGACAGCCTGCTCGAGGAATTCCGCATCACGCGATTGCGCAAGTCGCCGTCGATCGCTCTGTCCGGCGGCGAGCGCCGCCGCTGCGAAATCGCCCGGGCGCTGGCGTCCCGCCCCTCCTACATGCTGCTCGACGAGCCGTTCGCCGGCATCGATCCGATCGCCGTCGGTGACATCCAGCAGCTCGTTCGGCACTTGACCGAGCGCGGCATTGGCGTCCTGATCACCGATCACAACGTCCGCGAGACTTTGAGCCTCATCGACCGCGCCTACATCATTTATGATGGTCAGGTGCTGACCCAGGGTAAGCCCCAGGAAATCATAGCGAACGAAGACGTGCGGCGAGTCTACCTGGGCGATATGTTCGGTTAATGGGACTTGGCGTAAACCTCGAACTCGGAGGACGCGGGTCCGACGGGGGAACGGGTTCGGCTTGTAATGTCGCTTTCTCATAAGCTCGAGTTGAGACAGGGCCAGGCGCTGGTGATGACACCCCAGCTCCAGCAAGCTATTCGCTTGCTGCACCTGTCGAATCTGGAGCTGAACGCGTTCGTCGAATCGGAGTTGGAGCGCAACCCGCTGCTCGAGCGCGACGCCAACCCGGAACCCGGCACGGCCGAGCCCGAGCCGCCGCCCGAGCCGGCCCCCGCTGCCAGTGAATCAGCCGATGTGTGGCTGGAAACCGAGCGCCCGGTCGCCGAGGTCGCCCGCGATCTCGACACCGAGGCGGAAAATGTCTTCCCCGATGCGGCCCCGGGCGACCTCGATGACGGCGCCTCGCTCGGCAACTGGGCGAGCGTGCGCCAGCGCGGCCAAGGCGGCGACGGCGAGGGCTCGAACATCGAGTCTTATGTGTCGGCCGAGCCGACCCTCAAGGATCACCTGACCGAGCAGATGGCGCTGCTGTTGAGCGACCCGGTGGAGCGGTTCATCAGCGCCTACCTCGTCGATCTCGTCGACGAGGCGGGCTATCTGCGCGCCAGCACGCCGGATATCGCCGCCAAGCTCGGCACCGCCGAGGCAACCGTCGAGGCCGTCGTCGCCAAGATGCAGACCCTCGACCCGCCGGGCGTGTGCGCGCGCAGCCTGTCAGAATGTCTGGCGCTGCAACTCAAGGAGCGCAATCGCTACGACGAGGTGATCGCCCGGCTGCTCGACAACCTCGACCTGCTGGGCAGCCACAACATGGCCGGGTTGCGCCGGGCGGTGGGTGTCGACCTGGACGAGCTGTCCGAGATGATCTCGGAGCTGAAGGCGCTGAACCCCAAGCCGGGCCTGCGCTTCGGTCGGGTCGAGATCGAGCCCGTGGTGCCGGACGTCATCGTCCGGGCGGCCTCCGACGGCGGATGGATCGTCGAACTGAACAGCGAAACCCTCCCCCGCGTGCTGGTCAACCGCAGCTATTACGCGCGCGTCTCAACCAACTCCCGGTCCGCCGATGACAAGGGCTACCTGCTGGAGTGCCTTCAGACCGCCAATTGGCTGGTCAAGAGCCTCGACCAGCGCGCCCGCACCATCCTGAAGGTCGCGGAGGAGATCATCCGCCAGCAGGATGGCTTCCTGATGTATGGCGTGCAGCACCTGCGCCCGCTCAATCTGAAGACGGTCGCCGACGCCATCAAGATGCACGAGTCGACCGTCAGCCGCGTCACCTCCAACAAGTACATGGCGACGCCCCGCGGCATCTTCGAACTCAAGTTCTTCTTCACCTCGGCGATCCAGTCGGCGGGCGACGGCGAGGCCCATTCCTCCGAGGCTGTGCGCCATCGGATCAAGCAGCTGATCGACGCCGAGCCTGTGGATGCCGTGCTCTCCGACGACCGCATCGTCGAGTTGCTGCATGACGACGGCGTCGAGATCGCGCGCCGGACGGTAGCCAAATACCGCGAGGCGATGCGGATCCCGTCTTCGGTGCAGCGCCGCCGCGAGAAGCGAATGTTGAGCCGCACCGTCCGCTGCTGAACGACCATCGGCCGCCGGGAGGGACCGATTCGTCGCAGGGTGTCGCGTTCACTTTAAATCGCGGGCACTGCGACACATTTGACAGATGAGGCCCGACTGCATTAAGTTGCAAAGTCTCCTGGATGTTCGTTCTGCTGTGGGGGCGCAGTAGTCGACAAGTAAAATCCGGGATGAACTTAGCGGGCGGTCGCGTTGCGTCGGTTGGCGAACGGAAACGTCCGAGAAAAAACCTCATGAAATTTCAGGTTACCGGTAAGAACATCGACTCGAGTGCGGCTTTCCAAAGCTATGTCACCGAGAAGCTCAACTCAGTTCTCGAGAAATACATCGGCAGCGATCTCGGCGGTCACGTCAGGATCGAAAAAGAGCGCGGACGATTCCGCACACATTGCTCGATTCGCCTGGCGACCGGTCTGCAACTGGAAAGTACGGGCGAAGCCGGCGACGCCTACGCGAGCGCCGATGTCGCGGTCGAGCACCTGGAAAAGCGGGTCCGCCGCTACAAGCGCCGGCTGAAGAATCACCACCAGGGCGGCGGTCCAGCGGCCGGGCCGGAAGTGTCGGCACGCGATGTCGTCGTCGACCTCGAACAGGAGGAGACGGAGGTCGGCAGCGGCGTGGACGGGCCGGTCATCGTCGCGGAAACACAGCGCACCATCCGGGAATTGCCGGTCAGCGATGCCGTCTTCCAACTCGACTTGACGGACGAACCCTTTCTGGTATTTCGCAACGCAGCAAACGGCACCATAAACGTCGTTTACAGACGAAAAGACGGGCATATCGGTTGGATCGACCCCGCGGGGGTGATTCAGGATGGCGCGTCGGGTGCCGTAACCAAATCCAACACAACGCGCGAACGGCAGAGCTGAAAGATGGCACGGATGCTGCATCTGCACGGGAGCAGTCCGGAGACGACACGCGTTATCCCCTTGGGGCCAAGGATCAACATGGATCTCGGCGATCTGATGACGCAGAATGGCATCTTGCCGTCGCTGCGGGTCAAGACGAAGAAGCAGGCGCTCCACGATCTGGCCGCCAAAGCGGCCGAGATCACGGGACTGCCGGCCCGCGACATCTTCGATACGCTGCTGCAGCGCGAGCGGCTGGGCTCGACCGGTCTCGGGCGCGGCATCGCCATCCCGCACGTGAAATTCCGGTCGCTGAAGGACATCGTCTGCCTGTTCGCCCGGCTCGCAGAGCCGATCGATTTCGAAGCGGTCGACAATCAGCCCGTCGACCTGATCTTCCTGTTGCTGGCCCCCGAGCACGCGAGCGGAGACCACCTCAAGGCACTGGCGCGCATTTCGCGGCTGGTGCGCGATCCGGGTGCGCTGGAGCGCCTGCGGGCCGCCAAGGACGAGCACGCCCTGTTCGTCATCCTGACCGAGACAGCGGCCTCGCACGCCGCCTGACCCCTCGCCGACCCGGTCCCGGCGAGAGACCGGATGCTCGCTAGCCGAGGATCATCAGGGCGCCGAGCGCGGCGCCCCCGATGAAGATCCGCCACCAGCCGAACGGCGCCAGCCCGTGCCGGCTGACGAAATCCAGCAGGTAGCGAACCACCACGGCGCCGGCCACGAAGGCCACGGCGAAACCGATGGCGATGGCGATCATGTCGTCGACGCGCAGCAGCGACCAGTTCTTGTAGAGGTCGTAGGCGAACGCACCGGCCATCGTCGGCATCGCCAGGAAGAACGAGAACTCCGCGGCCGAGCGCTTGTCCGTGCCGAGCAGCAGCGCGCCGACGATCGTGGCGCCGGATCGCGACACGCCCGGCACCAGGGCGGCGCACTGGCAGAGCCCGATATTGAGGGCCAGGGACAGCGGATAGTCCATGACGTCGGTGTAGCGCGCCTCGAGCGGCAGCCGGTCGATGACCAGCAGAACGATGCCGCCGGCGATCAGCATCACGGCGATCAGCAGCGGACTCGCGAACAGGATCGTCTTGATGATCGAGTGAAGTCCGGCCCCCAAGACCGCGGCCGGCAGAAACGCCAGCAGGACAGCCACCACGAAGCGCCGGGCCCGCGGATCCGACGGCAGCGCCACCAGCAGCGCGATGAGGCGGCCCGCATAGACGGTGAGGATCGCCAGGATCGCGCCGAGCTGGATCAGCACCTCGAAGGTCTTGCCGGGGGAGTCGAAGCCGAGGAAATGGCCGGCCAACAGAATGTGGCCCGTCGAAGAAACGGGAATGAACTCGGTCAGCCCTTCGATGAGACCGAGCAGCGCGACGAGCCAGAGAGACATGGCAAACTCCATGGTGAGGCGCGCGTTCTAGCAGATCGCACGGTCTCCCGAGACGCCGCCGGGCCACAGGTGGCAGATTACGAGAGACTTGACCGGCGCCCGAGCATCGGGGATCGAGGGCTGGATGCACAAGCTGACCCACTTTCGCCTCTGCCCGCACTCGCGCTCGATCCGCATCGCCTTGGCGGAGATCGGGCTCGACGTCGAACTCGTCGAGGAGCGGCCGTGGGAATGGCGCCAGTCCCTGCTGGCCCTCAATCCGGCCGGCGACCTGCCGGTCCTGTCGCTGCGCGGCGGGCCCACCCTGTGCGGCGCCTATGTGATCTCGGAGTTCATCGCCGAGGAAGTGCGCAATCATCCGGCCGACGGCCTCTCCGTGCCCTTGTTTCCGGGCAACCGCGAAGAGCGCGCCGAGGTCCGTCGCATGGTCGACTGGTTCCACCGCAAGTTCGACCGTGAGGTGACGCGCGAGCTGTTGATCGAGAAGGTCTATCCGCGCTCGGGGTCCCGGCCCGCCCAGCCGCCGGACGCCGAGATCCTGCGCGCGATCCGGGCCAACATCCGCTACCATATGAGCTACATCGCCTACCTCGCCGACGAGCGGAAATGGCTGGCCGGCGACGTGATGAGCTTCGCCGATCTCGCGGGTGCGGCCCATCTGTCCTGCATCGACTATCTGGGCGAGGTGCCGTGGGACGGCTTCCCGGCCGCGCGGCTATGGTATCAGCGCATGAAATCGCGGCCGTCGATGCGGGCCATCCTCGCCGAGCGCGTGCCGGGTACGGTGCCCCCGCTCCACTATGCCAACCTGGACTTCTGACCCGAGGGCACGCACGTGGCCCAGCCGCCGCCAACCGAGATCGAGGCGCGCTTGCGCGGCGAGGCCGAAGCGCTCGGATTCGACGCCTGCGGCATCACCACGCCCGACGCCGTCGGTGCCGCCGGCCAGCGCCTGCGCACCTTTCTCGCCGAGGGCCATCATGGCGACATGACGTGGATGGCCACCCATGCCGACCGCCGCGCCGACCCCAAGGTGCTCTGGCCCGACGTGCGCACGGTCGTCATGCTGGCGATGAGCTATGCCCCGCCGGACGATCCCCTGGCGGCTCTCGACCGAACCTCCGACGCCGCCATCTCCGTCTACGCCAAGGGGCGCGACTACCACGATGTGCTCAAGGCCCGCGTGAAGCAGCTCGGGCGCTGGCTCGCCGGCGAAACCGGCGCTGCCGTCAAGGTGTTCGTCGACACCGCGCCGCTTATGGAAAAGCCGCTGGCAGCGGCAGCCGGCCTCGGCTGGCAGGGCAAGCACACCAACCTCGTGTCGCGCGAGCACGGCTCCTGGCTGTTCCTCGGCGCGCTGCTGTCGACCGCCGCGCTCGCGCCAGATCCGCCGGAGACGGATCATTGCGGCAGCTGCCGCCGCTGCCTGGACGTCTGCCCGACCGAGGCCTTCCCGGCGCCCTATCGCCTCGATGCGCGGCGCTGCATCGCCTACCTCACGATCGAGCACAAAGGCCACATCCCGGCCGCGTTCCGCGCCCCGCTCGGCAATCGCGTCTTCGGCTGCGACGACTGCCTCGCCGTCTGCCCCTGGAACAAGTTCGCCGCCACGGCGCGCGAAGTGCGGTTCGCGGCCCGGGCGGAGACGGACAATCCCCCGCTGGCGGACATCCTGGCGCTCGACGATGCGGCTTTCCGCGCGCGCTTCGCCGGCACGCCCGTCAAGCGAACGGGGCGGGATCGCGTGGTCCGCAACGCCCTGATTGCAGCGGGCAACGCCGGCGATCCATCCTTGTACCCGCGGGTGGCCGGACTGGCGGCGGACCCCTCGCCGCTGGTGCGGGCCATGGTGGCCTGGGCCGCGCCGCGTCTCGGCGACCCGGCCGCCGTGGCAGTATTGCGCGCCGGCCGGCTCGCCGTCGAGCAAGACACCGAGGTGCGGGCCGAATGGGACAACGCGGAGAACGACCGATGAAACTCGTCTGTCTGGGTCTCGGCTACAGTGCGCGCGCGTTCGCCGTGCACATGGCCGCCCATGGCTCGGCCGTCAGCGGCACGTCGCGGACGGCGTCGGGCGCCGCGCAGATCGCGGCCAGCGGCTGGCGCGGGCTGGTCTTCGACGGCGTCGCGCCGTCAGAGGACCTGCGCGGCGCGTTGCACGACGCCACCCATCTGCTGGTGTCGATCCCGGCGGGTCCCGGCGGCGATCCCGCCCTGCTGCTGCATGCGGACGATATCGCGGCGAGCCCGCGCCTGCGATGGATCGGCTATCTGTCGACCATCGGCGTCTACGGCGACGCCGCCGGCGGATGGGTCGACGAAACGACGCCGCCCGAGCCGGCGCTCGCCCGCACCCGCCATCGCGTCACAGCCGAGCAGGGCTGGCTCGATCTCGGCCGCCGCGCCGGCAAGCCGGCCTACGTGTTCCGCCTTTCCGGCATCTATGGACCCGGCCGCAACGCCATCGAAAGCCTGCGGGCCGGTACCGCGCGCCGCCTCGTCAAGCCGGGCTATGTCTCGAACCGCATCCATGTCGACGATATCGCGACCGCGCTTGCCGCCACCGTCGACGGATCGCCCGGCTACGACCTCTACAACGTGACGGATGACGAGCCGGCGCCCCCGCAGGACGTGGTCGCGTGGGCCGCCGGCCTGATCGGCGTGCCGGTCCCGCCGGACATTCCCTTCGACGCGGCCGACCTCACGCCGATGGCCGCGAGCTTCTATGCCACCTGCAAGCGCGTCCGAAACGACCGCATGAAGCGCGACCTCGGCGTGCGGCTGGCCTACCCGACCTATCGCGAGGGGCTCGCGGCCCTCGTTGCCGCGAACTAGGACCGGAATCTCCTCGGTGCTGCCCAAGTTGATCGCCACTGTGCGCCCCGCATCGGCAATGGCGGCGTGACGCCTCACGCGGTGACCGGATGCGGCGCGACGATGGCGAGAAGCGACATGCGTCTGATCCGGGTTTTCGTCGGAACACTGGCCGGGATTGCCATCGCGGCAGCGGTCTCCGATCCCGCGCGTGCCAACGACGATGCCCACCGCATGGCCCAGAGATTTGCGGTCGAGGCTGAGAAATCGGGCACCGCCGCGGCGTCCGCGACCGCGGCGGACGAGGCCGGCAAGGCCGCTGCCGCCAAGCAGCGCGCCGCTGCCAAGCGCGGTGAGGCCGAAGCCAAAGCCGCCGAGGCCCGCCGCAAGGCGGAGGCCCGGCGGCTCGCCGAGCGCCGCGATGCCGACCAGCGGCGGACCGACGAGGCCGACATGCTGGCCCGCGCCCGCGCCGAGGCGGAGGAACGTCTGGCCGAAATGCAGCGGGCGGAGGACGAGGCCCGCGTGGCCGAGCGCGAGGCCGCCGAAGCCGAGCTGCGGGCGGTGGCCGCCGCCACAGCCGAGCGGCTGGCCCGCGAGGAGGATGAGCGCCGGCGCGCCGCGCTGGAAGCCGAGGAGCAGCAGAGGCGACAGCAAGCCGAAGCCGTGGAAGCCGAGCGATTGGCCGAGAGCGCCCGTCGAGAGGCTGAGCAGGCCGCCCGCGCTCGCGAGATCGCCCTGGCCGAGCAGCGCGCCGAGGAGGAAAAGACGCGGGACGAGGAGGCGCGACGGCTCGCCGAGAAGCTGGAACGCGTCCGCGCGGATCGCGAGGCGGCCGCCATGCCCGCTCCTGAAGCCCGGGCGTCGGCCCCGTTGCCGCCAGCGGCACTGTCCGCGGCACTGCCTGCGGGACGCGTTGCCGTGCTTCTCGCCATGACGCCGGGTGACCGTGGCATCCGGCGCGCCGAGAAGACCGGCGATCCGGTGCTCTGCCTCGCCAACCGCTGCTATATCGGCGCCGGCGCCGACCAGGATGCGCGCGCCGTGTCGCGCTGGGGTGCGCTCGGAACGTTCAACACGCTCGGCAAGCGGGCCGGTGCCTGCAGCCACGCGCTGACCTGCGTGTTCCGCAATGTCGACCTCGGCGGTGCGGAAGCGGCGGTCCAGCCGGTCGACCTCAGGATCCTGCGCCACGATCGCCGCGAGGAGCGCGTGGTGCGGGCCGATCCGACCTGTGGCGCGACCGAGGGACGTCTGACGTGCCGCCAGCCGGTCATCGCCCCCGACTACCGGCTGTGGATCGTGCCGGAGCCGGTCGCGGCCATTGCCGGCCCTGCCGCCCTGCAGGCCGCGGTGCGCGAGTGGCTGCCCGATGCCGTCGCCGCCGGCGGTCGATGATCAGCTGCTTTGGATCTGGTGGACCAGTGGCCCGATCACCCCGAACAGCAGGTCGAGGTCTTGCGGCCGCGACAGCCGGTGCTCGCCGTCCGGCACCGCCGTCACGTGCACGCTGTCGCCGGCCAGGAAGCTCGCGAGATCCAGCGTGTGCTCCCACGGCACGTCGGGATCGAGCAGGCCATGGATGATGTGGACCGGCCGGCCGGGGTTCCACGTCGCGCGGCCGAGCAGGTGGTTGCGCCCTTCCTCGATGAGCTGGCGGGTGATCGGATAGGGATCGCCATAGTTCGACGGCCGCATCCAGACACCTGTGCGCGAGAGTTCGGCCTTGGCGCTGTCCGGCATCTCCTTCCACATCAGTTCTTCCGTCATGTCCCAGGCGGGCGCGATCAGCACCAGCGCGCCGACGCGCAGCGCGTCCTCGGGGTGGGCGTCCAACAGGTGCTTGAGCAGCAGCAGGGCGATGTAGCCCCCCATGCTCGACCCGATCACGATCTGCGGGCCGCGGGTCTCGGTGCGGAACACCTGGACGGCCTCATCGAGCCAGCGGCCGATCGTGCCGTCCTCGAAACGGCCGCCCGACTGGCCGTGCCCCGAATAGTCGAACCGCGTGCAGGCGAGGCCCTGTTCGCCGGCATAGGCCGCGATGGCGCTTGCCTTAGTCGAGACCATGTCGGACTTGAAGCCGGACAACCAGAACAGTCCGGGTGACCGGCCGGCGTCGGCGAGCACGGCGATGCGGCGGCCGGCCGCGCCGGGACCGACGTCGATGAATTGCGGCTGCGCTGTCGTCATTCTATCAAACCCGCGACCGTGAGAGGACAAGGCGACATGCCGGAGAGCGGGCCGACCATACTGCAGATCGTGCCGCAGCTCGATGCCGGGGGGGCGGAATTGTCGGCGATCGAGATCGCCGAGGCCTTGGCCGTGGCCGGTGCCCGCGCCGAGGTCTTCACCGAAGGCGGCCGCATGGCCGCCCGTGTCACCGAGGTCGGCGGCATCCTGATGCCGTTCCCAGCGGCCACCAAGAACCCGATCCGGATCTTCGCCAACGCGCGCCGCCTGGCCGCCCACGTCCGCGCCACCGGCGTGGCGGCGCTGCACGCCCGCAGCCGTGCCCCGGCCTGGAGCGCCTATCTGGCGGCCCGCTGGACCGGCCGGCCGTTCATCACCACCTACCACGGCGCCTACAACGAGCGCTCGGCAGTCAAGCGCTGGTACAATGGCGTGATGGCTCGCGGCGACATCGTGATCGCCAACTCCGCGTTCACCCGCGATCTCATCGTCGCGCGCTACGGCACCGATCCCGCCCGCATCCGCGTCATCTACCGCGGCGTCGACCCAGTCGTGTTCGATCCGGCCGCGATCACCCCGCAACGCGTCGCCGACCTGAGAGCCGGCTGGGGCGTCGCGCCGGGCCGCCCGGTGGTCCTGCTGGCGGCCCGCCTGACCGCCTGGAAGGGCCAGACGGTGTTGATCGATGCGGCGGCCGAGCTCGCCCGGTCCGGCCGGCTCGGCGACGCGGTCGTCGTGCTGGCCGGCGACGCCCAGGGCCGCGACGGCTACGTCGCCGACCTCGACCGGCAGGTCCGCGCGCTCGGGCTCGAAGAGCACGTGCGCCGTGTCGGACATGTCGGCGACATGCCCGCCGCCTTCGCCGCGGCGGCGGTCACCGTGGTCGCCTCGACCGAGCCGGAGGCCTTCGGGCGCTCCGCCGCCGAGGCTCAGGCCATGGGATGCCCGGTGATCGCGACGGCCATCGGGGCGCCGCCGGAGACGGTCGCGGCTGCCCCGGGCGATCAGGCGACCGGATGGCTCATTCCCCCGTCGGCCGCCGAACCGATGGCCGCGGCGCTCGCCGAGGCGCTGGCGATGACGCCGCAGCGCCGCGCCACCATGAGCCGGGCCGCCCGCGCGCGGGTCGTCGAACGGTTCTCGCTGGACGCCATGAAGCGGGCCACGCTGGCGGTCTACGACGAGGTGCTGGCGACCCGGTTGCTCGCAGCATATACACAGCGTCGGGGTCCGCCCGCCTGATCGTGAGCCCGGCGCTTGACTTACCGGCCGTTCTTGCCGATTTTCCCAGCTGGTTTGCGCAATTTGTTCGCTGTCAAGATGCGAAGTGCGCGCCGGCCTGAACCGACAGTCGCAGCCACCACAGGAGGCCCAACATCCGCCGTCCCATTGCGCGCGCACCCGAGCGTGAACCGACAGGTCCCCGGATCAATGATCAGATCCGGTCCCGTGAAGTCCGCCTGATCGACGAAACCGGCCAGAACGTCGGCGTCGTCAGCCGCTTCGACGCCCTCGAGCGGGCCACCGCGGCCGGCCTCGACTTGGTCGAGATTTCGCCCGATGCCGAACCACCCGTCTGCAAGATCCTGGATTTCGGAAAGTTCAAATACCAGGAGCAGAAGAAGGCGGCCGAGGCGCGCAAGAAGCAGAAGATCGTCGAGATCAAAGAGATCAAGATGCGTCCGAACATCGACGATCACGACTACGACGTGAAGATGCGGGCGATCAAACGGTTCTTCGAGGAAGGCGACAAGGTCAAGGTGACCCTGCGCTTCCGGGGTCGCGAGATGGCGCACACCGAACTCGGCATGGACCTCCTGCGCCGCGTGAAGGCGGACCTCACCGAGATTTCCAAGGTCGAGGCCGAGCCCAAGTTCGAGGGCCGCCAGATGATCATGGTGCTGGCGCCGAAGTGACGGGCCGTCCGGGGCCGAGCGGGAGGTCGAGCCGTCCGGCTCGCCTCATCGCCAGCGTTTGAGGCTGTCCGGCGGGAAAAGATACTCGGGCGTGATCAGCGCGCCCGCCGGCACCCGGTACCACGGTGTGCCGTCGTTCGAGCCGGGGTAGTGCAGGACGTGGATCTCCTGCGCCGGCATGAAGCTCTGAACCAGCAGGAACCGCGTCTCGCCCGTGGCCGGGTGGCGCGCCACGTCGGCCACCAGCACGGCATGGCCCGGGAATGCGCCCTTTATGAACACGTCGCCGATCGCGACGTCCTTGGCCGGCACACTCACCATCTCGCGCGCCAGAGAATACGTGCCGGCTTGCGTGAACACCGCCGTCATGTAGCGCTTGAACGACGCATAGGAGGCATCGGGGGCGGCCCGGTGCGACCACTGCTTGCCGGTTTCGGTCGGCCGTTCGCCGGCGGCCCATCGCGAGAACGGCACCCGGCCGCCGCCGGTGTAGTCGAAGGCGATCTCGCGGGCACGCCCTTCGGCCAGCAGCCACTCGGCCCTCAGCCGCATGATCGCGTCGGCGCATTGCTGCAGGTCCCGCGTGCCGACGTCGATGTCGATCACAGCAGCATGTGCAACCTGATTGGACTTGAGCGCGCCGGAGAAGAGGTGAACCGGGCTGCCCGCGGGCTTCATCGGCAGACCGCGCAGCCAGGCGCCGAAACTGCCCGCCGGAGCCGGGACGCGCTCGAAACCCGGCGGCACGGCGATGCGTTGGGCCAGTGTGTCGGCCGGCGCCACCCGCGCGATCCACGGATAGCGCGCATCGGCGGACGCCGGCGCGCTGGCCGGTAGGTACAGCAGCAGGGCGAGAAGGGGGGCCACAAGCAGGCAGCGCACAAGCATCATCGGTCCGGCCGGGGCAACGTGGGGAAGACGGCGCGAACTCTGCCGGGGCAACCGGGCGGAAACGCGGCGCACGGTTGGAACGTTTGAGTTCTCACACGCCAAAAGGCACGATGGGTCTGATTATGCTCGGCTTTTCACATGGCAAGGACGCAATCTCAGATTGTCGAACTGTTCCAGACGCTGCCGCAAGCCCAGCAGCGGGCGTTGGCAGAGCAGTTCTACCCGCCGACCATCCGTGGGGCGTTCTACGAGAGCATGACGCCTGAGCAGCGGGCCCAGCTCGACCAGTCCGTTGCCGAGGCCGATCGCGGTGAAGGAACTGAAGCCCCTTTCGTCATGTCACGGCTCGCCGGAAAGTTCGGCTTTCCTCGCGCGGCATGAAGCTCATCTTGACACCGACGGCCGAGACGCAACTCGACCACCCGTTCGGGAAGGTGTCGCCCGCCACGGGGTCAGAAACGACCACGGACCCGCCCCCATTGCGTTTTGCCCCGGGTTGGCAGTATAAGCGGCGCTCTGAGCCGCCCGGCGGGGCATGCCGTGGCGGCTTTTTCAATTGCAACCAAGAACGGCCGTACCGCCCGAATGGGCAAGCGCTGCCGCTTCGCGAGGAGCGGCTCGGCACAAAACGGCCCGGCAGACAGGAGTATCGAAATGCCCAAGCAGAAGACCAAGAGTGGTGCCAAGAAGCGATTCAAGATCACCGGCACCGGCAAAGTGAAGGCGCAGGCTCAGGGCAAGCGCCACGGCATGATCAAGCGGACGGCCAAGTTCGTACGCGATGCGCGCGGCACCATGGTGCTGAACGACAGCGACGCCAAGATCGTCAAGAAATACATGCCCTACGCCCGCTGACCTGGCCGCCAGAGCCACGTCGGACCTGCGATCAACCCTTCATTCGTTCGGAGCTTAACCCATGGCACGCGTCAAGCGCGGCGTCACCGCCCACGCCAAGCACAAGAAGACCCTGAAGGCCGCCAAAGGTTTCTATGGCCGCCGCAAGAATACCATTCGCATCGCCAAGCAGGCGGTCGAGAAGTCGATGCAGTACGCGACCCGCGACCGCAAGCGTCGCAAGCGTACGTTCCGCTCGCTGTGGATCCAGCGGATCAACGCGGCGGTGCGCGAGCACGGCATGACCTACGGTCGCTTCATCGAGGGGCTGACCAAGGCCGGCATCGAGATCGACCGCAAGGTGCTGGCCGACCTCGCCGTCAAGGACGAGGCGGGCTTCAAGGCGCTCGTCGAGGCGGCCTCGAAGCACTGCTCGCAGCCGCAGGTGGCCGCAACGGCCGCTGGCGCCGCGGCCTGAAACATCGCGCGTGGCGGGAGCGCCCGACGCCCCGCCCGCACGACTGACCGCGATTGAGCATCCCATTCTCGAGGCGCACCATGGCCGCCGACGACATGAAGACGCTCGAGGACAATCTCCTCGCTGAGATTTCCGGCGCGACCGACGTGGCCGGCCTCGAGCAGGTTCGCGTCGCCGCCCTCGGCAAGAAGGGCCGCGTCGCCGAACTGATGCAGACGCTGGGCAAGCTGCCGCCGGACGAGCGCAAGAGCTTCGGCGCGCGGGTCAACGCGCTCAAGGACCGGGTCGCCGCCGCCCTGGAGACGCGCAAGTCGGCGTTGGCCGATGCCGAACTCACCACCCGTCTCGCCAACGAGCGTGCCGACGTGACGCTGCCGGTGCGCAGCGGGCCGCTCGCCGAAGGCCGCATCCACCCGGTCAGCCAGGTCTACGACGAGGTCATCGAGATCTTCGCCGATATGGGCTTCGCGGTGGCCGAGGGACCGGACATCGAGACCGACGATCTCAACTTTACCAAGCTCAACATCCCGGCCGAGCACCCCGCCCGTCAGGAGCACGACACCTTCTATTTCAGCCCCAAGGCCGACGGCGCGCGGCTGCTGCTGCGCACCCATACCAGCCCGGTCCAGATCCGCACGATGGTGGCGCAGAAGCCGCCGATCCGGATCATCGCCCCCGGCCGCGTCTACCGCTGCGACAGCGACCAGACGCACACGCCGATGTTCCATCAGATCGAGGGCCTCGTCATCGACGAGAGCACCCATCTCGGCCACCTGAAGTGGACCCTCGAGGAGTTCTGCAAGGCGTTCTTCGAGGTCGACGAAGTGAAGATGCGCTTCCGCGCCTCGCACTTCCCCTTCACGGAGCCGTCGATGGAGGTCGACATCGACGCGGCCGCGATCGGCAAGCCGGGCCGCTGGCTCGAAATCCTCGGTTCCGGCATGGTCCACCCGAACGTCATCCGCAATTGCGGCCTCGATCCCGAGCGCTACCAGGGTTTTGCATTCGGTATGGGGCTCGATCGCATCGCCATGTTGAAGTATGGCATTCCGGATCTGCGCGAGATGTTTGCGGCCGATCTGCGCTGGCTTAAGCACTACGGCTTCGTGCCGCTCGATGTGCCGACGCTGGCGGGTGGCCTGTCCGGTTGATCCGGGCCGCCCGGCCGATCGCACGCTGACGGGGGTCGCGATGTCCTATTCGATCCTGTTCGCCCTCGGCATCAGCGCGGCCATGATCGCGAACGTCGTTTTCATCATTTTCTACCACGACCGCAAGCATCAGGAGATCGACCGCTGGGTCGACTACAGTTTCACTGGATCCACGTGGCGCAGCGCACTCGGCTATTATCGCTTCATGGCGCTGTCCATGCTCGTGTTCTACGTGCTGTTCACGGTGAGCTGCCTGCTGCTGCAGTCCGACGGCTACACCATCTTCGCCGATGCCGACCGGCGCCTGGAACAGAACCCGGTGATCGCCGGTCCGATCGGCACCTCGCTGTTCACGCTCGATCTGGTGCTCCGTGGTGGTTTTTTCGACATCATGGAGCATTTCAACCTCGGCATCACGCCGGTCTACATGTACCGCAAGCAGTTCTGGTTCGTCTGGTACGCCTTCGTGTTCCGGATGTTCTTCGGGATGACGATGATCAAGATGCTGGTCTCGTTCGTCTGGATCTACGGCAAGGCAAGGCTGGCGGTGCAGGCCCATCGTGAGGCCCGCGCCGCCGAGGAGTTGGAACGGTTCGGTCGGTAGGCCGCGTTTGAGTGGCCGCGCGACGGTGGTAAACAGGCGCCGACTGGGCGCTGTCATGGATATGCGACGATGAAGTTCACTTTCTCCTGGCTGAAGGATCACCTCGAGACCGAGGCCACGCTCGACGAGATCGCGACCAAGTTGTCGGCGATCGGCCTCGAGGTCGAGGGCGTCGAGAACCCGGCGGAGAGCCTCGGGGCGTTCACCATCGCCCGCGTGGTCGATGCCCGCCAGCACCCCAATGCCGACCGCCTGCGCGTCTGCCAGGTCGAGGTGGCGCCCGGCACCCCGCCCGTCGAGGTGGTCTGTGGCGCCCCCAATGCGCGTGCCGGGATGGTCGGCGTGTTCGCGCCGCTCGGCGCCTTCATCCCCGGCACCGGCATCACGCTGGACAAGCGCCCGGTCCGCGGCATCGTCTCGAACGGCATGATGGTTTCCGAACGTGAACTTCAGCTGTCGGAGGACCACGAGGGCATCATCGACCTGCCCGACGCCCTGGCCGGCCGCGTCGGCGAGCGCTACATCGACGTCATGGGCCTCGCCGATCCGGTCATCGAGGTCAAGCTGACCCCCAACCGCCCGGACTGCACCGGCGTGCGCGGCATCGCCCGCGATCTGGCCGCGGCCGGTCTCGGCAAACTCAAGCCCGAGCCGAAGCTGGCCAAGGTCGAGGGCGATTTCGATTGTCCCATCGACATCCGGCTGGATCTCCCCGATGCCGCCAGGACCGCCTGCTCCGTGTTCGCGGGCCGGTTCGTCCGCAACGTGAAGAACGGCCCCGCGCCCGACTGGGTGCAGAAGCGGCTCAAGGCCGCCGGGCTGCGTCCCATCAGTGCCCTGGTCGACGTCACCAACTACATTTCGCTCGATCGTGGCCGCCCGCTGCACGTCTACGACGCCGACAAGGTGAAGGGTGCCATCCGCGCCCGTCTCGGCACAGCGGGCGAAAGCTTCGAGGGCCTCGATGGCAAGAACTACGCGGTCGACGACACGATGTGTGTCATCGCCGACGACAGCGGGCCGCTCGGGCTCGGCGGAATTCTCGGCGGCGAGTCGACGGGCTGCACCGAGACGACCCGCAACGTTCTCATCGAATGCGCCTACTTCGATCCGCTGCGCACCGCCGCGACCGGTCGCAAGGCCGGCGTCCAGACCGACGCCCGCTACCGCTTCGAACGCGGTGTCGATCCCGCATTCGTCGAGCCGGGCCTCGACCTCGCGACCGACATGATCCTGACGCTCGCCGGCGGCGAGCCGTCGCGCCGCCGCATCGCCGGCGAGCCGCCGGTCACGACGCGCGTCATCGATCTCGATCTCGGGCGCGTCGAGAAACTCGGCGGCCTGACGATCAAGGACACCGAAGCGCGCAGGATCCTCGAGGCCCTCGGCTGCCGGATCGCCGGCAAGGGCAAGACGGTGCAGGTGACGCTGCCGACCTGGCGGCCCGATCTCCATGGTCCCGCCGATCTGGTCGAGGAAGTGGTCCGCATCGTCGGCCTCGACCAGGTCCCGGCGGTCCCGCTGCCGCGCAATCAAGGTGTGACCGGTGCGGTTCTCACCGAGGGCCAGAAGCGCGCCCGCCGCGCCCGCCGCCTGCTGGCCGGCCGGGGCATGGTCGAGGCGATCACCTGGTCGTTCATTCCGCGCGCCGAGGCCCGCCTGTTCGGCGGCGGCGACGACGCGCTCGAACTCGCCAACCCGATTTCCGTCGAGATGTCGTCGATGCGGCCGAGCCTGCTGCCCGGTCTGCTGAAGGCCGTCCAGCGCAACCGCGACCATGGCTTCGCGGACATCGCCCTGTTCGAGTTGGGCCAGGCCTACCGGGGCGACCGGGAGACCGATCAGATGTTGATCGCGGGCGGCGTCAGGGCCGGCGCGGCGCAACTGCACGGCGCCGGCCGCCATTGGGCAGGCTCCGTGGCCGAGGCAACGCTGTTCGACGTGAAGGCCGATGTCGTGGCCGCGCTCGCCGCACTCGGCTTCGATACGGCGCGGGCGCAGATCACCCGCGACGCGCCCGCCTGGTACCACCCCGGCCGATCTGGCGTGCTGCGTCTCGGACCCAAGGTGGTGCTGGCGCACTTCGGCGAGATCCACCCCGCCACGTTGAAGGCCCTCGATGTCGCGGCCCCGGTCGTCGGCTTCGAGATCGTCCTCGATGCGCTACCGCCGGAGAAGCGCCGCGGCAAGGCCCGCGGTCCACTCGGCGCTGCCGATCTGCTGCCCGTGCGCCGCGACTTCGCCTTCCTCCTCGACTCGGGCGTGGCGGCCGGCGACGTCGTGAAGGCGGCGCTCGCCGCCGACAAGGCGCTCATCGTCGGCGTCTCGGTGTTCGATGTGTTCGAGGGCGGCGCCATCCCGACTGGCAAGAAGTCGCTGGCCATCGAGGTGACGCTGCAGCCGAAGGAGCGGACCCTCACCGACAGCGAGATCGAGGCCGTGGCCGGCAAGATCGTGGCCGAGGTCCGCAAAGCGACCGGCGGCGAGATCCGCGGCTGAGGCAGCGGGACACGCAGCGCACGTCGACGTCGAGCGTGCGCAGCCTATCCGTTGGCGTGCGCCTCGACGGCGTGGGTCATGTCGCGTATCAGCCCGACGAGCTGGCCCTGGACCTCGATCGACAACCCATTGACGCGGGGGTCGGCCATCACCCCGGCGATGAAGGCGAACGGGTCGCGTTCGATCGCGGCATGGATCTGGCTGACGCGCTGCAGGGCGTGCAGTTCGCTCAGGTTGCCGGCCGGTTCGGCGGCCGTGCCGGTCTCGATCTGTGCCACGGCGTGGGCCAGCTGCCAGGCCGCCGCCTGCCTCTTGAGCCGGTAGCGCTCGGGATCGGCCGAAGGAGCGGCGCGCGTCTCGCCAGCCGGCGCCTCGGCGAAACCCGAGACATAGCCGTTGCTGCGATGGCTCATCGCATCGCCCAGCAGATCGTTCGGCGTGACGCTCAAGGCCTCGCAGATGCGGATCAGCAGCGCGAGATCGGGTTCCACCTCGGCGCGCTCGTAGCGCGTGTAGCGGTTCTCGTCGATGCCGAGCGCCCGGGCGAGACTACGCGCCGTGCGATAGCCGCGCGGCACGCGCAACTCACGGAGGCGCCGAGCGAACACGGCGCGCGCAACAGGAATGTTCGTCGACAGATACACGGACCACACCAAATCGCAAAGGTGGAGCGCAGATACTGAAGAATCTTCGCGGAAATGCGACAAACCGAAGGTTGAAAGGTTAAACTTGAAGGTATAACGGGTCGCATTTCAACAAGAATTATTGTGCGGAAGACCTCACAGGGGTCGTCGCATGACCTATTGAAACCGATCTATGCTGTGATTTTATATATAAGAAAATCAATAGATTGCACGAGCAGGATCACAAGTATAGGCTGGTTCCCAGTCGCGGCGTTTCGGGGTGGATTCGCGCGCCGGAGGGCAGCGCCCGGAAACGACGAAGGGCCCCACCACATGGGACCCTTCGGAACCGCACTGCGTGAAGCGTTCGTGCTCAGAACAGGCTCGGCTGCCAGCGATGCAGAATCGGCTTCACGATGTCGGGAAACAGGAAGTAGGCCAGCGCCAGCACCACGCCGATTGCCACCAGGACCAGGATCAGGGTCGGCGTGGCCTGTGCGCGATAGCCCATGCCGGTGCCCGGCACACCGACCGAGACGGTCCGCTTGCCGTGCCCGACGTTGATCATGGCACCGGGCTTGCCGAAGCTGAAGCTGATGCCCGACTTGCTGAGATTGAGATAGATGAGGCCCGGCACCAGCGGGATCACTCGCCGAAATCGAAAACCCATGCATGCCCTCGCTTGATTGTCGCTGACGGGCGACGTCTGCAACCACCGGCCAAGACAATACGATTCTTTCTGCTAGGTAAATACAACGCCGCCCGCCCGGCGCCAAGTTCCGCTGGCCACTAACCGCGAATTTCCATGCCGGCGGCCCTGAGCGCCTCCACCATCTCGACCCGAAGCTCCGACTGAGCGTCGACGGCATCGGAGATGTCGGCGAGGTAGACCTTCAGCGAGAACGCGAGAGAGCCGAACTCGACGCCTTCGAAATGAACCCGCGGCGCCGGCGAGACCAGGACCGCGCGATGTTTCCTGGCGACATCCAGCAGCACGGCCTGCACGTCGCGCGGCTTGAGGTTGATGTCGACGAGTTGCTTCAGGGAAATCCGGCCGATCGAGTTGCGGTGCGTCCAGTTGAACACCCGCCCCGAGATCAGCTCGGAGTTCGGCACGATCAGCGTCGCCTTCTCGAACGTCTCGATCTCGGTATAGCGGACGCTGATCTTGCGGACGTTGCCCTGATCGGCGCCGACCACGATCCAGTCGCCGACCTTGATCGGCCGCTCGATCAGCAGGATCAGTCCGGAGACGAAGTTGTTGACGATCGACTGCAGGCCGAAGCCGATGCCGACCGACAATGCGCCCGCGACGATCGCGAGATTGGTGACGTCGAAGCCGGCGTAGCTGATCGACACCATGACGGCGAGGCCGGTGCCGACGTAGCCGACGGCGGTGTCGATCGAGTGCTGGATGCCGGGATCGAGCCGTTGCGGGGCGAGCACCGCGTCGCGCAGCCAGCGCTGCAGCAGCCGTGTGATGAACAGCAGTGCGATGAACAGCAGCAGCCCGAGGATGATGCGCGCCAGCGAGATGCGGAACTGCCCGACCTCGAAGCCGAACAGCAGCGCCTTGAACCAGTCGCGGATGTCGGCGTCCGAATAGCCCCATTGCAGCAGCAGCACCGGCACCGCCAGGATCACCAGCAGCAGCGTGAACAACAGCTCGGTGAGCTTGGCCAGCTGCTCGCGGCGATTGGCGTCGAGGCCGAAGCGCTGCTCGAGGATGGCGCCGACTGCGTGCGTGCCGCCATTGGAGTCGCGGGTGAATGCGCGGATCGCGAAGAACAGCAGCACGAATGCGACGCCGACCACGCCGGTCGCCACGATCTGTTGCGCCGTGAAGCGCGCCAGCGCGACGTAGCCGAGCAGCGACGCGACCACGATGGCGAGCGCCGCGAACCACAGCGGCAGTTTGAGCCAGCGCGGATGCTGCAGCGGCCACGCCGTGCCCTCCGCCCGCTGCCGCGGCTCGAAGTACGTCAACAGCAGGCCGAGAAGGAGAGCCGCGAACATGAGGCTCGCAATCAGCGATTGAACGACGCTGATGGACAACGGCACGTACAACGTCCGCCCGACCGACGTGATGGCGAGATCGGCCGCGTACACGCCCGTCATGGCCTTGAGCAGCAGCGCGATCCGCCGGGCACTGCCGTCCGACAGGTCGACGATCCGCCAGCGGGGCTCGGACGGCACCAGCACCGCCGAGATCAGGCTTGCGACCACGAAATAGATGACGAAGGCCCGGAGCAGGGCGGCTGCGATGTTGGCGCTCGGGTAGTAGAGCAGGCCGAGCGCGTCCAGCCCACCGTAGGCCAGCAGGGCCGTGATGACCCCCGGACCGGCCAGGATCGGCACCAGCCAAGCGGCCGCGGCCGCGCGATCGAAGAAGTCCGGGTCGGCGTCGGCTTGCAGACGCCGCCGCTCGGTCAGGCGCAGGCCCAGGACGACCAGCCCGGCGTACAGCGCGGCACAGCCGATCACCAGCAGGCTGAACCAGACCCAACGGGCGCCGACGTTGTTGAGCCAATCGCGCCCGATATAGCCGAGCAGCCGACCGACCTGTGGCGCATCACGCAGCATGTCGCGCCAGGGAGCCGGCGTCAGCGGCGAAGACATCCGCTCCATGATCGACCGCGTGAAGATCGCAAGGCGCAGATCGGTGATCTTGTCGATCGTCTGCCGCGCCCGCACCCAGGTGATCTCCAGCGTCTTGATGGCGCCGTCGATGGCGGTGGCCTCGGCGTTGAGGCGGCCACGCTCGGCGGCGATCGCCGGTGCTTCGCCACCGGCTGGCACCGGGCCGAGCCGCTCGATCTGGCTGCGAACGGCGGCAAGGCGCGGCCGCAGTCCGTCGGCCACGTGGGTCGAGCGGGTGATGACGTCTTCGACATCGTCGCGCAGGCGGCTGATGTCGTCGCCGAGATCGCGCATGCGCTCGAGTGATTTCTCCGCTTCCTCGACGGCCAGAACGAGCTGACGGATCGAGTCCTGCATGCCTTGCGGGATATGCGATGGCGCCGGAGCGGCCGGCGCCGTTGCCGCGGGGGCAGCTGGCGCGGCCGCCGGAGCCGCGGCGGGAGGCGCCGCTGGCGGTGTGGCCGCCGGTGCGGGGGCTGCGGCAGGCGCAGGCGCGGCCGGTGGAGCCGCGGCGGGAGGCGTCGCCGGCGGTGTGGCCGCCGGTGCAGGGGCTGCGGCAGGCGCCGACGCGGCCGGTGGAGCTGGAGCCGGTGTCGGGGCGGCGGCGGGCGGCTGCGGTGCCTGTTGGGCGTGCCCGCTCGACAGGCCGCCGTAGAGCCCGGCGGCGCTGGCCAGACACACCAGGAGGCTCAGGACGAGACGCAGCCTACGCCAGCACGACATGCGGCACTCCGGGATGGTGAAGGGGCCGGCCGCCCCCTGAAGAATGTACGGCTCCGGTCGTGATCTGGCTTCGGACCGCACCGGCCTGCCCGACGTCACGCCAACGCGCCTCGTAGGCCCCAACGCCGGCCCCCGTCAAGGCAACGAGCGCAGCCCGGCGGTCAAAGTCTTGCCGTGGCGCTGCGGCAAGGCTCGCCCGGCTGGCCGGATCGGCGCGGCAAGGCACGGAGGTCCTCATGACGGGCGGCGACCCCACGTCGTTCTGGCGCCGGATCGCGATCCTCGCACTCGTGCTGCTGGCGATCGTGTCCGCCGAGCGCACGCTGACGCGCCTGCTGTTCTCCGCCACAAACCCGCGGGCCGTTGCGCCACGACCCGATCTGGCGCCCGCCGAGCGCGGCGCGGCCGACATCTACCGCGCCGTATCCCCTTCGGTGGCCTACATTTTTTCCCGGCGCGGCGGCGAAAACGTCGAGGGTGCGAGCGGGGCAGGCTCGGGCTTCGTCTGGGACCGCGCGGGGCGCGTGGTCACCAATAACCACGTCGTCGAGGGGACCACCGAGGTCGGCGTCGTGCTGGGCGAGGGCAGCGCCATCCCGGCACGAATCGTCGGCCGCGCGCCCTGGGTCGATCTCGCCGTGCTCGAACTGTCGACGGTGCCCGTCGATCTCGTGCCGATCGCCATCGGCCGTTCCGGCGCTCTCGTAGTCGGCCAGACCGTGCTGGCCATCGGCAACCCCTTCGGCCTGCAGCGGACGTTGACACAGGGCATCATCAGCGCCCTCGACCGACGCCTGCCGACGCCCGGCGGCCGCGAGATCGCTGGCGTGATCCAGACCGATGCCGCGATCAACCCCGGAAACTCGGGTGGCCCCCTCGTCGACAGTGCCGGCCGTCTGATCGGCGTCAACACGGCGATCATCGCGCCCACCGGCGCATTCGCCGGCATCGGGTTCGCGGTGCCGGTCGACACCGTCAACCGTCTCGTACCGGAGATCATCGCCAAGGGACGAGCGGCCTTGCCCGGCATCGGCATCCAGGCACTGCCGGAGGAGGTGGCGGTCCGCATCGGTGTATCCGGCGTGGTGGTGCAGGCCGTGGTGCCCGGCTCGAGCGCCGCCGCCGCTGGTTTGCGCGGCGTCGATTCGGCGGGCCGTCTCGGAGACGTCATTGTCGGAATCGACGGGGCGAACGTCCGGAATCTGGCCGACCTGGCGGCGGGCCTCGAACGGGCCGGGATCGGCAACACGGCGCAACTGCGCGTGCGGCGAGCCTCCACGACCCTCGCGGTCGAGGTCCGGGTTCAGGATATCAACGGCTAGCGCGCCGGCTGGTCTCTCGGGCCGAGGCCGCGATCGGCCCGGATGGACGCGCTGCGCGCGTCCATCAACGTCGAGACCGCATCATGGCGCGGCCACCCGGAGCCGAAGGTCAGTGCAGGTTGGCCAGACCCGGACGGCGTTCCTTGAAGTACTCGGCGAGCGAGAACTCGTCCTCGACCGGTGCGGCCACCGGTGCCCCCGCGGGCGCGGCCGTCGGCAGCAGCGTGCGGCCGAGATCCACGGCGGGACGCGCCGGCTGGTCGGCGGCGCGCGGGTCATAACGGCGGATGAAGGCCTCCATCCGCGGCGCGATCAGCGAACGGAAGCGCGAACCGTTGAAGATGCCGTAGTGGCCGACGCCGGGGCACTCGAAGTGCTCCTTGTCGTCGGTGGCGATGCCGGAGCACAGGCCGATCGCGGCCGCACACTGGCCGATGCCGGTGATGTCGTCCTTCTCACCTTCGATGGTCATCAGGCTGACGCGCCGGATCTTCGTCAGGTCCACGCGCCGGCCGCGCCACATCATCTCGCCCTTCGGCAGGTGATGGTTCACGAACACCGCATCGATCGTCTGCAGGTAGAATTCCGCCGTCAGATCCATGACGGCAAGGTATTCGTCGTAGAATTCGCGGTGCTTCACGGCATTGTCGCCGTCGCCGCGCACGAGATGGAAGAACAGATCCTTGTGCGCCTTCACGTGCCGGTCGAGGTTCATGGTCATGAACCCGGTCAGTTGCAGGAAACCCGGGTAGACCGACCGCCCGAACCCCATGTTGGGCCAAGGCACGCTGGTGATGACATTGCGGCGGAACCAATCCGTGCCGCGCTGCTCGGCGAGCTTGTTGACGGCCGTCGGGCTCACCCGGGTGTCGATCGGGCCGCCGGCCAGCATCAAACTCTGCGGCACGTGAGGATCGTTGTCCTCCTCCATCAGTGCCACGGCGGCCAATACGGGCACCGAGGGCTGGCAGACCGCGAACACGTGGACGTCGCCGCCGAAGCTGCGGAACATGTCCATCATGTAGGCCACGTAGTCGTCGAGATCGAAGGAGCCGGCCCCCATCGCGACGTCGCGCGCGTCGGTCCAATCGGTGATGTAGACCTCGTGGCGCGGCAGGAACGCCTCGACCGTGCCGCGGAGAAGCGTTGCGAAGTGGCCGGACATCGGCGCGACCAGCAGGATGCGCGGATGGTTGGTGGTGTGCTCTTGCGGAATATCGCGCTTGAAGTGAATCAGGCGGCAGAACGGGCGCTGCCAGACGATTTCCTCGCGCACCCCGACGCGCACGCCGTCGACCACCGTGTCACGGATGCCGAACTCCGGCTTGCCGTAGCGCCGCGTCGTTCTTTCGAAGACCTCCAGCGCGGCGACGGTGTGCCGGCCGATCGAGGTGTGCATCATCGGATTGAAGGGATTGCTGAGAAAGAGCCGGGCCGTATCGGCTGCGACGCGCGCAGGACGGAAAGCGGCGTGGCTCAATTCGAACCAGTGGTAGAGCACGTTGATGTCCCCCAGACGGTGCGCGGAATCCCGTTGGACCCACCTGGTTTTCTTGCTGACCAGTGCGAGCCTGTCCGTCACAAGTTGGATAGACTACGATACTGATATGATTCTTCGCTAGGACAAAAGGGTACAGCACTTCGGTCAATTTAGTTTTGACAACCGGGCGGCGAGTGCATCAGCGGCGGTTGCATGCGTAAAGTGTGTAATGAACTGTCCATCCGGACCCATCAGGTACATGATGGAGGTGTGGTCCATCGTGTAGTCTCCGGGAAACCGCGCGTCGGCAACTTTCTTGTAATAAACGCGGTAAGCCTTTGCCACGGAACGGATTTCCTCCGCTGATCCGGTGAGGCCGACCATCCGCGGATGGAACGCGCGCACGTATTCCCCGAGCTTCGCCGGCGTGTCGCGCTCCGGGTCGATCGTGATCAGTATCGGCGTAATGCGGTCCGCCTTGCTGCCGATCTGGTCGAGGGCCGACCCGATAACCTGCAGGCCGGTCGGGCAGATATCGGGGCACTGGGTGAATCCGAAATACACCAGCATGTAGCGGCCGAGGTAGTCGCGATCGGTCACCTGCCGGCCGCTGTGATCGACCAGGCTGAACGGCCCGCCGACCAGCGCCTTGCCGGTCGTCACCGAACGCGCCGCGCCCAGCCGCTCGCCGAGTTCCGGAATGATGGCGATCGCCGCCAGCCCGCCGATGACGAAAGCCGCGACAGCGATGGCCGCCAGTTTGATCCCGAGCGAGGCACGTGGCACGTCGATCTCCTCATTCGCCCATCTGAACGAGCGAGCCGTTGCGGCGCGCACTTTCGAGCAGGTGGCGGAACAGGCCATAGCTGACGGCGAACAGCACGACGTTCAAGCCGAATGCCCGCAGCATAAGGTCGCTGGCGAAACGTCCGTCCAGCAACAGCGCCCGCAATCCCTCGAAAACGTTGGTCGCCGGCACCGCCAGCGCGAGCGGCTGGATCCACCCGGGCAGCGTGCCGACCGGGTAATAGACGCACGAGATCGGCAGCAGCACGAACACGATCAGCCAGGCGAGGCTTTCCGCCCCCATCCCCCAGCGGAGTGCGGCGCCGGTCGAGATCAGCGCCAGCGACCAGCTCATGATGACGAGATTGCAGAAGAATGCCGCGAACGCGATCCCGAGGCTCAGCAGATTGAAGCCGAACAGCGCGTAGGCCAGCACAGCGACCGGCACCATCGCGACGCTCATCTTGATGAGGCTCACCACCACCAGCGAAGCGACAAGTTCGCTCGGCCGCAGCGGGCTCATCATCAGGTGGCCGAGGTTGCGCGACCACAGTTCCTCGAGGAACGCGACCGAGAACCCGAGCTGGCTGCGCACCAGGATGTCCCACAGCAGCACGCCCGCCACGAACAGCCCCGCCGTCGAGGCGGCGAGGCCCGACGTGGTGGCGAGATGGGTCTGCAGGAACCCCCACATCAGCATCGACACCAGCGGCCAGAAGATGAGTTCCAGCACGCGTGGTCCCGACGATCGGATCACGAACCAGTGCCGGCGCACCATGGCGCCGATGCGCCGCGCGCTCGCGGCCGCCCCGACCTGTTGGGCATGCGCGCCGTCATGCATGGGCATCTCCCGGGTTGCGGCCGGCCTCGGTATCGACCTCCCGGCGCGCGATCGCCAGGAACACCTCTTCCAGCGTGCGCCGGCCGAACCGCTTGATCAGCTCGGACGGCGTCTCGTCTGCGATCACCCGGCCCTTTTCCAGCATGATGACCCGCGACGCCAGTCGCTCCACCTCGGCCATGTTGTGGGAGGCGAGCAGGATGGTCGCGTTCTCGCGGTCTCGGTACCGCTCCAGCCGCGCGCGCACCCAGTCGGCCGTGTCGGGATCGAGCGAAGCCGTCGGCTCGTCGAGCAGCAGCAGGTCGGGCGTATTGAGGATCGCCTTGGCCAGGCTGACGCGCGTCTTCTGCCCGGCCGACAGTTTGCCGTAGGGCCGGTCGATCAGGTCCGTCACCCTGAGCTCCGCCGCCACCTCCGCGATCCGCGCCTCCGGCCGGTCGACACCGTAAAGGCGTGCGAACACATCGAGGTTCTGGCCGACCGTCAGCCGGTGCGGAATATCGACATAGGGGCTCTCGAAGTTCATGCGGTGGAGCACCCGGTAGCGCTCGTGCGCCATGTCGGCGCCAAACACGCGCGCGCTGCCAGCCGTCGGCACGATGAGGCCCATCAGCATCGCGATGGTCGTGGTCTTTCCGGCACCGTTGCCGCCGAGCAGTGCGGTCGTCGTCCCGGCCGCCAGCGTGAACGAGATGCCGTCGACAGCCGTGACGGCGCCGAACGCCTTGGTCAGCCTGTCGACCACCACGGGTGTGTGTGGCTCGGCCGGCTCCATCGCGGCGTGCGTCTGCATGGAAACCTTTCTCGCGTCTCGCGTCTCGCGTCTGGGGGGCTGCGCGCGGGCGCCCCCGGTCGGCGTCGGTTCTCGTTGGAAGTCTTGCGTCTTTGACGGATACTGCCGGCAACCTGCAACGCTGCGAGCCGTACCCCCGTTCATGCGCGACGCCACCAGACAATCCTATCGGATGGACCTGCCCCGCAACCTCCCGGATGTCATGGAGCGGCGCCTCAGACTGCAAACGAGCGTGCGGCTGCGCTGGTTCGCGGTGGTCGGGCAGTTGGTCACCGTCGCGGTGGTCTATCTGGGGTTCGGTTTTTCGCTGCCGGCCGGCTACTGCCTGCTCCTCATTGCCGCATCCGCGTGGTTGAACGTCTTCCTGCGCGTCCGCTATCCGGCCCGCTACCGGCTCTCGCCGGCCTTCGCGACGAGCCTCCAGCTCTATGATCTGGCGCAGCTCGGTGGTCTACTCTACCTCACCGGCGGGATCTACAATCCATTCCTGTTCCTCGTCATGGCGCCGGTCACCGTCACCGCCGCGACGCTTCCGGCCCGCCACACGATCCTGGTCGGCGTCGCCGCCGCCGCCATCGCCTCGCTGCTCGTCGTCTACCATCACCCCCTGCCCTGGCATCACGACGGCGGGATCGAGCTGCCGTTGTTCTACAAGCTCGGCATTCTGGCGTCGGTGTTGGCCTGCACGACCTTCCTGGCGCTCTACGCCGCGCGCCTCGCCAAGGAGTCGCGGCAGATGTCGGCGGCGCTCGCCGCGACCGAGCTGGTGCTGGCCCGCGAGCAGAAACTGCACGCCCTCGACGGTCTCGCCGCCGCCGCCGCCCACGAACTCGGTACCCCGCTCGCCACCATCGTGCTGGTGACCAAGGAGCTCGAGCATGCCATCGAGGCCGAGCATCCGTTTGCCGAGGACATCGCGCTGCTGCGCTCGCAGGCGCAACGCTGCCGCGAGATCCTGCAGAAACTGACGCGCCAGCCGAGCGAGCAGGACCCCCTGCACGCGGTCCTGTCGGTCATCGAACTGATCGACGAGGCGGCCGCACCCTATCGCATCGGCGGCAAGGAGATCCGCTTCGACGCACGCCCGGCGGTGGAGCGCGGCGCGCCTGGCTTCGACGAGCCCGTGGGCGAGCGCCGCCCCGGCGTGATCTACGGTCTCGGCAACCTGATCGAGAACGCGGTCGACTTTGCCCGTACGACCGTCGAGGTGACGGCGCGCTGGGGCGATCGTGAGATCGTGGTTACCGTGCACGATGACGGCCCGGGTTTCCCGCCCGACATCGCCGAGGCCCTCGGCGAGCCCTACGTCACCCGCCGCCCCGCCGGCCGCCGCGGCGATGGCGGCGACAGATCCGGTCTCGGTCTCGGCGCGTTCATAGCCAAGACGTTGCTGGAGCGTTCGGGTGCGGTGGTTTCGTTCGGCAATCGCGAGGGTCACGACGGCGCAGAGGTCCGCATCGTGTGGAGCCGCGAGGCCTTCGAGGGAGCGGCCAGGACAGGGTTCAAGGCCGGCACATTCCGGCCGGTTCGCCCCCCGGCAATGGTCTCAGATTGACCGAGATCACGTACTTTATTCTTGGCGGTTGATTTGTCTCAACTATATGTACTGGGACCGAGACAAGGAGACGCACGCGTGTCTGACGACCTGAAGTTCGACCGAGACGAACTGCCGGAGGACGTCTCACTCGTCATCGTGGATGACGACAAGGCGTTCCTGCAGCGTCTTGCGCGCGCCATGGAGGGTCGGGGGTTCGAGGTCCGCATGGGTAACACGGTGGCGGAGGGTCTCGACCTCATCCGTCAGCGTGCGCCGGCTTTTGCCGTCGTCGACATGCGGCTCGAGGATGGCAACGGCCTCGACGTCATTGCCGAACTGAGCAAACTGCGCCCCAACGCCCGCTCTATCGTGTTGACCGGCTACGGGAACTTCGCCACCGCCGTCACCGCCGTGAAGCTCGGTGCCGTCGACTATCTGGCCAAGCCGGCTGACGCCGACGACGTGACCGACGCGCTGCTGGCGCCGCCCGACTCCAAGGCGCCGCCGCCGGACAACCCGATGTCGGCCGATCGCGTGCGCTGGGAGCATATCCAGCGCGTCTATGAGCTGTGCAATCGCAACGTCTCCGAGACCGCTCGCCGGCTCAACATGCATCGCCGCACCCTGCAGCGCATCCTCGCCAAACGCGCGCCCAAGTAGGTCGCGGCGGCCGCCTTCCTGCCGCCGCCGAATCGACCGAGGATCGCTCACGTTTGCGCTCCAGCCGAGGCGTTCAGCATGTCAGAGCGGGTTTCCGGACGGCACAAGGCCGACAACGACGACGAGCCGATCGAGCGGACGACGCGCAACGGGCGCAGCCGCGGCTTCGACAAGAAGATCATCGCCCTCGTCTACGATTTCGACGGCACGCTCTCGCCCCGTCCCATGCAGGAATATGCCTTCCTGCCCGAGATCGGTGAGGATCCGAAAGCCTTCTGGGCCGAGTGCAACCGCGTCGCCAAGGCCGAAAAGGCCGACAGCCTGATCACCTACATGCACCTCATGTACAAGAAGGCCAAGGAGCGCGGCATCCGCATCGACCGCGAAGATCTCGTCGCGCAGGGGCGCAAGGTCGACTTCTTTCCGGGCGTCGAGGCCTGGTTCGACGAGATCGAGGCCTACGTGAAGATCCGCGCAGAGAGCACCGGCGTGACGCTGCGCCATTACCTCGTGTCGTCGGGCCTGACCGAGATCATCGAGGGCACCAGCATCTTCAAACGGTTCCACAACGTGTTCGCCTCGGAATACTGGTTCGAGGCCTACGACCTGCCCTACCCCAAGCGGGTCATCACCGACACCGGCAAGACCCAGTATCTGTTCCGCATCAACAAGGGCATCGAGGACCTGGGCGAGAGCATCAACCATCACATGCCGGAAGGCAGCCGCCCGATCCCATTCTCGAACATGATCTACTACGGCGACGGCGACACCGACGTGCCGTCCATGGCGGTGATGCGCAAGAACGGCGGCCACGCCATCGCCGTCTATCCCCCGGGCAAGAGCAAGGTGAAGGGGACGGATCTGTTCAAGGCCGGCCGCATCGACTTCTTCGCGTCGGCCGACTACCGCCGCGGCTCGGACCTGTTCCGCCGCACCTGCCTGCTGATCGACCGCATCCTCGCCGACATCCGCGTCCAGGAGGAGGTCTGGCGGCTCGGGCGTAGCATCGAGAAGTAGCTAGGATTTCGGTTCGCTTGCTTTCTGGGCTCGGACCAAACTCGGCGTATCGCAGTCCGCGCGATCGATTTTGTAGACATTGGTCAGGAAGAAATAGAGGTAAAGGCAGGAAATAATCAGTACTGCCAATCCAATGGCGGACGTCTTGAGTTGAAGCTTACTGGCCTCGACGACCAGATCGATCACGTGGCCCTGCGTCGTCGGGCTGTTTCCCTGCTCGGGGGCTGTGGCCGGCGCCGGGAGCGGGGTGACCGTCATGGCGTTGACGGCCACCTGGGTGCCGAGCCAGAGCTGATAGCCTGAGAACCCGATACCGGCCAGCGCGACCACCACGGTGAGGAAGAGCACCCAATCGCTTGCTCGATCCTGCCATTCGTAAATCGCGATGTGGCGCTGTCCGAGTTTTCTCAACTGCTCGTAATAGGCGACCTCGTAGGCGTCGTAGCTTTTGCCTCGCGCAGAGTCGCGCTCCTGCAGCTTGGCCCGCAACTCGCTGTTCTCCCGTTCCAATTGGAAGATTGCAGCGCGATACGCCGCCACGTCGCTCGCAACCGCGGTGGGGGCTGCGGATGCGAGCACGAGCAATCCCAAGCCGAGGGCAGCAAACAGGCGCCTCATGGCTTCGCCACGGCCTTGGCGCAAACGGCCATGCCTTTGGCCTTGTCGCCGGCCAACTCGCACAACTCTCGGGTCTCTATGGCGTGCACCGCGGATGCCCATGCGCTCGGGCTGCATTCGGTGGGCCAAACCGGCGGCCGCGCCTTGGGTGGGAGGCCGGGATCGATACCGGTCAATGCTTTCGTATCGAACGAATGAAAGATCGTGCGCAGCTCGGCGGCCGATTTGGTCTTGAGCGCTTCGAGGAGTTGTCTGCTGTCGGCCGACAGTGTCGAAAAATTATGAGCGCCGACATCGCCCTTTTCTTGAGCTGCTGCGCCGTAAGGCCCCAACGGCAGCAACATCCCGAAAAGCAGGAACACCAAACGCATGGCCCGATCCTCAGAGAGTGATCGGGCCAGCTAATGTCATCGAGCGAATGGCAACCACCTAGGAACACTCCTAGGTCGAGAAGCTCGCCTCAGTGGACAGTGGCGACCAGCAGCTGATCGTCGCTCGCGTGCTCCACGGCCGCGCTGCGGGTATCGGTAATCGCGATCGGCGTCCCGTCGGCCGCATGCAGCGCGAACAGGTTGATGCCGCGAGGCAATCCCTTGATGGCGGGGAACATCTGCTTGGCTTCGGACGACGACATCTCGCGGATGTAGGCGACCTGCCCACCGCCGAGCCGTGCCAGCTCGATCTGTGACACGACGAGCCTGTCGGTGGCCTCGCGGGACCGGCGGCGCTTGACCTTCTGGCTATTATTCATGACGCAACTCCATTTGCGGGAGGCAAAGCGGAAAGAGCGGCGTGACGTCCGAGCCAATATGGCCCAGCATCGCTCGATTCTAACGTGGCCGCCAGCGCTAACCCGTCGCAGGGCGAGGGTTCAGCGCGCTCCGATGTCGATACGACGGACCAATCGCTCGGGCTCCAGCCTCACGAGGTCGATGGCGAGCAGGCCGCTGTGCATCTCGGCAGCTTTGACCTCGATGCCGTCGGCCAGCACGAACGTCCGCTGAAACTGCCGCGCCGCGATGCCGCGGTAGAGGAATTCGCGCTGCTTGTCGTCCTGCTGGCGCCCACGCACGATCAGCTGGTTGTCCTCGACCGTGATCTCGAGCTGGTCGCGCGAGAAACCGGCCACGGCGAGTGTGATGCGCAACATTTCCGTTCGCCCGCCTGGGCCATCTTCGCGGACGATGCGCTCGATGTTGTAGGGCGGGTAGCCATCGCCGCCGCCTTTGCCGGCGCGGTCGATCAGCCTCTCGATTTCCTCGAACCCCAGCAGCAGGGGGCTGGAGAGGATGGACATGCGGGTCATGGATTCAAAGCCCTTTCGGAAGCGACCTTGACGTCAGGGCCGCGGACCCGTGAAGCATCCGCATCCCGATCGGGGTCCGTCTGGCACCCCGGCACGACAATGATATGGGGGCCGACGCGGGGTCTTCAAGGATGCCCCGTCCGTCCGCCGGCTCCGGCCATCCCCGGTGCGACGGCCCCTTTGCCCGGCGCACGGCCGGTGCTAAGCAGCCCGGCATGACCGACACCTCGCACATTCGCAACTTCTCCATCATCGCGCACATCGACCACGGCAAGTCGACGTTGTCCGACCGGCTCATCCAGCTTTGCGGGAACGTCTCGCAGCGTGAGATGCAGGATCAGATCCTCGACTCGATGGATATCGAGCGCGAACGCGGCATCACCATCAAGGCGCAGACCGTCCGCCTCGACTACAAGGCGCCTGACGGAAAGATTTATCAGTTGAATCTGATGGATACGCCGGGACACGTCGATTTCGCCTACGAGGTTTCCCGCTCGCTGGCAGCCTGCGAGGGCGCCATCCTGGTGGTCGACGCCTCCCAGGGCGTCGAGGCCCAGACGCTGGCCAACGTCTATCAGGCGCTCGACAACAACCTCGATATCCTGCCCGTTCTCAACAAGATCGACCTGCCGGCTGCCGACGCCGAGCGCGTCAAGCAGCAGATCGAAGACGTGATCGGCCTTGATGCCTCCGATGCCGTCGGCGTGTCGGCCAAGACCGGACTCAACGTCGAAAAGGTGCTCGAGGCCATCGTCACCCGCCTGCCGCCCCCCAAGGGCGACCGCACCAAGCCGCTGAAGGCCCTGCTGGTCGACAGTTGGTACGATGCCTATCTCGGCGTCGTCGTTCTCGTCCGCATCGTCGACGGGACGCTGAAGAAGGGCCAGAAGATCAAGCTGATGTCGACCAACGCCCTCTACCAGGTCGAGCGCGTCGGCATCTTCCGCCCCAAGCAGGAGATGCTGGCGGAACTCTCGGCCGGCGAGGTCGGCTTCTTCACCGCCGCCATCAAGCAGGTGGCCGACACCCGCGTCGGCGATACCGTGGTCGACGAGAAGAACATCGAGGCCCAGCCGCTGCCGGGCTTCAAGCCGGTCCAACCGGTGGTGTTCTGCGGACTGTTCCCGGTCGACGCGGCCGACTTCGAGGATCTCCGCGAGGCGATGGGCAAGCTGCGCCTCAACGACGCGAGCTTCACCTACGAGATGGAGACGTCCGCCGCGCTCGGCTTCGGCTTCCGCTGCGGCTTCCTCGGCCTGCTCCACCTCGAGATCATCACCGAGCGCCTCGAGCGCGAGTTCGGCATGGACCTCATCACCACCGCGCCGAGCGTCATCTATCATCTGCACATGAACGACGGTGCGATGATCGAGATGCACAATCCGGCCGACATGCCGGACACGGTGAAGATCGACCACATCGAAGAACCGTGGATCGAGGCGACGATCTTCGTGCCCGACGACTACCTCGGCGCGGTGCTCAAGCTCTGCCAGGACCGCCGCGGCCGCCAGAAGAACCTGACCTACGCCGGCGCCCGCGCCATGCTCGTCTATGATCTGCCGCTGAACGAGGTGGTGTTCGACTTCTACGATCGGCTCAAGAGCGTCAGCCGCGGCTATGCCTCGTTCGACTACAAGATGATCGGCTACGAGGAGAACGAGCTGGTCAAGCTGTCGATCCTCGTCAACGCCGAGCCGGTCGACGCGCTTTCGATCATCGTCCACAAGACGCGCGCCGAAATGCGCGGCCGCGCCATGTGCGAGAAGCTCAAGGACCTGATCCCGCCGCACCTGTTCCAGATCCCGATCCAGGCGGCGATCGGCGCCAAGGTGATCGCCCGCGAGACGATCCGCGCGCTGCGCAAGGACGTGCTGGCGAAGTGCTACGGCGGCGACATCAGCCGCAAGCGCAAGCTGCTCGACAAGCAAAAGGCGGGCAAGAAGAAGATGCGCGAGTTCGGCAAGGTCGAGATCCCGCAGGAAGCGTTCATCGCCGCGCTCAAGATGGACGAGAATTGAGGGCAGGGTCAGGCGCCGGCCCGGAAGTGGTAGCCGTCGGACCCCCTCACACACACCGGTAGAACAGCCCGCGATCCAGATGGAAATGGTCGTGGTGCGCCTTGTTGAACTCGGGCGACAGGCTGATCCGGAAGTAGCGGCAGGCGCGGGCGTGGATCTCCTTCAGGAACGCCGACTCTGGACCGGCCGCCGTCCAATGCTGCTTCAAGCTGATCGTCCGCCCGTCTGCGAGCGTGAAGGCCGAGATGTCGATGGCGTTGCCGGTGGCGTGCTGGCTCTTGAACCCCTTCATCCACTCGCTGCCGATGATGTTGCGGCACGAGTACGTGCCCATGTGCTGCACGCTCGTCACCTTCTGGCCGAGCATCGATTGCGCCAAGGGCTGCACGGCGTGCGTCATCCAAAGCGCCAATGCGGCCGCCGCCTCGCACGAGATCCGGTCGGCCGGCAGCCGGGCGCCGCCGGCGCTCGACATTCGCATGCCGTTGGGCAGTCCGCAGCCGTCCTTGATCTCCACGGAGGCGGCAGGAGTCGCCGAGATATTCGGACCTTTCAGAACGCCATGGCAGAGTTCGCGGTCGCTCCGCAGTTCGGCGATCTGCCAGTCGATCAGGAAGTGCAGCGGGTCGTCGATGCTGAGGCGCGGCAGCGGGCTCCAGCGCGCCGGAATGACACCCTGGCGCATCACGATCCAGATGCTGCCGATCGCGACAAGCAGCAGCACGAGGATGCTGATCGTGTGCCTTCTCCGCCGCTGCGCCATCACGAGCCCCTCGTGCGTTGACCTGAGCCGGCTCTATAGGCCCTCGGCTCGTCGAGCGAAAGCGCGCACGGGCAACTAGAAATCGCTGACGATGCCATCCTTCTCCCAATCGCCGTAGCGGATCGGATCGGGGCCCTTGCGGCCACCGAGTTCGGCGGGGGTGGATGCGGCTTCGGCTGCGCGCTGGCGCCGGCGCTCCTCGGCCTCTGCGAGCGCGCGCTGGGCCTCGGGGGTGGGAATGCGCGGCGCATCGGCATCGGCCGGTGTCGCGGACTCGTCGGTCTCGGTTTTCTGCATATCTGCCGCCAGACGTCGTATGCTGCCAGGATCAGGACTATATCAAGATGCGATAGGCTACGCGCGGATTCGTGTTTCCGATCTCGCTCGGGCGGCCGCAGGCGATCGCGGAGGACGTCATGCCATCGAACTACATGAAGACCGGCGCGCTGCTGCTCGCGCTGACCGCGATCTTCGTCGTCATGGGCCGCATGATCGGCGGCGAGACCGGCATGGTCATCGCCTTCGTGCTGGCCCTCGGCATGAACCTGTTCAGCCTGTGGGGCTCCGACAGCATGGTGCTGCGGATGTTCAACGCCCGCGAGGCGGACCCGCGCGAACATCCGGGCTTTCAGGAGATGATCGCCGAATTGGCCGGACGCGCGGGACTGCCGATGCCCAAGGTCTACGTCATGGACAACCCGCAGCCCAACGCGTTCGCGACCGGCCGCGGCCCCGCCAATGCGGCCGTCTGCGCGTCGACCGGGCTGCTCGGCCGTCTGTCGCAGGAGGAGGTGGCCGGCGTGATGGCACACGAGCTGGCCCACATCAGAAACCGTGATACCCTGACCATGACGATCGCCGCCAGCATCGGGGGCGCCATCACCATGCTGGCGAACATGCTGCAGTTCGGCGCCATGTTCGGCCAGCGCAACGGCAACCGTGGTGGTATCCTCGGCGTCATCGTCGCCGTGTTCGTCGCGCCGTTCGCCGCCACGCTGGTGCAGATGGCCATCAGCCGCTCGCGCGAGTACGAGGCCGACCGCGTAGGGGCCCAGATCTGTGGCAACCCCCATTGGCTGGCCTCGGCGCTGGCCAAGATCAGCAATGCCGTGGCGCATATTCCGAACGAGGACGCCGAACGCGCACCGGCAGCGGCGCACATGTTCATCATTAATCCCCTCTCCGGCAGGGGGCTGGATAACCTTTTCTCGACTCATCCGAACGTCGAGAACCGTATCGCGGCGCTGGAACAGCTTGCGGCGGAGATGGGATTTGGGCAGACAGGCGGGCCGCAGCGGAGCAGGTCCGGCGGCAAGATAGGAAGCGGTCCACGCGGGCCGTGGGGCTGAGATATCGTGGACAACGAAGAGAACGGAAAGTCGGGCACCCGCTCGGGAGGCCCCAAGGGACGGCGGCCGGGCTTCGGCAAGCGGCCTGGTGGTGGCCCGGCCGGCAAGGGACCTCGGGGACGATCGACGGACAGACCTGAGCGCGCCCCGGGCGCTGCCGGCGGTCGCAAGTTCGGCAAACCCTCGTTTGGAAAGCGTGATCGCGACGGTGACAAACCGGCTGGCGATCGTCCGCCGCGGGCGGGTGGTTTCCGCAGCCGCGAGGGTGGCGAGCGCTCGGGTGGCGATCGTCCGCCGCGGGCGGGTGGGTTCCGCAACCGCGAGGGTGGTGAGCGTCCGAGTGGCGATCGTCCGCCGCAGGCGGGCGGGTTCCGCAGCCGCGAGGGTGGTGAGCGTCCGAGTGGCGATCGTCCGCCGCGGGCGGGCGGGTTCCGCAGCCGCGAGGGTGGTGAGCGCCCGAGCGGCGATCGTCCGCCGCGGGCGGGCGGGTTCCGCAGCCGCGAGGGTGGCGAGCGTCCGGCTGGCGATCGTCCGCCGCGGGCGGGCGGGTTCCGCAACCGCGAGGGTGGTGAGCGTCCGAGTGGCGATCGTCCGCCGCGGGCGGGCGGGTTC
>JBMOGA010000035.1:0-38442 GCA_049318625.1 Hyphomicrobiaceae bacterium
GGCGGGCCGCCCACATCGATCAACTGACCGGCCTGCCCAACCGCCTCCTCCTGACCGGCCATCTGGCGAAACTGATGGAGACATCGCCGGCTGATGGACGCCACCCGGCCGTCTGTGTCCTCGATATCGATGATTTCAAGGCCACCAACGATACCCTGGGCCAGACCGGCGGCGACGATCTGCTGCGGATCATCGCCCGTCGTCTGAGCGCAAGTCTCGGCGCGAACGACATGGCGGCGCGCCTGGGTGGCGACGAGTTCGCTCTGGTGCTCGCCGACGTCGCTGGCCAGGAAGCCCTTGCTGAGACGATCGCCGGGATCCGCAGCGCGCTTTCGGAGCCGATGACGATCGACGGCGCGCCCTGCGCCTGCAGCGTCGCCATCGGCTCGGCCATCGCCCCCCGTGACGGCACCACGGCCGATGCCCTCCTCAACAGCGCCGACATCGCCGTCAACCACGCCAAGTCAAGCGGCCGGGCCAGTTACGCCCCCTTCCAGACGCAGTTCCGGGAGGTCATGCAGAAGCGGGTTCGCATCCGCGCCGACATCCTGGGCGCGCTCGACCGCCACGAGATGGTCCTGTTCTATCAGCCCATCGCCAGCACCACCGGCGGTCGCCACGTCGGTTTCGAGGCGCTGATCCGCTGGCAGCATCCGGTCCACGGCATCGTCAGCCCCGGCGCCTTCATCGAGGCGTTCGAGGACACCAGGACAGCAGCAGCCATCGGCCGCTTCGTCACCGATTGCGCCTTCTCCCAGATTGCCGCCTGGCGCCGGGACGGGCTGGACCTCGGCAAGGTCTCGATCAATCTCGCCACGGCCGACTTCCGTACCGGGAACATCGTGGAGCGGCTCGTAGCGGCCTCGCAGCTCTACCAGGTCCCGCCGTCGCAAATCGGGCTAGAAATCACCGAGAACATCTTCCTCGGCGCCGGCTCGGAGGATATCGAGCGAGACCTGCGGGCTCTGCGCAGTCACGGATTCGAGATCGCCTTCGACGACTTCGGCACCGGCTATGCGTCGCTGACCCACGTCCGCCGCTTCCCTCTCGATCGCGTCAAGATCGACCGCTCGTTCATCACGTCCCTGACGACCAACGAGAGCGACCGCGCCATCGTCTGTGCCATGATCGGCATGGCGCATGGCCTCGGCCTGCGCGTCACCGCGGAAGGGGTCGACAAGGACACGACGCTCGACCTGCTGGGCCGCCTCGGTTGCCACGAGGCCCAGGGGTACCTGTTGAGCAAGCCGATGCCGGCGTCGGAAGTCCCGGGTTATCTGGCCGCGCGCGGCACGCTCAACTCGGCTGACCTGCGATCCTCGCCGTAAACGTCGACCGTGGCGCCACCGGTGCCGCCCGCGTAGACGAGTTCGATCCGATCGATCGCCCCGCCGCCCTTGAGCGCGATACCGGGCGTGAACGTGCCGTCGGGAATCTCCTTGTCCACCGGATAGGTATCCCGCCGCCCGTCCGGATAGACGATGCTGATACCGCCGAGCACGACGTGGCCGCCCGCCACCCTGAGGGCAACCGATTTGAAGCGTCCGGCGGCGATCCCCACGCGGATGGTGTCGCGCTCGATGCCGGCTCCCGTGCCGAGCAACGTCCAGCCGTCCGGGGCCTGCGGCGTATGGACGGCACCCGGCTCGCCGACCGCAATCATCCCCTCGAGATCCAGCCCGGCGGATCGCAAGCCGCGCATCGGCTCGATCACCACCACGACCTCGCGCACGGGGATCTCGTCGAGAGCGATCAGTGCGGTGGCCGCACTCGGCGCCAGCCTCTGGCCAATCGGGGTCTCCCGGCTCGATCCGTCGTCGTGCACGATCAGCAGGCTGCGGACATGGACGGCAGCCCCCTGGGCACGGACCCTGAGCGCCGTGACGACCGCTGCCTGATCGGCGATCCGCAGGATGTGTTGATCGCGGGTCGGATCGATCCGCTGACGGTCGAGAACCACGGCGCGCGTCGGACCCGACCGTGCCTTGATCCGCGGGCCAGGCTCGGATCCTTGGCGGCGCTCGCCAAGCCCTGGAGCCCCGGCGACCGCCTCGCCCAGAACCCGGATGAGTGACCGGCCACCATGCGCCGGGCCGGCTTGCCCCACGACCTCGACCGCCTCGACCCGTCGGCCGTAGCCGGCCAGATCGTAGCTCGGCGTCGATTGCCCGACGCGCAGCGCGATCCCGATCCGGAGCCGTTCGCTGGCGCCGTTGTCGCAGATCACCCGAATCGCCTCGACCAGCAACTCGCCATGGACCGCCTCGAGGCGCAGCCGCTGCGCGCGTCCGTTGCCGCGGTCGATCGGAACGACGGCCCGACCGTCGGCGCCGAACGTCTGCTGGCCCAGCACCATCCACTCCGTCGCACGGGCAACGCCGGCCACGCCAATCAGATGGCCCAACGCGACGGCGACCACCGCCAGTGAGGTGCGGGCTGACAATAGGGCGCTCCGAGGTTTCTCATGAAACATTCGGACCGTTATCGCCCCCGTCCCTTTCGCCGGGATGGTGGCCGGTCAGTGTTGCCCCCACACCTCGACGATGGCGGGCCGCCACGCCGTGGCCTGCCGGTCGAAGTACCGCGACCGGTAGCGCACGCGGATCTCGCGGATCGGCCGTGCCGGATCGAGCGCCACCGGCCCGAAGGTCTGCCCGGCGTTGACACGCCGTCCGACCTGGATGATCTGGGCGCCACCGGCCGCATAGACGACCCGCAGCTCGTCGAAACTGACAGCCCGGTCACGGACGGTGACCCGCAGATTGCGGAAGCCGCCCTCGTTGCCGCCGATCGGGATGAGGTCGCGGTCGAATCCGATGAATCCGGCTGTTTGCGCCCCGAGCAGGACCCAGCCGCCGTTGAATTCCCGCCCGGGCCCCGTGGGACCGAGCCATCCCTCCGCCAGCTCGCCGACCAACTCGATGCGGGCCTGCCCGCGAAAGCTCGGTCGCGACCGCGTGACGAATTCGACCCGACGGATGAAGCGGTCCGCCTTCACGGCGATCCACGGACTGACCCCGCCGGCGGCCACGCGCCCATCCATCGCAACGGTCTCGGTTTCGCCGTCGGCATAGAAGACGAGGCCGCGTTCCACGTGAATCTCGTTGTCGTGCACCTTGAGCTTCAGCCGCGTGAACCGGCCGACCTCGCCGACCTCGAAGGCGTCACGGTCGCTGCGATAGCCGGCCCGTTGGATGCCGATCAGCACCTCGCGGCTGTCCGGACCCTTGGGCGGCGCCGCGACGAGCGGCGTCTCGGCCCCGCGGCGGATATCCGCTCCAGTGGCCGATCTCAGCCCCCACACCTCCAAGGTCGCCGGCGCCTTGCCCTCGGTCTCGGCCTGGTAGGTGACCGAGACGCGGTCGACGAAGCGATCGGTGCCCGGGTCGAGCGGCCGCGTGCGCTCGCCTTCCAGCAGCGCGATGTGCCGGGTTTCCGTGTAGCGGCCACCGCCCGCATACTGGATCTCGATCCGTGTCACGGCCAGATCGCCGGATTTGACCTCCAGGCGCAGCGCCCGCCACTGCCCCGGCGCCGAGGCGACGTCGAACACCGCGACACCCTGCCGGCCCTGGGTGGGCTGCGCGGCGATCTTGGACCAGCCAGTCGGAGCCCGTGGCGCCTGTGCGGGCGCAGGCAGCGTACCGGCCACGAGAACCAGTCCTGCCAGCATCAGCCACATCGCGCGCATGATATCCTCCCCACCCGCGACCGGGAGCCATGTGGCTCCTGCCGTTGCGCCATTCCGTCGAGCCTCTTAGCATGCCGACCGAATTGACGGGTCCACATGTGCGGCAACCGCACGACGAGACAACAACAAGGTCGACCATGACGAGTGCAACGGCATCTGCGGACCCACACGCGAACGTGGCGACCGCCATCGGTATTCTCAAACAGCGGTTCGGCGAGCGCCTTCAGACCGGCGAGGCCATCCGCCGCCAGCACGCCAACAATCTGACATGGCTCATCAACCAGCCGCCGGATGCAGTGGTGTGGGTGGAGCGCACCGAGGAGGCCGCCGAAATCGTGCGCCTCGCGGCCGACTTGCGCGTCCCGCTCATCCCGTTCGGGGCCGGCACGTCGCTCGAGGGCCATATCAATGCGCCGCGCGGCGGCCTGTCTCTCGACTTCTCGCGGATGAACAAGGTCCTGCAGGTCAACGATCGCGATCTCGACTGCGTGGTCGAATGTGGCGTGTCCCGCAAGCAGCTCAACGACTATCTGCGCGACATGGGCCTGTTCTTTCCCATCGACCCCGGCGCCGAGGAAGCCACCATGGGCGGCATGGCGGCGACGCGGGCGTCCGGCACCAATGCCGTGCGCTACGGCACCATGCGCGAGAACGTGCTGAATGTGACCGCCGTGATGGCTGATGGAACCATCGTCCGCACCGGCCGCCGCGCCCGCAAATCCGCCGCCGGCTACGATCTGACCCGCCTGCTCGTCGGCTCGGAGGGCACCCTCGGCATCATCACCGAGCTGACGCTGCGCTTGTACGGCATTCCCGAAGTGGTGCTGGCCGCCGTCTGCCCCTTCCAATCGCTGGAGGGCGCCTGCAACACGGTGATCCAGGCCATCCAGCTCGGCCTCGGCGTGGCGCGCATGGAACTGCTCGACGAGATGCAGATCCGCTCGGTCAACGTCCATTCCAAGACGAGCTTCGAGGAGCGGCCCACCCTGTTCGTCGAGTTCCACGGCACCAAGGTCTCGGCCCGCGATACCGTCGAACTGTTCGGCGAGATCGCCCGCAGCGAAGGCGCCATCCGTTTCGACTGGGCCGAGCAGGAGGAGGAGCGCCGTCGCCTCTGGAAGGCCCGCCACGACGTCTATTGGGCGGTGCGCACGACCTGGCCCGGTAAGGATGTGCTGGCCACCGACGTCTGCGTGCCGATCTCCCGCTTGGCCGAATGCGTGCTGGAGACCCAGCGCGACATTCGCGAAACCGGCCTGATCGCCCCGATCGTCGGCCACGTCGGCGACGGCAACTTCCACACCACCCCGGTCTTCGACATGAACGACCCCGCCGAAAAGGCCAAGGTCGAGGGCTTCCTGGAGCGCTTGGCCGCCCGCGCCATCGCCATGGACGGCACCTGCACCGGCGAGCACGGCGTCGGCCAGGGCAAGATCAAGTATCTGAAGGCGGAGCATGGCGCCGGCATCGAGGTGATGCGCCAGATCAAGCGGGCGCTCGACCCGCTCGACATCCTGAACCCCGGCAAGATCATCCCGGCCTGACAAAAAAAGGTGCCGGACCTTCCTGGTCCGGCACCTCTCGGCGTTCCGCAGTGCGCAGCCTCAGCCGCGCTTGTTCTGCCGGTTCTCGATCAGATCGTTGACCACCAGCGGCTCGGCGAGCGTCGAGGTGTCGCCGAGGTTGGAGAAGTCGTCCTCGGCGATCTTGCGCAGGATGCGCCGCATGATCTTGCCCGACCGCGTCTTCGGCAGACCGGGCGAGAACTGGATGAGGTCCGGAGAGGCGATCGGCCCGATCTCCTTGCGGACGTGGGTCACCAGCTCCTTGCGCAGCGCCTCGGTCGGCTCCTCGCCGGCATTCAGCGTCACGTAGCAGTAGATGCCCTGGCCCTTGAGGTCGTGCGGATAGCCGACGACGGCAGCCTCGGCGACCTTCGGATGCGAAACCAGCGCCGATTCGACCTCGGCCGTGCCGAGCCGGTGGCCGGACACGTTGATGACGTCGTCGACGCGGCCGGTGATCCAGTAATAGCCGTCGTCGTCGCGCCGGCAGCCGTCGCCGGTGAAGTACGTACCCGGATAGGTCGAGAAGTAGGTCTGCACGAACCGGTCATGATCGCGGAACACGGTGCGGGACTGCCCCGGCCAGCTGTCCTTGATGATCAGATTGCCGCTGGTGGCGCCAGCGATCTCCGTGCCCTTCTCGTCCACCAGAGCCGGCTGGACCCCGAAGAAGGGCAGCGTCGCCGAGCCGGGCTTCAGCTTGGTGGCGCCGGGCAGCGGGCTGATGAGAATGCCGCCGGTCTCGGTCTGCCACCACGTATCCACGATCGGGCAGCGGCCGTCACCGACCACGCGGTGATACCACTCCCAGGCCTCGGGATTGATCGGTTCGCCGACCGAGCCGAGCAGCCGCAGGGACGACCGGCTGGCCCGCTTCACGAGATCGTCGCCGCCTCCCATCAGCGAGCGGATCGCAGTCGGCGCGGTGTAGAAGATGTTGACCTTCCACTTGTCGACCACATGCCAGAACCGCGAGGCGGTCGGATAGGTCGGCACACCCTCGAACATCAGCGTGGTGGCGCCGTTGGCCAGCGGCCCGTACAGGATGTAGCTGTGACCGGTCACCCAGCCCACGTCCGCCGTGCACCAGTAGATGTCGCCGTCGTGGTAGTCGAACACGTACTGGTGGGTCATCGCCGCGTAGACGAGATAGCCACCCGACGTGTGGACGACGCCCTTGGGCGTCCCGGTCGAGCCCGACGTGTAGAGGATGAACAGCGGATCCTCGGCGCTCACCTCGACCGGCGGGCAGTCGGCGCTGACCTTCACCAGCTCCTCGTGCAGCCAAAGATCGCGGCCCGCCGTCCACGGCACGTCGGCGCCGGTGCGGCGCACGACCAAGACCTTTTCGCCGCCCTTGGTCTTCTTGAGTGCTTCGTCGCAGTTGCGCTTGAGGCCGACGCTGCGGCCGCCACGCAGGCCCTCGTCGGCGGTGATGATGAACTTGGAATCGGCGTCGACGATACGGCCCGACAGACTGTCGGGCGAGAAGCCACCGAACACCACCGAGTGGATCGCGCCGATGCGGGCGCACGCCAGCATCGCATAGGCCGCCTCAGGGATCATCGGCAGGTAGATGGTGACCCGATCACCCTTCTGGACGCCGTTGGCCTTCAGCACGTTGGCGAACTTGCAGACCCGCTCGTGCAATTGCCGATAGGTGATCTTCTCGTCGTCGGTCGGATCGTCGCCTTCCCAGATGATGGCAACCTGGTCGGCGCGGGTCTTGAGATGGCGATCGATGCAATTGTAGGCAACGTTGAGGGTGCCGTCCTCGTACCACTTGATCGAGACATTGTGGGGGTCGAACGAGGTGTTCTTGACCTTGGTGTAGGGCTTGATCCAGTCGAGACGCTTGCCGATATCGCCCCAGAATCCCGACGGATCGGAAATCGACCGGGCATACATTTCCTTGTACTTGGTCTCATCGACCCAAGCGCGGCTCGCCCACTCGGCCGGCACGGCGTAAAGCTTCTCGGACATGGACCCGTTTCCTCCAGGGATCGCTGCTGTTGGCGCCAATATGGGCCAGCGCGGTGCGCCCTCGCAATCGCCCCGTTGGTCGTAAATCGTGCGGCGAGGACGACGGCGGGTCCGAACCGGGTCGACGGCTAGCCGGCCGAGAACCATCCGAGAACGGCACCCTGGATGACCAGCACCCCCAGCCAGTGGCCGCCGTCGATCAGCGTCAGGGTCCGGCGCGCCTGCTGGAAGGTGTGGTTGACCACCAGCGTCGTCAGAACGAAGCCCACGGCGATCAGTCCGCCCATCGACACGCCCTGGACGATGCCGTACGGCGCCTAGGCACCGAGCAGGGCCGACAGCATGAGCCCCATCACGAGATTGGCGCCGAACGCCAGTAGCAGCGGCGCCGGATTGACCCCGCCCGGCCCTTTGATCTGCTCTTCTGTGAGACCAGCGGCGTCGATCCAGATTTTGGACAGGACCCCGTACCAGATCCCGCCGAACAGGAAACCGGCAATCCCAGCGGCGATAATGGCGACATAGTTGAGTGCGGAGAACGTCATCGCGGGCCACCCTCGTTCCTCGGCGCGATCCAGATTACCCAGACCAACGTGAGAACGGAAGGCAGCACCGTTCAATTCGCGGCGGCCGCGGGACGGCGCAACTCCCACACCGCCGTGCTCTTGATCTCGTTGTCTTCGAGCTCGCGGGTGACCGGCACCTGGTAGGTGGTGCGGCGCTCGAACCGGTCTTTGGGGAAATAGCTGCGCATCGGATCGCCGACCAGAACGCGGGCCCCTTGTGCCAGCGCCGCGTCCGCGAACGCGAGAGCCGCCGCCGCCAGCGGGCGCTCGTAGAACAGATCGCCGATCAGCAGTACGTCGCACGGCCCGGGCGGCGCCACCAGCAGGTTGGCGCTGGTCACGGCCAGGGTCACGCCGGCCGCCGCCGCATTGAGAGCGACAGCCTGGATCGCAACTGCGTCGATATCGGCCGCCAGCACGGACGAAGCACCGGCCAGTGCCGCCGCGATGGCGGTGATGCCGGAACCGGTCCCGAGATCGACGACGCGCTTGCCTTTGACGAGCCCCGGGTCGTCCAGCAGGTAGCGCGCCAGCGCCTGCCCGCCGGCCCAGGCGAACGCCCAGAACGGCGGCGGCACGTTGATCTCCGCCAGTTCCTCCTCCGTCTTGCGCCAGATCTCGAGCGACTCTTCGGCGAGGTGCAGGCGGATCTCCGGCACCAGCGGCGGCGCCAGCAGCCGGGTGTTCGCGAGAATGAAGGCCGGCCAGTCGGTCATCTGGGTCACGCGAGCCGCCACACGATACCCTGCTCGAAGTGGGTCGCCTCGAGCGCCGGGAACACTTGCGCGTCGTAGGTCGCCAGCCGGGCTCGCGGCGGCAGCGGAAGGCGGGCGGTGGCGCGGTCGGCGTAGAGGATCGAGGCCCCGGCCGCGGCCGCGGTCTCGATGAAGCGGGCCACCCGCGTCGACAGTTCCGGCTCGTAGACGACGTCGCTCAGCAGCACGACGTCGGCGCCGAGAAGATCGCCGGCCAGCAGGTCCGTACCGGCGAGTTCGACCTCGCAACCGTTGGCCGCGGCATTCAGCGCGATGGCCGAAAGCGCCAGCGGATCGATGTCGTTGGCGATGGCCGAGTGCGCCCCGGCCCGCAGCGCCGCGATCGCACCGATCCCCGACCCGGCCCCGATATCGAGCACACGCTTGCCGGCGACCTCGCCGGGATTGTCGATCAGGAAGCGGGCTTTGGCTTGCCCGCCCGGCCAGGCGAACGCCCAATAGGGCCGCCGCGCGGCAACGTCGATCACGCTGAGTTCGATGCCCTGCCAGATATCGAGAGAATGACGGGCCAGATAGAGCGGCACTTCGGGAACCAGCGGCGCCGTGCCGAGCAGGCAGAACCGCCGGACCAGCGCAGCGTCATCGGTGGAGGTGGCCATCAGCGGCCGATCTCTCGCGGATCGAGGCCGCCCATCCGGCACACCTCCACCCACTCTTCCGGCCGTACGGGTTGCACGGACAGACGCATCGACGTCACCAGAGACATGTGGGCGAGCCTTGGGTTGGCCTTCACGTCGGCGAGCCCGACGGGCTTCGGCAAATCGGTGACGGCGATAACGTCGACACAGGCCCAGGTCCCCGTGTCGTCCTCGGGATCGGGATGTGCCAGCGCCGAGACGCGCAAGATGCCGACGATCTCCTTACCCTCATTCGAGTGATAGAAGAAGCCGAGATCGCCGAGCCCCATAGCCCGCATGTTGTTGCGCGCCAGGTAGTTCCGCACGCCCGTCCACGGTTCGCCCGCGGCCCCGCGCGCTTTCAGCATCTCCCAAGAGAACACGTCGGGCTCTGATTTGAAGAGCCAGTAGGCCGGCGATCCGGCACCATCCGACGACGCTGCGGAGGCGGGCACCGCTTTCGCGGCGGCGCCGCGCTTCACCGTCTTCGCTTTGTCTCGTGCCATGCGGCCCCGCTGTTCGCCGGTCGGAGGAATGTTACAAGTGGCGGACGTCGAGAAACGTCGGCACCCACTATAACCGCCCAGCGCGATTCTCAATGCTGAGGAGCATCCCAGCCACCATGCCGCCGATGCCAACTTGGGATGCAGGCCTGCTGTTCGCGGCCTTCGACCTCGCCGCCGTCGCCATCTTCGCCGTCACCGGCGGCCTGGTCGCCAGCCGCAAGCAGATGGACATCTTCGGCTTCGCCATGCTCGGCACCGCCACCGGGATCGGCGGTGGCACCGTGCGCGACGTCCTGCTCGGGCAGCCCGTGTTCTGGATCGAGGAACCGATCTACCTCGTTGCCTGCGTCCTGGCCGCCAGCATCACGTTCTTCACGGCCCATCTTCTGCACTCCCGCTATCGGGCCATCCTTTGGCTCGATGCCCTGGGCCTCGCGGTCTACTGCGTGGTCGGCGCCGAGAAGGCGCTGGCGCTCGGCACCGCGCCGCTGGTTGCCGTGGTGATGGGCGTGGTCACCGCCTCGTTCGGCGGCATCATCCGCGACATCCTGGGTGGCGAGGTTCCCCTGCTGCTGCGCCGCGATGTCTACGTCACGGCAGCCCTGACCGGAGCCTCGCTGTTCGTCGTCGGACATGCCGCCGGCCTGGCGGATGCCGCGGCCTGGACGCTGGGTGCGATCAGCTGTCTGATCGTGCGAAGCCTGGCGCTCGTGTTCGAGTGGTCACTGCCCACCTACAAGGCCCGGCCGGGACGCACGCCGGAGGAACTCGCCGCACTCGGACTGTGGCGCTCCGACCGCCCGCCCGGCGCCGCACCACCCGATCTCCACAATGACCCGCCCGACCGCCGCTAGGGCCGGCGCGGTCGAGGTGGACGCCGGCCCCCGCGCCAGGGATGGAGACAGGGCTGCGGTCGCCGAACCGAACCGATCGAGACCGTAAACCCTCTGGACGCCGACGAACACGAACCGATCGCCCCTTCAACCCAGGAGCCCAGCATGAAACGCCCCGTCACCTACCTGAACCCGCCGAGCGCGCCCCGCGTCATTGGCATGTACAGCCACGTGGCCGTTGCCGAGGCTGGCCGGCTTGCGTTCATCGCCGGGCAGGTTGCCGTCGACGCCGACGGCAACCTGATCGGCCCCGACGACCTCGGCGCGCAGGTGCCGGTCGTTTTCGCCAACCTCGGCAAGATCCTCCACGACCTCGGCGCAACCTTCGCCGACGTGGTCGAGTTCACGACCTATCTCGTCGGCCCGGACTGCCGGGCGGCCTGGTTCGAGGCCCGCGCCAAGGTCTATCCCGAGATTTACCCGAGCGGCGCCTATCCGCCCAACACGCTGCTGATCATCTCCGGCTTGAACAAGCCCGAGATGCGCGTCGAGATCTCCGCCATCGTCCGACTACCCGGCAACGCCGGATAGCGCACGATCGACGCGCGTAGTTGCCTCGCGAGGTGCGTCCACCGCGCACATCGCCGTCACCCTATGGCCTCTGGGCTGTGCGGGGCGCCGCCTCGCGCGTATTGACCGCGATGCCGTACAGTCGCCACTTCGCGCCCACCATCGTGAACAGCATCTCGAACACGACGTTGCGCGGTGCCGTGTCGTAGTAACCCGACAGATGCAGCATGCCGTCGCCATTCACCGTCGGCGCCACGGAAAGCACCGGTTGAAACAGAATGACCGGCGTGACGTCAACGCCCGACCCTCTGAGCCCGGCAAAGATCTGGCCGAGCTTCTGCGGCGGATTGGCGTGCTGGAAGGAGGGCGCCGCCAACTCGTGCAGCACACTGTAGTTTCCGGTTGTGTTGGCCTGGCTCACCGCCGCCATCGTATTCTGGATGAGCAGTGTCAAATGCACCGTATCGGGAACCGCTGGGTGTCCTGCCGCGGTCGCCGCCGCAGCGCCGGCCGCTTGTGTCGCGACCTCCCGCGCCGGCGTCTTGGCAGCCTTGTTCTCCTTTGCCGCCGGCGCGGGCTTCGCCGGCTCCTTGGTCTGCGCCACCACCGCGACGCCGCCGGTCACCAGCCCCAGCACCAAGAGAGCCGCCGCGATTCTGATCCGTCCAACTGGACACCACATCCGCCAACTCCTCATGCAACGACACCCTGCTGACCCCGGCGGCGCCGATCGCTTGGCGCAGCCGCACCTCGAGCCCTCGTCCGAAGCTCGGCCTACTTCCACGTCCACTGCATGCCGGCCCGCGCGGCCACGACCGCGTCCGCATTGTAGGTCTGGTACTCGGAGTATCCGACGCCGAGGCCGACATCGAGCGCGACCCGGTCACCAGTGCCGAAGCAGTTCCGGCACAACACGCCGATGGCGCTGAACCCGAAGGCATTGGCTTCGCCGTCGAAGTTGCCCCAGCCGACCCGCATGCCGAACCGCTCGCTTTCCATCAGCGACGGCGCTTCCAGGGCGAGCGAGATGGCGATACCGGCCTGCGCCCGCGCCATCGCCTTGAACAGCGCGCCGCCGTCGGACGCGAGATTTCCGCTGGCGTCCGTCGTCACCAGCTGCAGCGGGCCGCTCTGGCGCGCTCGGCTGGCATCCGAGGTGATGCCGGGCGTCGTGTAGGTGTTGGCCGAGGTGCCGAACACCTGCTGGTTCGTCAGGCTCGCCACGGCGTCGTTGCCGTAGGCCGCCGAGTTGGTGGCGGTGGCCCGCGCATTCTGTCCGACAGCGGTCGAATTGACCCCGGAGGCCTGCGCGCCGACGCCGACGGCGCTGGCACCGGCCGCCGTCGCCTGCGAGGTCTCGCCGAGCGCCGTCGCATTGGCGGCAGTCGCCTGGGCGCCGGCACCGAAGGCCGCCGTGTTGGCCCCGTTCGCGGTGGCGCCGTTGCCGACCGCCGTCGAGCCGTTCGCACTGGCGTTGAGACCTATCGCGACGGCCCCCGCCGACACCGCATTCGCACTCGTGCCGATGGCGATGCCGTCGGCCGCCTTGACGCTGGCCTCGCTACCGATCGCCACGGCGCGATCCCCGCCGGCCGCCGCGCCGCTGCCGAACGCGGCCGAACTGACACCGGTCGCCTGCGCGGCGTTGCCGACCGCGACCGCACTGGTCGCCGTCGCATCGCTCGCCCGCCCGATCGCCACCGCATTGCCGGCGCTGGCGGTCGCCGCCGTGAGAGCCCCGCTGCTGCCGCCGATCGCCACGGCATTGTTGCCGGTCGCCTGCACATTGGCGCCGCCTGCGAACGACCCGGCGTTGTTCGCCGCGGCCCCGATGCCGATCGCCGTGGCGGTGCCGCCCGCGGCGCTGGCATTCTGGCCGACCGCCGTGTTGCCCGCCGTCACGCCGGCATCCGTCAGCGCACCCGCACCGAGCGCCGTCGAGTTCGCACCAGCAATGGCGGCTTGACCGAACGCCGCACCATTCTCCGAATTTGCCGTTGCTCCGTTACCGACCGCAGTGGCATTCAACCCATTGGCCAAGGCTGCGTTGCCGAAGGCCGAAGCGCCTGCAAACCCGCTCGCCGATGCGCCGGAACCGACCACGGTGTTGCCGTTGGTCGAAACTGAAGACGTACCGACCGCGATCGAGGAACCACCCGTCGCCTGTGCCGCGGTGCCCACCGTGGCACCACCACCGATCGCGATCGCGGCTGCACCATTCGCGGTGGCATTGCGGCCGAAGGCGCTGGCGCTCTCCGAACTGGCCGCCGCGCCGAAGCCGACAGCGCTCGAGCCCAGCGCGCTGGCCGTGGCGCCGTCACCGAATGCGGCGGCACTGACGCCGGTCGCCTGCGTGGCGTTGCCGACCGCGACCGCACTGGTCGCCGTCGCATCGCTCGCCCGCCCGATCGCCACCGCATTGCCGGCGCTGGCGGTCGCCGCCGTGAGAGCCCCGCTGCTGCCGCCGATCGCCACGGCATTGTTGCCGGTCGCCTGCACATTGGCGCCGCCTGCGAACGACCCGGCGTTGTTCGCCGCGGCCCCGATGCCGATCGCCGTGGCGGTGCCGCCCGCGGCGCTGGCATTCTGGCCGACCGCCGTGTTGCCCGCCGTCACGCCGGCATCCGTCAGCGCACCCGCACCGAGCGCCGTCGAGTTCGCACCAGCAATGGCGGCTTGACCGAACGCCGCACCATTCTCCGAATTTGCCGTTGCTCCGTTACCGACCGCAGTGGCATTCAGCGCATTGGCCAAGGCACCGTTGCCGAAGGCCGAAGCGCCGGCCGCACCGTTCGCCGAGGCACCGTCACCGACGGCCGTGTTGGCGTTGGCCGCTTGCGCCCCGGCACCGATCGCCACGGACCCGGTCGAAACCGCATTCACACCGATGGCGATCGCGTTGACTCCGGTGCCGGCCACCGCACCCGTGCCGACCGCGATACCGTTCACGCCGGTGACGCTGGCGCCGCCCGTCGTGCCGTCACCGCCGCCGAGCGCCACGCCGCCGACCGCAGTGGTCCTGGCGCCGGAAAGGCCGGCCGCCGAACTGCCGCCGATCGCCGTGCCGCTGTTGGCGCTGGCACTCGACTGATTGCCGATCGCGATGGCCGCCGTGCCGCTGGCGAAGGCACCCGGCGTTCCGCCCGCACCCATGACGCCGCCGATGGCGACCGACCCCTCGCCCGTCGCCCGAGCACCGGGATCGACGGCCCCGCCGCCACCGATGGCGGTGGCACCGCCGGCCGATGCCTGCGCACCGTTCGCACCGATCGTGCTGCCGCCGATCGCCGTCGCCGAAAAAGCGGTCGCGGCGCTCGCGTTGCCGAGCCCCACGGCACCGGAATCCGTCGCCGACGCACCGGCGCCCCAGGCCACAGAACCTGCGCCGCTGGCATTCGCCGGTGTGCCGGTCGCGCCGCCGCCGCAGGAGATGGCCCCCGTGCCTGCCGTGCTGCCGTCGCCGCATGTCGCCTGCGCCAGAGCCGTGTTGAACGGCAGCAGGGCGGCACCCGCGAATGCCGTAACCGCCAGAGCGCCGACCGACGCGGCGAGCCGGATGATCGGCAGGGGCCGGATCGTGTGGATGGCTTTCCGATCGACGAGCATGGCAATTCTCCCATCTGCAGCGCGGCTGCGCGGGGGCACGCCGGGGCAGGAAATGATCCGTTGGCCAGGAAAACGCACGGTCGAACGCAACGATGGGCACGCGCACGCGCTACGCGCCGACGGGATCGCTCCTCGCAGTCCGCGCGCGAAACGACAACGCCGAAACGCGCGCCGCGACGCCGATGACAGGAGCAATACTGACGATGTCGGATGCCAGGAGCCGTGACTCGCGACAGGCCAGCAATCTAGGGGAAACGATAGATGAGACGTGAACAGCACACAGAGACGTGCGGCCCTACATCGCTTTCGATAGATTTCGGCAAGTCAGGAGGCCGGACGCACGCACGACATCGGCGTCCCGTCTTGAAATTTTAAAACGTCAACGGATTATTACGGCGTGGCGCCGAGCCTCTTCAGTCCGGCGCGGCTGTCGGCGTTGGCCGGATCGAGCGCGATCGCCTGGCGATAATCGCGGATCGCGGCGTCGCGGTTGCCGAGCGCCTCGTGCACGTGGCCGCGCGTATCCCAGACGTAGCTTTCCGTGGACAACAGCGCCACCGCCCGGTCGGCATCGGCCAGCGCCACTTTAGCCCGCCCCGAACGGAACAACGTCCACGCCCGGTTGTTGTAGGCCTCGCCATGGCGCGGATCGAGGCTGATCGCCGCGTCGTAGTCGGCCACCGCCGTGTCGTAGGCTCCGAGATCGTAGTGAGCGACGCCGCGATGCGTGTAGGCGTCGGCGGTGGGTTTCGCCGCGATGGACCGCGTCAACGCCGCCAGCGCCTGCTCGGGCTGCCCGGCCTCGCGATGGCTGCGCCCCAGACGGAAGTGCACGTCGGCCAGCCGGCTCGCATCGAGCCCCGGCAGCGCCAGAACGGGCGTGCAGGCCGCCACCGCGGCCGCGAGGGCCGCACTGCGGCAACCATCGAACGCCACCTGCAGTGCAGCCTGATCGATGGCCACGGGAGGTGGCGCCGGCGGAACCACCGTCGCCGTCACCTGGGGTGCGGCGGGAGCAGGCGCCGCGGGCGCAACTGGCCCTGCGACGACGGCCGGCGCCGCGGGGGGCGCGGCAGGCTTGGCGGGAGTGGGCCGCTGGAACAGCCCGTTGACCGCGCCGAGCAACAGCACCGCGGCAACCCCCGCCGCAGCGATACCGCCAATGACGACCCGGCGCGCACCGGCGGCCGGCAGCGCAGGCCCGAAGACAGCGGCCGTGGTCCGGTTCTCGGGGCTGCCGTCGCCGATGGTCAGCGTATAGGCCTGGATCGGATCGGCGAGATTGGCGAGACGTCGCGTGCCCGCATCGACGAACCGCGTGGTGAGCTTGCCGGCCACCGCCTCCGAAACAGACCGCGAGATGCACAGCCCGCCGACCGGGGCGATCGCCTCGAGCCCGCTCGCCAGGCTGACCCCTTCGCCGACCAGTTCGCCGCCCTCGTCGATGACGTCGCCGATGGCGATGCCGATGCGGAAATTGATCTGCCGGCTGGCCGGATAGGCGAGATTGCGCGTTCGCAGGCTTTCCTGCACGTCGATGGCGCAGCGCACCGCGTGTACCGCGCTGTCGAAATCGGCGAGCACGGCGTCGCCTGCGGTCTTGAAGACGCGCCCTTCGTACTTGGCGATGCTGTCCCGGAACGTCCCGATCAACCCCGCCAGACGGCGCAGGGTATCCTCCTCGTCCTCGGCCACCAATCGGCTGTAGCCGGCGACGTCGGCGGCCAGGATCACCGCGAGTTTTCTGCGCACGAGCCCATCCCCGAACCGGCCGCGGCAGGCCGGGAACAGCCTGCATGCGACGCTCGATTGTTGGCGGATCGGCGACCCGCTTGCAAGCCGGTCGCGCCACCTATCGCGCGATAGTGTTAAGCGGGAGCATGCCGCGCAGCCGGCCGGCCGGCGCACACCGGCGCGACGAAAGCCCCCTTAACCGAACGATGGAAAGGCCGGTCTGACCGTCGCGCGATCCGGTCGTATACTATCGCCCGACCTGTAGCCCCCGGTGATTCCCATGACGTCGACCAAGCGCACGCCGTCTGCAAGACCGCGCCCCGCGCCGGCGAACCCGCCGGATCTCCCGACCGCCTCCTCGGCGCCGAGCGTGGAGGCCCCGCTGTCGATCGCCGCTGCCATCGGCGTTCAGGTCCGCCAGTTGCGCAAGCGCCAGGACATCAGCGCTGCCGATCTCGCCCATCGGGCCGGTCTGTCCGCCGGCATGCTGTCGAAAATCGAGAACGGCGCGGTCTCCGCCTCGCTCGAAAGCCTGGAGGCGCTGGCGCGCGCCCTCAACGTTCCGATGACCGCATTTTTTGCCACCTACGAGGAGCGCCGCGACTGCTCGTTCGTGCCATCGGGCAAGGGCGTCACCATCGAGCGGCGCGGCTCCAAGGCCGGCCACCAGTACCAGTTGCTCGGCCATTCGATCTCCGGCAACCTGGTCGTCGAGCCCTATCTCATCACCCTGACCGACGAGGCCGAGCCCTATCCGGTGTTCCAGCATTCCGGCATCGAGTTCATCTACATGCTGACCGGCGCCGTCACCTACCGCCACGCCGACAAGACCTATGCCTTGAACCCCGGCGACGCCCTGATGTTCGATTCCTCCGCCCCCCACGGCCCCGACGAGCTGACCGAACTGCCGATGACCTACCTTTCGATCATCGTCTACACGCGGGAGTGACGACTTTCCTGTCAGGAAATGTTGTTTCACACCGGTTGACGGCGCGGAAAGAAGGGGGCACAGTCCCGCCCATCCTCGAACCTGATCGGTCCCATGTGCGGCATTGTCGGCCTTTTCCTCAAGAATCCCAAGCTGGAGCCCGAACTCGGGCGCCTCACCGCGGGCATGCTGCACGAGATGTGCGAGCGCGGGCCCGATAGCGCCGGCTTTGCCGTCTACGGCAACCAGGCGGCCGGCATCAGCAAGATCTGCGCGGTTTCCAAGGCCGGCGCCGTCGACTGGCCGGACATCGCCAAGCGGCTGGCCGGCGCCCTCGACGCCGAGGTCACGCTCGAGCGGATCGACGACCACGCCATCTTCAAGACCAAGGGCGACGCCGACGCGGCGCGCAAATGGCTGATCGACAACGTGCCGGCCATCACCGTGTTGAGCCAGGGCCAGTCCATCGAGATCTTCAAGGGCGTCGGCGACCCTGACGCCGTGGCGACCCGTCTGGCGCTGGCCGGCCGCACCGGCACCCATGCCATCGGCCACACCCGCATGGCGACGGAATCGGCGGTGACTCTCGCCGGCTCCCATCCCTTCTCGACCGGGCAGGACACCTGCCTCGTGCACAACGGCTCGCTGTCGAACCACAACCGCCTGCGCGAGACGCTGCGCCGTCACGGCGAGCAGTTCCAGACCGAGAACGACAGCGAGGTGGCTGCTGCCTACCTGACGTGGCGGACGCGGGAAGGCGCCACCCTGAAGGAGGCGCTGGAAAGTGCCCTCGACGATCTCGACGGGTTCTACACCTTCGTCGTCGGCACCCGCGACGGCTTCGCGGTGCTCCGCGATCCGATCGCCTGCAAGCCGGCGGTGATGGCCGAGACGCCCGACTGGGTCGCATTCGGCACCGAGTTCCGCGCACTTGCGGGACTGCCAGGCATCGAGACCGCGCGGATCTGGGAGCCCGAGCCGGCCACCGTCTACGTCTGGAACCGGAGCGCCTGACGATGACCGCGCGAACCGCCGAACCCACGACCCGCAACTCGATCCTCGATCTCGAGCGGATGTCGGTCCGCGAGATCAACCAGCTGCTCCACGATACGAAAGCCGGAGACTTTCTCATCAAAGGCACAAAGGGCGCTCACGCGCTGGCGGTTGGCCTCGACGCACCCCTGAACGTGACCATCGACGGACACGTCGGCTACTACTGCGCCGGCATGAACAAGCTCGCCACCGTGACCGTCAACGGCAACGCCGGCACCGGCGTCGCCGAGAACATGATGTCCGGCCGCGTCCATGTGAAGGGCGATGCTTCGCAATCGGCCGGCGCCACCGGGTGCGGCGGCCTGCTCATTATCGACGGCAACGCCTCGGCACGTTGCGGCATATCCTTGCGTGGACTGAACATCGTGGTGAAGGGTTCCGTCGGTCACATGTCGGCGTTCATGGCCCAGGCCGGCAATCTGGTCGTGCTCGGCGACGCCGGCGACGCTCTCGGCGACTCGATCTACGAGGCGCGGCTCTACGTGCGCGGCAAGCCGAAAAGCCTCGGCTCCGACTGCATCGAGAAGCCACTGCGGGACACGCACAAGGCGGACCTGCGACGCCTGCTCGACGAGGCGGGCGTCGGCGGCAGCGTCGATGTGGCCGAGTTCCGCCGCTACGGCTCGGCGCGCAACCTCTACAATTTCCACATCGACAACCTCGGATCTTATTGATGAGCGACGATAAGGCCTGGATCCACACGCCGCCGCGCGAGTCCGCCACCTTCGACCGCAACGTCATCGCGGAGATCCATCGCGCCGCCGCGACCGGCATCTATGACATCCGCGGCTTCGGCACCAAGCGCAAGCTGCCCCACTTCGACGACCTGCTGTTCCTCGGCGCCTCGGTCAGCCGCTACCCGCTCGAAGGCTATCGCGAGCGTTGCGGCACCGACGTCACGCTCGGCACCCGCTTCGCCAAGAAGCCGGTCACGCTGAAGATCCCGATCACCATCGCCGGCATGAGCTTCGGCTCGCTGTCCGCGCCCGCCAAGGAGGCCCTCGGCCGCGGTGCGTCCGCCGTCGGCACGTCGACCACCACCGGCGACGGCGGCATGACGCCCGAGGAGCGCCAGCATTCCTCGATCCTGGTCTATCAGGTGCTGCCCTCGCGCTACGGCATGGAGCCCGATCAGCTCCGCAAGGCCGATGCCATCGAGGTCGTCATCGGTCAGGGCGCCAAGCCCGGCGGCGGCGGCATGCTGCTCGGCCAGAAGATCTCCGATCGCGTCGCCGAGATGCGCACCCTGCCCAAGGGGATCGACCAGCGGTCCGCTTGCCGCCATCCCGATTGGACGGGGCCGGACGATCTCGAGATCAAGATCCAGGAGCTGCGCGAGATCACCGACTGGCAGAAGCCGGTCTACGTCAAGATCGGCGCGGCACGCCCCTACTACGACACCGCGCTGGCGGTGAAGGCCGGCGCCGACGTCGTCGTGCTCGACGGCATGCAGGGTGGCACCGCCGCGACCCAGGATGTGTTCATCGAGCACTGCGGGATCCCGACGCTCGCCGCCATCCGCCCCGCAGTCCAGGCGCTCAAGGAACTCGACATGCATCGCAAGGTGCAGCTGATCGTGTCGGGCGGCATCCGCACCGGCGCCGACGTCGCCAAGGCGCTGGCGCTCGGCGCCGACGCCGTCTCGATCGGCACCGCCGCGCTGATCGCGCTCGGCGACAATCACCCGCGGTGGGAAGCCGAGTACCGCGAGCTCGGCACGACGGCCGGCTGCTACGACGACTGGCACGAGGGCCGCGACCCCGCCGGCATCACCACGCAGGACCCCGAACTCACCAAGCGGCTCGACCCCATCGTCGCCGGCAAGCGGCTCGCCAACTACCTGTCCGTGCTGACGCTCGAATGCCAGACCATCGCCCGCGCCAACGGCAAGAGCCACGTCCATAATCTGGAGCCGGAGGATCTCGTCGCTTTGACCGTCGAGGCGGCCGCCATGGCACAGGTGCCGCTCGCCGGCACCAACTGGATACCCGGCAGAGACAGATACTGAGTTCATTCCTGGGGCAGGGCACACATGTGGTCGCTCGGCTTGCGACGACAACGCAGAACGGAGGTCCGCATGGTCTCGCTTGCAAATTATGCTGAGCAGAAGGGCGTCAAGTATTTCCTGATCGCCTTCGTCGATCTGTTCGGCACCATGCGTGCGAAGATCGTGCCGGCCACCGCGATCGATAGCGTCGCCAAGGCCGGCGCCGGGTTCGCCGGCTTCGCGGCGTGGCTCGACCTGACCCCCGCCCATCCCGACGTCCTGGTCATGCCGGACCCCGACACCGTCGTGCAGCTGCCGTGGAAGCCTGAGGTCGCCTGGGTGACCGGCGATCTCGTGATGGACGGCAAGCCCCTGGAGCAGAACCCGCGCCAGGTCCTCAAGCGCGTCATGGCATCCGCCGCCAAGGACGGGCTCGAGATGAAGACCGGCGTCGAGTGCGAGTACTTCCTGATCTCGCCCGACGGCGCCGCGGTTTCCGATGCCGCCGACACGCAGGCCAAGCCCTGTTACGACCAGCAGGCGCTGATGCGGCGCTACGAGATCATCAAGGAAATCTGCGATGCGATGATCGTGCTCGGCTGGAAGCCCTACCAGAACGACCACGAGGACGCGAACGGCCAGTTCGAGATGAACTGGGAATACGACAACTGCCTGCGGACCGCCGACAAGCACGCGTTCTTCAAGTTCATGGTCAAGTCGATCGCCGAGAAGCACGGGCTGCGCGCGACCTTCATGCCGAAGCCCTTCATGCAGCTCACCGGCAACGGCTGTCACGCCCACGTCTCGGTGTGGTCCGGCGGGCGCAACGTGTTCGACGACCCGAAGGGCGAACTCGGCCTCTCGAAGGAGGCCTATCAGTTCATCGGCGGCATGATCCACTCGGCCGACAGCCTCGCCGCCATCACCAATCCGACCGTCAACTCCTACAAGCGCATCAACGCGCCGCGCACCACCTCGGGCGCCACGTGGTCGCCCAACACCGTCACCTATGGCGGCAACAACCGCACGCACATGATCCGCATTCCCGAGGCCGGCCGCTTCGAGTTCCGCCTCGCCGACGGCGCCGCCAACCCCTACCTGATGCAGGCTGCAATCCTCGCCGCCGGGCTCGACGGCCTGCGCAATCAGCGCGATCCGGGCCGCCGCCTCGACATCGACATGTATACGGAAGGTCACACCGTCAAGGACGCCAAGCGGCTGCCGCTCAACCTCCTCGACGCGCTGCGCGCCCTCGACGCCTCGAGCGTCCTCAAGAGCGCCTTCGGCGACGATGTCGTGCGCTCCTATATCAAGCTGCGCCAGGGCGAGTGGGACGCCTACGCCGGCCACCTCACCGAGTGGGAGCGCCAGAGCACGCTCGACTGCTGACGAGGGCTGCATCCCCGGAGAGAATGGCCATGACCGCGACCGCCCACGACCTCGCCGGGGCCTGGCGTCTCGAAAGCTGGACGCTGCAGGACGACGGTGGTGGCCCCCTGGAGTATCCGCTCGGCCCGGCGGCCCAGGGCCTCATCATGTACACGGCGGACGGCCACGTCAGCGCGACGCTGATGCGCGGCGGCCGGAGCGCCGTGGCGCCGGTCTCCGATCCTGAGAAGGCCGCGGCCTACGCCGACAGCTTCGCCTACGCGGGCCGCTACGAGGTGCGCGACGGCACCGTGTTCCACACCATCCAGGTCGCGACGAACCCGGCCCTCGTCGGCATCACCAGCACCCGGCATATCGCCCTCGAGGGTGACCGGCTCACGTTGTCGGGACCCGATTTCTCGGCGGCGTCCGCCCGCACCCAGCGCATCGTCTGGCAGCGCGCCGGCCGATAGCTTGGCCGCCTCACGCCCGGCGCCGTTGCGGCGTCCCGGGCTTGGAGACCGCAGCCTGCCGCGTGGTCGACGGCACCGGGCGCGGTCGCGCACCGCGGACATCGGCCGGGTTCAGTCCGACCTCGAACACCTGGATGAGGTGATTGAGGCGCTCCGTCTCGCCGCGCAGAGACTGGCTGGCCCCGGTCGCCTGCTCCGCCATCGCCGCATTCTGCTGCGTCATGGTATCGAGTTCGGACACCGCGGCGCTGACCGACTTCACTTTCGCCGCCTGCTCGTGGTTGGCGGCCACGATCCGTTCGACCGCGATGCTCGCCTCGCTCACCTCGCGCAGGATCTGGCCCAGCACCCGGCTCGTCTCGTCGACCATCCGCACCCCCGCATCGACCTGGCCGGCCGACGTCTGGATGAGCGTCTTGATCTCGCTCGCCGCCCCGGCGGAGCGCTGCGCCAGGGCCCGCACCTCCGTGGCCACCACCGCGAACCCCTTGCCGACGTCGCCGGCTCGCGCCGCCTCGACCGCCGCATTGAGCGCCAGCATGTTGGTCTGGAAGGCGATCGCGTCGATGATGCCGACGATGGCGCTGATCTTGGAAGACGAATCGGCGATGCCGGTCATCGCATCCGTCGTCGACTGCACGACCTTGTTGGCGGCGCCCGCATCCGCAGCGGTCGCTTCGATCTGCCGCGCGATATCGATCAGCACGACCGAGCTGTTCTCGAGTTTCGCCGCCTGCTGCTCGGTCCGCTGCGAAAGATCGTCGGACGCCGTCGAGATCTGCCCCGCTCCGACCGTGATGGCCTCGGCGCTCTGCTGCACCTCGTGCAGCGCCTCCTCGACCTGCGAGACCGCCGCATTGAAATCGGCCTGGAGCTGAACATAAGCCTCCGGCACCTGGCCCGACAGACGATAGGTCAAATCCTTCGACGCCAGTTTCTTCAGCGCCGTACCGAACGACATCGCGACGGTCTGGCGCTCGACGCGAATCGCTGCGGCCTCCGCCTCGCGCTGCTCGGCCTGCGCCCGCTTGGCGGCCTCGACGCGGGCGTGCTCGTGCGCCGCAGCCTCGGCCTCCGCCCGCACCCGCTCGGCCTCGGCCCGCCGCTCGACCTCGATCTTCTCCCGCGCCTGCGACTGGAAGTGACCAAGCGCGCGCCATCCGGCCGATCTCGTCGCGGCGCCCCGTGCCCGCGATCGTGATGTCCAGGTTGCCGCTCGCCAGTAGCTGCATGGACTCGCACATCGCCCCGATAGAGCGCGACAGGCCGCGTCCGATGATCACCGAGACGGCGACGCAGAACAGAACGATCGCGAGAATGACCACCGTTTGCGATTTCACTTCGGCCCAGAACTTCGCCTCGAGATCATCGACGTAGACGCCCGTGCCGATGATCCAGCCCCACGGCGCGAAGCCAACGACATGCGAAAGTTTCGGGCTCGCCTGAGCCTCACCGGGTCGCGGCCAGCCGTAGGCGACGAAGCCGCTGCCGTCCTTGCGGACGACCTTGACGAATTCCATGAACAGCAGAAGGCCCGTCGGATCCTTGCTGTTCGAGAGATCGGTGCCGTTGAGTTCGGGACGCACGGGGTGCATCACCATCCGCGGACCGAAATCGTTGATCCAGAAATAGTCGTCGCTGCCGTAGCGCAGCGCCCCGATGCGAGCTTTGGCGCGCTCTTGCGCTTCGGCCGTCGAGACCGTCCCGGCTTGCGCGGCCTGCTGCTCGCCGACCGCGATAGACAGCGCGGCGGCCGTCAGGCTGGTCAACTCGTGGCGTCGCTGCTCCCAGAGTTGATCCTGAAACACTTTGAGCTGGTAGGTGGCGTTGCACAGTTGGCAAACGATCGCGAACAGGATGAGCCCGTTGATCTTGCCCGCGATCGAATAGAACCCCAGTCGCTCCGCAAGGCTTCCGTTACCGCCGGTGAACCGGCCCAAGAATCGAGAATGCGTCATGTCGCGCCCATATGCTCCAGTCGCGCCGCCGCGACCGATCCTTCCGTCCGGGTCATTCGGCGGTTCACCGAAACTGTCCCGACTTGCGACGCAGTTTTACGTCGTCGTATTAAAATACTGCTGACCTTGAGCGAAACCGGGCGCCGGAAAAACGTGACACGCTGACGGACGTTCGGCACTAAGATGATTGAAAGCAAAGCATTATCGGCTTGCAATCTGGGAAAGCCGACGCCAATGGATCAGATTGCCTCATCGAAACGGACTAGATGAAAGAAGCGTTATCGGATGATTAGACGAGAGAATATCTGCTGTTCTCGCTTCGAACGCGCGCTCGGGTGATTCGCGGGTGACCGCCGCCGGCGTCACCAAGCCGGCCTCGGATCGCCCCCGCCGTCTTGACCCGGACACGCCCGCCGACCGATGGTGATCGGGCGGCGCCGGACGCGCCGACAGCGCCTGGCCGACGAACGGAGCCGACATGGCCGCTTTCGACGAAAAGAAGATCGACTGCCACAATCACATCCTGGATCCGCGCGCCTATCCCTATCGGGCCGATGCGCGCTATCGCCCGTCCGGGCAGGAGATCGGCACCGAGGCGCAGCTCCACACGGTCTGCGATGCCTATGGCGTCGCCCATTGCCTCGTGGTCGGCCCCAACTCCGGATACGGCGAGGACAATCGCTGCCTGCTGGACGCCATCGCCCGCAGCGCCGGACGCTTCAAGGGCGTGGCCGTGGTGGCACATGACACCGGCCCCACCGCGCTCGCTGACCTCAAAGGTCGCGGCATAGTCGGCATCGCCGTCAATGCGACCTTCCACGGCGTCGACTATTACGCCGACATCGGACCGCTGATCAGGCGGCTCACCGACCTCGACATGTTTCTCCAAATCCAGGTCGAGGGCGACCAGCTGCTCGGCCTGATGCCGCTCCTCGACGGAACCGAGGTCCGCATCCTCGTCGACCATTGCGGCCGGCCCGATCTGGCGTATGGGCTCGATCAACCGGGCTTCCGGGCCCTCTTGGCGCTCGCCGACACCGGCCGGGCGACGGTAAAGCTCTCCGGGCTTGCCAAGTTCGCCCGCACGCCGCACCCCTACCCCGATGCGTGGCCCTATGTGCGCGCGCTGGCCGCCGCCTATGGGCTGGACGCCTGCGTGTGGGGCTCCGATTGGCCATTCCTGCGGGCACCCGAACGCATCGACTACGGACCGCTGTTGACCGTCGTCGATCGCTTGTTCCCGGACCCCGCCGACCGCGAGCGCCTGCTGTGGCGCACGCCGGCGCGGCTGTTCGGATTTGTCGGCGCTGCGGAACCCTCCGTGCCGGCCTGACGCACAGCGCCCGCCCATCGCCACGCGGCGACAGCCGGACCCATGCGGGATTGGTTCGGATGGGATGGCCCTAGTCGTCGAACGCGTGCGCCGTGACCAGCACGCCGACGATCAGGGTCATGACCGCGCAGGCGAACGTGACGAGTTCGGCCGCACCGGCATCGCTCAACAGGGACAACGCAATTACTCCGGAAACGCGCGACTGGCGATGAATGGCGGGTCGGGCGTGCCACGCCCGACCCGGAAACTCGCGCCTCGACGACGTTACGCTGTCACAGCGAGGCGTTCGGGATCACGCCGGCCAACGCAGGTACAAGGCCGCTGCGTGATCTCTTGAGACAACAACGCCGCCGCGCTCGGGCCTATTCTCGGCTGCCCCGTCTCCGTTGTGGATAACGTCGGCGGCGCACCCGGTGCCGGATCAGACGGTTCTGCGGCCGGGGACACATCACCCGCACGGCGCCGACCCTCGCCGTCCGCACTGCGGCCAACGGCGAGGGCTTCACGCTATACAGCGAACATCCGGAGCGGCGCGCCGGAGCTCACCGCTCGGGCCGGTGGCGATTGCGCGGCACGAAGCCCGACAACGTCGCCGTTCGGGGATCGCGCACCCAAACCTCGCGATTGGGATGCAAACCGGCGCCGCGCGTCGCCGGAACCGCGGTCGCTCGCGCCCGATGCAAGAGCCGCGTATCCGCCAGACCGCATTTGGGATGCATCCCGCCGTTCGCCGCCACGACGCGCGCCCAGGCATCCTTGCGGGCCTTGAGCTTGGACGCATCGTTGAGCACCGTGCAGTTGATCTCGTTGCTGGTGAGATCGACCACGATCTCGTCGCCGTCCTCCACGAACGCGATGGGACCGCCGAGCGCGGCCTCGGGACCGACGTGGCCGATCACGAGCCCCACCGACCCGCCGGAGAAGCGCGCATCCGTCATCAGCGCGATGGTAATGCCCCGCTCCCGGCAGAGCGTGGTGATGCGCGACGTCGGATCGAGCATTTCCGGCATGCCCGGCGCCCCGCTCGGCCCCTCGTAGCGCACGATCACCATGTCGCGATCCTGGAACCGCTCCGGCGTCCGGTCGAGCGCATCGAGCAGGCCAGCCTCGCCGTCGAACACGCGCGCCGTGCCGCGGAACACGCCGTTTTCGAGACCCGTCTCGACGCCCGCAAGCTTCAGGATGGCCGAGAACTCCGGCGACAGGTTGCCGCCGAGGACGCGCAGCCCGCCGGTCGGCTTGTAGGGCTTCTCGACCGGATAGACGACCTTGCCGTCGGCCTTCGGCGTGCCGAGACGCTGGACCTGCGCGGCGAGCGTCTCGCCCGTGCAGGTGAGCACGTCGCCGTTGAGAAGGCCGGCCTCCAGCAACTCGCGCACGATGACCTGCACCCCGCCGACCGCGTCGATGTCGATCATCGAGTATTTGCCGTAGGGCCGCGCATCCGTCAGTACCGGCACGACGTTCTGAGAGAGATGGTTGAACTCCTCCGGAGTCATCACGTCCTTCCAGAAGTCGCCGTATCCGGCGGCCCGGGCGATCTCGGGTGCATGCAGCACGACATTGGTCGAACCGCCGATCGCCATGGCGACGATCACCGCATTGCGGATCGAATCCCGCACCACGATGTCGCGCGGCTTGAGCCCCTTGGCCATCAGGTTGGCGAGCAGGTCGACCAGCTCGCGCGGGAAGAGTTCGAGGCGCCGCGGATCATCCGACGGCGGCGCGACCATGTGCAACGGCTGCATGCCGACGACGCCGATGAAGGTCTGCATCGTATTGTAGGTGAACATGCCGCCGCACGAGCCGATACCGGGGCAAGCGTGGCAGGCGATGTGATGGCGGTGCGCCGGGTCTTTGTGGCCCGCCACCTGATAGGCGCTGACGATGTCGAGGCTTTCACCGGTCGCTGGATCCTTGCCGGGATGGATCGGCCCGTCCGACATGATGATCGCCGGCTCGTTGTGCTCGAGCAGTGCGGCCAGCGCCCCGACCGGCGGCTTGTCGCAGGCGACCACGGCGATGGTGCCGGCAAGTCCCGTGGCGGACAGGTGCTCGCACAGCGCATCGTTGGTGACCTCGCGGCCGATCAGCGAGTAGCGCATCTCGCGTGTGCCGTTGCGGATGCCGTCCGAGGTCGCGATCGTGTATTCCGGCTGCACGAGGCGGAGCTTCAATTGCCCCGCACCGCTGCCGATCCGGCTCTTCAGCGCGGCGTGGATCGCATCGACCTTCGCCTGCACCCCGAGATAGCACTGACTGTCGCCCTTGGTCCCGACGACGCCGACGGACGGCTCGTGGATCAGCTCCGGGTCGGTGCCGAGCTCACGCGCGATGCCGATCGTCTGTGTGGACCGGCCGGGATGGCGATCGATGAGCACTATGCTGTTCTTGGGCACGGGGCGAACTCCCTCTCCTCTATGATGCGACGAAGCGGCCTATCGCTTAGCACATGCGGCGCCGGTGGCCAGTCGGTTGCCCCGTGACATTCGCAACCCTCCCCCCAGCCAACCGGGGGCCGTGGTCCCGCATGGCGCTGCCGTCCGGTCGTCTTGCGCGAGCCGGGGGCGTTGCCTGGACGTGCCCGCATGCGGCCCGACAACCGCATCCCAACCACGCCTCGATCGACCGAAACAGCGGCCGAGATCAAGCGGGAAGCACCACCGGTACGGGCGCCAGCGAGAACGCGATGCATGCCTTGGCAAGACTGGTGGTCGGGTCCAGCAGTGCGAGGGGGGATTGATCCTCCTGCACGGCCAGGGGCAGCTCCGTGCAGGCGAGCAGAGCGGCATCGCAACCCGCCCGAGCCAGGACACCCAGAGCTTCGAGCGCATGCCTGCGCGCCTCGGACATGGCATTGCGCTTCACGGCGGCGATAGCCGCCAAGACCTGCGCTTGCGTCGCATCGTCGGGAACGATCAGCTGCCGGCCCTCCGACGCCAGCACCTTTTGATAGATCCCGGCCTTGAGCGTGCCGAGCGTGCCGAGCAGCGCGATCCGGCGCGGCATCACCGCAAGCCGCTCCAGGTCGCCCAGTGCCGCCGTCGCAATGTGCAGCATCGGAACACGAACCGACGCGGCGAGGGGCACGAACCAGGCATGCGCGGTATGGCAAGGCATCACGATGAGTTCCGCCCCCGCATCCGCAAGTCGCGTCGCTCCCGCCTGCAGAGCCGGCAGCGGGTCGTTTCGCCCTTCCAGGATGGCGCTGACCCGGTCCGGGATCTGCGGGATACTCTGAACGATCAACGGCACGTGGTCCTGATCGCGTTGAGCGGGCGTGAGTTCGATGATCTTGCGCAGGAAATCGACGGTGGCCATCGGACCCATGCCGCCCAGGACTCCGATCATGCGAGGCGGCGCCATCGAATACCTGTCCTCTCGGCCTTGTGCGGCATCAATCCCGTGACATCGTCGTCATTAGAGCATTTCGGCCCGCGAAACCGCAAATGCCAACCCCTCCGGACGGTCGCACAGATAACTCCTGACCAGCGCCGGCACGGCCTCGCTCTCCGCGGGATGGAGACGGCAGCCGGCGATCGCTTTTCGCAGATCGACGGTACGCCCGAGATAATGCAGCACGACGCGGCTGGCCGATGGCTGGTGGGCGTCGTTCCCCGAGACCCCCATCGTCAGGCCGGTGAGCGTCGTCACCTTGTTCCGGTAGGTCGGGAAAAGAATGGTTTGTGAAAGCTCACTGAGCGTGATCGTCTCTTGATCGAGCATATGGACGCGGTCGCCCACGAGCAGGACGAGACCTGCATATTTGAACACATCGGGCGGGCGGGCGAGGCCGGGAACGCTGAGACGCTCGATGCGCTTGTAGGCTGTCAGCGAACCGAAAGCGTGAATGGAGACCAGCGCCTGGAGTATGTGACCGGGAGCCGAGAACGACGTGTAGTATTGGTAGTAGTACCCGATCATCTTCGAGAGGCGGGCCTGCTGGCGCTGCGCGGCGCCGAGCAGGTCGAGCAGGAACGGCGGCACTTCGATGCCGTCCGCGCGATGCCGGGGCCGCAGGCGGAAAAGATCCGCGAACTGCTCTGGCGCCAACAGCATCTCGTGCTCGTCGCAGCAGAAGTAGTCGCAAATCCGTCGAAGGTTGCGACGCGAGGGAAAGGCCTCGGCCGCCAGATACCTCATGAACTGCGCGCGGTTGATTCCGATTTTGCGGCAGACCTCGCTCACCGAGGCGTGGTGGCTGCAGGCGTACCTGAGATTGGCGGCCAGACTTGCCGAAAGATCGCCCGGCGAACGTGTCTCGATCTGTCGCGCTTTTCGCTGCATATCGCAACAGATAATGGCACTCTGCGTGATTGTTCGCAATAGCATGATGTGACACAGTTTAGCGGCCTGAACGGCTCGATCGCCGAACGGCAAAGAATGGGTGCCCAGCCAGAAAAATCGCTGCCTGATCCGACTTAGCTGGCCTTTTTCGCCCCAGCTCTCTGAGAGCCACGGCCAGCTGTGAGGGGGAAGCTGTTTCGGCCGGACGCCGAAGCCATGGCCGTCGGCTTCGACGGCAATGTGCGGCTACGAGACTGTGGCGCAATGGAAGAAGGCGAATGACATGCGATCGATTATGAAGCTGATGGCCCTGGCGGCCCTGGCATCCGTGATGTGCGGCCCCTCATCCGCACAGACCCCGGGTGGCACACTGGTGCAGATCACCCAGCCGGAGCCTCCGAACCTGGCGCCCTACATTTCCACCTCCGGACCGATCGGTCAGGTGACGGCGAAGGTGTTCGACGGGCTTCTCGAGTACGACTTCAATCTCAAGCCGCAGCCCGGCCTGGCCGAGAGCTTCACCGTGGCGCCGGACGGCAAGACGGTGACCTTCAAGTTGCGGCGCGGTGTGGTGTTCCACGATGGCAAGCCGTTCACGTCGGCCGATGTCCAGTTCACCATCATGGAAGCGCTGAAGAAAAATCATCCGCGCGGCATCGCCACGTTCAAGGAAGTGACCGAGGTCGAAACGCCGGACGAGGCGACGGCCATCTTCAAGCTCGCCAACCCGGCGCCGTACATGTTGATGGCGCTGTCGGGTTACGAGAGCCCGATGCTGCCCAAGCACATCTATGGCGCTGGCGACATCAAGGCCCATCCCAACGCGAACAGTCCGATCGGCACCGGCCCCTTCAAGTTCGTCGAGTGGCGGCGCGGCGAGTTCGTGCGGCTCGACAAGAACCCGACATACTGGCGCCAGGGCCGCCCGTTCCTCGATCGCATCGTGGTGCGCTTCATCGCCGATGCCTCGACCCGCACCGCCGTGCTGGAGAAGGGCGAAGCCCACATCGCCGGCTTCGGCGCCGTCCCCTACAATGATGTGAAGAAACTCGCCGCACTTCCGTCGGTCGAAGTCACGACCAAGGGCTACGAGATGATCTCTCCGATCGTCGAGATGGTCGTCAACACCAAGAAGCCGCCGTTCGACAACGTCAAGGTCCGTCAGGCGATCAACTATGCCGTCGACCGTAAGTTCGTCATCGACAACGTCTGGTTCGGCTTCGGCAAGCCGGCCATGGGTCCGATCAGCTCGAATTTCGAGCCGGCTGGACTTTATGGCGCGGGCGTCGACTTCACGGTCGCCAACCGCGTCGAGATCGCGAACAAGCTGCTCGACGAAGCAGGGTTCCCGAAGAACGCGAACGGCATCCGGTTCGAAATGGTGCACGACATCACGCCGTACGGCGAGGAATGGCAGCGCTTCGGCGAGGCGGTGCAGCAGGCTCTCGCCCAGGTCGGCATCAAGGCGACGTTGCGCTATGAGGATGTCGCGAAGTGGCTGAAGCGCGTCTATACCGACTACGACTTCGACGTGAGTTCGAACTTCCTCTACAATCTCGCCGATCCGGTTCTCGGCGTACACCGCGGCTTCCATTCCGACCGCATCAAGAAGGGCACCGTGTTCGTCAACGGCTCGCAGTGGTCGAGCCCTGAGACCGATGCTCTGATGGACAAGGCGACGGTCGAAACCGACGCAGCCAAGCGTGGTGTGCTGTATCGCGACCTCGCCAAGAAGGTGACGGAAGCGAGCCCGGTGATCTACGTTCACGAACTGACGTTCCCGACCATCGTCAACAAGCAGTTCAAGAACCTGATCGACACACCGCTCGGGATCTACGGCAACTACGCCAACGCCCACCGGTAACGCGTAACCGGTAGTGACAGGGCCGGCATCCACGAGGTGCCGGCTCTCGCTCTCTGCAAACGCACGGCAAGACACATCCGCGCGACAACACGTAAGGGGCTTCGGCAGTGGGCGCGACGACGCTTGGTAAGTATGTCCTCAGACGGCTGCTGCAGACGGTTCCGGTCGTGCTGGGCGTTGTCGTGCTGAACTTCCTGCTCCTCCAACTCGCCCCTGGCGATCTTGCGACCGTCTTGGCGGGCGAGGCCGGTGGCGCGCCCAAGGAATACATCGACCAGTTGCGCCAGCGCTTCGGCCAGGACCAGCCCGTGCTGATCCAGCTCTTCTACTACCTGCGCAACCTTCTCGTTCTCGATCTCGGCTACTCGTTCCGCCAGAGCGCCCCGGTTCTCGATCTGCTGCTCGCCCGCCTGTGGCCGACGCTTCTGCTGATGGGGGCAACACTCGTCTTCTCGCTGGCGATCGGTGTCGCCATGGGCCTGCTCGCGGCCTTGTGGGTGCGGACCTGGAAGGATCATCTGATCTCGGTCGCGGCGATCATCTTCTACGCGACACCCCTGTTCTGGATCGGCCTGATGCTGATCCTGATCTTCTCGATCCGCCTCGATTGGTTCCCGACCTCGGGCATGGAGGATGTGGTCGCGTTTCACGAGGGCTTCGCGCGGGTCGCCGACATCGCCCGCCATCTGGTGCTGCCGACGATCACGCTTTCGATGTTCTATCTGGCGCTCTACGCGAGACTGATGCGCGCCTCGATGCTCGAGCAGCGCGGCCTCGACTACGTCACGACCGCGCGGGCGAAGGGATTGAGCGAGCGGCAGATCATCACCCGCCATGTCTTCCGCAACGCCCTCCTGCCGGTCGTCACCATGGCGGGCATCCAGTTCGGCAGCCTGCTCGGCGGCTCGGTCGTGGTCGAGAGCGTGTTTGCCTGGCCGGGTCTCGGGCAGCTCGCCTACCAGTCTCTGTTCGCCCGCGATTTCAACCTGCTGCTCGGCATCTTCTTCATGTCGGCCTGCCTCGTCGTTCTCGTCAATCTGGTGGTCGACGTGATCTACGTGTTCCTCGACCCCAGAATCCGCATCGGTTGAGGCGCGCGATGAAAACCTTCTGGCAGAGATTTCTCGGAAACCCGCGCGTCGCCATCGGCCTGTGCTGGCTCAGTCTCGTGGTGCTCGTTGCCTTGGGCGCCGACTTTCTCGCGCCGCGCGATCCGTTCGCGATCGTCGCGGCTCCCTTCAACCGCCCCGGCGGCGGGTTCCTGCTCGGCACGGACAGTCTCGGACGCGACGTGATGGCGGGCCTCATGCACGGGGCACGCACGACACTTTTGATCGCGGTGCTGTCGACACTGGCCGCCGTCGCCTTCGGTACGCTGGTCGGCGCAATCGCCGGCTACTACGGCGGACTTGTCGACGACGTGCTGATGCGTACCACCGAGTTCTTTCAGACGATTCCGTCGTTCCTGTTCGCCATCGTGCTGATCGCGATTCTGTCGCCGTCGGCGATGAACCTCGTGATCGCCATTTCCGTGGTCAGTTGGCCACCCATCACGCGCGTGGTGCGCGCCGAGGTCCTGTCTATCAAGTCGCGCGAGTTCGTGCAGGCGGCCGTCGTCGCCGGCCAACGCGACAGCGCCATCCTGCTGACGCAGGTGCTGCCCAATACGCTCTCGCCGCTGATCGTCACCGGCTCGCTGCTGGTCGCGACAGCCATTCTCGTCGAGAGCGCGCTGTCGTTCCTCGGGCTCGGCGCGCCCAACCAGATGAGCTGGGGCTTCATGATCGGCGCCGGCCGGTCGTTCCTGCGCGATGCCTGGTGGCTGGTGACGGTGCCCGGGATCGCCATTCTGCTCACGGTGCTATCCATCAATCTTGTCGGTGAAGGGTTGAACGACGCGCTCAATCCGAGGCTGGCCGACCTATGAGCCGCCCCCCGATGAGCAATGCCGTCCTCAGTATCGAAGATCTGACAGTCGGGCTGCCGGCCTGGTCCGACCGCAAGCATGCGGTCTCCAACGTCTCGCTCGCGGTGGGCAAGACGGAGATCGTCTGCGTCGTCGGCGAGTCCGGCTCTGGCAAGTCGATCATGGGCAAGGCGATCCTGGGCCTGCTGCCCAAGCCCCATGTGCGCGCCACCGGCGGCAGGATCATGTTCGAGGGGCGCGATCTGCTCTCCCTGCCGGAAGAACAGATGCGCGGCCTGCGCGGCCGCCGCATATCGATGATCTTCCAGGAGCCGATGACCGCGCTCAATCCGCTGATGAAAGTCGGCCGGCAGATCGACGAGGTGCTGGAGGTCCATACCGAACTCGCTCCGGCGGCCCGCAGAGCGCGTGTCCTCGAGCTCGTCAACGACGTGCGCCTTCCCGATCCCGGGCGGATCATCGACAGCTATCCCCACCAGTTGTCGGGCGGCCAGCGCCAGCGCATCGTCATTGCCATGGCCCTCGCGCTGGAGCCGGCCCTGATCATCGCGGACGAGCCGACCACTGCCCTCGACGTCACCACGCAGGCACAGATCCTCCGCCTCATGAAGGACCTGCAGCGTGCCCATGGCACCTCGGTTCTGTTCATCACCCACGACTTCGGCGTCGTCGCCGAGATCGCGGACCGCGTCGCCGTGATGCGCCACGGCGAGATCGTGGAGGCGGGCCCCGCCGACGACGTGCTGCGCAATCCGCAGGCCGACTACACCAAGGCGCTCGTCGCGGCGGTGCCGGGATTGAAGCCGAGGCTCAGGGACGGACAAGCGGAGCGGCCCCTGCTCGTCGTGCGCGACCTGCAGAAGTCCTACGTCGGCTCCGGCGGATTCACGGGCGCGGCGCGGAAGGTCAAGGCGGTCGACAAGGTCAGCCTCGAACTCGGTCAGCGCAGTTCGCTGGCACTCGTCGGCGAGTCGGGCTCCGGCAAGTCGACCCTGGCCCGCTGCATCATCGGTCTCGAGATCCCGGAAGGCGGGGAAATCCTGCTCGACGGCGAGCGCATCTCGGGTCTCACGCGAGACCAGCTCCGCCCCTACCGCCGCCACATGCAGATGGTGTTTCAGGATCCCTTCGCGTCGCTCAATCCACGCCAGCGGATCGGCGACATCATCGCGATCGGACCGATGATCCAGGGTGTGAGCCGCGACAAGGCGCACGCCGAGGCCCGCGAGTTGTTGTCCCTCGTCGGCCTCAGGCCCGAAGCGGCAGAGCGCTATCCCCACGAGTTCTCCGGCGGGCAGCGCCAGCGCATCGGCATTGCCCGCGCACTCGCCGTGAAGCCGAAGCTGATCGTCGCCGACGAACCGGTGTCAGCCCTCGACGTCTCGGTTCAAAAGCAGGTTCTCGAACTCCTGAACGAGCTGAGGCGCTCGTTCGGCCTGTCGATGCTGTTCATCACGCACGATCTCAGGGTGGCGGCGACGGTGTGCGAGAACATCGCGATCATGCAGCGCGGAGAGATCGTCGAGTACGGCGCAACCGCGCAGATCTTCGCCGACCCGCAGCATGCCTACACGAAGAGCCTGCTCGATGCGGTCCCGGGCAAGGAATGGATCAGCTCGCTGGGGTGAGCGGCGCAGCTGAAGCCCGCGACCGCGCCCGCACCTCGACGCGTGTTCCGATGCGGTTGGCTGCGTCCATAGCCGGACAGTTCGCGGGCCCCGTGCTCCTCGGGTCCCGGCAGGCCATGAAAGCCGAGGCTCCCAATATGCATCATGGCGCGCCGGGCGGGCAAAAGGTGAGTGCATGTATGTATTTGATTTTTATTTTGAATATCGAAGACCGCTTGCGGCATGCCCTTTGTGAAGGTTTGGCCGGTCTGTTCGCTTCGACTGGAGTCTTGCATCTTGAATTAACACCCCTGGGGTAGTATATATTCCCCGCGACAGGGTTGATCAGCGTGACGCGGATATTCAAGACGCGGGCCTTTGGGCGCTATGCCCGCACGGAGCGGATCGGAGATGCCCTCCTGTGCGAGGCCATCGCGCGCGCTGACCGAGGCATCGTGGACGCCGATCTCGGCGGGCACGTCATCAAACAAAGGGTTGCACGGCCGGGGCAAGGCCGGTCCAGCGGCTACCGAACCTTGATCGCTTACCGCTCCGAGACCCGCGCGGTCTTCCTGTTCGGCTTTGCCAAGAACGAACGGGACAATATCGACGAGGACGAGTTGAAGAACCTGCGGAAGGCAGCGGCCGAGATGCTGGGCTGGAACGACACGGACGTCGCCACACTGGTGGCGGCTGGCAAGTGGACCGAGGTCATGTGCGATGGTGAAAACCTATAAGAGCAAAATTCTGGCGGCCGTCCACGAGGCGATGGCCGACGCGCACGATGTCGGCGTCATCGACAAGAAGACGATGCGCGAGTTCGATGCGTCGTGCCTGACAAAGGTCGAGAAACTGTCTGGCAAAGAGGTCGCGGCGCTGCGCGAGCGGGAAGGCGTCAGCCAAGCCGTGCTCGCCCGTCACCTCAACGTGGCCGTCAAGCTTGTCGGCGAATGGGAGCGTGGCGAGAAAAACCCTTCAGGCCCATCGCTCAAGTTGTTGGCGCTCATCAAGGCGAAGGGCCTCGACGCGATTGCATGAGACGCGCCGCATCGCCGTCGAACGCGACGCTAAAACCGCAAATCCGTCTACTTAATGTTAAGCCCGTTGGCGCACCGAACCGGGCGAAAGTGCGAACTCTTATGTGATTGAAGTTGAAACATAATACGTCCTTATGGGGAAGCTTGGTGCCGCTTCTCGCGATCATACGCATGCAACCGATCCAGTTGAGTCGTCACGATATACGGCGCGCAATTGACATTCTATACGATGCGGCATATTTAAAGCGCATTGAAAAGATGCGGAGCACCTGGGATGACACTCGCAGTTCGTGCCTCACTTACTGACGTTGAGGCATTGTGCGGTTACCTGCTCACCAAACCAACCGGCGCAACCATTCCAGAGGCGAAAGCGGTGCTGGATCCAGGGATACTAGATCCCCGCAAGGTTGGCGCGATCAAGTCATGGAATCTGATCGAAGACAGCACTGGCAAGATGCGCTTGACCGATCGAGGTAGAGGGCTTGCCAAGGATAAAGGCGTCCGGCGCTCCAAATTCCTGAGGGAAGTGCTGATCGAGGTGCCGGCATACATGGCGATCATCGAGAGGGCTGTTCATAGATCTGAATTCTCGATCCCTGCTGCCGAAGTGGCGGCGCACTGGCATCAGCACTTCCATTCTGAGGTCTCCGATAGCGAAGAGATCATCAATCAGCAGGCAATTTCCTTCTTCCAGATAGCAGAAGGAGCCGACCTCGGACGAATGGTCATGGGGCGCAGAGGGCAGCCAACGCGGTTCGAATTCGATGAAGCGAACGCTCGAGGTTTCGTCGAGACGTCTGATGGCGCCCTTGATCGGCCAGCATCAGATAAAGCGGCCTCAACTGAAGACCGGATCGATACCGCTCCGGCGGATACCGCATCGCCGACCCAGATTGGCGCGACTCCATTTTCGGCTGTCAACAAGCGCGTATTCATCACGCACGGCAAGAACAAGAAAATCTTGGATCAAGTCAAAGAAATCGTCACCTACGGAGGGTTTGAGCCGATCGTTGCCGCCGAAAGGGAGGGCGCGGCGAAGCCTGTCCCTGAGAAGGTCATGGCCGACATGCGCACCTGCGCTGCAGCCGTGATCCATGTCGCCGTGGACGAAGTGCTACTCGACAAGGATGGGAACGAACGCCCTCAGATCAACGGCAACGTCCTGATTGAGATCGGTGCGGCGATGGCGCTTTATCCAGGCTACAAATTTATTCTGCTAGTGGAGGAAGGGTTAAAGCTCCCTTCAAATCTTCAAGGTCTCTACGAATGCCGCTACACAGGCGGCGAGCTCAGTGGCGGAGCGACGATGAAACTGCTCAAGTCTTTCAATGAGTTCAAGTCAGCAGGCTAAGACCGCGACTGCCGAAATTCGGAAGAAGCAAGCCATCATCTAGGAAGTTGGCGCGCCCAACAGGAGATAGTTCGAACTTTTTACTGACCGCTCTGGAGCACCTTGAAGCCGAACTAAGCGAGGATTTCCAAGCATTTGAGCCTAGTCCCGATCCCTGACCTTGCGAGAGGTTGGGAAAATGATGGGCGAATCATCCGGGGCCACTCCACACCACATTGGCTACCTCCTACCTGCCGAGTGACTTCCCGCAATTTTCTGTGGTCCCATACTAACGACCCAATCCCTCCTGCTCGGGCGAAAGTTCCCAATTTTCTCCCAGGAGCGCTGCGAGACCATTGACTCACTGCACCCGCTCGACGACCCATGACCCGAAGTCCTCCGCGATGATCACCTGACTGACCGGCGCGTCGCCTTCGCTCACATCGAGTTCGGCGACCATGTAGCTGTAGCTGCCCTCGGCAACGCTGGCGGCATCGAGGTGCATGACCCAGACGCCTTTGAACTTGTGCGTACCCGCGATCTGACGGGCCACCCGGTTGGGATACCACTTGCCGATCGCATCGGAGAGGATGACCAGCGTCCGCCCCTCGGCATAGGCGTCGCCCTTCTTGACCTTATGCTCAAGGGCTTCGACGACGAGTTCGCCGACGTCGGTCTCCGCTCGCCGGGGCACGTAGACGTGCTCGGTAAACATCTGATCATCAGTCTCGCGATCGATGATCAGTCCATCACCTCCGAGCGGATCTTCCGCCACCACCAGCGTCTCCTTGCTGCGCGGCGGCGATCAAGGTGAGAACTCAGCGTCAATCAGGATGAGAACTT
>JBMOGA010000036.1:0-36751 GCA_049318625.1 Hyphomicrobiaceae bacterium
AACTGCTTCCCGATGATCCCGTCGGGCAAGGCCCACAACGAGATGCTGCTCGGCGAGGACGTGTCGGACGCGCAGATCGAGAGCGCCATCGGCAAGGAAGGCAAGATGCTGGTCTGAGGCGGCGGCGCGCACGTGTTCTCGGATCAGCGACTGCGTCTCGATTCTGGAGGCCCCGCATGGAACTGGTGATCGGCAACAAGCTGTTCTCGTCGTGGTCGTTGCGGCCGTGGATGGTGCTGGCGGCGTTCGATATTCCGTTCAAGGAGACGATCGTTGCGCTGCGCCTGCCCGATTCGTCGGCGCGCATCCGTGCCCACTCGCCGTCGGGCAAGGTGCCGGTGCTGATCGACGGCGACGTGGTGGTGTGGGAGTCGCTGGCGATCATCGAGTATCTGGCCGAGCGGCATCCGGCCTTGGCGATCTGGCCCGAGGATGCGAAGGCCCGCGCCCACGCCCGGGCCATCTCGAGCGAGATGCATGCCGGCTTCCAGGCGCTGCGACAGGCCTGCTCGATGAACCTCGGCAAGCGGTTCGCGCCGAAGGATCGAGGTGCGGCCGCAAATGCGGATATCGCGCGCGTTCTCGCGCTGTGGGCCGACGCCCGCGCGCGGTTCGGCACCGGCGGGCCGTTCCTGTACGGGGCGTTCTCGGCGGCCGACGCGATGTATGCGCCGGTGGTCATGCGTTTCGAAACCTACCAGATCGCGGTCGACGCTGGCACGCGCCGGTACATGGACGCGGTGCTCACCCATCCGGCTTTCGTGCGCTGGCGCACCGAAGCGCTGGCCGAAACCTGGGTCATCGACGCCCTGGAGGCCGGCGAGACGGTCGTCGACGTCTTCCTGAAGCCGGCGCCCTGATCACGAGGATCCCCGAGATATGCCGAACACCCAGAAACAGTCGCACTATCCCGATGCCATCGGCCGGCAGGAGATCGTCACGCGGACGCTCGCCGTTCTGGTCGACAACGAGCCGGGTGTCCTCGCCCGGGTCATCGGGCTGTTCTCGGGGCGCGGGTACAACATCGATTCGCTGACGGTCACCGAGACCGAGCACGAGAAGCACCTGTCGCGCATCACCATCATGACGCGCGGCACGCCGGCCGTCATCGAGCAGATCAAGCATCAGCTCGAGCGCATGGTGCCGGTGCATCGCGTCGTCGATCTGACGCTGGCGGGCGACTCTCTCGAGCGCGAGCTGGCGCTCATCAAGGTGTCCGGCAAGGGCGACAAGCGGATCGAGGCGCTGCGCCTCGCCGAGATCTTCCGGGCCTCGGTGATCGACGCCTCGACCGAGCATTTCGTGTTCGAGCTGACCGGCCGGACGAGCAAGATCGAGCAGTTCATCGCGATCATGCGCGAGCTCGGCCTGGTGGAGGTGTCGCGGACCGGTATCGCGGCGATCGCTCGCGGGCCGGCCGGCTTGTGAGGCGGCAGGCCTAGCCGCGCCGGGACTTCTTCTCGCGCAGGTCGCTCAGCCGGTCGCGGGCGCGGTCGGAGAACGGTGTATCGCCATCCGGCTTGATGACCGTCCCCTTGGCGGTGCGGTAGGCGTTGGCCTTCTTGAGAGCGAGATACATGGCCTCCGCCGTCGGCTTGGGCGTGAACGTCACGAGAAAGGCGCTGGGACGCGGCTTGTAGGCGCCCGTTGTGGTTCGTTCGCAGCGCTCGATGCCTTCGGCCTTCTCGCAGTCGCTCAGCGTGCGGTAGGTGATGGCGGTCTGCTCATGCTGACCGACGGCGGCTTCGAAGACGGTATCGCATTCGGCCGGTTGCAGCTTGCCGGCGTCGACGCAGTCGTCGAGCGTGGCATAGACGATGCGATCACCCTTGGCGGCGGCTTTGCCGGTTCCTTTGCCGCAGGCCGATGTCAAAAGGGCAGCCACCAGCGCTGCGGCAATGGCCGCCGACCGAGGTACGCGACGCATGAATTCCTCCGATTGGGCGCCCACATCCGCCCGTCGTCGCACGGTATGCGGTAAGCGTTTTTCTCCCGTTAACTTTCTAGGTTTCCAGTTTGCTACCAGGGCCTTGGCGGGGCTGCCGCTCAGCCGGCGATCAGCAGATGGCGGTACCTGGGGAGGTCCGCGAGGACGGCCGCCGAACCGGTAACGACACAGTGCATCGGGGCGGGGGTCATTGCGACGCTGATGCCGAGGCGCCGCTCGAGTTCCTGGGCCAGTCCATTGAGCTGTCCGCCGCCGCCGCTCAGATACAACCCGCGCGCCTTGACGTCGGCGGCCTGATCGAGGGGCAGGTCGACCAGGGCGCGCGACAGAAAATCGGCGATCTCCTCGACCGGGCCCGCGAGTGCGCGGGCGACGTCGCGCGGGGTCAATGCGACCGCCTTCTCCTCGCCGGTGGCGGTGTCGCGGCCGCGCAGCTTGATCTCGGCGCGGCGCCGGGTCTGGAGCAGGGCGCTGCCGGCGGCGATCTTGATGCGCTCGGCTTTGGCGGCCCCGATCAGCAGACGGTGCTCGCGTTGCACGAGGCGCACGATCGCCTCGTCCATGGCGTTGCCCGCGCATTTGAGCGACCGCGACTGCACCACCAGCCCGCCGCTCAGCACCGCGATGTCGGTGGTGCCGCCGCCGATATCGACCACCATGAAGGTGCCCGGGCTCTCGATCGGCAGTCCGGCGCCGATGGAAGCGGCCACAGGCTCCTCGATCATGAAGATCTTGCGGGCGCCGACGCTATCGACGGTCTCGCGGATGATGCGGCGGTCGACCGGTGTCGCGCCGGCCGGAACGCTGACCAGCACGCGGGGGCTGCGGAAGCCCAGCATCGTCTTGGTGCGCTTCAGGAACTGGCGCAGCATCTCCTCGGCGGCCGCGAAGTCGGCGATCACGCCGTCCTTCAACGGGCGGATGCCTTCCAGCCGTTCGGGCGAGCGGGTGATGGCGATCTCGGCGGCCTTGCCGACCCCCATCACCTCGCGGACGGCGCCATCGAGCCGGACGGCGATCAGCGAGGGTTCGTCGATCACGATGCCGCGGCCCCCGACATGGATCAGGGTGTTGGCTGTTCCGAGATCGACGGCAATATCGTCCGAGAACACGTGATGCCCGCCCTACCCGAGCCCTCGCTGGCGCCGGTCCGCGCGCTGCTCGATCGCGGAACGGCTTACTTTGTGTCGCTGACTCCCTGGCGGCAGTTCCGCCAAGGAATCGACCGGCACCGCCGGCCTTTTCCGTGTCACGGCTGGCCGGAGCGAGCCTTGTCCCCGCTCCGGCCGGCGCCGGTCAGCTGGCGATCGGCGTGGTCGAATGGATGCGCATGTTGCCGTCGCTGCGCGCCTTGCGGGAGAGCAGCTTGTTCAGTGCGCCGAGGTAAGCCCGGGCCGCGGCCGCCAGGGTATCGGGGTCGGCCGACTTGGCGGTGACGGCATGCCCGTCCTTGTCGGCCAGGCGCACGGAAACCTCGGCCTGGGCGTCGGTGCCTTCGGTGACCGCATGGACCTGGAACAGCTCGAGCTTGGCCTCATGCGGTACCAGCGCGTGGATGGCGTTGAAGGTCGCGTCGACGGGGCCGTTGCCCGAACTCTGGACGGTATTGTGGGTGCCCTCGATGTCGAGCGTGAGGGTCGCGAGCTGCGGCCCCTGGGTGCCGGCGATGACGGTGAGCGCGACCAGCCGGATGCGATCGTTGGCATGGCCGATGCCCTCGTCGAGCAGCGCCTCGATGTCCTCGTCGTAGATCGTCTTCTTGCGGTCGGCGAGCGCCTTGAAGCGGTTGAAGGCGTCCTCGAGGGCGTTCTCGCCGAGCTCGTAACCGAGGTCCTTCAGCTTGGATTTGAAGGCGTTGCGGCCTGAATGCTTGCCCATGACCAGCGAGGTCTTCGAGACACCGACCGACTCGGGCGTCATGATCTCGTAGGTCTGGGTGTGCTTGAGCATGCCGTCCTGATGGATGCCGCTCTCGTGGGCGAAGGCGTTGCGGCCGACGATGGCCTTGTTGTACTGGACCGGGAACGACGTCACCGCGGCGACCAGCTTGGACGCGCGCGTCAGCATCCGGGCGTCGATGCCGGTGTCGAACGGCAGGACATCGGCGCGCGTTTTCAGCGCCATCACGATCTCCTCGAGGGCCGCGTTACCGGCGCGCTCGCCGATGCCATTGATGGTGCACTCGACCTGGCGGGCACCGGCTTTGATGCCGGCCAGCGAGTTGGCGACCGCAAGGCCCAGGTCGTTGTGGCAGTGGACCGAGAAGATCGCCTTGTCGGCATTCGGCACGCGCTCACGCACGGTGCGGAACATCTCGAAGTATTCCTCCGGCACCGTGTAGCCGACGGTGTCGGGGATGTTGATGGTGGTGGCGCCTGCCTTGATGGCGGTCTCGACGCAGCGGCACAGGAAGTCGATCTCGGTGCGGGTGCCGTCCTCTGCGCTCCACTCCACGTCGTCGACGTGGTTGCGGGCGCGGGCCACGGAGGCGCGCACCATCTCGAGCACCTCGTCCGGCTCCTTCTGGAGCTTCCACTTCATGTGGATGGGGGAGGTCGACAGGAAGGTGTGGATGCGCGGGCGCTTGGCGATCTTCACCGCCTCGCCGCAGCGATCGATGTCCTTGAAGCTGGCGCGCGAGAGGCCGGCGACGGTGGCGTTCTTGACGCGCTTGGCGACGGCCGCGACGGCCTCGAAGTCACCCTCGGAGGCGATCGGGAAGCCGGCCTCGATGATGTCGACACCCATCGTATCGAGGAGATCGGCGACCTCGAGCTTCTCCTCGAAGGTCATGGTGGCGCCGGGGCACTGCTCGCCGTCGCGCAGCGTCGTATCGAAAATGAGCACGCGATCTTTGGGATTGGCGGCGGGATTGGTGGTCATCGTGGAAGTCCTTCAGCGAATCCGGCACTCGGCCGGTGGATTGTCCCTCAGCTCTTCTTGCGATCACCCCTGAGCGCCTGCTCCGAACCGAGGTCCGAAGCGTTCGCTGCTCAGGGGCTGGTAAGGAGGAGGGTGCGAAGGAGCGCACGCGCGCCAAGCCCGGCCGCCAGGGGGGCCGTGAGGCGGAGACCGGAGATGTCCCGTTTGCGATGCACGCGCGAGTTCCGGATCGGTCGAGTGACGACAGATTACACTCAGCCAGTAAGCCGAAGGTTGCCGCGATTGGCAAGTCCAATGTGGGGGGCGCTGCCGTTCATAGGGTGATGCGGCCCTCGGACACCCGCACCGCGCCGCCACCGATCCGCACCGCGCCGAGCGCACCGCGGGCGATCTCGACCGACAGCGAGATGAGGCTCGGGCGGCCCATCTCGAACCCCTGCTCGACGACCCGGCGGTGGTTGCCGTCGGGGAAGGTGTCGAACTGATGGATCACGCCGGCGAACGCGGCGGCGGCCGAGCCGGTGGCGGGGTCCTCCTTGACGCCGAGTGAGGGTGCGAACATGCGGGCATGGAACGCGGACGATGCATGCACGGTCTGGCGGCAGAACACGAACACCTTGTCGCTGGCGCAACCCGCGAAGGTCTGGCGCCAGTGCTGGGCGTGCACGTCGGCGCGTGCAACGGCTTCGAGCGACGCCAGCGGAACGAACACGAACGGGACGCCGGCCGTATAGACGGTCGGGCGGTAGTTCTCGGCGCCGATCTCGCTCGGGATGAGTCCGAGGGCGGCGGCGAGTTGGTCGACGGTCGGCGCGGGGCCCGCCGATTCGGGCACCTTCGGCGCGTCGAACTCGGCGTAGGCGGAGCCGTCCGTCAGGCGCACGCCGACGCGGACGGTGCCGATGTTCTGCTCGAGCGCGACCAGGGCATCGCGCTCGGCGCCGTTGCTCGGCGTGCGCAGGTCGGCGAGCAGGCAGGCGGTTCCGACGGTCGGATGACCGGCGAACGGCAGTTCGGCGGCCGGGGTGAAGATGCGCACGCGCGCGGAATGGGCGGGGTTGACGGGCCGCTGCACGAACACCGTTTCCGACAGGTTGAACTCGCGCGCGATCGTCTGCATCAGATCGGTATCGAGCCCATCGGCGCCCAGCACCACGGCCAGCGGATTGCCGCCGAACCGGCGATCCGTGAACACGTCGAGCGTGTGATAGTCGAGCTGCATGCGCGGTCTCCTGATGTGCGGGAGGTACTTCAAGCGGGAAACAGCGCGCCTGACAATGCCCGCGGCGGACGTGTGCCGGCAACCTGGACCCGCTCGGGCGGCGGTCAGCGCGGTGGCGCTTCGAACAGCCCGGCGACGAGCCGGCGGGTCCAAGCCGGCATCGGCAGCGGCTCGGCGTCTGCCGCGGCGAACACGATGATGATCTCGGTCAGCTCGCGCTCGGGGTCCTCGATCAGGCCGGCGTGCATGCGGGCCTGCAGATCGGCGGACGAGAGGGTCGAGCGGAACACCCCGCCGATCGCCACCTGAGCGCCATCCACCGAGACCAGATAGCCCGGTTCGCGCACGAGATCGGACACGGCGAGGCCCGTCTCCTCGGCGATCTCGCGGCGGATGCTCGCTGCGACGTCGATTCGTCGGTCGGGACCGATATCGCGCACGTCCATCAACCCGCCCGGGGGATAGACGAGCCCGGAGTTGAGGTTGCCTTCGCGTTGACGGGCCAGCATGAGACCGCCGTCGGCCGAGACGATGAGCGCGGAGCCGAACGCGTCGACGGCGCCCGGGTCGGGCACGTCCTGCTCGCGCCAGTGCAGGAAGGTGGCGAAGTCGACGATGCTGCAGCGGCCGACCAGGGTGCCGTCGACGATGCGCGCCGCCGTCGTCATGAGTACCCGGCCGTTGAAGAACGTCGGGTTCTCGGCCTGGCGGCGCTGCCAGTGGGCGGCGATCTCAGCGCCATGGGTGGTCGGGTAGGCCCAGCCGTCGTCCGCCAGCACGAGGTGGCAATCGTCGACCCGCGAGAGGCCCGCCGGGAGTGCAATCTGCTCGGTCATGCGATCCGGGCTCCTCGGCCGCTGCGTCCGGCCGGCCACCTGCGAGGGGGCCACGGCGGTGTCCGAAAGGGCTGATGTCTGAATGGGCGATGTCTGCCTAACTCATTCATCGGGCGATCGAATTCGGTGGGCGTTCGCAAAATGACCCTACGGTTGCCACGGCGCCGTCGCGGTTTTGGCACAATTCAATCGGCCAATACACCTTGAGCGCGGCCCGCTGTCCCGTGACCCGCCGCGCAGGATGGTCTCTCCACCATCCGATACCATCGAGTGGTTTCCACTCGGCCGAAAAGCGAGGCGCCGCTGCCACGGCGCCCCGCCTGGCGGAAGGGATGGTCGAACATCCACTCCGTCTATCGGGTTCGTCGCGAGACGGCCCGCTGCCGGAAGGCTTGCAACCGCCGCACCGCCACACACCTCCCTCCCCGACGCGGCGTTGCAGGTCTTCCGGTGGAACCGAAAGCCGCCGCGCGGGGGCGGACGATGCCGAATGTTTATTCTGCCGAGATGAATGGGACCTGAGTGGTCCGGCCGCTCAGAGGCAGGCCGACCAGGTGGTGCCGCACTTCACGTACTTGATGGCGTCCCACGCGCAGCAGGGCACGGCCTTGTCGCACACCCACGACGTCTTCTGGCCGTCGGGGAACTTGTGGGTGCAGACCTTCTGGTTCTTACCGGCCTTCACGGGGGCCGGCTTCTTGTCGGCCGCGAAGCCGGCGGAAGGGGCGAGGGCGATGGACAGCGCGAGCGTCGCGGCGGCGATGAGGCGGGTCATAGGAAACTCCGTCCGGTTGAGCGTTGACCGGGGCAACTTGCCCCAGGGTGCTGGGCCGCCGCTAGGGCTCAGACGCCTCATCCGCCGCTTCTTTTTCGGCCCGACCGTACGGCCGTGAGGGTGGCGCCGGGCCGCCGGTGCCCGACGGCTGATCGGCAGATGAACGGGGTCTTCAGGAAGCTTGCAGCAAACGGACCTTTGTTCGCCATGGCGACGTGGTTCTCTCTCATTCGTCGGCGCGATCGACACGCGCCACGTCACAACGAGGACCCAGACGATCATGAAGACCATCATCACCGCCGCCGCGATGAGCATCGCCCTTGCCGCTCCCGCGTTCGCTCAGACGGCGGCGCCCGCCGCCTCGGCCGCTCAGCCCGCCGTCAAGGTGACCGAGCCGGCCAAGACCGATGCCGCCAAGCCGGCCCAGACGTCGACCCAGACGGCTCCGGCCGCTGCTGCGGCGCCGAAGACCGAGCCGTCGAAGCTCGGCGGTCCCGGTAGCGCGGCCGTGACGACCCCGGCCGTTACCTCGGCGCCGGTCGCGACACCGGTCAACCAGCCGGCTACGGCGCCGAAGGCTGACGCCGGCAAGACGGTCGCCCCCGTCACCGGCGCCAAGGTCGACGACAAGAAGGTCGATCCCAAGACCGGCGCCAAGGTCGAGACCAAGACCGAGGTGAAGCCGCAGGCTCAGACGACCGTGAAGACGGACGTGAAGCCCGAGGCGGCCAAGACGGAAATCAAGAAGCAGTAACTGCCTGCAGCTTCCCCCGGCTGCTGTCCCCGAAAACTCGAAACCCCGGCAGCGGTGCTGCCGGGGTCTTTTTGTTCGCGACGAAAGGTCGAAGAAGCGCTCAGTTCTTGCTCTTGTCGACCAGCGCCTTTTCCTTGATCCAGGGCATCATGGCGCGCAGCTTGGCGCCGACCTCCTCGATCGGGTGGGCGTCGTTGAGGCGGCGGGTCGCCTTGAACTTGGGCTGGCCGGCCTTGCACTCGCGGATCCATTCGGTGGTGAAGGCGCCGGTCTGGATGTCCTTGAGGACGCGACGCATCTCGGCGCGGGTCTCGTCGGTGATGATGCGCGGACCCGTCACGTACTCGCCGAACTCGGCGGTGTTCGAGATCGAGTAGTTCATGGTGGCGATGCCGCCCTCGTAGATGAGGTCGACGATCAGCTTCACCTCGTGGAGGCATTCGAAGTAGGCCATTTCCGGCGCGTAGCCGGCCTCGACCAGGGTTTCGTAGCCGGCGCGGATCAGTTCCACCAGGCCGCCGCACAGCACGACCTGCTCGCCGAACAGGTCGGTCTCGCACTCTTCCTTGAAGGTCGTCTCGATGACGCCGGCGCGGCCGCCGCCGATGGCCGAGGCATAGGAGAGGAACAGGTCGTGAGCGTTGCCGCTCTTGTCCTGATGGATGGCCAGCAGGCAGGGCACGCCGCCGCCACGCTGGTACTCGCTGCGGACCGTGTGGCCCGGGCCCTTCGGCGCGATCATGCCGACATCCAGGTCGGCACGCGGCTCGATCAGGTTGAAGTGCACGTTGAGGCCGTGGGCGAACATGAGGGCGGCGCCCTGCTTCATGTTGGCGGCCAGGTGGTCCTTGTAGATGTCGGCCTGAAGCTCGTCGGGCGTGCACATCATCATGATGTCGGCCCATTTGGCGGCGGCGGCGACTTCCATGACCTTGAAGCCTGCCGACTCGGCCTTCTGGACGCCGGCGGAGCCCTTGCGCAGCGCGATCACGACGTCCTTGCAGCCGGAATCACGGAGATTCTGCGCATGCGCGTGGCCCTGGCTGCCATAGCCGATGACGGCGACTTTCTTGCCCTTGATGAGATTGATGTCGGCGTCGCGATCGTAATACACGCGCATGATGGTCCGTTCCCTTCCTCGGTACGCTTTGTCGAGTGGCGTGATGTGAGGCTGAAGGCGATAGCCCAATCAGCCACACCTTTCCAAGAAAAAAGCGGCGTCCGGTGCTCTGGCATGCGAACAGGTCGCAACAGCCCGGCCGGCCGCTACTGACAATAGGGGCCGCGCCGGCGGTCGGCGAGATCGAAATGGAAGTGGTTGCGGTGGGCCTCGTTGGCCTCGGGGCCGAGAACCGTGGTGAAGGTTCCACAGGCGCCGGCGTGGAGCTTGCGCAGGAACGCGGCCTCGCGTGGGACTTGGGCTGCCGGTTCGGAACGCGCGCCCTCGCCCTTGCCCAGGGTCATGCGGGTGTGTTTCATACCGGCGTCGCGGGCCTTGGGGCGCTTGCGGTCGAGATCGGCGGGTTTGGGCGGGCCGAATGGTTCGTCCGACCTGATGACCCCGCTCTCGCCCTTCTCGGGCGCCTTCTTGGCCGCCTCCGCGGCGATCGCGGCCGCCGCTGCCGCTGCTGCGGCTGCTGCAGCCTTGGCCCTCTCGGCGGCGATGTCGCGCTCGGTCGGGCCCCAGTTGCCGAGTACGTCGATGGTCCGTGCCGCGCCGAGCCCGAAGGCGCCGATGTCGATGGCGTTGGCAAAAGCGTGCTCGCTGAGGCGCTCGCCCGGCACGCCGTTGCGGGTCCGGCAGACATAGGCCGACGTGCCGACGAGGCGCGTGACCGGCTGGCCGAAGGTGTCCCTGGCGGCCGGCTGCAGGGTGTTGGTGACCCAGCCGTGCAAGGCGGCCACCATGCGGCAATTCATGGTCGCGGCCGGTTGCAGCTCGACCTTGGGATTGCCGAGGCTCTTGACCAGCACCGCCGTCGGGGCGCCACAGGCGCCCTCCCTGGGGGCCGGCGGTACCTCGATCTCGGCGGCGATGGGTGCGAGTTGCACGAGGCATGTTTCGAGCGCGAGCCGCAGTTCAGCCTCCGACCAGCCGGCGGCGGCGGGCGGGCCGGCAACGGCGCGTTCGGGCTCGGCCGGTGGCGGCACTGGTGCGGCCGGCTCCGCGTTTGCATTGGCGGGGGGCATGGCGGGGGGTGACGAGGGTGGCTCGGTCTTTGCGGCTGGTTCGGCCTTTGCTGCGGGCTCGGGCGGCGGCGCGGTCGCCACCGCCGGGATGCGTTCGGCCGGCACGCTTCTGGCTGCGGTCTTCGGCTCGGGCGGCTTGGGGCGGATGCGCGGCTTGGTTTCGATGCGCACGGCGCGGGGCCCCGCGTCCTCGTCCACCGGAAGCCTGTGTTCGGTGAGTGGCAAAGCGACGAGCCCCGCGAGCGCGCCGAGGGACAGCACGCCGGAGACGGTACCCGTGACCTTGAGACTACTGAACATGCCGGCCCGCGACCTCAATGCGCGATTGAAGCAGCCTGCAACCGTATAGTCACGAGTTTTGGCGCGCGTGCGACAGGGCCGGCGGGCGGGTGGTCCGCATCACCGGACGGTCGCCGGATCGATCTCGATGAGCTTTCCGGCCTCCAATCGCAGCACCCGGTGCATACGGGCGGCCAACTCGAGGTTGTGGGTGGCGATCAGCGCGGCGACGCCGGTGCGGGCGATGATCTCGACGAGTTCGCGGAAGACGAGGTCGGCCGTCGTCGGGTCGAGGTTGCCGGTCGGCTCGTCGGCGAGCAGCAGCTTCGGCTGGTTGGCCAGCGCGCGGGCGATGGCGGCCCGTTGCTGCTCGCCGCCCGACAGCTCGGCCGGGCGATGGTCGACGCGCGGGCCGAGCCCGAGCGAGGTCAACAGCTCACGCCCCCAGGCCTCGGCATCGCGCCGGCTCTTGCCGCGGATCATCTGCGGGATGGCGACGTTCTCAAGGGCCGAGAACTCGGGCAGCAGCTGGTGGAACTGATAGACGAAGCCCATCTCGGCGCGCCGCACACGGGTGCGGGCATCGTCGTCCATGCGGGCGCAGTCCTGGCCGGCGATGAGCACCTGGCCGGAATCGGGGCTCTCGAGCAGGCCGGCGATGTGGAGCAGGGTCGACTTGCCGGCGCCGGAAGGGCCGACCAGCGCGACCGCCTGCCCCGGCATCAAAGTGGCGTCGGCACCGTCGAGTACCTGGATCGCGCGGTCGCCCTGGCGGAACGTGCGCCGCAGTTCGCGCAGCTCGAGGATCGGCATGAGGCTCGCGGGCGTGTCCTTCACGGGGCGGTCCTCACTCGTAGCGCAGCGCTTCGACGGGGTCGAGCCGGGAGGCCCGCCACGACGGATAGAGGGTGGCGATCACCGAAAGAGCGAGTGCCATCAGTACGATGAACACGGTCTCGCGGATGTTCACGTCGGCCGGAAGGCGGCTCAGGTAGTAGACGGTGGGGTCGAAGATCGGGCGGTTGGACAGCCACTGCACCAGCAGCCGGATGCTCTCGATGTTAGCGCAGAAGACCAAGCCGAGGGCCAACCCGGCCAGGGTGCCGACGACACCGATCGACGCACCGGTGATCAGGAAGATGCGCATCACTGCGCCCTTGGTGGCGCCCATGGTGCGCAGAATGGCGATGTCGCGGCCCTTGTCCTTCACCAGCATCATCAGCCCGGAGATGATGTTGAGGGCGGCGACGATCACGATCAGCGACAGGATGATGAACATCACCGTGCGCTCGACTTCGAGCACCTGGAAAAACGTCTGGTTGCGTTGGCGCCAGGTGGAGAAGGCGAGATCGGGCGCCAGGGCGCGCATGGCGTCGACGCGCGCCTCGATCTGCTCGGGGTCGTCGACGAAGATCTCGATCGCGTCGACCTCGCGGCCCTTCGAGAAGAAGCGCTGGGATTCGGCGAGCGGCATGAACACCATCGTGCGGTCGTACTCGGACATGCCGAGTTCGAAGATGACGGCGATGCGGTAGGGCTTGGTGCGCGGCGTGGTGCCGAACGGGGTGGCGGCGCCGCGCGGCGAAACCAGTGTGATGGCGTCGCCGGTGCCGACGCGTAGCGCGTTGGCGAGGCGCGTGCCGATGGCGATGCCGTCCTGCCCGTCCCAGCCGTCGAATGTGCCCTGGACGACGTTGGCGGCCACCAGTGGCAGCGCCTTGACGCCGTTCTCGCTCAGCCCGCGGACGAGGCCGCCGAGCGCCTGATAGGGCGACGACACCATGACCTGCGCCTCGACGAGGGGAACCGCCTTGCCGACGCCCGGCACGGCGGCGAGCTTCCGGCTCAACGCTTCGTAGTCGTCGAACGGGCCGCTCGCCTGGGTATGGACGGCGACGGCGTGGCCGTTGAGGCCGAGGATCTTGTGGTAGAGTTCGTTACGGAACCCGTTCATCACCGCCATCACGATGATCAGCGTCGCGACGCCGAGCACGATGCCGATGAACGAGAACCCGGCGATGACCGAGATGAAGCCTTCCTTGCGCCGGGCGCGCAGGTAGCGCAGCGCCAGCATCCATTCGAAGGGCGCGAATGGCCGTGTATCGACGGACGTCGTCATCGTTCCCCCACGTCGGACCGGAGCCGACCGAGCGGCCTCAGGCGAGCATGCGCTGGCTCTTCACGAGCCCGACCAGCTTTTCGAGCGCCGCCTCGGGGGACAGCGACTCGCGCGTTCCGGCCTTGCGATGCTTGATCTCGATCTCGTTGGTCTTCAGGCCCTTGGGTCCGACGATCACCTGATAAGGGAGACCGATCAGATCCATCGTCGCGAACTTGGCGCCGGCCCGCTCGTCGGTATCGTCGTAGAGCACGTCGATGCCGGCCGCCGAGAAGGCACCGTAGAGCTTGCTGCACGCCTCGTCGGTTGCGGCATCGCCGACCTTGAGGTTGACGAGGCCGACCTCGAAGGGTGCGAGAGGCACCGGCCACACGATTCCGTCCTTGTCGTGGCAGGCCTCGATGACGGCGGCGACGACGCGCGAGGGCCCGATGCCGTAGCTGCCCATGTGGACAGTGACGGGCTTGCCGTCGGGGCCCTGGACGGTGGCCTTCATCGGCTCGGAGTACTTGGTGCCGAAATAGAAGATGTGGCCGACCTCGATGCCGCGGGCGGAGACGCGCTTGTCGGCGGGAATGGTCTCGTAGGCTGCCGCCTCGTGCTTTTCGCTGGTGGCCGCGTAGAGCGACGTCCAGCGGTCCACGGTGGCCTGCAAGCCGGCGACGTCCTCGTAATCGGTCGTGATCGCCGGCACGGGGAAGTCGAGGTAGTCCTTGTGGCAGAACACTTCGCTCTCGCCGGTGTCGGCGAGAATGATGAACTCGTGGCTGAGATTGCCGCCGATGGGGCCGGTGTCGGCCTGCATGGGGATCGAGCGCAGGCCGAGCCGCGCGAAGGTGCGCAGGTACGACACGAACATCCGGTTGTAGGCGTGCCGCGCGCCGGCCTGATCGAGGTCGAAGGAGTAGGCGTCCTTCATCAGGAATTCGCGGGAGCGCATGACGCCGAAACGGGGGCGGATCTCGTCCCGGAACTTCCACTGGATGTGATAGAGATTGAGCGGCAGATCGCGATAGCTCTTGGCGTAGGTGCGGAAGATCTCGGTGACCATTTCCTCGTTGGTCGGGCCGAACAGCATGTCGCGCTCGTGGCGGTCCTGGATGCGCAGCATCTCCTTGCCGTAGGCGTCGTAGCGGCCGGACTCGCGCCACAAGTCGGCCGACTGGATGGTCGGCATGATCAGCTCGATTGCGCCGGTGCGGTTCTGCTCCTCGCGGACGATCTGGTTGACCTTCTGCAGCGTGCGCCAGCCGAGCGGAAGCCACGCGTAGATGCCGGCGCTCTCCTGCCGGATCATGCCGGTGCGCAGCATGAGCTGGTGGGAGACGATTTCGGCTTCCTTGGGCGTCTCGCGCAGGATCGGCAGGAAGTATCGGCTGAGGCGCATGGGGGCGTATCCCGGTTTCGGAGCGTCGCGGCTCTTAACCTGAACCGGTCGCCAGGGCAACGTGCGGCGGCGGCCCGACGCACGCAGCGGAAGGCGCCCGGGAGCGGGAAAGCGCGGGCTTTCCGCTGGACACCCGGTCGACCGTCAACCGGCGAGGCGGAAGGTGACGATGACGCCGCGCGCGTCGGTGGTGACCTTCTGGATCTCGATGGTGCCGAGGCCGCCGACGGCCAGATGGGTTTTGAAACCCGCGGCGATGGTCGCCTGCATGGCCGGGTCGTTGACCTTGCTGCGGATCAGCGCGTCCACCTGCTGGCGCAGCTTCTGGATGGTGGAGCGGGCCCACGGCAGGGACAGATTGCAGAGGCTGGACGAGATGCCGCCGCTCTCGTTGCGGCAGACCGGAGTCAACGTGCCGCCGATGCGGGCGCTCTTGACCTGCAGCGACAGGCCGGCGTCGGCCAGCACCGGCACGAACTCGACGGCGAGAGACGGTTTTTCCCACTCGACCTGGGGCATGGCGTCGGCCAGCCGGCACGGGCCGGAGACGCAGGCACCGACCATTTCGGCGCCATCGGCTTCGAACTCGACGAGGATGCGAACCGCCCCGGTCTCTCCGGAGATCCGCACCGCCGTCGATTTGATGTCGACCACATGGTAGGCGTAGCGGCTGTCGAGGATGGGGAAGTCCGAGGCGGGCAGGGGCAGCGGCATCTGCCGGCCGGCCAGCATCACCGACGATTGCGGGCCGAGGCCGAGGAAACCGCCGGGCTTGTTGTTCAGATAGATTTTGGCATCGCCGATGACCTTCTGCGCGACCGTCGCCAGTTCGACGAACGACAGGCGCAGTTCGGCGGCCTGGGCCGTCGCCAGTCCGAGAGTCCACGCCACGACGAACGCAAAGAGACGCACCAAGCTCCGCAACTCCCGAGCGACCAGTGGGGAGTTTTAGCAGGCGGCACGGCGGGGTGTGGCTCAGCGTGGGCCAAATGGCCACACGGCGGGTGTGGCGTGTCGTTTGGGCCACTGCGTTGTCTGTGGGGCGCGGCATGTGGCCGGTTCCGCTGGTGGCGCGGGCGGTTACAACTGTGGCCATGAACGCTCCGATTCGCATGTCCAAAGCCGTCGATCCGCCGGCGGCGCCCGCCGCGGCCGCCTTCGTGCATCTCAAGGTGCACTCGGCCTACTCGTTGCTGGAAGGTGCGCTGCCCATTGGCAAGCTGGCCAAGCTCGCGGAAAAGTACGGTTTTCCGGCGGTCGGCCTGACGGATACCGACAACCTGTTCGGCATCCTCGAGTTCTCCGACAAGCTGGCCGGTGCCGGCATCCAACCGATCGCCGGTTTGGCGCTGTCGGTCGACCTCGGCGATGCGCCGGCCGGAAACGGTGCGGCGAGGCCGGGGCAGAACGAGCCACAGTCGGGGCCGTCGGGCCGCGTGGCGGTGTTCGCCATGGACGACGCGGGCTATGCCAATCTGATGCGGTTGTCGACACGGGCCTTCTTCGGGCCGGAGTTGACCGAGCCGGCGCACGTCAAATCCGATTTCCTGGTCGACCACACGGCCGGGCTGATCGCGTTGACCGGCGGCCCCGACGGGCCGATCGACCGGGCGCTGGCCGAGGGGCAGCGCGAACTCGCGGCGGAGCGTTTGCGGGCCCTGGCGCGGATGTTCGGCGATCGGCTCTATGTGGAGCTGCAGCGCCATGGCCTCCGATCCGAGCAGGAGGTGGAGCCGCAGCTGCTGGCCCTCGCCTACGAACTGGACCTGCCGATCGTCGCCACCAACGAGTGTTACTTCGCCAGCCCGGACGATTACGAGGCACACGACGCGCTGCTGTGCATCGCGGAAGGCCGCTACGTCACCGAGGACGACCGGCGCCGGTTGACGCGGGAGCACTGTTTCAAGAGCGCCGAGGATATGGTGGCGACCTTCGCCGATCTGCCGGAGGCGCTCGCCAGCACGATCGAAATCGCGCGACGCTGCGCGTGGCGCCCGCGCGGCAAAAAGCCGATCCTGCCGCGCTATGTGCCGGCCGGGGACGGGGCGAGCGAAAGCGATCAACTCGCCGCCGAGGCCCTCGAACTCAAGCGTCAGGCCGAAGAGGGGCTCGCGCGCCGGCTCAGCGAGAATGCGCTGGCGCCGGGCTTCACGCGGGAGGACTACGAGCGCCGCCTCGCGTTCGAGGTCGACATCATCTCGCGGATGAAGTTTCCGGGTTACTTCCTGATCGTCGCCGACTTCATCCAGTGGTCGAAGGCGAATGACATTCCGGTCGGGCCCGGCCGCGGCTCGGGCGCCGGATCGCTGGTGGCGTGGTCGCTGACCATCACCGACCTCGACCCGCTGAAGTTCGGTCTGCTGTTCGAGCGCTTCCTCAATCCCGAGCGCGTGTCGATGCCGGACTTCGACATCGACTTCTGTCAGGACCGGCGCGACGAGGTGATCCGCTACGTCCAGCAGAAATACGGCGAGGCGCGCGTCGCGCAGATCATCACGCACGGCAAGCTGCAGGCGCGCGCGGTGCTGCGCGATGTGGGCCGTGTGCTGCAGATGCCCTATGGGCAGGTCGACAAGCTGTGCAAGCTCGTTCCGAACAACCCGGCCAATCCGGTGACGCTGGAGCAGGCGATCACCGGCGAGCCCAAGTTGCAGGAAGCGCGCGACGAGGACCCGCTGGTGGCGCGGCTGCTGGAGATCTCGCAGAAGCTCGAGGGGCTCTACCGCCACGCCTCCACACATGCCGCCGGCATGGTGATCGGTGACCGTGACCTCGTCGAATTGGTGCCGCTCTACCGCGACCCGAAGTCGAGCTTTCCGATCACGCAGTTCAACTGGAAGCTGGTCGAGGCGGCGGGCCTCGTCAAGTTCGACTTCCTCGGCCTGAAAACGCTGACGGTGCTGAGAAAGGCCGTCGAACTGATCCGCCGCGGCCGCGGTCTGGACATCGAACTCGCGACGTTGCCGCTCGACGACCGGCCGAGCTACGAGCTGCTCGCCAAGGCCGACACGGCCGGCGTGTTCCAGCTCGAAAGCACGGGCATGCGCGAGAGCCTGAGGCGGCTGAAGCCCGACCGCTTCGAGGACATCATCGCCATGGTGGCGCTCTATCGCCCGGGCCCGATGGACAATATCCCGACCTACATCAACCGCAAGCACGGCGAGGAACCGGTCGACTGCCTGCATCCGCTGCTCGAAGGTATTCTGAGGGAGACCTACGGCGTCATCATCTACCAGGAGCAGGTGATGCAGATCGCCCAGGTGATGGCGGGCTACAGTCTCGGCGAAGCCGACCTGCTGCGCCGCGCGATGGGCAAGAAAGACAAGAACGAGATGGCGAAGCAGCAGGCGCGCTTCGTCGAGGGCGCCGAGAAGAACGGCGTCAAGAAATCGGACGCCGTCTACATTTTCGAGTTGGTCGACAAGTTCGCGGGCTATGGGTTCAACAAGTCGCACGCAGCGGCGTATGCGCTGGTCAGCTATCACACGGCCTATCTCAAGGCGAACTACCGCGAGGAGTTCCTGGCCGCGTCCATGACGCTGGACATGGGCAACACGGACAAGCTCGCCATGTTCGCGTCGGAAGCGCGCAAGTCCGGCATCGAGGTGCGGCCGCCGTGCGTCAATGCCTCGGAGGTCGACTTCGGCGCCGAGCCGGGGCGAGCGGGCAAACGCGGCGCGATCCGCTATTCGCTGGCCGCTCTCAAGAACATCGGTGCCGGTGCCGTCGAGACCATCGTGGCGGCACGGACCGCCGGCGGGCCCTACAAGGATCTTTCCGATTTCGCGCGCCGGCTGGCGATCAAGGCGCTGAACAAGCGGGCGCTCGAGACGCTGGCGGCGGCCGGCGCGTTCGACGCCCTGGAGAAGAACCGGGCCCTCGCCCACGGCAACGTCGAGCAGATCCTGGCGCTGGCCTCACGGCTCGAGGCCAACGCGGCGAGCGGGATCGAGGATCTGTTCGGCGGCGGCGGGAGCGGCGGGGCGACGGCGCCGCAGATGGACATGCGCCCGGTCAAGATGTGGACGCCGATGGAGCGCCTGGAGAAGGAGTTCCAGGCGGTCGGGTTCTTCCTCTCCGGCCATCCGCTGGACAGCTACGAGGGGGCGCTGAAAAGCCTCGGCGTCAAGCGCTGGGCGGATTTCGAGGCGGAGTGCGAGCGCGGTTCGTCGGCCGGCCGGCTCGCCGCCATCGTCGTCTCGGCCCGCGAGCGCAAGTCTCAGAAGGGCAACAAGTTCGCCTTTGCAATGTTCTCGGACCAGACCGGCCAGTTCGAGGCGGTCATCTTTTCCGACACGCTGGCGGTGGCGCGCGACCTGCTGGAGCCGGGCACGCCGGTGCTGCTCGGGGTCGAAGCCGAACGGGACGGCGACAGCATCAAGATGCGCGTGCAGAGCGTCGAGGCGCTGGACAAGGCGGTGGCGAGCGCGCAGCGCGGCTGGCGGATCGTGCTCGATGCGGCCGAGGTCAAGCGCAATCCGGGCCTCGTCGCGGAACTGCTCGGCCATCTGGCGCCGGGCGGCAAGGGCGAGATCCGCATCGGGCTTCAGGTCTACGAGCGCGGCAAGGAGCTCGAGATCCTGCCCAAGGGCCGGTTCGACGTTTCGCCCGCCCGCAAGGGCAAGGTGCTGACCGTGCCGGGCGTGATGGCGGTGGTGGATCTGTAGGGTTGGTCAGCGCGGGGCGAATCCGCCTTGCGATCGCCGTTGTCGCATGGCTTTGGTCAGGCGGCCCAAGAACAGGAGCTTCCCGCCATGTCCGCCCCCGATCCCATGTCCGGCGTGCCCGCCGTCGACCGTTACCTCGCCGACGGCTACGCTTCGGTGATCGGCATGTCGTCGCGGTTCGCGGCCGCTATCTCGGGCGGGCTGCTGCGCATCCAGACCGAACTCGGCGTCGGCGGCCACGTGGCCGAGATCGGCGCTTTCGAGGGCCGCTATTTCATCGCGCTGGCGCACGCGCTGGCGCCCGGCGAGAAGGCGCTCGGCATCGATCACTTCGAATGGCCGAACGCCGGCGTGCTCGACCGGTTCGAGCGCAACTGTGCCAAGCACGGCGTGCCGGCCGACCGGCGCATCACGTGGAAGGCCAACAGCGCGCAGATGCAACCCGGCGACATTCTGGGCAAGCTTGGCGGCGGCCGCGTGCGTTTCTTCCACGTCGACGGCGACCACGCCCGTTCCTCGCTGGCGAACGATCTGGAACTGGCCACGGCGGTGCTGGCGCCGGGCGGGGTGATCGTGCTCGACGACATGCTGCATCCCGGCTATCCGCTGCTGGTCGTCACCGTGCACGAGTATCTGCAGCGGCACACCGACATGGTGGTGCTGTGCATCCTCGACCGGGAAACGATCACGGCGGCGACCAAGTTCGTGCTGTGCCAGAAGGACTGGTTCAAGCGCTACGAGGAGCAGTTGCTGGTGGCGTACCGCGAGAACGTCTGGCCGATGGGGGCCAACTTCGAACCGCACTGGTGCCTCGTGCTGTCGAAGGACACGAGCCTCGCCGCGATCGAATAGCCGCCTCGCGGTGAGCGGTTCAACGAGGCATTAATATAAGACTTGTACGTCTTGTTCTTCGGAAGAAGGTCAGGGGCGTCCAGATGCGTGTGTTGGCTTGTTGGGTACTCGTTGGCGTTGCTATCAATACGGTCCCGGCCGCTCGGGCGGAGTCCGAGTACTCCCGGGTCAATCGCGAATGGATGCGTCACAGCGCGGAACAGCGCGATCTGGATCGCCGGCGGCTGGTCGAGCAAAGCGAACAGGCTCGGCAAGAGCGGTAAGAGCGGTTCTATCGGGAACGCGCGGCGCGCTCGGACCGTGAGCGCGCCGATCGCGAGCAAGCCGAGGCCGAACGTATCAGTCGTTCGCTCGATGGCCTGATCGCCCGCTCGTCGCGGCGGTAGCGGCCAAGGTCCGGGTTGGATACGGGTCTTGCCGGCCGTCCGGGGTTGTGACCTGGATGGACCCGGCGGCATGGCATGTCCTTGCCAAACGGGGCATCTTCGGTCATAAGCCCCCGATCTCTCACGCAGACCTTCGCGCCCGCCGGATTGAAAGCCCCGGCATGCGCTCCGGTGGACGGCTCGCCCGTCTTCTCCCGGTCTGCGGCGGATCAACCGGAAAAAGGACTACCGCGCATGGCGCTTCCCGCGTTCAACATGCGTCAGCTCCTCGAAGCTGGCGTTCACTTCGGCCATCAATCCCATCGCTGGAACCCCAAGATGTCGCAGTACATCTACGGGACCCGCAACAAGATCCACATCATCGATCTGACGCAGACCACGCCGCTGCTGCATCAGGCGCTGCTCAAGGTGTCCGATACCGTCGCCAAGGGCGGCCGGCTGCTGTTCGTCGGCACCAAGCGTCAGGCCTCCGACTCGATCGCCGAGGCAGCGCAGCGCTCGGCCCAGTACTTCATCAACCACCGTTGGCTCGGCGGCACGCTGACCAATTGGAAGACGATCTCGCAGTCGATCCGCCGGTTGCGTCAGCTCGACGAGATCCTTGCCGATCCGCAGGGCCGCACCAAGAAAGAGATCCTGACGCTGACGCGCGAGCGCGAGAAGCTGAACCAGGCACTCGGCGGCATCAAGGACATGGGCGGCACGCCGGACCTGCTGTTCGTCATCGACACCAACAAGGAGCAGATCGCGATCGCGGAAGCCCGCAAGCTCGGCATCCCGATCATCGCGGTGGTCGACACCAACTGCAATCCGGATGGCATCGACTTCCCGGTTCCCGGTAACGACGACGCCGGCCGCGCGATCACGCTGTACTGCGAGCTGTTCGCCCGCGCCGCCATCGACGGCATCGAGCGCAGCCAGGCGTCCTCGGGCGTCGATATCGGTGCGCTCGAAGCGCCGCCGGTCGAGGAAGTCGTGCCGGTCGGACCGTTCAAGGGCATCGAGGGGCCGCGCGGCGAGCCCGATGACCTCAAGCGGATCACCGGTATCAGCAGCAAGCTCGAGCAGCGTCTCAACGACGCCGGCGTCTACCATTTCTGGCAGATTGCCGATCTCGACGCCGAGGGCACCGCGGCGCTCGACCGCCAGCTCCGGCTCAAGGGCCAGATCGCCCAGAACGACTGGATCGCGCAGGCCAAGAAGCTGGTCGAGGCGACCGTCGTCTGATCCGGCGGCGACGAACAGGGCGGGCCGGTGCCTCGCGAGGGGCCGGCCCGGCTCATCCGACCGATAGTCATGCAATTGACACCGTGGCGGCGTAGCCGACCGCGCGTATCCGAACAGAAAGAGCCCGAGATGACGACGATCACCGCCGCTCTGGTGAAAGAGCTCCGCGACAAGACCGGCGCCGGCATGATGGATTGCAAGGCCGCCTTGACCGAAAACGGTGGCGACATGGAGCTGGCGATCGACTGGCTTCGCAAGAAGGGGCTGTCGAAGGCCGCCAAGAAGTCCGGCCGCATCGCCGCGGAAGGCCTCGTCGGCGTTATCAGCACCGCCACCAAGGGCGCGGTGGTGGAAGTGAACTCCGAGACCGACTTCGTGGCGCGCAATCCGCAGTTCCAGGAAATGGTCCGCGACATCGCCAAGTTGGCCCCGGCGGCCGGCGGCGACGTCGACAAGTTGCTGGCGGCGACCTATCCCGGCAAGTCGGCGACGGTCGAGTCGCACGTCAAGGAGATGATCGCCACGATCGGCGAGAACATGGGCGTGCGGCGGACCGCGACGCTGGAAGTCGGCAAGGGCGTGGTCGCCGACTACATCCACAACAAGGCCGGCGAAGGCCTCGGCAAGATCGGCGTCCTCGTTGCGCTGGAGAGCACCGGCGACGCCGGCAAGCTGCTCGAGTTCGGCCGGCAGGTCGCCATGCACATCGCCGCGGCGAACCCGATGGTCGTCAACGTCGAGGATCTGCCGAAGGACGTGATCGACCGCGAGCGGGCGATCTATGTCGAGCAGGCCAAGGCCGAGCCGCGCAACGCCGGCAAGTCCGACGACATCCTGGCGAAGGCGAGCGAAGGCCGCCTGCGCAAGGAGTTCTTCGGCCAGGCCGTGCTGGTGCAGCAGGTGTACGTTCTCGACGGCAAGGCGAGCGTCGGTGACGCCGTCAAAGAGGCCGAGAAGGCGATCGGCGCGCCGGTCAAGATCGCGGGCTTCCTGCGCTACGCGCTCGGTGAGGGCCTGGAGCGCAAGGAAGAGAACTTCGCGGCCGAGGTCGCTGCGGCGGTTCAGCAGAGCTGAACGCTCGGGGCGATGCAGGCGTTGGACGCGGTCGAGCGGACCCCCCGCCCGGCCGCGTTTTCGCGCGCGCACGCCAAACCGTCGATAACTTCGGGCAGCGGCGAAAGATGGTATTGAACCCGAGGCCGCGGCCGTTGATTGCTGTCGCGATCGCTTCGGGGGCGGTCGCCACGGCATAAGGAGATCGCGATGGTGGACTTGAAATACAGGCGCCTCCTCTTGAAGCTCTCGGGTGAGGCGCTGGCCGGCAAGGACGGCTTCGGGATCGACATGGCGGTGACGCGGCGACTGGCCGGCGATATCCGCCAGGGCATCGCCGCCGGCGCGCGCATTGCCGTGGTGGTGGGCGGGGGCAACATCTTCCGCGGTCTTTCGGGCGCGGCGCGTGGCATGGATCGGGCGACCGCCGACTACATGGGGATGCTGGCAACGGTCATGAACGCGCTGGCCTTCCAAAGCGCGCTGGAGCAGGCCGGCGTGCCGGCGCGGGTCGTCTCGGCCATTCCGATGCCGACTGTCTGCGAGTCCTATGTGCGGCCGAAGGCGCTCCACCATATGGATGAGGGGCGGGTGGTGGTGTTCGCGGCCGGCACCGGCAATCCGTTCTTCACGACCGATACCACGGCGGCACTGCGCGCCATCGAGATGAACTGCGAGGCGGTCGTCAAGGCGACCCAGGTCGACGGCGTCTACTCGGCCGATCCCAAATTGCAGCCGGACGCGGTGCGCTATGACCGTTTGACGTATGCCGAGGTGCTCGCCCGCAATCTCAAGGTGATGGACGGCGCCGCCATCGCGCTTGCTCGCGACAACAATCTTCCGGTAATTGTCTTTTCCATCGAGGAATCAGGCAATCTCCTCAAATTGTTGAGAGGCGAGGCCCGCGCTACCGTGATATCCGATGCGTCCTGAGGTCAGGTAATCGGGCAGAGCCGTCCGGCTGGCGTCGGCAATATGCGAGGCAAGCGGCCATGGCGACGGATACGTTTCAGATCGATGAGTTCGACAAGCGGATGCGCACGGCGCTCGAGGCGCTGAAGCGTGAATTCGCGGGCCTGCGCACGGGGCGGGCCAGTGCGGCCCTTCTCGATCCGGTCCAGGTCAACCTCTACGGCCAGCGGATGCCGCTCAATCAAGTCGGCACGGTCTCGGTTCCGGAGCCGCGCATGATCACGGTTCAGGTTTGGGACAAGTCGGCGGTTTCGGCGGTCGACAAGGGCATCCGGGAGGCCAATCTCGGGCTCAATCCGATTATCGACGGCACCACCTTGCGGATGCCCATTCCGCCGCTGACGACGGAGCGGCGCCAGGAACTCGCGAAGATTGCGCACAAATACACCGAGCACAGCCGCGTGGCCGTCCGCAATGTTCGCCGCGACGGCATGGAGCTTCTGAAAAAGCTCGAAAAAGACAGCAAGATGAGCAAGGACGATCATCAGCGGAACTCCACCAAGATGCAGGAGCTGACCGACAAGATGATCAAGGAGATCGATCAGCTTCTGGTGGCGAAAGAGGCCGAGATCAACAAGGTCTGATCTGGCATGAGCGTTCGACCGGCCGCAGGGCCGGTCACCCCGCAGCCGATCCGGGACGCAGGATCGGTACATGGGTGTCGCGCCTTCGACCCGGGAGGAAAGGCCACGACGATGCAGCACGCAGGCCAGCCGGGGGTGGCAGCTCGGCCCGCATGGATGTCGGAGATCAAGCTGCGTCTGGTGTCCGGTCTCGTGCTGGCGGTGCTGGCGCTCGGCACCAATTACGCGGGTTTCCTGCCCTTTGCGGTGCTCGTGGCGGCGCTCGCTCTGGTGATGAGCTGGGAGTGGGGCCGCCTCGTGCGCCGGCAGGAAAGCGATCACGCCTTCGTCGTGCAGGCGACGGCGGTGATGTCGGCGATCGGTCTGACGGTGATCGGCTTCACGGCCTTCGCTTGGCTGCTCATCATCGGTGGCGCGATCGCAGTGGTGCCGCTTCGTCTCGGCCGCGGGGCCCACATTTCGGCGCTCGGTGTGCTCTACGTCGGATTGCCGGCGGTGGCCTTGGTTTGGATCCGCTGCGACGAGCCCTATGGGGCGGTCGCGATCATGCTGCTGTTTCTGGCCGTCTGGACGACCGACACGGGTGCCTACGTCGCGGGGCGGCTGATCGGTGGGCCCAAGATGTGCCCCAGCATTTCACCGAACAAGACCTGGGCTGGCCTCGCCGGAGGAGTTTCGACCGCTGCGCTCGCGTGCGGGCTACTCGGTCTGACGGTCGAAGGGGCGGCGCCGGTTCCGCTCGCCTTGCTCGGCGCGTTGTTGGCGCTGTTCGCGCAAGGCGGTGATCTCGCCGAGTCGGCACTGAAGCGCCGCTATGGCGTGAAGGATGTCAGCCAGTTGATACCGGGCCACGGCGGGTTCATGGACCGGCTGGACGGGCTTGTCGCCGCGTCGGCCATTGCGGGTGTCGTCGCGCTCGTGCTGAATGTATCGGCGCCGGCGCGCGCCCTGGTCTTTTTCGGGTGACAAGCGGTGAACGGTCCGGCGGGTTCCAGTTCGAGCAGGCCCGATGGCAGGACCGCGGCGGCGTCGCAACGTCAGGTCAAGGCCAGCGGCCGCCCGTACCGGCTGACGGTGCTCGGGGCCACCGGCTCGGTCGGTTCCAGCACGCTGGACCTCGTTGCGGGTGAGCCGGAAAGCTTCTCGATCATAGCGCTGACCGCGCAATCCCAGGTCGACAAGCTTGCCGAACTGGCGCTGCGGTTCCGCCCGCGGATCGCGGTCATCGGGGACGAAAGCCTCTATCGGCAATTGGCGGATCGGCTCGCTGGCAGCGGGATCGTGGCGGCGGCCGGGGAGGATGCCATCATCGCGGCGGCCGAGGAGCCGACGGATTGCGTGATGGGCGCCATCATGGGGGCGGCGGGGTTGCGTCCGACCCTGGCGGCGGCCAGCCGCGGGGTGCGCGTCGCGCTCGCCAACAAGGAATGCCTGGTCTCCGCCGGGCAGGTCTTCATGGACGCCATCGCGGCGGGCGGGGCGGAACTACTGCCCGTGGACTCCGAGCACTCGGCGGTGCTGCAGGCGCTCGGGGGAAACACCCTCGACGAGGTCGAGCGGATCGTCATCACAGCCTCGGGCGGGCCGTTCCGAACCTGGGAGGCCGGCGACATCGCGCGGGCGTGCCCAGAGGATGCCCTGAAGCATCCGAACTGGACGATGGGTCGCAAGATCACCATCGATTCGGCAACATTGATGAACAAGGGGCTCGAGGTGATCGAGGCCCATCATCTGTTTTCGGTTGGCCTCGATCGCCTCGGCGTCGTGGTGCATCCGCAATCGATCGTGCATTGCCTTGTGAGTTTCACCGACGGGTCGACGATCGCGCAGCTCGCGATGCCCGATATGCGCACGCCGATCGCGCTGGCGCTGTCGTGGCCCCGGCGGATGCAGGCGCCGACGCGCCGTCTCGATCTGACGGCGGTCGGGCCGTTGACCTTCGAGAAGCCGGACGAGGTGCGCTTCCCCGCGCTGCGGCTCGCGCGGGAGGCGCTGCAGGCGGGCGGCACGGCGCCGGCGGTGCTCAACGCCGCCAACGAGGTGGCCGTCGAGGCGTTCCTCGATCGCCGCATCGGGTTCCTTGACATTGCGGCCACGGTGGCCAAATGCCTTGATGCGGCTGGAGGGGCGGGGATTCTGGTCACCGCGCGGGGGCTGGACGACGTTCTCGCGGTCGATGCCGCGGCCCGCCGCCTTGCCCGCGACATGATCGGCGCCTGAGTGGAGTCCGGCGCATTCATCGCGTGGTGTCCGCAACATAGCATGGGAGTCGGCTGGCAATGCTGACGGGATTGTTCGACGGCATTGGAAACGTCGCCCTTTACGGCTTCGCGTTTCTGTCCGTGTTGACGGTCGTCGTGTTCATCCACGAACTGGGGCATTTCCTGGTCGCCCGCTGGTGCGGGGTGCGGGTCACCACCTTTTCGATCGGCTTCGGGCGCGAGATCTGGGGATTTCACGATCGCCAGGGCACACGCTGGCGGCTCGCCTGGATCCCGCTCGGCGGCTACGTGAAATTCATGGATGACGAGAATGCGGCCAGCGTGCCGTCGCGCGATGCGGCCGCGGCGCTGACGCCCGAAGAGCGGGCCGGGGCCTTCCACGCGAAGCCGATCTGGAAGCGCGCGGCCGTGGTCGCGGCGGGTCCGCTCGCGAACTTCCTGCTCGCCATCGCCGTATTCGCGGTGAGTTTCATGCTGTTCGGCGTGCGCTCGACGGCGCCGCGCGTGGACGAGGTTATCGTGGGTAGCCCGGCGGCTGTGGCCGGCTTCCAGCCCGGCGACGTCATCGTCTCGATCGACGGGCGGGCGATTCGCAGTTTCAACGATGTGCTGCGGACGGTGACCACCGGCGGTGGGCGCCCGCTCGCCGTCGTCGTGACCCGCAAGGGCCAGGCCGTCGACCTCAAGGTGACGCCGCAACTCGACGAGGCGAAAGATGATCTCGGCGGCACGCAAAGCGTGTGGCGGGTCGGGATCCGTCAGCGGTCGACTCCAGACCAGGTCACGGAGGAGCGGGTCGGTCCGGTCACCGCGATCGGTCTCGGCATCAAGGAAACGACGTTCATCATCACCTCGACACTGAGTTATCTGGGTGACGTTGTGACGTTGCGGCAACGCCCGGATCAACTCGGTGGCCCGGTCCGCATTGCCGACGTGGCGGGCAAGGTGGCGCAGCGCAGCGTGCTGGATCTCGTTTACCTTGCGGCGTTCATTTCGGTCAGCGTCGGGCTCGTGAACCTGTTTCCGATCCCGCTGCTCGATGGTGGGCACCTCATGTTCTATGCCATCGAGGCGGTGCGCGGCCGGCCGCTCAGCGAACGGTCGCAGGAACTGAGTTTCCGAATTGGAATGGCGGTCTTGCTGACCATCATGATGTTCTCTATGTTCAACGACTTACCGATCCTGAAGAAGTGGCTGACGGGCGTCGGTTGATGTCGCGGCGGGGCCTAGCAGAATCACCCCGTCTGAAGCATTCTTGCCACTTCCATAGGGGTGTCTGAATCGTTAGACCGGACATCACGACCCTAGCGAAGATGGGGAGGCGCTGCCTTCGGGCTGCGCTGCTTCGAGAGTGGTGAGTTTGAACGCCAGCTTAACCGACAGGTTGGCGGGATTGGGGGATCGATGGTGAATCGAGACGCACTTCGGCCTCGACGGAACAGCTTCGGGAAGCTGTGCCGTTTGGCGCTCTTGGTTGCGGGCACGGCGTTCGCGCTGGGCACACCGTCGCCTTGGATGGCCGCTACCGCCCAATCTCAGTCGTCGACCATTCGCGAGATTCGCGTCGAGGGTAACAGGCGCGTCGAGCCAGAGACGGTTCGCTCCTATCTGCAATTCAATGTCGGTGATGCCTACAATCCGGCCAAAGTCGACGGGTCGCTCAAGGCGCTGTTCGGCACGGGCTTGTTCGCCGATGTGCGCATCGATCGCACGCCGAATGGCGTCTTGGTGCGGATCGTGGAGAACCCGGTCATCGGTCAGGTCGCCTTCGAGGGCAACCGCGAAGTCGACGATGCGACGCTGCGCAACGAGGTGCAGCTCAAGCCGCGTTCCGTCTACACGCGGGCTCGCGCGCTCGGCGACGTCCAGCGCATTCTCGACGTCTATCGCCGCCAGGGCCGTTACGCGGCGTCGGTCGAGCCCAAGTTGATCGAGCTCGATCAGAACCGGGTCAATCTCGTGTTCGAGATCTCCGAGGGCGGGGCCACCAAGGTCAAAGCGATCAATTTCGTCGGCAATCGCGTTTTCCGCGACTCGCAGTTGCGTGACGTGATCTCCACGGGTGAGGCCGGCTGGTTCGACTTCCTCAAGGGCAACAGCATCTACGATCCGGATCGCATGGCGCTCGATCGGGAGTTGCTGCGGCAGTATTATTTGAAGAACGGCTATGCGGACGCGCAGGTGACGGCGAGCATCGCCGAGCTGGATCGCGACGGTTCGGGCTTCATCATCACCTTCACGGTTGAGGAAGGCCAGCTGTATCGTTATGGCACCGTCGAGCTGCGGAGCAATCTCGCGCAGGTCAACGCCGGCGATTACAGCAGTCGGGTGCTGACGAAAGCCGGCGAGATCTACAACGCCGCGGATATCGACAAGACGGTCGAGAAACTCACTCTGGATATCGGCGAGCAGGGCTATGCATTCGCCCGCGTCCGTCCGGAGGCGAACCGTGACGTGGTGGGGCGGACCATCGGCCTCGTTTACATCATTGACGAAGGTCCGCGGATCTATATCGAGCGCATCAATATCGTCGGCAACTTGCGGACGAAGGATTACGTGATCCGTCGCGAGTTCCGGCTAGCAGAAGGCGATGCGTTCAATCCGCAGATGGTGGATCGGGCCAAGAAGCGTCTCCAGAACCTCGGGTTCTTCAAGTCCGTCGAAGTGAAGCGGCGTCCAGGTTCGTCGCCGGATCGGTTGGTGCTTGATGTGGAGCTCGTCGAGCAGCCCACGGGTGAGTTGTCGTTCGGTGCGGGCTACTCGACCAGCGAGGGCGTGATCGGCGACGTCTCGCTGACAGAGCGCAATCTCCTCGGCAACGGTCAGTTCCTGCGCCTGAAGGTGGGCGGTTCGGCAGAGCGTTTCCAGATCGATCTCAGCTTTACGGAACCGCGCTTCCTTGATCGTAATCTGGCGGCGGGTTTTGACCTGTTCCACAAAGATTTGAACCAGCTGTCTCAGTCAGCGTTCAAGAGCATGAAGACTGGTGGCAGCTTGCGGCTCGGCTTCCCGCTGTCCGAGGATCTTTGGGTGAACACCAACTATACGGTGTCGCATGACGACATCTACGAGGTTGATTACACCCGAGCTTCGTTGCCGGTCATCGATGCCGAGGGTGCTGCGCTGACGTCCTCGATCGGTGGATCGCTGACCTGGGACAAGCGGAACCATCCGAAAAACCCGACCCGTGGCGTCTACTTCCAGCTGGCGTCTGACTTTGCGGGTGTCGGTGGCGATGTGCAGTATGTGCGAGTGGTTGGTGAAGGGCGAGCCTACTATCCCATCACCGACAACTTCACCTTCATCGGTCGAGCCATCGGTGGTCATATCGAGGGTTGGGGTGGTGAGGACGTCCGGCTGCTGGATCTCTTCTACAAGGGTGGTGAGACCATTCGTGGCTTCGATCGCGCTGGCGTAGGTCCCCGTGATACGGCGACGGGCAATGCTCTGGGCGGCAAGACATTCTGGGCCGCGACCGCCGAGATCAGGTTCCCGCTTCCCTTCGTGCCGGATGAACTGGGCATGAGTGGTGCCGTGTTCGCCGACGCGGGCTCGGTGTTCGATGCCAACGACTCGGCCGTCAATTACGCCAAGCAGTGTGGGCAGTCCGTCGCGATCAAGGGGTATACCCGACCGGGCGTGTGCTTGGCCGACGACGCGTCGATCCGCACAGCGGTGGGTGCTGGTCTGCTGTGGAACTCGCCGGTGGGTCCGCTGCGTCTCGACTACGCCTACGCGATCACCAAAGAGGATTACGACAAGACGCAAGAGATCAGGTTCGGAGCGTCCACCAAGTTCTGATCCCGATTGGTCGGAATTCTTTGACAAAGGCGGGCTTTGCCCGCCTTTTTCGCGTCTCGCATCATCCCGGTCTTCGAGGGATTTAAGTTGCGGGCCGGAGCGCCGCCAAGTGTCTGCTTGAGGGACGGGTTCATGCCCTCAGCGGATGCAGACTGCGCCTACTTGGACCGATCAGACCCTAGTGGTCTTTCTGGAGCATCGTGATGGAGCATCCGGGGTTCTTCGAGCGGCACGGCCCCTTTGCGATCGGGGATCTGGCTGCGCGCATCGAGGCGACGCTGTCGGTGGATGCCGACGGGTCGCGGCTCGTTCACGACGTGCGGACGCTTGGCGATGCCGGTGCCAATGATCTGACATTCTTGAACAATCGCAAGTATCTGGGACAGCTCGGCGGCACGCAGGCGGGCTGCTGTCTGGTGTTGTCAGCCTTTGCCGCACGGGTGCCAGAGGGGACGACCGCGCTGGTGGCGCGCGACCCCTATCGCAGCTTCGCGCTGGCGTTGACCGCCTTCTATCCGGGCTCCTTGCGGCCGGCGCCGCTGCGAGGCGCCACGTCTGCCGTTGATCCGTCGGCGCGGATCGAGGAGGGAGCCGTCGTCGAGCCCGGCGCGACGGTCGGGCCCGAGGCCTGGATCGGCCGCGGTGCCGTCATCTCGGCGGGGGCGACGATCGGGTACCGGGTGGCGATCGGCCGGGACACCTACATCGGACCGCAGGCGAGTGTGCTGTGTGCGCTGATTGGGGATCGCGTGATCATCCATGGCGGTGTGCGCATCGGGCAGGACGGGTTCGGTTTCGCCATGGGGCCGCGGGGGCACCTGAAGGTGCCCCAGGTCGGCCGCGTCATCGTACAGGACGATGTCGAGATCGGCGCCAATACCACCATCGACCGGGGGGCCCTTAAGGATACCATCATCGGAGAGGGTACGAAGATCGACAATCTGGTGCAGATTGGCCACAATGTGGTGATTGGCCGGCATTGCGTGATCGTTGCGCAAACAGGTATCTCAGGGTCGGCTGAACTCGGCGACTTCGTCATCATGGGCGGACAGTCGGGACTTGTTGGGCATATCAAGGTCGGATCGGGTGCACAGATCGCTGGCACCTGTCACCCGACCCACGATGTGCCGGCGGGGACCCGCATGGCCGGAACGCCGGCACGCCCGCTGAAGCAGTGGGCGCGCGAGGTGGCGATGGTGAAGCGGATGGCGGCTCGCGGGGGCGAGGCGGCGCGATCGAACGATGACAAAGATGAGTGAGCGCGCATCGAGGGCGGCTCGGACGAAGCAGGAATGGACGAGATGAGCGACGCGAATCCCAAAGCAGAGCTGGCAACTGCGGACATCATGCGCGTGATGAGGCTGCTGCCTCATCGTTATCCCTTTCTGCTGATCGACCGCATGTACGACATGGACCGCGACGAGCGCGCCATCGGGGTGAAGAACGTCACGATCAACGAGCCGTTCTTCCAGGGTCACTTCCCGGACTTTCCGGTGATGCCGGGCGTTCTGATCATCGAGGGGCTGGCGCAGACGGCGGGTGCGCTGTGCGTCCACAGCCTCGGCAACGACTACAAGCCGCAGCTCGTGTATTTCATGGGGATCGACCGGGCGAAATTCCGCAAGCCCGTGCTGCCGGGCGATCAATTGGAGTATCACGTGAAGAAGATCCGCAGCCGCGGTCGGGCGTGGCGGTTCTACGGCGAAGCGAAAGTGAAGGGCCAGGTCGTGGCCGAGGCGGAGATCAGCGCGATGATCGTGGATACGGCAGAGACCCAGGCCGCCATCGCTGCCGCCAATGGCTGAGGCCCGCATCCACCCGACGGCCATCGTCGAGACGGGCGCCGTGCTCGGCGCCGATGTCGTGATCGGTCCTTATTGTATGGTCGGCCCGCAGGTCGTGCTGCACGACAATGTCGAGTTGATCAGCCACGCGGTGATCGCCGGGCGGACGACGATCGGCACGCGGACACGGATTTTTCCGTTCGCCTCGATCGGACATCAGCCGCAGGATCTCAAGTACAAGGGTGAACCGTCGACGCTCACGGTCGGGGCCGACTGCCTGATCCGCGAGGGCGTCACCATGAACCCCGGGACCGAAGGCGGGGGTATGGTCACCAGCGTCGGCGACCGCTGCGCGTTCCTGGCCAACAGCCACGTCGGTCATGATTGCCGGGTCGGCAGCAACGTCATCTTTTCCAACAATGTCATGCTGGCCGGCCACTGCACGGTCGGCGACTATGCGATCATCGGTGGCGGCGCCGCGGTGATCCAGTTCGCCCGCGTCGGGGCCCATTCGTTCATCGGCGGCATGTCGGGTGTGGAAAACGATCTCATCCCGTTCGGCATGGCGATCGGTAATCGCGCCCATCTGTCGGGCCTGAACATCGTCGGTCTGCAGCGGCGCGGTTTCCCGCGCGACCAGATTCACATCCTGCGCCGCGCCTATCGGTTGCTGTTCGCGGCCGAGGGCACGCTGATGGAGCGGGTCGAGGACGTGGCGCAGAGCTTCCCCGATCACCCGATCGTCCAGGAGATCGTCAGCTTCATCCGAGAGGGTGGCAAGCGATCGCTCTGCACGCCGCGCGATGACCACGACGACTGAACCACTCGGCATCCTTGCGGGCGGGGGCAGCCTGCCCGTCGAGATCGCGCGCCTCGTGCGTACACGTGGCCGTCCGGTCCATATCGTCGGGCTCGGTGGAGAGATCGGTGCCGAACTCGCGAGCCATCCGCATACGGTTGTGCCTTGGGGGGCCATCGGCGCGCTGCTGCGGGCGTTTCGCGACCGGGGCTGCCGCGAAATCGTGATCGCGGGCGGGGTGCGCCGGCCGAACCTGCGGCAGATCTCGCCGGACTGGGGCCTGGTGCGGGCGTTGCCGACCATCGTGCGCCTGTTCGAGGGCGGTGACGACAGCGTGCTGAAGCGCGTCGTGCGCTTCTTCGAGGGCGAGGGCTTCCGGGTCCTCGGGATTCCCGATGTCGCGCCGGAACTGGTAATCGGGGCCGGCGCGATGACGCCGACCGAGCCGTCTGCGGAGGATCTCGCGGCCATTCGCTCCGGGTTCGACGTCATCCGTGCGCTGGCGCCGCTCGACGTCGGGCAGGCGGTGGTGATGGCGGGCGCGCGCCCGATCGCGATCGAGGGCGCCGACGGCACTGACAGGATGCTGGCGCGGGTGCGCGCCGACGGTGTGCGCGCGGTGCTGGTGAAGCGTCCCAAGCCCGGTCAGGAATTGCGGGTCGACCTGCCGGTGATCGGGTCGGCGACCATCCGGCATGTGGTGAGCGCCGGCCTCGCCGGCATCGGGGTCGAGGCCGGTCGCGTGCTGGTGGCTGATCGCACCGACATGATCGCTGCGGCGGCCGGTGACGGGGTATTCGTCTGGGGTGAGGCGGGTCGCGCCTCGACGCCTGCGCCACCGCCGGAGCCTGGGGTTGCGACGCCGGTACGGGTGGGTCGCCGTCCCGGCGCCCGGGACAATCGCGATATCGCGCTCGGTCGTGCCGCGATCGCGGCGCTCGGGCCATGGATCCGCTCGCCCGGCGCCGTGGTCATCGGCGGATACGTGGTGGCGATCGCCGCCGACGAGCCGGCCATCGATCTGCTGGCGCGGGCCGCGCGGATGCGCCCCTGGGGGTTTCGCACCCGCCGCGGCGTCGCCGTGATCGGCGGCGGGCCCGATGCCGCTCTGGTCGCAAAGGCCGCCGAGGCCCGATTGGCCGGTATCGTATTCCTGTCGCCGCCGGGTCGCGACGGCTGGTCCGCAGACAGGGCGGCGGCCGGCCTTTTCGTTCTCCATCCGGCCGCCGGGACCGATGGCCGCGATCCCTGACACGCGAGGAGCCCGATGTCCGCACCCCTGACGCTCTTCATCGTGACCGGCGAGCATTCGGGCGATGCGCTCGGCGGCAAGCTGATGGCGGCATTGAAGCGGCATCACGCGGGGCCGATCCGTTTCCTCGGCGTCGGCGACGCGGCGATGGCAGCCGAGGGTCTCGCATCCCTCTATCCGATGACGGAGGTGGCCGTCATGGGGCCGCTCGCCATCCTGAAGCGGCTGCCGTGGATCGTGCGCCGCGTCTACCAGACAGTGGACGCCGCGCTGGCCGCCGAACCGGACGCGGTGATCATCATCGATGCGCCGGAGTTCACGCATCCGATCGCCAAGCGCATTCGCAAGCGGGCACCGCAGATCCCGATCATCGACTACGTGTCGCCGACGGTGTGGGCGTGGCGGCCGGGCCGCGCTCGCAAGATGCGGCCCTACGTCGATCATCTGCTGGCTTTGCTTCCGTTCGAGCCCGAAGCGCATGCCCGGCTCGGAGGGCCACCGTGCTCCTACGTGGGGCATCCGCTGATCGAGCGCCTGGAGGGCTTCCGCTCCCACGATCCCGGTGCGCTCGGGGCGCGGCTCGGGCTGGATCCGGGCAAGCCGGTCATCGTCGTGCTGCCGGGCAGCCGGTCGTCCGAAGTGGTGCGCCTGATGGAGCCTTTCGGCGCGGCGCTGCGGCTGTTGCAGGAGGCCGGCCGGGCGTTCGAGGTGATCATTCCGGTGGTACCGCACGTGCGGGGGCTGGTCGAGGCCGGGCTCGCCGACTGGCCCGTGGTGCCGCATCTCGTCGAGGGGGAGGCCGACAAGCTGGCGGCATTCCGCCTGGGGCGCGTCGCACTGGCGGCCTCGGGCACGGTGACGCTCGAACTCGCGTTGATGGGCACGCCGATGGTGGTGGCCTATCGCGTGGACGGGGTGGCCGCCCAATTGCGGTTCCTGCTCAAGGTGCACTCGGTCGTGCTCGCCAATCTCGTGCTCGGCGAGAACGCTTTTCCAGAATATCTCCAGGAGGACTGCGTGCCGGACAAACTCGCGGCAGCCGTTTCCGAACTGCTGGTCGACTCCCCGGCGTGGCACGCGCAGCGTTCCGCGCTCGATCGCATTCCGGACAAGATGCGGTTGCCGGCCGGCACGCCGAGTGATCGCGCCGCCGCCATCGTGCTCGACACCATCGGTCTTAGCGGCGCGGGCCGGCCGGGAGAGCCCGCATGACCATCGCGAACCCGTGGCTGCTGGGTGCCGGGATCGCGGCTCTGGTGATCGGTTATCTGCTGCGGCGCTGGGCGTCGCGCCACAATCTGATCGAGGTGGCGACCGATGCAGCCCTCTCGGCCGCATGGACGACGGTGACCACGCGGCGGTTGCCGGGGGTTCCGGAGGAGATCACCAGCCGTGTGCGCGACGTGACGGACGAGGTGAGCCACGCCGGCAAGGCCGGCAAGGTCGCCGGTCTGGCGGCGCGACACGTGGTGGCGCAGGCGGCCGGGCTGGCGGGCCTCGTGCTGCTGGCGCTGGGGCTCGGTCTCGTCGGCGTTGCGCTGTACTGGCGCTGAGGGCTCACAGCCAGGCGCGTCCGCGTGGTCCCGGATCGGCGGCGGGGGGCTTGGGTGGCGCGCCCGCCGACGGAAACATGGTCCGATGGAAGATCTTCGGCCCGCCTTCGAGCAGCCAGAGCAACCCGATGCGGGCGCCGAGCACCATGCCGGCGAGCGCCAACGGGGCCGACAGCGCGAGCGTGCTGGCCGCCGACATCCCCTGGCCGATCGTGCAGCCTTGGGCCAGGACGCCGCCGAAGCCCATCAGGCCGGCGCCGACGATGTGGCGGCGCATCTCGCGCTGGTCGTCGAACGCTTCCCAGCGGTGCTCGTTGCGGGCGAAGGCCACAAGGAACGAGCCGGCGACCACGCCGATCACGGAGAGAACGGCGAACTGAGCGCCGTCGAGGGTCTGGCCCATGGTGGCCAGCAGGGCGCGGCCGACCGGCGCCACGAAGGTCAGGCTTTCGGTGCGATGGGCGGAGAACGGGTCGGCGAGGGTGCCGGTGACCAGCCAGCCGCCGGCAACGGCCAGCCCGATCACGACGGAGGCCGCGAGCAGACGGAGCTTGCGGCGGATGCGCGGGCAGGACAGAGCCGCGCCGGCCGCGACCGCCACCAGGACGAGACTGACGATAGCTTGCAGCATTGGGCCGCCGAGGGTGCGGGCGAGACCGGCGAAACTGGCGCCGCCGACGGCGCTCATGTCGATCACCAGCACAGCCGCGAGCGTCAGGCGGATCTGAGAAAGGAGGCCGCCGGTTGCCGCGAAGGCCGAGACTCCGACCACGCCGACCATCAACAGGGCACGCAGATCGCCGGCGCCAGCGCGGACGAGCAATCCGAACGCGCAGGTGCCGACGAGCGACATCCCGAGCCCGAACAGAAGCCCGCCGAGCACAGCGCCGCCGACTGCCAGCGCCTTGCCGCCATAGGGTGCGGCTGCGAGGTCGAGCAGTCCCATGGCAGCCAGCGCCTGCGTTGCGGCGACGGCGACGGCAATGGCGAGGATCCACGCCCGGGCGCGGCGCAGGTCGCCGCCGATCAGGGCATCCTCGATGGCGGCGAACGTACACAGGCGTCCATACTGTGCGGCTGCGCCTGCGGCGATGCCGCAGGCGAGCCCTCCCAAGGCCAGAACGGCTGCTGCATCCATGGGGCGGTTTCCGCCTTATGGCGCGACGATCAGGAAGGGAACCGCGTCAAACAAGGTGAGAACCGCGG
>JBMOGA010000037.1:0-36593 GCA_049318625.1 Hyphomicrobiaceae bacterium
AAAGTTCTCATCCTGATTGACGCTGAGTTCTCACCTTGATCGCCGCCGCGCAGACGATTTCACGGCGGTCTTCGCAGCACGCAAGGCAGCGCTCCTCAGGATCGTGACGGAGGCCATGGGTAAACCCGCGATTCTCTCGTCGGAGCCCGTGGCCGAGGACCAGTTGGACGAGGAGTTCGAGGAGGCCTGACCGCAGCCGCCGTCTGGTTTAGCCTGCCGGGGGCGTTCGGCTGTTGATTGCTTCGTTCGCAACAAGGATCTCGAGAACGGTGGCCGCGGGTGGACCGCCAGGGATCGACGCCGGATGGCCGAGACCCGCCGCTGTCGCGAAGCCAGGCGGGGCTCGGTTCACGAGAGCCCGACTGCCGCAAGGCGGGGCCCCACGAACGATTGTCTGAAAAGACCCACGGCAGGTGCGGAAACAGGGACACTCAGCTTCCGATTCTACCTAGTGGCGGATGTCCTCAGCCGGCACGATCTCGGGCTTGCCGTGCTTGGCGAACAAATCGTTGAGCGCCTCGCCGATTAGACTTTCCATGCTTCGGCGTTGCTCGGCAGCCATCATTTTGAGCTGGACCCGGACGTCCTCGGAGAAGAACGCGGTGATTGGTTTCTGACCGATCCGCGACGGCACGGTGCGGGGCACCACCCCCTCTGCCCTGACCGGCGCCTCGTTGGCGGTGCCGGAAGGTGGGACCCGTTGAGGCTCAGAGCGTAAGCTGCCGGCGGCCTCAGCGAGCGCGGCGAGATTTAGTCGTTTGCTTGCCATTGTCTGCAACTCCACTTTTCTGCTTGTTGACCTGTCTTGACGTCGTCAACCCGACAAGACGGGCGATTTCCGCGAAGAGTGCGCCCGTCTCGTCGGCTGCGCGACTGCCTGGCGCGAACTCAGAGACCCCCTGCCCCGCCGCGTAAGCATCCTGGAAGGTGATGCGGTCGCCGATAATCGTCGTGGCGACGTCGATTTTTGCTGCTTTCAGCCAGGCCTCGCTTTCGGCGTGGCGCGTACCGAAGGGTTTGGAGCGGGTGAGCACGGCGAGAGCCTTTGGATTGCCGGCCATGGCAATGAGATCGCGCGTGGCGGGGATTGATTTCAGGTCGACCGCCGACGGCTGCACCGGGACAATGACGAGATCGGAGGCTTTGGCGGCAGCGAAGGCCCCCTCCTCCGTGCGACCGCCCGTGTCGATGATGAGGAGGTCGAGACCGTCCTGAGCGCGGGCTGTGTCGACGGCCGTCGCGAGGCGGGCAGGCTTGGCATCGATCACGACAGGCTCCTCGCGCTTGCGGCGCAGATCGGACCAGGCGCAGGCACTGGGTTGCGGATCGAGGTCGACCACGGCGACTGTCATTCCCGACCGCATCGCTTCGATCGCGATGTTTAGCGCGAGGGTGGTCTTGCCCGTGCCGCCCTTCTGGCAAATGAAACTCAATATCTTCATGTCGCAATGTCTATACGCAGTATTATCTTTACGCAGGATTGTGGATTCGTTGCATTTCCGCAAGCTCTGAATATGCAGACATTTATCTTTGCAGAACTGCCATCATGCATACCCGCATAAATGCACACATGCCGAATTGTTCAGTTGAAGGCATGTCTTCATGTTTGGATTTAGACAGTCCTGCATTCTCGCGGCCGTGTGGCCCAAGCGCTTGATCGGCCGCCATCGAGCACCGGCAGTTGTCCGGTACCTTTGCCAAACGACTGTCCTGACGATCAGCCGGCTCTTGGGCTGCCAAGCAGAAGGACTACTTGCGCTTAAGCCTGCGTTTTAGCGCCGCCTGCGCCACAGGCCTCCCGTCGCCGAGCCTCCTTTGGTGCCGCGCGCACCAGACATCAACGGAGTCGAGTGACCTTTCTAAGAAAAGCTCTTGGAAGGGGGTGTCGCTTGCTACGGCCCCCTGTGGTGGGGAGCGCTTCGCTCCACCCCCTTTTTATATGTTAAGAAGTGAATCTGCTGCGACCCGCAAAGATCCGCCAAGAGCATTCCCACTTTCAAGTTCAATGCTCCCTAATTCGCGAAATAGATTCCCAGAAACAACTTGCCTCGATGGGAATTATTATTCATGCTGATGAAACAAGTTTTCCAAATACGAGAGTTGAAAATGGGAATAGTTTTGCATTCAGAGGCCGTGACCACGAAGCATGGGGTTCCGCTGTATCGTTCCAATCCGTCCGTTCCGAGCACTGGCGAGATCGCCCGGACCAAGCGCGTCCAGATTGGTGACGAGCATAAGGGATTCGTGGTCGACAACGGCACCGGCGAGATTCTGGGACGGGGAGGGGCCATCTCCTACGAGTTCGAGGAGGTCGACAAGGAGCGATTCGTGAAGCTGTACCTTGCCGGATTGAAGCAGGCGGCCGGTCTCTCCAAGGCTGGTCTTGCCGTGTTCGAGATCGTGTACCATCAATTGCGTGAGAGGCCTGGCCAGGATTCGGTGCTGTTGAGTGCCCGTGACCACCAGCTCCCGAAGACCACTTATTTTCGCGGTCTCCGGGAGTTGCTCGACAAGGGGTTCCTGTTTCGAAGCACGATCGACGGCCAGTTTTTTGTCAACATCCGCTTCATGTTCAACGGCGACCGTCTCGCCTTTGTGAAGGGCTACAAGCTGAAGAATTCAGATCCGAAGCAAGGCATGCTTCCACTCCCTGGGCCAGCTTAAGCGACGAAGGCTCGGCAGCTTTTGAGCGTACCTCAGGACCACTCCTCCGGGCATGACAGACGCATAGGGTGGACGATGAGCGGGGCTTTACTCATCAACGATCCACCCCGATGGGTATTGCCCCATCTGGGGTTGATGGGAGGCACTTGTGACGGTGTCTTTTTGGATTGCATAAGGGGAGCCGGGTGGGCCGGGATCGGGTCGCGCGCGCAGGCGCGTCGAGGCTCGCGGTATCGGCCTCGTACTGCTGAGTGACTGGCGCGGTGTGTATGGTGGTGGGTAGCCAGGAAGAGATGCGGTCGATTCCTGCTCGATCTCCAGCATGTCCTGGTGAGTGAGCGCTCGGCGTCTGTAAAGCTCCCTGGCAATGTTGGAGGTGGTGAGGGCATTGTTACGGACAAGGGCTATGGCGGCAGCATAAGCGCGATCGAGCATGTTTTGCACTTCGCGCTCAAGCTTGGCCCCGGGTGAGGCATTCGGATGCACCCAGAAAAGGCCGCGCGTGTGATGGAAACCATAGCGGGCGACGATATCCGTTGCGAGCCGGGTTGCGCGCGCGAGATCGCAATCTTGATCGTGACCTCCGGAGAGGTTGGTGATCTCTCCCAACAGGATGTGTTCGGCGGCGCGGCCGGCGAGGAACATCACCAATTGGTCGGCTGCGTCACTGGGGGTCAAGAACCCAGGCTTTGGGATGCTGATGCCGGCAGCACTACCGCGCGCAATTATGCTGACGTTGATATCCGACGAGAGATGAAGGCGAAGGGCCGCGATGGCATGCCCCGCCTCGTGGAAGGCGCGGAGCAGCAACGTATCTGGATCGGCACCGCTATTCTGGTCCTCGAGCGCGGCCATGTAGTAGACCATAGCGAAGGGCTCTCCCGCGCAGCGAGCCTTTCGGCGGGCGATACGGACCGTCTTTTCCACATCGGCGCCACTCAAGCCGATGCTGGCGACGGCCGCCGAGCGAAGAGCGGAGGGCTCAGGCTTGGCAACTTTCTCGACTGCAGCGATGTGATAGGTGATGATGTCCTGCAGCTCCCGGACATTCGGAAGGGTGACAGCGATCATGCGGTCCATACGGCCGGACCGCGTCAGCGCGGAATCAAGACGGTCGGGGTAATTACAGGCGCCGATTACTACGACGCCTTTTATGTCGCTGAGTGCGTCGATCTCCTTGAGCAGAGCATTTGTGACGGCAATCCAGTATTCCGCGCTGCGATTGGAGGTCGATCGGCTCGGAATCGAGTCGAGTTCGTCGATGAAGAGGATGCAAGGCGCTTTGTCGCGCGCCTCGGCAAAGGTCTTTTGCATCGCCGAAAGCGTGTCGCCGAGGTGACCGTCGTTGCTGCTTTGCCAAATCCCAAAGCCGGCCGTTACGAGGGGAAGTCCGCAGGTTGCGGCCAAGGCTTTTGCGAAGGTGGTTTTGCCGGTGCCGGGCGGGCCATGTAGAATGCAGCCAGGGTCCACCTCGGACCAAGCCAGTTTCTTTTCGCGAAACAATTTGATGTCTTGAGCAAGCGCGAGGCCCCAGGCGCGTGCCTCGTTCATTCCTGCGAGCTGGGTCAATGAGGGCCCATTCGGCACCGCTCGGTGAGGTAGAGCGGAGGCCGCTTCGAGTTTGGTGGTTGGCGCCATGTCCTTCACTCCGAAATGACCCGCCGCGCCTTCCGCAGACAAGAGGCGGGCGGGCTAGTTTTACGGGTTCAAGTGATCACCGAATTCGTCGGGGGCTGGCAGGGCCAGAGGCCGGTCGGCCATCCATTTTTCGATATCGGCCATGCGAAAGCCGATACGGTTCAGTCCCAACCGGATCGGGCGCGGGAACTTGCCCGCACGGATCAGTCGATAGATGTGCTGGGCCGTGTAGCTGGTGATTTCGCAGACGTGCTTCATGGTCAGGATTCGCATATGCGCGATCGGGTCGTTCGGGGCGTTCATGGACATGGGTTCTCCTTCGTGAACCAAGCGGTGGTTCACGTTGCTCGCGGAAGACTCTGTTTGAGACGCTAGTTAGGGCAGCGCATGCTGCTGCTGCGTATTGTCATAACGCGCGCATGAACCAATGTCCAGAAAAAACTTCAATTGGAATCTTATGCCTTCTTCTGGCGTTTCAGGCGTGCGTCCACGGCGTAGCCGAGCTTACGGAGCTCCTCGAGAGTGAACTCGCTGGAGAGCCGGTCGATGAGATCGTCGAGGAGTTCACTCTGCTTCGGCAACACTTGTGTGATTGCATCGTCCGGATGTCGTGTGAGCCAAACGGACAGTGCGCGATACAGATCGGGATCGCGCTGCTTCACCAGCTTCCGGGTGAGACCTCTGCCTATCCAGGGCCCGTAGACGCGGCGGATGAAGTCTGGCGCGGTCTCGCGCCTGTTGAGGTCGCGGCCGGCCCAGGCCTCTGGCGCCGTATCCGGCAGAGGGGGCTGATCACGGATTGTCGCATCGGATGACGCGAAGCTTGCTGCGAGATCGCTCAGGATCTTGAGGATCTGGTCGCGCGAAAGATCGTACCGGGTCTGCAGCTGCCGTACAAAGATTATGGCGTCTTCGAGAGGATCGGTCTTGGGGAGGGTGCGTGAGAAGCCCCAAGCGCTCCGCGCCGCCTTGCTTACTTCAGCGGCGTCTCTCGTCGCGTCGATGTCGGTTATGGGATCGGTACTGATCGGCCGGGACGGCAAGAAGCCAGGGGAGAGGATCGGTTCAGAAATGGCTTTCTTCTTGGGTCCGGCCATAAGGAGATTCTCCAAGGACAAAAACTACACAGATTCCAATCTCACAATGCGAACTTCATGTAAATGGGCTCCGCCGCGGACGGCCTAAGCTCCTCTCAGCTGAGTGGACAAGAATGTCGGGCGCTGCGTTCAACTGTGGCGCCGGGCAGGCTGGATTGCCAGACGCCGCGCAAGGCTTGCATGAGGGGCGGGTCAACTGCGGCGAGCGGGGTACCGGCTCTAACAAACAGCAGGTGTTGCCTAGATGTTGCCTTGTCAGTTTGTATTGCTTTGGGGCTCAGGCTTAAGCCCTTGAAATAATTGGTCGGAGCGAGAGGATTTGAACCTCCGACCCCCAGTCCCCCAGACTGGTGCGCTAACCAGGCTGCGCTACGCTCCGATCAAGCGCCCTTGTGCCCCGCCGGCTCGGCAAGGTCAACCGCGTTCGACACCGCCGCAAATGCGCGCAGCGCGTCCGGCGTCGCCGGCAGCCACGCCAGCCGCGGCGGGCCGAGATGCACGCTGGCCGCCAGCGCCCCCGCATAGCCCTCCGGCACCGCCAGATCGTGCAGCGCGAGGCCGGCGGCGAGCGACCGCATCGCCGCCCCCGCCCCACTCTCTTCCGCACCCGCTTCGTCGGCGGCCGCGCGGACGGGGCGCCGCCGCAGCGCCTCGAGCACCGCACCGACACCGCTGCCGCGCGCCTTGCCGACCGCCTCGAGCCGCGCCCACGCGTCGATCAGGTCGGCCGGCGCGGGACCGAGCGCCGCCGCCGCCGCCATCAGCAGGGCTCGGCGCGGACCTGTCACAGCCACGACCCGGCGCGCCTCGACGTCGACGCCGAGCGCGCCGTCCGACGCCACCGCGATCGCCGCGAGCCCGGCCGTGTGGGAGAGGCTGAACGCGGGGCCGCCCGAGAGCCACGGCCGCCCGTGGGCGCCGGTCTCGTAGGCCTGCCGGCGCACCGAAGGCCCCGTCGCGCGCTCCAGCACCACGCGCAAAGCGCTGTGCGCGGCGAGCCATGCGGCCCGCCGGCCCGCATCGGCGATGGCCGCCGCGCGCGCAAGCTCCGGCTCGGAGAGCCGCGGCGTCTCCTGCTCGATGCGGAAGAGCCCCTCGGCCGCCGCCGCCAGATCGACGAGAACGACCGTGATCACGCCGGGGTCAGGGCGTGGCCGACCGCCGCCGGCGCACCGCCGCAACGCTCGGCCCGGCGCCTGCGAGGATCACCCGGCAAGCCTGCAGCTCGCCGAGCAGCCGCTGGAGCGCCATGCGCTCGGTAACCGCCGGGTCCACCGGCTGCGGCGCAGCAGGCCGCCCCGCCGGGGCCCGCCCGTCGGCCGCCGCATGTTGAGTAGCCACGACCACCTTGCGGCCGCGCTTGGCCGCGGGCGGCACGACGCCGTCCGGAGCCGCAGCCGGTATCGCCGCGATCGCCACCGGCAGGTGGTCGCCGCTGCCGTCCGGCTTGCCCGCGTCCTTGACCTGCTCGACGCCCTGCTCCCGCAGGATCTTCTGGACGCCCTTGATCGTGTAGCCCTGAGCGTGCAGCAGATGGCGGATGCCGCGCAGCAGTTCCACGTCCGCCGGCCGGTAGTAGCGCCGTCCGCCGCCGCGCTTCATCGGCTTGATCTGGGGAAAGCGCAGCTCCCAGAACCGCAGCACGTGCTTGGGCACGTCGAGTTCGTCGGCCACTTCGCTGATCGTACGGAAGGCTTCGGCGGCTTTCGGCATGACGTCCTCCGACGGTCGAACTCGCGCGCGGTTCAGTCGTCGCCGCCTTACTCCGCGGCCTTCTTGCGGGACCGACCGCTGTTGATCCGGCTCTTCATGATGTTGCTGGCCCGGAACACCAGCACGCGCCGCGGCGTGATCGGCACCTCCTGGCCCGTCTTCGGATTGCGCCCGACCCGCTCGCCCTTCTTGCGGATCCCGAACGATCCGAAAGACGACAACTTGACGGACTCGCCCCGCGCCAGGCTCGTCGAGATCTCGCCGAGCACCAGTTCCACCAGTTCCTGCGACTCGTTGCGCGGTAGTCCGACCTTCTCGACCACCGACTCCGCGAGATCGGCGCGTGTCAGCGTCTTGCTGCCCATGGCCCTGCCGCCCATGCCTGCCGCCTCCACCGATGCGTTATCCATGAGGATGCTATCGGCAGGTCTCCGCCCGGTCAATCGTCGGACGACAACAACCGGCTGATTTCCATAAGATTTATCGAGACCCCTGGGGAAGACTGCCGGGACCTACCAGCGGGCGAGCACCGCACCCCACGTGAAGCCGCCGCCCATCGCCTCCATCAGCACGAGGCTGCCCTCGCGGATGCGATGCTCTTCGAAGGCCTGATTGAGCGCCAACGGGATCGACGCGGCCGATGTATTGCCGTGCCGCGACAGCGTCATCACGATCTTTTCCGGCGAGACCCCGAGCTTGCGCGCGACGCCGTCGAGAATGCGCGCGTTGGCCTGATGCGGCACGAACAGATCGATGTCCTCGGCCGCGAAATGGGTGTCCACCAGCGTTTCTTCGATCACCCCGGAGATCTTCTGGACGGCATGGCGGAACACCTCGCGCCCGTTCATCCGCAGATGTCCGACGGTCTTGGTCGAACCGGGTCCGCCGTCGACGTAGAGCAGGTCCTCGTAGCGGCCGTCGGCGCGGATGCGCGTCGACAGGATGCCGCGGTCCTCGTTGGTGCCCGAATGCGATTGCGCTTCGAGGACGATGGCGCCGGCGCCGTCGCCGAACAGCACGCAGGTCGTCCGGTCGCTCCAGTCGAGAATGCGCGAGAACGTCTCGGCGCCGATCACGATGGCGCGCTTGAACTGACCGCACTTGAGGAAATTGTCGGCGATAGTGAGGGCGTAGACGAACCCCGAGCAAACCGCCTGCACGTCGAACGCCGCTCCCTGCGTGATGCCGAGCCCCGCCTGGATGCGGACGGCGGTGGCGGGAAACGTGCGGTCGGGGGTCGCCGTCGCGCAGATCACGAGATCGATGTCGGAGGCGTCGATCCCGGAACGCACCAGGGCCTGACGCGCCGCGGCGATGCCGAGATCCGAGGTGGTCTCCTTGTCGTCGGCGATGTGCCGGGAGCGGATGCCGGTCCTCTCGATGATCCACTCGTCCGTGGTGTCGACGATCTTCGCCAAGTCGGCGTTGGTGAGAACACGTTTCGGAAGATAGGCGCCGACGCCCCTGATCACGGATCGAATGACGGCCACGAAGTCCCCTCAATCTGTCGGTGAATGCCTGCTTGCGGCTCGACGAGCCGCCACCGACCGTTGGAGCGTCGCGAAGGCGCCCCGCATCACGACGCTTTCGCGGCAGCCAGCCTTCCGTGGAAGGCCTCGATGTCGGCCGCGAGTCGGCCGACCAGCCGACTTTCAGCCATGTCGTAGCCGAGATCGACCGCGCTCGCAAAGCCGAGTGCGTCGGTGCCGCCATGGGACTTGATCGCGATGCCGTTGAGCCCGAGGAACAGCCCGCCGTTGACGCGGCGCGGGTCCATCTTCTGCTTCAGCACGCGAAACCCGCCCTGCGCCATGAAGGCGCCGAGCCGCGACCACATGGAGCGGTTCAACGCATCCTTGAGATAGGTTGCGATCTGCCGCGCCGTGCCCTCGGCGGTCTTGAGCGCGATGTTGCCGGCGAAACCCTCGACCACCACCACGTCCACCACACCCTGGCCGATCTGATCGCCCTCGATGAATCCGCGGTAGTCGATCGGCAGGTCGGTGAGATCCTTCAGCAGGGCATGCGCCTGCTTGACGTCGTCGTTGCCCTTGACCTCCTCGACACCGACGTTCAGCAGGCCGACGCTCGGCCGGTCGACGTGGAACAGCGCCCGCGCCATCGCCGCCCCCATCAGCGCGAACTCGCACAGCTGCGCCGGCGAGGCGCCGATGTTGGCGCCGACATCCAGCACGATGCATTCCGATTGGATGGTCGGCCACAGCGCCGCGATCGCCGGCCGTTCGATCTCGGCGATCGGCCTGAGCAGCAGCTTGGAGATCGCCATCAGCGCGCCGGTGTTGCCGGCAGAGACCACCACCTCCGCCTCGCCACGCTGCACGGCCTCGATGGCGAGCCACAGGCTCGACCCCTTGCCGCGCCGCACCGCCTGGCTCGGCTTGTCGTCCATGGCGATCACGGCATCCGTGTGCCGGATCGTCGTGCGCGCCGCCAGCGCGCCGTGTGCCGCCAGCGCCGCCGTGATCCGCGCCTCGTCGCCGAACATCAGGAACTGCAGATTCGGGTGGCGCTCCAGCGCCAGCGCCGCACCGGGCACGACGACCTCGGGGCCATGGTCGCCGCCCATGGCGTCCAGCGCGATGAGGCGCGAGTCGGGACCGGCTGCGGACATGTTGCTTCTCACAAGACCACGCGTCGTTCACGCGCGAGCACCGACTCTGCCGCCAGCTGCAATGCAGCGCCCGGCAGTGCCCCGCTCACGGCCAGTAGCCGGCGACCGGTGGGATGATCGCCGGACACACCGGGCCGTCGGCATTTACTCCGGGCGCTTGAGGCGGGCAAGCGCCGCGAACGGCTTGGTCGCGGCTTCATCCTCGGGGCGCGGCGGCGCCAACTCCGCTCCGGGGGCTCGCGGATAGGGATCCAGGGCCGCCGCAATCTCCTCGTACACGACCCGGCCGTAGTCCACCGCGCCGTGGTTGATCGGCTCCGGCGTCGGCGGCCCCAGCGGATCGACTTCGACCGTGGTGTCGCCGATGTCCTCGGCCGGCCAGAACTCGAGCTCGATCGTCTCGTCGATGTGGGCCGGTACGGGCGCGAGCGAGATCACGCAGCGCTGCACGACGTCCGCCTCGATCCGCGCCTTGAGACGAATCCGCCCGCGTGACAGCGGTTTCAGGTTGTAGGTCACGTCGAGACGCTGGCATTCGGCCAGATCCAGCAGCCGCGCCAGGTTCGCGCGCTCCTCCGGCGTGGCCGAGCGGCTCGCCTGAACGCCGCGCTCGCCGAGCGTGTGCAGGTCGTGCGCCCAGTCGAGCACCGGGGTCAGTCCGTCGTCCTGTGTCATGGCGAATCCGTGAGGACAGGGGGTGGGAACGTCAGCTGGCCGGCCAGCACTGCGCTGACGGGCGTGGCCGCCAATCGGGCGCGCGCACGATGAACGTAGGCTGCCAGGTCCGCAGCGCCCGGCCAGCCCGGCGGCGCGTCCATGTGCAGCGCGATCGACCGGGCCAGAGCGTCGCCGTCCCCTTCGGCCAGCGCCGCATCGTAGGCGCGGCCGCGATCGTAGAGCCCGGCGGCAGCCTTCTTGACCTTGCGCGGCACCGAAAGATCGCCAACCCCGATCTCGCGCATGTTGTCGTCCATGTCGGCGATGAACGCCTCGAGCAGCGCCTGGGCGACGCCGGCGGCGGCCGGGCCTTCGTCCCGCAACCGACCGAGCGTCAGCCACATGTGCAAGACAAGCAGGCCGTAGCGTCCGTCGATCGTATCTGCAACGCCGCTAACCAGATAGAACGCCGGTTCGCGCGACTGGGTCACGATCGAGCCATAAAGCTCTGTTGCGGTTCGCTGCACGCGTCCGCGTTCTGTGAGCCAAGTCAGCATGGCCTCGCCCAATCGGGATTTGCGTCACCTCGTCGACGCATATGGCAGGAAACGGTGGGCAGTGCGAGGGGGACTCGTTGCCAGACTCAGGTGCGGCCCGCTAAGTGGGCACCGGGCTTCTGGTGAGACCAGGGGGAAGAATGACGTCGAGAAGGGAAGAGCGTCGCTTGGGGCACCATGTGATCCGCAGCCGCAAGACACGCCGCCGCGTGCCCCCGGTGATCCTGGCCGGAGCCGCCGCACTGATGCTGGCCGGCTGCTCGTCGACGATCATCAAGCACGGCCACCAGTTCCAGGAGTCGGACCTGCAGCAGATCCAGCCGGGGATGACGCAGGATTCGGTCGCCAACATTCTCGGCACGCCGGCCACCTCGAGCACGACCCAGACCGGCATGGCCTTCTATTACATCTCCTCGACGTCCAAGCAGACCGCGTTCTTCAAGCCCGACGAGATCGACCGTAAGGTCGTCGCCGTCTACTTCACGCGTGCCGGCATGGTCGAGCGGATCGCCAACTACGGCATTAAGGACGGCAAGGTGTTCGACTTCGTGAGCCGCACCACGCCCTCCGCCAACACGGCGGACGACGGAATCCTCAAGCAGCTGTTCCGCAACCTCGGCCGCACCGGCGCGATCTTCGGCGAGTAGCGCGCTCGTCAGTCGCGCCGTTCGGCGAAAAAGTCCTTCAGCAGCGCCGCCGCCTCTGCGGCCGCCAGCCCGCCGTAGATCTCGGGCCGGTGGTGGCAGGTCGGCTGGTGCAGCACGCGCGAGCCATGTTCGACCCCTCCGCTCTTCGGGTCGCTCGCGCCATAGTACAGCCGGCGTATGCGCGCGAACGACAGCGCGGCGGCGCACATCGGGCACGGCTCCAGGGTCACGTAGAGATCGGCCGTGCCGAGCCGCTCCGATCCGACGCGACGGCAGGCTTCGCGGATCACCAGCATTTCGGCGTGCGCGGTCGGGTCGGTCCGCTCGATCGTCCGGTTCCCGTCGGCCGCCAGAACCTCACCGGTTGCCGAAACGACCACCGCGCCGACCGGGACCTCGCCGCGCGCCGCCGCGGCCCGGGCCTCGGCCAGCGCCAGCTCCATGTAGCCACCGCCCGGCTGGGGTGTCATAAGGGGTGCCCTTTCGCGAGCTTTCTCAGCCATGTCCAACAGATCCGACCCGCCGCCACGCCGCAAGGGCCCCGCCGGGCCCGGCCGCTCCGACCGGCGCCCCGGCGCCCGACCCGGACAGCCCGACGAGCGCGGTCCCCGCCAAGAACGCGCCGCGCGCGATCGATCCCGCTCCGACGACGCCGTCGGCGAGCGCCGGAGCGGCAAGCCCGCCCGTGTGCCCGCATCGGATCCCCCGCCGTCGCCCCGCTCCGGCCGCCGCCCCGCCGCCAAGGCGCCAGCCAGCGGCCCCGCCGAAACAATGCGGATCGCCAAGGCGATGGCACGGGCCGGCCTGTGCTCGCGCCGCGACGCCGAACGATGGATCGCGGAAGGCCGCGTGCGCGTCAACGGCGAGTTGCTGAACAGCCCCGCCCGCGACGTCGGCCCGCGTGACCGCATCGTCGTCGACGGCCGCCCGCTGCCGACCGCCGAGCCGGTCCGCCTGTGGCGCTATTACAAGCCGCGCGGCCTCGTCACCACCCACCGCGACCCCGAGGGCCGGCCGACGGTGTTCGACAATCTGCCGCCGCACCTGCCGCGCGTCGTCTCGATCGGCCGTCTCGACTTCAACACCGAGGGTCTGCTGCTCCTCACCACCGACGGCGACCTCGCCCGTCACCTGGAACTGCCGCAGACCGGGTGGCTGCGCCGCTACCGCGTGCGCGCCCACGGCGTCGTCACGCAGGCGCACCTCGACGCGCTCAAGGACGGCGTCGAGATCGAAGGCATGCGCTACGGCCCCATCGAGGCCTTTCTCGACCGCACCCAGGGCGCCAACGTTTGGCTGACCATCGGGCTGCGCGAAGGCAAGAACCGCGAGGTTCGCCGCATCCTGGCGCTCTTGGGCCTCGAGGTGAACCGCCTGATCCGCATCTCGTTCGGCCCTTTCCAGCTCGCCGAATTGCGGCCCGGCGAAACCGAGATCGTCCGCCGCCGCGTGCTCGCCGATCAGCTCGGACCGCGACTGGCCGCCGACTTCGGGCTCGACGGCCCCGACGACGACGAGCCGCCGGCGCCGCCGCGCCGCCCAGGCCGGGCGGCCCCCACGCCGGACTGGGAGCTTGAATGACCGGAGCTTGCCGATGAGGATCGTCGCGGGGCGGCTGCGCGGCCGGCCGATTGCCACCCCGGCCCACGACGGCCTCCGCCCGACCTCGGACCGCGTGCGGGAATCGCTGTTCAACATTCTCGCCCACGCGATCCCCGGCTTCGAGCTGGACGGCGCGAAGGTCATCGACCTGTTCGCCGGCACCGGTGCCCTTGGCCTCGAGGCCCTGTCACGGGGCGCCGCCTTCTGCCTGTTCGTGGAGGACGACGCCGACGCCCGCGCACTCATCCGCCGCAACGTCGAAGACTTCGGGCTGTCGGGCGTCACCAAGATTTTCCGGCGCGACGCCACGAGCCTCGGCCCGGCCGGCAGCCGCGGCGGCATGACCCTGGCGTTCCTCGATCCGCCCTACGGCAAGGGCCTCGCGGAGAAGGCGTTGGTGGCGCTGACGGAGGGCTGGCTGGCAACGGGCGCCGTCGTCGCCGTCGAGGAGCGGGCCGACGTCACGGTGGCGCCGCCAGCCGGCTTCACCGCGCTCGACCACCGGGTCTACGGCGAGACGCAGGTCCTGCTGCTGCGCTTCGACGGGCGTTAGCGCGAGCCGCCGCGCCGAAGGCGGCTCGACCACTCGGACATCGGATGGTTCCTCAGCGCGCTAGCCCGCTTTGGCCCGCGCCGGCGCATAGGCCAGCCGCAGGCCGCCCCAGTGCTGGCCTTTGACGAAGATCGGCGCCGAGACGTCGATCATCGGCACGAACCTGCCGCCGCCCATGTCGCGCCGGTAGCATTGCAGCAGGAACGGCTTCTGATTGGTGGCCGAGTTCAGCCCCACGCGGTCCTTGAAGAAACGCCGGTTCCGGCAGTTGGCGGCATTCCAGACCGAATCGTTGCGCTGTGGAACCGAGAACTTGCTGTTGTGGGTGCCGATAAATCCATGGTCGTCGATCGGCACACAGAACACGATCTGCGGATCGAGCCGCAGCGCCCCGTCGATGATCGGCTGGATGCGGGCATCGAAGAACTTGAGGTAGCGCGTCTGGAACTGCTCCGGATCGGTCCGCGGGATCGCGCGGTGCTTGCGGTCGAACAGGTCCCCCATCGAGACCTGACCACCCTCGACACCCGCCAGCAGCACGCGCGAAATCTCGCCCGCGATCCGGACGGCGTGGCCGATGAACGGCGTATCGTCCGTCGTGACGCCGGAGCGCGCCGTGATGTCGAGCAGGCCCTCCCCGGCAGCCTGCAGATCCTCCACCCGCCGCTCGATGCTCGCCAGGTTGCGGGTCGACGCCGTCGTGCCGCCGACCAGTTGGTCGACACTCTCGTCCACCTCGCGGCTGCGCGCTTCGATCGCCGTCGTCGCGGCCAGGATCTTGTCGGTCTCGCCCCGCATCCGCCCCATGGTGCTTTCGATACCGTCCAGCGCCCCCGTGACCGTGACGGTCGCCTGGCTGACACGGCCGGCGAGCTTGCTGCTCTGCTCGCTCCGCTCGATCAGGCTCTGCGCCTCGTCCTGCAGCCGCGCCACGATCCGGCGCACATCCGTCGTCGAGCGGGCCGTCTCGTCGGACAGGTTCTTGACCTCGGCCGCGACCACCGCGAAGCCCCGGCCGACCTCGCCCGCCCGCGCCGCCTGGATGGTGGCATTGAGCGACAGCAGATTGGTCTGCTGCGCGACCGCGGCGATCGCATCGGCGACCAGCGACACGTCCCCCAGCGCCTTCTGCAACGAGACGATGATCTCCCGCTGCTGCGCCACCGTCTTCACAAGACTGTCGATGCTGCCGACCGAATCGCGCACCACCTCGATGGACCGTGCGATCTCCCCGCACGCCGTCGCCGCCACCTGCTGGCTCGCCTCGGCCGCGCGCGCGGCATCCGCATTGTCGGCGACCAGACTGGTGACCTTGGCCCGGACCTCGCCCAGCAGCGCCTGCTGGTGCTCGACCCGGTGCACCAGCTTGGCCACGTTGCAGTTCACGTCGACGATGCCGTGCGCAACCCCCGTCGCGTGATGCGCATAGGCATGCAACAGCGATTCCGGCGCCTCGCCGCCGGCGCTGTCCACCTCGTCCGCTTGCACGGCGGCGCTCTGAGGTTGGCTCATCAGTCTCCCGTAACCTTCTGGCGATCGGTTTTGATCACTACTCGCGGTTGCAAGTGACCCAGTCGCGCGATTCGGCGCAAATCGAATGAATCTGGGCCAGCGCAGTTTTGATCCCGGCGTGCACAGAATGTCACACCCGGCCGCGGCGGATCCCGATGGCCGCGCCGCCGTTCGCGCACGCGGAACCTGAGCGGGACCGCATCACCGCCGCCGCAACCGTCACGCCGCTGTCGCAAACAGAACGCACGGTGCCGGCCAATCGTTGAGGAGAGACCGACATGGCCACCTATCTCGCCCGCATGCTCGACGCCAACACTGGCGGCGAGGGGCAGTACCGCTTCGAGGGTCCGAGCGACCTGTTCAAGAAGACCGCCGACGAGATCGTCGGGATCTTCTTCGATCACGTCGAGAAAGAGGTGCTGACCCAGCACGTCGACTGGGAGGTCAATGCGGCCTTCAAGAACAAAGAGCGCCGCGTCGTCACCGCCATCGGCTCGCTCGTGCCCGCCAAGGACGAGCCCGAGATGCCCTTCATGCTGATGATCGCGGAGAAGTAAGGCCCGTCGGCAACGACGGGGCAGGTGCCGGCACGCAGGCCCGCCCCGTCGTGCGAAGCCGTGACGCCGGCGGCCATGAAGCCGTCGAATGGCGCCCCGACGCTGTCGCCCCGCGCACAACTCCGAGGGCCTCGGCTACCAGCGTGCCGGCGCCGAAGCCTGTACCACCCGCCTCGGGCCCGCGCCGACGTCAGCTTGCCGCCGACGACGCTCGCGCAATTGTGTCTTTTCCGCTGTGCCGCGGTCGGCCTAGACTGCACCTGGAACAGGCACCGGGGAAACGCGATGGGCTTCGATCCGGACGCACTCAGCTATGTCGCGACGATCGAGGATGTGCGGCGCCGGCATCCGCCGGCCATGACCCGCGCCGTCGGCAAGGTGCTGACGCGGCTCGACCATCATTGCAAGGCGATCATCGCACGCTCGACCTTCTGCGTCGTCGGCACCCGCGGACCGGACGGCGCCGACGTGTCACCGCGCGGCGACCCTGCCGGTTTCGTGCGCGTGCTGGACGACGCGCATCTGCTGCTGCCCGATCGGATCGGCAACAACCGGTTCGACACGATGACCAACCTGTTCGCGGATCCCGAGATCGCACTGCTGATGCTGGTTCCCGGCATGAGCGAAACGCTGCGCATCAACGGCTCGGGTCGGGTCACCGACGACGCCGGATTGCTGGCGGCGTCCGCCGTCCAAGGCCGCGCCCCGCAGATCGGCATCGTGATCAAGATCCGCGAGGCCTATCTCCACTGCGCGAAGGCCCCGAACCGGGCCGGCTTGTGGGACCCGAGCCGCCACATCGACCGGCGGGAGCTCCCGAGCTACGGCGACATGCTCGCGGACCAGGTGGCCGGCCTGACGCCGGAGGAGAGCGCGCGCCAGGGCGCCGAAATGGCCCGGCGCGGCATGTATTGACCGGGGGCGGCAGAGGCCCCCCCGACGGGGAGCCCGAGCGTCCCGCACGCCACCTCACAACACCGCGAGTTTCACCCCGATGTTGCGGAAGGTGGTCTTGATCCGCCGCACGGTGCCGGTCTTGGCGCGCATCACCACCGTCTCGGTCTCCGCGAATTCGCCGCGGAAGTGGACGCCGTCGAGCAGCGAGCCGTCGGTCACACCGGTCGCCGAGAAAATCACATCCGCCGACGCCATGTCCTCCATGGTGTATTTGCGGTTGATGTCGGTCACGCCCATCGCTGCGGCCCGCACCCGCTCCTCGTCCTTCTGCGGCATCAGACGGCCCTGCATCTGACCGCCGATGCAGCGCAGCGCTGCGGCGGCCAGCACGCCCTCGGGCGCGCCGCCGGACCCCATGTAGATGTCGATGCCCGTCTCGGCCGGATCGGTGGTCCAGATCACGCCCGCGATATCGCCGTCGGGAATGAGCTGGATGGCGGCGCCGGCCTCGCGCACCGCCTTGATCAGCTCGGCGTGGCGCGGCCGGTCGAGGCAGCAGACCGTGATCTCGGAGATCGGCACGCCCTTGGCCTTGGCCAGCGCCTCCAGGTTCTCGCGCGGCGACCGGTCGAGATCGACGATACCGGCCGGATAGCCCGGCCCGACCGCGATCTTGTTCATGTACATGTCCGGCGCGTGCAGCAGCCCGCCGCGCGCCGAGATCGCCAGAACGGCGAGCGAGTTCGGCATCGCCTTGGCGCAGATCGTCGTGCCTTCCAGCGGATCGACGGCGATGTCGACCTCCGGCCCCTCGCCGTTGCCGACCTCCTCGCCGATGTACAGCATCGGCGCCTCGTCCATCTCGCCCTCGCCGATCACGACGCGGCCGCGGATCGACAGCTTGCCGAGTTCCCGCCTCATGGCGTCGACGGCCGCCTTGTCGGCGGCCTTCTCGTTGCCCCGGCCCCTGAGCCTGGCCGCGGCGATGGCCGCCGCCTCGGTGACGCGCGCGACCTCGATCGCGAGCACGCGGTCGAGCCCATCCTTCGGTTTCGTCGTCATGGCAATCTCCAGGATGCAGCCGCCACCGCGGCGGGCTTCAAAGCTCCTCGATGCGAATCATCTGCGGCGGCTCGGCCACCTTGCCGTCGGCGGCAATGGCATCGAGCGCCTTGCGGATGCGCGCCTCGATCGTCTCGTGGGTGATCAGGATGAGCGGCATCGTCCCGCCGTTGGCGGCGACGCCGGCGCGGGCGCCGATGCCCGGCAGTTCCGACTTGCGCCGCCTCTGGACGATGCTCTCGATCGAAACGTTCTGCTCGGCCATCCGCGTTGCGATCTTGGCCATCGCCCCCGGCCGGTCGAGCACCTGCAGGCGGATGTAGTAGGAACCCTCGTGGGCCCCGAGCGACGCCCGCTGGTAGGCCTGCAACTCGTCGGCCGGCACGATGAAGGTCGGCAGCGCCATGCCGCGCGCCACGTCGGCGATGTCGGACGCGACCGACGAGGCCGTCGGCCGCCCGCCGGCGCCCGGGCCGACCAGCAGCAGGTTGTCGACGAAATCGCCCTCGATCTCGATGGCGTTGGTCGGCCCCCACACCTCGGCGATCGAGCTGTCCTTCGGCACCATTGCCGGATGCACGCGCTGCTCGATGCCGGTCGCCGTCTTGACCGCCACGCCGAGCAGCTTGATGCGATAGCCGAGGTCGTCGGCCGCCTCGATGTCGGCCAGCGTGATCTTCTCGATGCCCTCGATGTGGATCTCGTCCAGTGCCACGCGCGTGCCGAACGCGAGCGACGTCAGCAGCGCCAGCTTGTGGGCGGTGTCGAAGCCGCCGATGTCGAACGTGGGGTCGGCCTCCGCGTAGCCCAGCGCCTGCGCCTCGGCGAGCACGTCGGCGAAGGTGCGGCCTTCCGATTCCATCTGCGTCAGGATGAAATTACAGGTGCCGTTGAGGATGCCGTAGACGCGCCGGATCTCGTTGCCGACCAGCGACTCCCGCATCGTCTTGATGACCGGGATGCCGCCCGCCACCGCCGCCTCGAAATTGAGCGGGATGCCGTTGGTCTCGGCGAGCCGCGCCAGATCGACCCCGTGCCGCGCCAGCAGCGCCTTGTTGGCCGTCACCACCGGCTTTCCGGCCGCCAGCGCCGCCTCGACCGCCGCCTTGGCGGTGCCGTCCGATCCGCCGATCAGCTCCACCAGCACGTCGATGCCCGGATCCTTGGCCATCGCGACGGCGTCGTCGAACCAGCGCGCGCCGCCGATCTCGACGCCGCGGTTCTTGTCGCGGTTGCGCGCCGACACCGCCGAGACGACGACCGGCCGGCCGACGCTGCGGGCGAAGCGATCGGCATGGGTCGCCAGCAGAGTGATCAGGCTGGCGCCGACCGTGCCGACGCCGGCGATTCCGAGGCGCAGCGGCGTCCCCTTCTCCCTGAAGCGGGCCGAGGGCATGGCTCAGCGCGTCCCGGTCTGCAGCGGGATCACGTTGTGCATCGTCTCGGTGCCCTGCGAGAAGAACTTCTTCAGATTGCGCGCCGCCTGCCGGATCCGGTGCTCGTTCTCGACCAGCGCGATGCGCACGAAGCCCTCGCCGTACTCTCCGAATCCGAGGCCCGGCGACACCGCGACGTCCGCCTTCTCGATCAGCAGCTTGGCGAATTCGACCGAGCCCAGCGCCTTGTAAGGCTCGGGGATCGGCGCCCACGCGAACATGGTGGCCGGCGGCGGCGGAATGACCCATCCGGCCCGCTCGAAGCTGTCGACCACGGCATCGCGCCGGCTCTTGTAGACCTTTCGGATCTCGGCGACGCAGTCCTGCGGACCGTTGAGCGCGGCGGCCGCCGCCACCTGGATCGGCGTGAACGCGCCGTAGTCGAGGTAGGACTTGACGCGCGCCAGCGCCGCGATCAGCCGCTCGTTGCCGACCGCGAAGCCCATCCGCCAGCCCGGCATGCTGTAGGTCTTCGACAGCGACGTGAACTCGACCGTCACGTCCATCGCGCCCGGCACCTGCAGCACCGAGGGCGGCGGGTTGTCGTCGAAATAGATTTCCGAGTAGGCGATGTCGGACAGGATGATCAGGTCGAGCCGCTTCGCGAGCTGCACGGCATCGCGATAGAAGTCAAGTTCGGCCGTCATCGCCGTCGGGTTCGACGGATAGCTGAGCACGACCGCCAGCGGCTTCGGAATGGTGTGCTTCACCGCCCGCTCGACGCCGCGCAGGAAGTCGGCGCCCGTGCTGGCAGGCAGATGCCGGATCGCGGCGCCCGAGATGATGAAGCCGAACTCGTGGATCGGATAGGTCGGGTTCGGCACCAGGATCACGTCGCCGGGCGCGGTGATCGCCTGCGCCATGTTGGCGAAGCCTTCCTTCGAGCCGAGCGTCGCCACGATCTGGGTGTCGGGATCGAGCTTCACGCCGAACCGGCGCTCGTAGTAGGCGGCCTGGGCGCGGCGCAGCCCGGGGATGCCCTTCGACGCCGAATAGCGATGGGTCCGCGGCTTCGCCACCGTCTCGACCAGCTTGTCGATGATGTGCTGCGGCGTCGGCATGTCGGGATTGCCCATGCCGAGGTCGATGATGTCCGCGCCACGAGCTCGGGCCTGGGCCTTCAACCGGTTGACCTCGGCAAAGACGTAGGGCGGCAAGCGCCGAATGCGGTGGAAATCCTCGATCACGGCTGAGAGTCCTTTATGCTCTTGGCCCCTCGTGGGCACGACGCAAGCATTATCGTGTGCGCCGGGGGCGCGTAAAGAGCGGCCGAAGGTCCCTCGCCCATCCTCGGACAAGTATCCGGCAGATCTCCCGTCAAATCCTGCGAAGACTAGTGCCGTCTTCATCCGACGGCCGCCAGCGCCAACCGCGACCAACGAGGTATAGCCCGACGTCGTGCTTGCTCCCGTGCCTGCTTTCAGGGCAATTGGAGGCGATGATGACGTCCCCCGTGCGACGCGAGCTTCCCCATGCAGAAACCGATCGATAAGCCCGTCCAAGCGCCCGAGCCGCTTTTCAAGGTCGAGAACCCCGAGGAGATGGCGCAGAACCTGTTCCGCCTCGTCGAGGAGGGCGGCAAGGTCATGTCGGAACTGCTCGACAAGGGCGACCAGCAGGGCGGTCCCTATTCGGCGTCCAGCGAGGCACAACTCGCCACCCAGACCTTCGCCGAAGTCGCCCAGCACCTGATGACCGACCCGGCCAAGCTGGCGGCGGCACAAGCCGAGCTGATGCAGGGCTACATGGAGGTCTGGAACAATACACTGAAGCGCATGATGGGCGAGGACGCGCCGCCCGTCATCGCGCCCGAGCCCGGCGACAACCGCTTCAAGGACGCCGAGTGGTCGAGCAATCCCTATTTCGACTTCTGGAAGCAGTCCTATCTGCTCACCACCCGCTGGGCCGAGCGCACCATCGCGGACGCTTCCGGCCTCGACGACCGCACGCGCGCCAAGGCCGACTTCTATCTCCGTCAGGTGTCGAGCGCGTTCTCGCCGTCGAACTTCCCGATGACCAATCCCGAGGTCGTGCGCGAGACGCTGAAAAGCAACGCCCGCAACCTCGTCGACGGCATGCATCATCTGGCCGACGACCTCGAGCGCTCCGACGACCTGCTGCAGATCAGCCAGACCGACCTGTCGGCCTTCGAGGTCGGCCGCAATCTCGCGGTGACCCCCGGCAAGGTGATTTTCCAGAACGAGATCCACCAGCTCATCCAGTACACGCCGACGACGGCGAACGTGTTCGAGCGGCCGCTGCTCATCGTGCCGCCGTGGATCAACAAATTCTACATCATGGACCTGACGCCGCCGAAGTCGCTGATCCGCTATCTGGTCGGCAAGGGCTTCACGGTGTTCGTGATCTCGTGGGTGAACCCGGACGAGCGGCTCGCCCACAAGACCTTCGAAGATTACATGCATCAGGGTGTGCTCACCGCGGCCGACATCGCGCGCCGGGAGACCGGCCAGCCGCAGGTGAACGGCCTCGGCTATTGCGTCGGCGGCACCATGCTGGCGACCACGCTGGCCTACGAGGCGGCGGTCGGCGGCGACCGCTTCGCCAGTGCCACGTTCCTCACCACCCAGACCGACTTCACCCGCGCCGGCGACCTGTCGCTGTTCGTCGACGACGCGCAGCTCGCCGCGCTGCAGGAGATGATGCGCGAGCGCGGGTTCCTCGACGGCTCGCGGATGGCGAACGTGTTCAACATGCTGCGCCCGCGCGACCTGATCTGGCCCTACATCGTCAACAACTACCTGCTCGGCAAGAAGCCGATGCCGTTCGATCTCCTGTTCTGGAACCAGGATTCGACCCGCATGCCGGCGGCCAACCACAGCTTCTACCTGGGCGAGTTCTACAAGGACAACAAACTGGCGCAGGGTCAGTTGCAGGTCGGCGGGCTCACGATGGATCTCGGCAAGATCAAGATCCCGGTGTTCGAGCTGGCGGCCAAGGAAGACCACATCGCGCCGGCCCGCTCGGTCTACACCGGTGCCAAGATGTTCGGTGGTCCGGTCGAGTACGTGCTGGCCGGTTCGGGACACATCGCCGGCGTGATCAACCCGCCGGACAAGGTGAAGTACCAGCATTGGGTCAAGCCGGATCTCGCCCCAGCAACGCTCGAGGATTGGATCGCCGCCGCCAAGGAAGTGCCGGGCTCGTGGTGGCCCTACTGGATCGAGTGGATCTCGCGCATTTCCGGCCCCATGGTCGAGGCCCGCGTGCCGGGGATCAACATGGGCGTGATCGAGGACGCGCCGGGCAGCTATGTGAAAGTCCGGTCTTAGCGCAGCCGTGAGCGTCACCGTCTCGGCCTTCTACAAGTTCGTCGCGATCGCCGACCCGCCGGCGCTGCGCGCGCATCTGCTCGCGGCCCTCGCGGCCGCCGAGGCCCGCGGCACCATCCTGCTCGCACCGGAGGGCATCAACGGCACCATCTCGGCCGCTGCCGCTGCGATGGCCGCGTTCCTGGCCGGGCTGCGCGCCGACCCGCGCTTCGCCGATCTGATCACCAAGAATGCCAGCGCTGCGGCCCACCCGTTCCGGCGCCTCAAGGTGAAGGTCAAGCGCGAGATCCTCACCTTCGGCCATCCCGAAGCCGATCCCACCGTCCGCGTCGGCACCTACGTCCGTCCCGAGGACTGGAACGCGCTGATCTGCGATCCCAACGTGCTGGTCCTCGACACCCGCAACGCCTACGAGGTCGCCGTCGGCACCTTCGCGGGCGCGGTCGACCCCGGCACGCGCCGGTTCGGCGAATTCGCGGATTACGTGCGCGCCAACCTGGACCCCGGCCGCCACCGCCGTGTCGCGATGTTCTGCACCGGCGGCATCCGCTGCGAGAAGGCGTCGGCCTACATGATGGCGGCCGGATTTCCCGAGGTCTATCACCTCGAGGGCGGCATCCTGGCCTACCTCGCCGCCGTCCCCCCGGAGCAGAGCCTGTGGCGGGGCGCGTGTTTCGTCTTCGACGAGCGCGCCGCCGTCGACGCCGCCACCACCGGCGACGCCTGACCCGGCGCGCTGGATCTGCCTGTCAGCGGAACGTGAACACCGAGACGTGGTTGTGGCTGGCGCCCTCCGGGCTGGTCGGGAACCGTCCGCCGCTCACCAGCGCCAACGCCTTGGAATCGAGCTCGCCGTGCCCGCTCGAGCGGACCACCCGCACGCCCGCCAAATCCCCGTCCGCCGTCAGTGAGAACGCGACCGCGACCTGACCGGTCAGACCATTGCCGTCGAGCACCTTGGGACCGACCGCACCCTGAACACTGACCAGATAGCGATGGGCCGCGACCCGCTCGGCCCGGCGTCCGGGCTCACTCTCGATCGACGTGCTACGCGCCACTTCTGCGATCTGCATGGCATCCCTCGTGCCTTTGCGGGTCGGACCAACTGTAGCTCATTATGACGGACCAGACCTATCGGGACGTTAAACTGAACGGTTGAAATTCCTTTAACGGACGCACTTTTTTGCATACAGAAGCTGAATTCGTGCGCCGACCTCACTTTGATAGACATTTGAGCGCCCCATTCCGCACATTCCCGGCGCTTCTCGCGCATCGGATTCGACTGGAGATTGAATTACTCGCGCAACGGAGCGGTTTCTCCACAACGGAAGTCCGCAGCACTCCAAATCACGCTCGCCAGGGTCGCACCAGAGTGTTCTTCAAGGAGAAGTGCATCTGCGTGCGGGGTTAGTGTCATGGCGTCTTGCGAAGGCAAACCCGGCCACGGGCCGCGGTCGTTGTGTGCCGCGCTTCTGATCGCCTCATGGATCGCCGCCCCCTCGACCAGCGCCAGCGATTTCGTCATACGCAGCGGCCAGACGGTCGGCGCACAAACGGTGCTGCCGGGCCGGCACGGCAGGATCCAGGCCGGAGCAACGGTCGCGCCCACACGCTATGGCGAACAGGGCGTCCGTGTCAGCGCCTGGGCCACCCTGGACAATGCTGGCACCATCACCAGCACCAGCGAGTATACATCCGCCGTCGAGATCTGGACGGCCGGCAAGGTCTTCAACAGCGGTACGATTGCAACCGCCGACAACGGATCGGTCGGCGTGATTGCCAATGAAACAACGACATTGACCAATACCGGCACGATCAGGACCTCGGGAGAGTATGCCGACGCGATCCAAGCCAACGGGAAGGCCACTGTCCTGAACTCTGGGATCATCGAGGCCCAAGGCTATTTCTCGTATGGGATCATCGCGACCCAGCTCAGCACGGTCACGAACACCGGCACGATCGCGAGCCGCGGCCCCGACGGATGGGGGATCTTCGCCGTCCGCTCCTCGGTCACCAACAGCGGGACGATATCCGCGACGGGATGGTACGGCACCGCAATCGTGGCCGTCGCCAGAAGCACCATCGTCAATACCGGCTCGATCGTCTCGAACTACGGGGGCATCTACGCCGCGACGGGGACTTCGGTGATCAATTCCGGGTCGATCGTCGCCACCGATCCCGACGGCTACGCCATCTCGATGTATACGGGCACGGGTGCGCTCACCCTGTTGGAGGGCTCGCGCATCGTCGGCCGGATGTGGCTGTACGGCTCCAACGTCGCCCTCAATCTCGGCCGCGGCGAGAACTGGGCGCTGACCTTCGACAGCTATTTCGGCGGCCTCGGCAACCCCAACACCTTCGGCGTACCGACAGCGCGCCTCGACGGTGGCCAGACGGTCGTCACCTTCGACCCGGCCACCACCGTGTTCGGCGCCGACCACGGCGCCCTCGCCAGCTTCATGGGGACCATCCGCGACGGCCTGCGCGACCGCCTCACCGCCGGCTTCCCGGGCACCTCCATCTGGGCCCAGGGCTTCGGCGCCCGCGCCGACAGCGCCGCCACCGCGGACGCGCCCGGCACGCGCGAGACGGTCGGGGGCCTGATGTCCGGGCTCATCACGCCGCTCGGGCAGGCCAGCCACGGCGGATTGTTCATCGCCGCCGCCGAAAGCGACCGCAGGATGGACGGCCGACGCCACGACATCGACGCCGAACACACCGTCGGCGGCGCCTATGCGCGCACCACGCTCGGCCCGCTGTTCGCCGATGCGATCGTCACCGCCGGCAGCACGTCCACGAACTCGGTCCGCCGCATCGTCGACAATACGACACCCGACGGCTACGCCCGCGCCCGCGGCAGCTACGATGGCTGGTCGATCAGGCCGGAACTGACCATCGGCGCGAAAATCCCGATCTGGGCGGCGCTCGAGGTCGTGCCGAGCGTCAGCGCGGGCTACACCGCCATGCGCTTCGAAGGGTTCACGGAGACCGGCAGCCGCGCCGCCGTCGCCTACAAGCCCCGCGAGGTCGCGGTCGCCGATGCCCGCGCCCAGATCGAGTTGCGCGGCAAGGGCGAGGGCGCGATGGCCGGCTGGCGCGGGTCAATCCGCGGCGGCGTCAAGGGCTGGTCCAATGTCGGCAGCACCACCATCGCCGGCACGCTGGCCGGCACCACCAGCTTCAACACCACGCTACCGGGCATCCGCGAGCAGGTGAGCGGCTTTGCCGGCGGCGACATCAGCTTCGATTTGTTCCCGAACCTCCAGCTGTTCGCCGGCGGCGACGTGACAATGGCGGACGCGTCGACGGTGACCGATTTCGCCGGCCGCGTCGGAGCCAGCATGAAGTTCTGATGCCGGATCGGTTGCGAAAACGGGGCGCCGCGCCTCGGCCGGTCGCGCGCCTCGATCACACCGTGTTCGACCGTCGCCCCCGGCTCTAGTCCGGAGATGACGGGGCATTACACGGCCGCCGACCTCGCTGGCCGGCGGCCTCGAACCAGAACTCAGACCGCCGCCAGCGCCTGCGCGAGATCGGCGATGATGTCGGCCTTGTCCTCGATGCCGATCGACAGGCGGACGACATCGGGGCCGGCGCCGGCCGCGATGCGCTGCTCGTCCGTCAGCTGCTTGTGGGTCGTCGAGGCCGGGTGGATGACCAGGCTGCGCGTGTCGCCGATGTTGGCCAAATGGCTGAACAGCTTCAGGCCGGACACGAGCTTCACGCCCGCCTCGTAGCCGCCCTTGAGGCCGAACGTGAACACCGCGCCAGCGCCCTTGGGGCAGACCTTCTGCTTGAGTGCGTGGTATTTGTTGTCGGGCAGACCCGCGTAGTTCACCCACGCCACCTTCGGATGCTTCACGAGATACGCCGACACCGCCTCCGCGTTCTCGACGTGGCGGGCCATCCGCAGCGGCAGCGTCTCGATGCCGGTCAGGATGAGGAACGCGTTCATCGGCGCAATGGCGGGACCGATGTCACGCAGCCCCATCACGCGGGCGGCGATAGCGAAGGCGAAGTTCCCGAACGTCTCGGCGAGCCGCATGCCGTTGTAGCTGGCGTTCGGCTCGACCAGCGTCTTGTAGCGGTGCTTGGCACCGAGCCAGTCGAAGGTGCCACAATCGACCAGCACGCCGCCGATCGAGTTGCCGTGCCCGCCCATGAACTTGGTCAGGCTGTGCACGATGATGTCGGCGCCGAGCGTCTTCGGCTGGCACAGGTACGGCGTCGCCAGTGTGTTGTCGACGATCAGCGGAATGCCGGCCTTCTTCGCGATCGCCGCGATCGCCGCCACGTCGACGACGATGCCGCCCGGATTGGCAATGCTCTCACAGAAGATCGCCTTGGTCTTCGGCGTGATCGCGCGCTCGAACGAGGCCGGATCGGTCGCGTCGGCCCAGGCCACGTTCCAATTGAACTTCTTGAAGCTGTGATTGAACTGGTTGACCGACCCGCCGTAGAGCTGCCGCCCGGCCACGAACTCGTCGCCCGGCTCCAGCAGCGTGTGGAACACCAGGAATTGCGCGGCATGGCCCGACGAGACCGCCAGCGCCGCCGTGCCGCCCTCGAGCGCCGCGACGCGGGCCTCGAGCACCGCCTGCGTCGGGTTCATGATGCGGGTGTAGATGTTGCCGAAGGCTTCGAGCCCGAACAGCGCGGCGGCATGGTCGGCATCGTTGAAGACGAACGAGGTCGTCTGATAGATCGGCGTCGCCCGGGCGCCCGTCGACGGGTCGGGTGTGGCACCGGCATGAATGGCGAGGGTATCGAACTTGGGCGCGTCTGCGCTCGTGTCAGTCATGGGCGTCCTCCTCGAAATGCGGCGGGACCGTCGTCCGGACCCTGTGCGCTTGGAAGGAAACCACCCGGCGGCGAGTGTCAACCTCGCGGCCGCCGCGGCGGGGCCTGCCGGCTCACTCCCACTGGCCGCTGTCGGTCGTCGCGATGTAGTCTGGATCGTCCTGGTGACGGCGCTCGAAGTTCAGGAAATCGTAGTAGCCGCAATGCGGCTCGCTCGGGAACTTGCGGCAGATGTCGGGCCGGTCCTCGTAGACGCTGCAGCAGCGATTGTCGGTATCGAAGAAGCGGCAGATCCGGCCGAAATGCTGGTCGGGCTTGCGCCGCATCACCCGGTCGTGGCCGTGCGCCGACTTCGTGAACCGGCGCTCCGCCTCCTCCACCGAGATCGCATAGCGCTTCGCCAGCCGCTTCAGATCTCGCCGATTGACGACGATCACCGGATAGCTACAGCAATAGCCTGGGCACTTCAGGCAGTCATAGGTCTGCGTGCTCGTTCGCGACTTCGCCACGACTGGTACCCGCGATCCCCTGGTTTCGATCAGGCCGCGGGTTTACCCGAACCGAAGATCAGAGGCTACGGGCCGCGCGCGGCGGACCCTGCGGCCGGTCGTCCAAGGGAGTGACCCAAATGAGCCTTTTCGACCTCACCGGCCGTGTTGCCATCGTGACCGGCGGCAATGGCGGCATCGGCCTCGGCATGGCCCGCGGACTGGCGGCGGCCGGCGCGACCATCGTCATCGCGGGGCGCGACGCCAAGAAATCCGCCAGCGCCGCTGAAGAACTCCAGAAAGCCGGCGCCCGCGTTGCCACCGTCGAGGTGGAGGTTTCCGACGAAGCCTCGGTGACCGCCATGGTGAAAGCGGCCATGGACCGTTTCCAGCGCGTCGACATCCTGGTGGCCAATGCCGGCATCAACAAGCGCAAGCCGCCGCAGGACTATGCCGCCGCCGAGTGGAAGGAAATCCTCGACGTGAACCTCACCGGCCCGTTCCTGTGCGCCAAGGCGGTCTACCCGCACATGAAGGCGCAGGGCGGCGGCAAGATCATCACAATCGGCTCGATGACGTCGATCTTCGGCACGCCGTTCGCCTCGGCCTACGGCGCCACCAAGGGTGGCATCGTGCAACTGACCAAGGCGCTCGCCACCTCCTGGGCGCCGGACAACATCCAGGTCAACTCGATCCTGCCGGGCTGGATCGACACCGACCTCACGCGCAAGGCGCGCAAGGAAGTGTCCGGGTTGCAGGAGCGCATCACCGGGCGCACACCGGCCGGCCGTTGGGGCAATCCCGAGGATTTCGCCGGCATCGCGGTGTTTCTGGCCAGCCATGCCTCTGACTTCCTGACCGGCACCGCCATCCCCGTGGACGGCGGCTATTCGATCATGGGAGGCTGAGCCCAGCCGACCGGCCCGGGCCATCGCCCGAGATGCCGAACTGCAACACCGGCCCTCGGGCTGAGGCTGCGGCGTCCATCCGGTTGGGGCGCCGCACTTTCTCCGTTATGGTCCGCCCGTATCATTCGGGGTGGCATGCGCCGGCGGAAAGACGCCGGCGGCGAGTACGAAGTGAGGGGCGTCCTGCATGACCGATACGTCACGCATGGTGGGAGAAGGCGAGACGCCCGTAAACCCCTACAGCCTGCTCGAGGCCGTCAACAACTCCAGCGACAACTCGCACACCGGCTGGCTGATCTTCCTGGCCGTGATGTCGTACGTGATGGTCGCCGTCGCGGGCGTGACCCACAAGGATCTGCTGCTCGAGACCCCCGTCAGCCTGCCGATCCTCCAGGTCTCGATCCCGCTCGCCCAGTTCTTCCAGTTCGCGCCGATCCTGCTCGTGCTGTTCCACTTGGGCTTGGTCGCGCAACTCGTCTTGCTGGCCCGCAAGACGCTCGAGTTCGACACCGCGGTGCGCGCCCTCGAGCCGACCGACCTGCGCACCCACCCGCTGCGGCTCGAACTGCACAATTTCTTCTTCGTCCAGGCCATCGCCGGACCCCACCGCAGCCTGGTGATGAGCGCGTTCCTGCACACCATGAGCTGGCTTACCCTGGTGGCCCTGCCTGTGATCCTGCTGCTGTTCGTGCAGATCAAGTTCCTGCCCTACCACGACGTCTGGATCACCTGGGTGCACCGCATCGCGCTCGGCGTCGACATCTTCGTGCTGATCCTGATCGGCGTGTTCCTGACCCGCTCCGAAGCGTCGTTCTTCCAGGCCTTCTTCCGCACCAGCCGCCAGCATCCGCTGAGCTTCGCGGTGACCGGCGGCGTGCTGATGGTCGTGTCGTTCTTCTCGTTCTTCGTGGCGACCGTGCCGGGCGAGACGCTCGACCGCCTCACCGGCGGCGAAAGCCGCGTCGACCGGATGGCCTTCGGCTTCGCCATCCCGTTCCTGACACCGCGGTCTGACGGCACGTTGTTCGGCGTCTTCTATCGCAACCTCGTGGTCAGCGACACCGACGTCGTCGTAGATTCGAGCGTGCAACCGGGCGAGGCCTCCATCAATCTGCGCGGCCGGAACCTGCGCTACGCCCGCCTCGACCGCAGCGACCTGCACCAGGCCGACATGACGGGGGCGGACCTGACCGGTGCGAGCCTAGTCGGAGCGGACTTGCGCGGCGTCCGCCTGCACTGCGCCGACATCAGCGCGTTCATCCTGAGCGAGGATCGCCTGCGCGCCCGCTGCGGCATCGCGAACGGCGCCAACTTCTCGCGCGCCATCCTGACCGACGCCCGGGTGTCGGGCGCCGAGTTCCGCGGCACCCGCTTCGACGAGGCGCTCGCCGAAGGCGCCGACTTCTCCTACGCCGACCTGACCGGCGCCAACTTCTCCGGCGCCCATCTCGAGCGCGCCGACTTCACCGGTGGGGCCCGTCTGTCCGGCGCCAACTTCTTGATCGCCTTCCTGCAAGGCGCCGATCTGACCGGTGCCGAACTGGCCTTCGCGGACTTCTCAACGGCCGGCATGCAGGGCGCGGTGCTCGCCCACGCGCAACTCGCCGGCGCCGTCCTGCGTGATGCCGAACTCGAAGGCGCCGACCTGCGGTCCGCCCGCCTCCACGGCGCCGATCTCACGGGCGCCCGTCTCAAGTCCGTCGACCTGCGTGAAGCCGGGCTCTGGATGACCGATCCGCCGCCCGAGAGCGCGCTGGCGCTCGCCGATCTCACCGACGCCCGTCTGAAGCCGCTCGACGCGGCCGAGACCGCGACGCTCGCCGCCCTCATCGCCGACCTCGGCGACCCGGCCCTCGCGACCCGCATCAAGGAGAGGCTCGCCGACGTGATGGCGACCGGCGCGAAATCCTGGGAGACCTCCCCGTCGTTCGGGCTGTGGCGGCGCCTCGTGTCGAGCAACACGCAGGCCGACGCCGTAGCCTACGGCCAGACCCTGACCGAGCAACTTACGCAACTCATGTGCCGGACCCGCTGGGCCCGGGGCACCGTCGCCAACGGCGTGGCCAAGCGCGCCATGAGCCCGGTGTTCCGAGGCTCCCTGGCGGCCATCGCCGAACGCGCCAAAGCCGACAGTTGCCCCGGCGGCCGGAACCTCAGCCCCCGAATCCAGCAGATGCTGACGCTCGCGGTCGACAACGCCAAGGGCGAGTGACCCTGGTCCCGCCGCTGATCCGGGCCGAACGGGCCGCCATCCTGGGACGCCGCCCACCCGCCCCTTGCCAGCGCCCGGCGCGGCCTCTACATTAGAACATTGCAAGAACTCGCCGTCGCGGACAGATGTGGACGGGCAGCGCGCCACAACGGACGCCGCCCTAGCCACCAGCTAGGTTGTACACACGAGGCCCGATTCGGGGCGCACCGCCGCGCGACAGCCGTGGCCGGCGCCCAGGGGGCCGTTTCGCAGAGGAAGGAGTGAGGGCATGGCCGGTTCCGTCAACAAAGTCATCCTGGTCGGCAACCTGGGCAAGGACCCGGAGATCCGCCGCACGCAGGACGGCCGCCCGATCGCCAATCTGCGCATCGCGACGTCGGAGACGTGGCGCGACAAGGGCTCGGGCGAGAAGCGCGAGAAGACCGAGTGGCATTCGGTGGTGATCTTCAACGAGAACCTCTGCAAGGTCGCCGAGCAGTACCTGCGCAAGGGCGCCAAGGTCTACATCGAGGGCCAGCTGCAGACCCGCAAGTGGCAGGATCAGTCCGGCCAGGAGCGCTACTCGACAGAGGTCGTGCTGCAGGGCTTCAACGGCACGCTGACCATGCTCGATGGTCGTGCGGGCGCCGGCGGCGGCATGGCCGAAGGCGGTCAGGTCGACTACGACGCGGGTGCCGGTGGTGGCGGCGGCTTCGGCGGTGGCAGTGGCGGCGGGGGCGGTGGCTATTCGGAGCCGAAGCGTCCGGCGGCCCGCTCGGGCGGCGGCGGCGGCAAGTCGGCCGACAAGCCGTTGGACGACGAGATCCCGTTCTGATCCCCAGACCGTCGATGTGAGGGCAGGCAAGCGCCGGGTCGCCGAGATCCGGCGCCTTTTGCTTGGCGGGCCTTGACGGACGGCCGACAGTAAGACGGCTAACCGGCCGGCGTCACCGCCGCGTGGCGTGCGAGCCAATCCTCGAGCGCCCGCTCGCCGGCCGCGTCGATCTTGAGGCCGAGCTTGCTGCGACGCCAGAGAATGTCGTCCGCTGTCGACGCCCATTCCTCCGTGCACAGATGGAGAACCTCCCGTTCGCTGAGCCCGGCGCCGAAATCCACGCCGAGATCGGCCGCGCCCGTCGCGCCGTCGAGCATGGCGAACGCCCGCGTACCGTAGCTCCCGATGAGCCGCCGCGCCGTTCCTGGTTCGAGGAACGGAAACGCGTGCCCGAGCGCGCCCGAGAGCGCCACGTCGCCCCCGACGGGAAAATCTCCGCCCGGCAGCGGCGCCCCGCGGGTCCACGCGCCGCGCGTCCGCGGCCCGAGCGCCGCCGTCACGTGGTCCAGCACGGCCTCGGCGAGCCGCCGGTAGGTCGTGATCTTGCCGCCGAAGATGTCGATCCGGCGCGCTTGCCCGTCGCTGCCCGAAGTCTCGATCACGTAGTCGCGGGTCGCCGCCTGCGCCGGCCCGGCCCCGTCATCGAACAGCGACCGCACGCCCGCGAAGGTCCACACGATGGCGTCCCGCGACACCGGCGCCGCGAAATAGGTACTGGCCGCCGCACACAGATAGTCGATCTCGGCGTCGCTGGCCCGCGCGTCGCCGGGATCACCGGTGTAGTCCTCGTCGGTCGTCCCGATCAGCGTGAAGTCGCGCTCGAACGGGATCGCGAAGACGATGCGCCCGTCCCCGTTCTGGAAGATGAAGGCCTGCTCGTGCGTGCCGATGCGCCGGACCACGATGTGGCTGCCCTTGACGAGACGGATGCGCCGGGGGCCACCGTCCCCCATCACGCCGGCGCGCACGTCGTCGACCCAAGGTCCCGCGGCGTTGATCAGCAGGCGCGCGGCGATCTCCTGTTGCCGCCCGGACCGCGCATCGACGAGCCGCAGCGCCCAGTGATCCCCGACACGGCCCGCCTGGGCCACCCGCGTGCGCGTCTGGATGCGCGCACCGTGATCGGCCGCGCAGCGCGCGTTGAGCACCACGAGCCGGGCATCGTCCACCTGGCAGTCCGAATAGGCGAAGCCGCGCGTAAAGGCGGAATTCAGGACGGCCCCCGCGGGATCGTGCCTGAGATCGACCGACCGTGAGCCCTCGAGGCGCCCGCGCCCGCCGATGTGATCGTAGAGGAACAGCCCGAGGCGGAGCAGCCACGCCGGCCGCAGGCCTGCGTGATGCGGCAGGATGAACCTCAGGGGCCGGATGATGTGGGGCGCCATGTCGAGCAGCACTGCGCGCACGGCCAGTGCCTCCCGCACGAGGCGGAATTCGTAATGCTCCAGATAGCGCAGGCCGCCATGCACCAGCTTGGTCGACCACGACGACGTGCCACTCGCGAGATCGCCCATCTCCGCGAGCACGACGGAGTACCCGCGCCCGGCCGCGTCGCGGGCAATGCCGCAACCGTTGATGCCGCCGCCGATGATGGCGATGTCGTACATGCCGGGCCCGTCCCCAGATCCGCCGGGTGTGCGATCAGCCTCGATGAACGCGCCCCGCGCCGCCATCAAGGCCGTGACTCACACACGCCTCTCCAGGAACGATACACGAGCCGGCGTGGCGTGGGGCAAGGGGAACCAACGCGCCGGCTTGATTTCCGCCGCACGGCGCACGGCCGACCTCTTCGACCAGCCCCTAAGCTGCCGCCACCTTCGCCAGGAAGGCACCGAACATCGACTTCAACTGCTCCGCCTCGGCCCGCGCCTGCCCAGCGGCGTGCCGCACGCTCTCTGTCGACGTGGCGGTGACCTCGATGGAGTTCTCCACCGTCGCGATGTTGCTCGACGAAACGCCCGCGCTGCGTGAGGCTTCGGCAACACTGCGGGCGATCTCCGCCGTCGCGTCGCTCTGCTGCGACATGGTCTGGTTGATCGTCGCCGCAAGCTCGTTGACGTCGTTGATCATGGTGCCGATGCCCTCGATCGAGGTGATCGCCGTCGCGGTCGACGATTGGATCGACGCCACCAGCGATGCGATCACCTCGGTGGCCTTCGCGGTCTGGGTCGCAAGGGTCTTCACTTCGCTGGCAACCACGGCAAAACCCTTGCCCGCTTCGCCGGCCCGCGCAGCCTCGATCGTCGCGTTGAGCGCCAGCAGATTGGTCTGACTGGCGATCGACTGGATCAAGGCGATGACACTGTCGATCCGGCTCGCGGCGTCGGCCAGCGTCTTCACCTGAGCATTGGTGCGCGACGCCGCCGCGTGGGCATCGGACACCCGCCCCGAGGTCGCGCTGACCTGCTGCACCACGCTGGCGATGGTCGCGTAGAGTTCCTCCGAAGCCGCAGCGACGGTTTGCATGTTGTGCGCCGCCCCCTTCGAGGCGCCGGCAGCGCTGGCGGCCTGACTGGCCGATTCCTGCGCAAGACTGCCGACCTTGGTGGCCGCTGCCTGCATCTCGACGATCCGCTCCTCGACGTTCCGCAGCAGCGTGTCGACCTGACCGCGGAACTCCGCGATCGTGGCCTCGACCCGGGCCTGCCGGCCGAGTTGCTTCTCCTGCTCCTGGCGCGCCGCGGTCTCGAGGCGCATCCGCTCCGCAACACCGTCGCGGAACGCCGCAATCGCCCGCGCCACCACGCCCACCTCGTCGGCGCGGTCACGGCCGGCGAACGCGATGTCGGTCTCGCCGTCCTGGAGCCGCGCGGCCGCTTGCGACAAGGCCACCAGCGGGGCACCGATCTGACGGGCTATCAACAGACCCAGCGCGCCAGCGACCAGGGCCGCGACGAGGGACAGCACGAGCACGACGAGAATGGTCGATTGAAGCCCGTCGATGGTGTGCGTGATGTTCGTGCGCGCCTCGGCGACGGCCTCGGTCGAGGTCTGCGCCACCAGCGACGCCAGCCGCGCCTTGTGACGCTTGATCTGCTCGGCCGTCGGCACGTTGCCCGATGGGGCGAGGCCGAGGACCACGGCCACATCGGCCGCCCAGTCGGCATAGGCACCGGCAAGGTCTGCCGCCGTCTTGCGCGCCACCGGGCCCTCCGACAGCTTCGCCAGATCCGCGATCAGAGCTTTCATCCGGCCGGCAGTCGCATCGAAGCGGGTGCGGATCTCGTCCTCGGCGACGAAATCGGTCAGCGCCATGACGCGAACCACCAGGGCGTCCGCGGCCTCGAAGCTGCGTACGACCTGTTGGGCCACTTCCGCCTGCTCGAAGGCGCTCTGCACGATGCGATCGAGCCGCTTGGCGCCACTGGTCGCCTGCCAGGCCAGCACCAGGGCCAGGCCGAGACCCAGCGCGAGGGCGCCGACGATCGAAAGGAAGACTTTTGTCCGGATGGTCATATCACGCTCGCTGCCGGTCAATTGGGAAGAACGGGGACAGGCGTCTCGGATTTCTCGGCAGTCAGCGAGCGCAGGAACGTCAGGAGGTCCTCGCGCTCGCCGTCGGTGAGGGCGACTGGCTGCATCAGCGGTGAAAGCGACGGACGCTGAATGCCGCCCGTCTCGTAGTGGCGGACGATGCCTTCGAGCGTCTCTTGCGAGCCGTTGTGCGAGAACGGCGCGCGCTGTGTGAGATTGCGCAGGCCCGGCGTCTTGAAGGCATGGAGGGCGTGCGGATTGTTAGGCTCGAATTTCGCCCGGCCGACGTCCTCGGTCAGAATGCCGATGTCGTGAAACTTGTTGTCGGTGAAATTCCAGCCGACGTGGCAACGGGCGCAGAGCGCCTTTCCATTGAAGATCTGGAACCCCCGCTTGGCCCCGTCGCTGATCGCGCCTTCGTCGCCCTCCACCCAGCGGTCGAACGGTGCCCAATCGGCAACCGCGGTCCGCTCGTAGGTGGCGATCGCGACCAGGATGTTCTCACGGGTCAGACCAGTTCCCGGAAACAGGCGTTCGAACCACGTTTTGTATTCGCCGATACGACCGAGCTCGGGAACGAGCTGCTCGAACTTCATGTTCATTTCGACGGGCGCCGTGATCGGGCCGGCAGCCTGCTGCTCCAGCGTGGCGGCACGCCCATCCCAGAATAGCGGCGCGATCCAGGCGGCATTCAGGATGGTCGGGGCGTGGCGTCCGACTTTGACATTGGCGGCACCGACCGCGCGATCGACCGGCGCCTCATATCCGAACGAAGGATTGTGGCAGGTCGCGCAGCTCATATTCTTCGCACCGGAAAGTCGGGGGTCGAAGAACAATTTTTTTCCCAGCGTCGCGATCTGGGGAGAATATGGAGACTCTTTCTGGAATGGAATGGAAAGCGGCCGCCGGTATTGCTTCTTGAGATCGTCGAGAGATTGGGCAATCGCAGGCGTCGGGACGAAGCTCGCAGAAAAAACGAGCAAGACCGATGCCAATGCGGCACGAGTTGTCATCATGACCTTCACCGCCTTCAACAAATGTCGACGGTGATAATCGGTTTTTATGGTATTGTTTCGGTTAAAGAAAAACAGAAACGAAGATCAAGTTCTTCTATTTGTTGGTTGCATGGGCGATGTTTCGAAAGGCGACGCCATTTCCGCCCTGCGGCCTGCGAACGAATCCGGACCGGCCTCTCGAGACCCGACCAGCCTGCGTTGCCGAGCCCACGCGACCGTCCGCGCCCGGTGCCGCACTGCGCAGGCTCCGGGCGCACGATCGGATATGCTTGGTGTTCCGGACCCGGTCGAAGCGTGCCGCTCCCACCTCGGCCGATCAGACCCTAGCAGGTTGTTGAACTTGGGTCTTCGGTAGCCCCGTATCCTC
>JBMOGA010000038.1:0-36582 GCA_049318625.1 Hyphomicrobiaceae bacterium
TCGCCGGCAAGGTCGAGGACATGCTCAACACGGTGGTGCGCCAGATCGCGTTCTACACCTTTGAGCGCCGGGTCCACGAAGCGCGTCGCAAGGGCGAGTTGACCACCGAGCAGCTCAATGCGTTCTGGCTCGAGGTGCAGACCGAAAGCCTCGGACCGGCCATCGCGCTCGAGCCCGGCTACGAGGTGTTCTGGACCTACATCCCGCACTTCATCCATTCGCCGTTCTACGTTTACGCCTATGCGTTCGGCGACTGCCTCGTCAGCTCGCTCTATGCGCTCTACCAGGAAGCCCATCCGGGCTTCGTCGAGAAGTACTTCGCGATGCTGAAGGCGGGCGGCTCCAAGCACCACTCCGAGCTTCTCGCCCCGTTCGGGCTTGATGCCTCCCAACCGGAGTTCTGGGGCAAGGGCCTCTCCGTCATCGCCCGCATGATCGACGAACTCGAAGCGCTCGACCGGGCGGCCTAGGCCGCGACCGATCGCTTTCCGTGGTGGACCGGCCGCACAGCGCCGGTCCGCGACGCGCCGCACCTGTCGGGCGCGCCGCCGCGCTTGGTTGCGCCGCACAATGCCGCGGTCGACATCCCGAGCCCGCCGACCTCAGGCCCGCAGCACTAGGGCCGCCCCAAAACCGTCTCGCTCTTCATGGCAACCGTGCGACAGGCGAGCCCGGATCGGCCTTGTTTCTCGGCCTTCACGACCCAAAACTGCGCCCATCCTCGCCGTCCACATGCGCGCATGCGACCTCCGCATTGCTGCGTTGCGGCAATCGTTCTACCGCAACTGCGAAGGGTTGCTAAATTGTAGGAGCCGCGAGTCGAAGAGACCACGGCGGCTGGCAAAGTCCAGCACTGATGAGAGATGAGAGCAAAACATGAGCATCCAATCGACGATGGCGCCGCACATTGGCGTCGCGACCGGATCTGTGCGTGAAGGCGACGGGTTTTTCACGCGCCTTTACAAGGCGATGATCGCCGGCCGTCAGGCGCGTGCCCAGCGCATGGTCAACACCTATCTGGCCAATCTCAGCGACACGCAGCTGAACGACCTGGGTTTCACCGCCGACGAGATCAAGCACACCCGCAAGGCCGCCGGTCTGCCGGTCAGCTACTGGAGCTGATCCGGTTCGACCGTTCGAGGCGCGCGAGCCGACCGGCTCGCGTGTCCATCTGCGATCTGTGCCCATTCGCGAGACACGGCCAGCTCCTGGCTGAGCGGACCCGTGCCCTCGCGCGGAGATGACACCATGGCTACGTTCACGCATACCCTGCACGATATCGAGTCGACCCGCGAGACGACGTCCGTCTTCGGGTCCTTCTTCCAGCGGTTGACCGCCTCCTGGCGCCGCGCCGGGCTGCGCGAGCGCTTGGCGTTCATGGACGACAAGGTCCTGCTCGACATCGGCATTGCCGAGGACGAACTCGACCGAGTCCATCGCCGCGAGGCGTTCACTCCGCGGGCTTGGGCCGCACGCGGCGCCCGGATCGATTGATCAGGGTCAGGGCCGACCAGCCGGCGACGCGCTCGTTTCTGACGAGCGCGAAGCCGTGCGAGCGGTAGGTCGCCGAGACCGCCGCTGCCTGATGTACCAGAAGTCCCGAGAGGACGATAGCGGCGCCCGGCGCGGCGGCGACCCGCATCCGCGGCGCCAGTGAAGTCAGCGGCCCGGCCAGAATGTTGGCGACGATCAGATCGAAGCGCCCCCGCGGCACGCCATCGGCGCACCGCACCCGAATGCGCCCGCCGCAGCCGTTGATCGCCATGTTGGCCTGGGCCACTTCGACCGCGATCGGGTCGATGTCGGAAGCCGCCACGCGTGCCGCCGGCATCGTACGCGCGGCCGCGATCGCCAGCACCCCTGACCCGCAGCCGAGATCGAGCACGCGCCGGAACCGGCGACGCCGCGTCAGCCGGTCGATCGCCGTCAGGCATCCCTGTGTCGTCGCATGATGAGCGGTGCCGAACGCCTCCCCCGCGTCGATCTCGATGGTCCACGGCCCCCGCGGCACCCGCGCCCGGTCGTGCCGGCCATGCACCGTGAAGCGGCCGGCGGCGACCGGCGGCAACGCCGCCTGCGAGATGGCGACCCAGTTGAGGTCGGGCACCGCGGTCACTTCGACCGCCGGGCCGCCCGTGCCGCCGATCACATCGGCCAGCAGCATGGCGATGCGGTCACCATCGGGCGCATCGGAGAAATAGGCCTCGACTCGAAACGCCGTACCCTCCTCGAAGCACGTCGCAGCATCGGGCGGGGGCTCCAGGAGATCGGTAAGGGCGGTGGTGGCCGCACGCGCCGCGCCGGCATCGGCCAGCCGGACAGTCGCCTTGAAGCGGCTCACGCGCCGCCCCGCGGCGGCGTCGCAAGGGCGGCGAGACCCGCACTCTTCTCCATCTCCTCGCCTTCGGGCCAAGCGTCTTCCGCGATCTGATCGAGAAACTGATCCCACATGCGGTCGATATGCAGCGCCGCTTCGCGCGGCGCCAGCGCGACCAGCCGCCCGTCCGGTTGCTCGTTGACGAGCCCGTCCGCGATGAGCCGGCTCAGCGCGTCGTCGAGATCGAAATCCAGATCGAGCCCGAAGGCATCCTTCAGATACTTCTCGACCGCGCGATCGACCGCCGACAGATCGTGGCGATAGACCGTCGATTTGGCGAGCACGGCATAGAGCAGGAACTCTTCCTTGACGTCCTCCTCGGCGGCCCGGTCGGCCAGCTTGATGATGACGCCGCGATTGTCCGCCATCGCATGGAAATACAGGTTCTGAGCCATCACCACCATGTACTTCTGGCGCTGGTTCATGAAGTTCATCGCCTGCCGGAACATGATGCCGCCGAGCCCCACCACCGCGCCGGCCGCCGCGACCGGGTTGCTGAACGCCAGCGCCACCTTGCCGGCCGCCGAGAACGCGCCGACCCCGAGACCGGCCCCGCCGGTGGCGTACAGCTTGAGCTTGTCCATCAGCCGGAACCGCACTTGGGTGTTGGGGAACACCATTTCGATGTCGCTGCGCGGCATGTTCTTGAACAGTTTCATGTAGATGTTGTCGTCGCGCACCTGCGCCGGCAGCATCGCTCGAGCTTTGCGCACGCGCCGTTCGGCGGCTTTGCGCGTCAGGCCTTGGCCCTTCATGAGATCGTCGACGCGCGCCTCGAACGGCTTCAACTTGAACAGCACGAACAAGCGGCGGAAAATCGGGACTTCGAACTCCTGTTTGCGCAGGAACTTGCGCAGCCTCCGCCGGTGTTCCTTTCGCGACGAGGCGCCGCGATAATAGATGGCGAGCTCGTCGAAGGCTTCGAGATCGACCGACAGATCGAGCCCGTAGTGGCTCTCCTGGGTGATGATCAGGTGCACGTTGGCCGGATCGATCCGCACGTAGTTCGCCTGCGTGAGCAGACTTACGACGCCGTCGACGACCCGGCGCTGCATCTTCGCCTTGTCCTCGGCCGTGAATTGGCGCGTCAGCAGCAGATCGGAGTCGGGACTGAACGGTTCGTAGTCCTGCTCGAGATGGTGCAGCCGCGTGTTGTATTGCTGCCGCCGCCAGTAATCCAAGTAGCGGAAAAACCGCTGCGCCTCGTGCGCCTGACCGGCAGGCCAAAGCTCCGGCTTGGTGAGCCGGTCGATCAGCGCGAACCGTGTCACGGGCAGGAACCGCTCCGCCGGACGCTGCTCGTCCGGGGCGACCACGTCGATCATGACGTCGGCCCCTGCCGGGCGCGCGGGCTCGACGGCCACGCCCACAGGGCGCGAACCAGACGCGCGCGGCGCCGTTGCGCTATCGACCGACGACATCTGCCACTCCCTCGCCGATGACCCCGCGACCCTGATACAGCCCTCGCGCCGGAAAACCTAGGAGCCTCACCGAACAGGATTGTGGCGAAATCCCCACGAATCGCCCGCTGGGCCGGCAGCCTTCAGCGGGCCGACCCGGCACCGGCCGCCGCCGCCAGCGTTCCCATCACCTCGGCGATGGCCTTCTCGCGCGCCTCGGCATGCGTGCCGATGTGGGCCTCTCCGCCCGGCACCCGCGCCAGGCCGCGGCGGATCCGCAGCGGCTGATCGGGCATGTCGAAGCCGTGATAGGCGCCGGGATAGGCGATGAACGGGAAACCCTCGCGTGCCGCGAGGTCTCGGCAGGGCTCCGGGCTCGTCCAATCGTCGAGCGCACCGGACAGGATCTTCAGCGCCACCGACGGCCGCCACCCCTCCAGGCGCGCGATCTGCCTGCACGCCGGATAGAAGGCGATCGCCGTCGCCGGGCGCGGACCACCGTCGAGAAATCCGGGCCGCAGCGTCCACAGCACCGTCTGCCCCCCGTGCGACCAGCCGATCAGCAGCAGGCGCGCGGGATCGGCCCAGGGCTGGCGCGCCAGCCAGTGCAGCGCCGCGCGCGCATCGCCGGAGCGCACCTCCGGCGTCACCGGCCGATGCTCGAGCGTGCAGACCTGGCGGTAGCCGCGCCCCGTGAAGCTGTCCGGAAACAACACGGCGTATCCGGCGCCGACCAGCCGGTCGGCCCAGTCGCGCTCGCGCGCGCCGAGGGCTCCGTCGCGCCCGAACAGACCGCCGCAGCCGTGCAAGGCGACCACCGCCGGCATCGGGCCCGCGCCGGCCGGGCGTTCGAGAAGGCCGGTCAGCCGCAGGTCGGCGGCGTCGAAGGCCACCGTCTCGGCACGGGCGCACACGAGCGACAGCAGCAGGGCGGCGGCGCACACCATGGCCCGGAACGCTGTCGGCACGCACGTGCTCCCTGCTGCGCCACACGGCGCGGTGGACTACGGCCGCGTCACGAAACTGTCCACGACGCGCTTCTGGCCGGCCTTGTCGAAATCGACGGTGAGCTTGTTGCCGTCGACCTCGGTGACTTGGCCATAGCCGAACTTGTCGTGGAACACCCGGTCGCCGATCGCGAACTCGGAGACCCCCGACGACGACGCCACCAACTCGCCTTCGATCTGCAGCGGCGGGCCCTTGCGACCGGTCGTGCCGCCGCCCTTTTTCCACTGCTGCTTGGCGCGTTGCCACCCCGGCGTCTCGTAGCTCGAGGCGAACTGTTCGGGCTCCTGGTCGAACCGGCTCGTGCCGTAGGGGCTCTGGCGATTGTAGCCGCCGCCGAAGCTGCCGCCGAATTTGGCATAGGCACCGCCGAACGGGCTCTTCGCCTCGACCACCGCGACGTGGGCCTCCGGCAGTTCGTCGACGAACCGCGACGGGATCGCCGCCTGGAACAAGCCACGGTTGCGCCGGTTCTGTGCGAACGACACCTTGGCCCGGAGCCGCGCCCGCGTGAGGCCCACATAGGCCAGCCGGCGCTCCTCCTCGAGGCCCTTTAGGCCGCTCTCGTCGAGCGAGCGTTGGTGCGGGAACAACCCCTCCTCCCACCCCGGCAGGAACACGGTGTCGAACTCGAGCCCCTTGGCCGCGTGCAACGTCATCAGCGAGACCCGGTCGCCGGCATCGTTGCCGTCGACGTCCATGACCAGGCTGACGTGCTCCAGGAAGCTTTCGAGCGTCTCGAAGTCGTGCATGAACCGCACGAGTTCCTTGAGGTTTTCCAGTCGCGATTGCGCTTGCGGAGTCTTGTCGGCCTGCCACATCGCCGTGTAGCCGCTCTCGTCGAGGATCTGCTCGACGATCTCGGTGTGCCCGACATCCTTGGCCCGCGCGCGCCAGCGGTCGAAGCTGGCGAGCAGGTCGGCGATCGCCCGCCGGGTCTTGCCCGTCAGCTCCTCGGTCTCGACCATTTCCCGCGCCGCCTGCGCCAGCGGTATGCCGCGGCCGCGGGCAAGTTCGTGGATGCGCTTCACCGTGGTGTCGCCGATGCCGCGCTTCGGCACGTTGATGATGCGCTCGAACTTGAGGTCGTTGGCGGGATTGGCCGTCACTTCCAGATAGGCGATGGCGTCCTTGATCTCCTGGCGCTCGTAGAACCGCGGCCCGCCGATCACCCGGTACGGCAGGCCGAGCGTGACGAAGCGATCTTCGAACGCGCGCATCTGGAACGAGGCCCGCACCAGGATCGCCATGTCGTTGAGATGGAATCCTTTCTTCTTCAGCCGCTCGATGTCCTCGCCGACGATCCGCGCCTCTTCCTCGTCGTCCCAGACGCCGGTCACGGTGACCTTCTCGCCCATGTCGCTGTCCGAGCGCAGCGTCTTGCCGAGCCGGCCCGTATTGTGCGCGATGAGATGGGACGCGGTGGCGAGGATATGGCCCGTCGAGCGGTAGTTGTCCTCGAGCCGGATGATCTCCGCGCCCGGGAAATCCTTCTCGAAGCGGAGGATGTTGTCGACCTCGGCGCCGCGCCACCCGTAGATCGACTGGTCGTCGTCACCGACACAGCACACGTTGGGGGAACCCTGCGCCAGCAGCCGCAGCCAGTGGTACTGCGCCACGTTGGTGTCCTGGTATTCATCGACCAGGATGTAGCGGAACCGCCGGTGATAGTCGGCCAGCACGTCGGGGTAGGCGCGGAACAACCGCAAGCCTTCGAGCAGCAGATCGCCGAAATCGCAGGCGTTGAGTTCCTTGAGCCGTGTCTGGTAGGCCGCGTAGAGCTCGCGCCCTTTGCCGTTGCCGAAGGCGAAACTCTCGCCCTGCGGCACGCCGTCGGGCGTCAGGCCGCGGTTCTTCCAGCTGTCGATCAGTGACGCGAGCTGGCGCGCCGGCCAACGGTCCTTGTCGATCCCGGCCGCCTCGATGACCTGCTTCATGAGCCGCAGCTGGTCGTCGCTGTCGAGGATCGTGAAGCCGCTCTTGAGCCCGGCCAGTTCGGCGTGGCGGCGCAGGATCTTCACGCCGATCGAATGGAACGTGCCGAGCCACGGCATGCCTTCGACGGCGCCGCCGACCAACTGACCGATGCGGTCCTTCATCTCGCGCGCCGCCTTGTTGGTGAAGGTCACCGCCAGAATCTGCGACGGAAAGGCGCGGCCGGTCGCCAGGATGTGCGCGATGCGCGTGGTCAGCACGCGCGTCTTGCCGGTGCCCGCGCCCGCGAGCACCAGCACCGGACCGTCGAGCGTATCGACGGCGCGGCGCTGCGCGGAGTTGAGCCCCTTCAGATAGGGCGCCTCGACGCCGCCGCGCGCCCGCATCGAGATCGCTCCCGACAGCGGCGGCGGCGGTGCCGGCACCATGCCATCCGGGGCGTCGTCGTGGTCACTCTCCGGAGACGCTTGCAGCGGCAGCTTGGGAATCTGAGCCATGGGATCGGGCCTAACGCGATGGGGATGTCTCGGCAACGCAAATTGCGGCCGCTATCAACAGTCGCGACGGGGGTATCGCAGGCGGACTTGCCGCAAATGTGGAATGAATGATGCACCGCCGCGTGATAAGAGGCACCTCGTGTCGGGGGAGTTGAATCGGCCGGATCAGAAAACTCCGTGCCGCCTGCGATGAGGCGTGGCGATGCCGCGACGGCCGGATCATGAACCGACGGACGTAATGCGACCGTTTCGGCGTGGCGTAGTGGTGCCGCCTGAGCGGGCGCCGCGGCCTGCCAGCGAGCGAGCGGACCAGACGCGATGAACAGCCTTCTCATGTGGATCGGTGCGCTGCTGGCCGTGACCCTGGCCGCACTGTTCGCCGTTCCGCATTTCGTCGATTGGAACCTCTACCGCGGACAATTCGAGGCCGAAGCCTCGCGGCTGCTCGGACGCGAAGTGCGCGTGGCCGGCAGCGTGGCGGTCGATATCCTGCCGGCGCCCCGCATGAGCTTCGGCCGCGTGCGTATCGCCGACGTTCCGCTCGATCCGTCCGAGCCGCCCGGCGAGCCGATCCTGCGCGCCGAGCGCATCGAACTCGGGCTCGCCATATCGAGCCTGCTCAGGGGCGATCTCGACATCAGCCGCATCGAGATCGTGAAACCCGAGCTGCGCCTGGCCCTGACGAGCGCCGGCCGCGGCAACTGGCAGACCCTCGCCCTGGGTCGCGGCTCGCTGCCGCTGACCACCAGCGAACTCAAGGTCGGCAGCGTGGCCATCTCCGGCGGCAAGGTCATGCTGTCGGGCCCCGACGGCCAGGACCTCGTCACGTTCGACGGCATCGACGGCGATCTCGAAGAGGTGGTCGGCTCCGGCCCGCTGCGCTTTCGCGGCGCCCTCGACTGGCGCGGGGAGCGCCACGAACTGCGGCTCTCCACCGCCGATGCCGAGCCGGGCGCGCTGCGCTTGAAAGCCGGGCTGCGCGCCCTGGCAAGCGGCAACACGCTGTCGTTCGACGGTGGTCTGACCGAACTGGCCAAGGTGCCGCGCGTCGCCGGCGAGGTCGTGGCGCGCTTTGCCCAGCCACGCCCGACCGGTCAGCCGTCGGGAACCGACCGCCCGGCCGCATCGTCGGCCCCGTCCACGCCGAACGGCTTCGAGTTGCGCGCCCGCATCGATGGCAACGGCCGTGGCGCCAAGCTCGAGAACGTGTCGTTGTCGTTCGAGCGCGACGGCCAGCCCCAGCTCGTCACCGGTGCCGTCGGTATCGGCTGGACCGAGGGGCTGAACGTCGAGGCCAGTCTCGAATCCCGCTGGCTCGATGTCGATCGCATGAGCGGGCCGGCCGGCGCGAGCCGCCCCCTCGAAGGCGCCCACGCGTTCACCCGCATTCTCGACCGGCTGCTGCCTGACAAGGGACGCGTGGCCGCCCGGATCGCCGTCGACCAGGTCACGTTCGGCGGCGACGTGATGAGCGCCGTCGCGTTCGATTTTCGTGGCCAGGACGGCCGGCTCACCATCGACCGGCTTGCCGCCGGCCTGCCCGGCGGCGGCCATCTCGCGTTGTCCGGCACCGCATCGGCCGATGCGTCGAGTTTCGACGGCCGGTTCCAGCTCCGTGCCAACTCCGCGACCCGGCTGCTCGGCTGGGCCGCCAAGGGCAGCAATCTGCCGGTGCCCGAGTCCGATGGACCGTTCATCGTCGAGGCCGTCATCGCATCGAGCGACGACACCGTGGTCGTCGATCAGGTCAAGGCCGAGGTGGCGGGCCAGGCGATCACCGGGCGCCTCGGCTACAAGTCAGGTCCGCGTCCCGTCACCTCCCTGCTGATCAGCGCCGACCAGCTCGACATCTCGGGCATGCTGCCGGGCCTGCTCGACGTGACCAACGCGAAATCGTTACTCTGGCAGGGCGCGCTGCGCGAAGGCTCACCGCTTACGCGCTGGCTCGACCCGCGCTTCGGTGATCTCACGCTGCGCTTGCGCGCCGGCCGGCTGAGCGACGGCACCACCGCGCTGACCGAGGTCGATGCCGACGTCGAGCTGACCGCAGCGAGCACCGCCATCCGCCGGTTGCGCCTCGTCGCCGGCGGCGATCTGGCGATCGACGTCTCCGGCCTCGTCACGGCGTCGTCCGGCGCCGACCGGAAAGGCAATCTGGTCTGGCAGGTCCGCGCCGACAAACCCGCCGCCGTCCAATTGCTCGCCGAAGCGCTCGGCGCGCCGGCCCTCGGCGACCGTGCGGCGGATCTGGCGCCGCTGCGCCTGGCCGGCCTGTTGACGGTCCCCGCCGCCGATGCGGTGCCCTCCGAACTGACAGCCGACGGCACCGCCCGCACCACGCGACTGCGCGTCGCCGCCCGCTCGTCCGCCCGCCAGATCGACCGCTGGCGCGGCGCCCCGCTCGAGGCGGACATCGATGTCGAGGGGCCAGACGCGCTGACCCTCGCCGGCCTCGCGCGTGCCCGCTCGTCGGCGGCCGGCCTTCCGCCGGCACGGCTTTCGGTACGGGTCGCCGGCAATCCGGACAAGGGCCTGATCGCCAAGGCCGCCATCCAGACGATCGGGACCAGCGAATTCTCGGCCGCCTTCGATGGCCGCGTCGCCACCGCCGAGGCGGACACCGCGGTGACCGGCAAGGTCGACATCAATCTTCAGGACACCTCCGAGCTGATGCGGCTGGCCGGTCTGCCGTTTGCCGGCTCGTTCCGCGACCTGCCGATCCGCGGCACGCTCGGCGTCGCGCACGGCAAGGACGGCCTGCTGCTGGCGCTCGATCGCATCGCCGTGGCCGGCGCGCGCATGTCCGGCACCATCATGCGCCAGCCCGCCGGCGCCATCGATGCCGACATCGTCGCCGATCGTGTGGTGCTGCGTGCGCTCACCGCGGCGCTGACGGCACAACCGGCGGCCGGCGTGCCGGCGGCGATCGTCCCGGCAGCCGCGCCGGCCCAGCCTTCCCCATGGCCGGAGGAGCCCTTCGACCTCGCCGCCATCAAGTCCGAGATGCGCCTGAAGCTCGCGGCACGCCGGCTCGAAGTCGCCACCGGCGCCATCGTGCAGGATGCCACGCTCACAGCATCGATCGGCCCTGGTCGCGTCGAGATCACCAGCCTGACCGCCGCCCTTCTCGATGGCAAACTCAGTGCCAAGTGGTCGATGCGCGGCGGACCGGCGGCGACCTCGGCCACCGGTCGCATCGAGCTGACAGACCTCGACCTCGCAACTCTCCCGTTCGCGCGCCAGCGGGGCAAGGGGCGCGCAACCCTGGCCTTCGACATCGAGGGCAAGGGCTACAGTCCGCGCTCGCTCGTGCAGTCGGCCGCCGGCAAGGGCACGCTGACGGTCAAGGGCGTGCAGCTGCCCGGTCTCTACCCCGGCGCCGTCGTGCGCGCTGCCCAGTCCTACCTCGCGGCCGAGGCGCCGCCCGACGACGCGCAGCTGCAGTCTCTGTTCCGCAACGCACTGGCCAACAACGTCCTCGACATCGGCGACAAGACCGTCCCGGTTGCGCTCGAGAATGGCGCGCTGAAAGTGGCGCAGTTCCGCGTCACGACCGCCGACGCGATGATCTCCAACCGGTCGACGATGGACCTCGCGACCTTCATGGCCGACGCCGAATGGCGGATCGAGCCGCGTCAGGCCGACATGGGCACCAAGCGCAAGGACGCGCTGCCGCCCGTGTCGATCGTCTACTCCGGCACGGCCTGGGATCTGGTCCGCGCCGAGCCGCGCGTCTCGACCGACGACCTCGCGCGCGAGCTCACGGTGCGCCTGATGGAGCGCGACGTCGAGGAACTCGAGCGTCTGCGCCGCCTCGACGAGGAGCGCTCCCGCGAGGAGGCGATCCGGCGCAAGGCGCTCGACGAGGCCCGCGCCGCCGAGGCGATCGCCCGCGCCGCGGTGCGCCTGGAGACCAAGCCCGATCTGTTCGACGGCGATCCCGTGGCCGAACCCACGCCGCCAGCCGCCGCCGTGCCCGTGGAGCCCGCATCCGCACCCCCGCCGCCGCCGAGGCCAGCCCCGCGCCCACAGGCCCGCGACAGCGGGCAACCCTGGTGGGGACTCAAGTTCCTTTATCCGCCGAACTGACGGCGGCGGCGCGCCGGTAGCGGTCCAGCAGCCAGACCCGCACCGCACTGGAGAGGTTGGCACCGCCACGGCTGCGGTCGATCTCGGCGACCACGGCCGCAACCGGCTTGCCCTCGCCGCGCGCGACCTCCTTGAGGGCTTCCCAGAACGCGGCCTCCAGCGAGATCGAGGTGCGATGGCCGGCAATCGAGAACGAACGTTTGACCGGCTTCATGGTCAGGACGCGCCGCTGCTGCCGTCCTCGGGATCACCATCGCGGCGGTGACCCTCGAGGCGGCGCAGCTCGAGCGTGCGCGCCGCCTCACCCTCCGTGCGCTCGGCCTTCGTCCGGCCGAAGCGCACGCGGTTCTCGGCCGCGACCTTGGCCTTCCCGGCACGGTCCTTGGCCTTGCGGGCGCGCTTCAGGTTGATGATGTCGGCCGCCATGTGAGACCCTGGACTGAAGCGCAATCACTCCGGCGCGATCATCTTTTCCGGCCGCACGATGGCGTCGAAATCGTCGGCCGGGATGCCGTCCTTGACGGCCTCCTCGCGCAGCGTCGTGCCGTTCTTGTGGGCGGTCTTGGCGATCTTGGCCGCCCGGTCGTAGCCGTACTTCTCCTTGAGCGGCGTCACCAGCATCAGCGAGTTGGCGAGCCCCTGCGCGATGTTGTCGAGCCGCGGCTCGATGCCGACCACGCAGTTGTCGGTGAACGAAACCGCCGCATCGGCCAGCAACCGCACCGATTGCAGGAAGTTGTAGGCCATCATCGGGTTGAAGACGTTGAGCTCGAAGTGCCCCTGGCTGCCGGCGAAGCCGATCGCCGTGTTGTTGCCCAGGATGTGCGCCGCCACCTGGGTCAGCGCCTCGCACTGCGTCGGGTTGACCTTACCCGGCATGATCGACGAGCCGGGCTCGTTCTCCGGCAGCGAAAGCTCGCCGAGCCCCGCCCGTGGTCCCGAGCCGAGGAAGCGGATGTCGTTGGCGATCTTGAAACAGCTCATGGCGACCGTCGTGATGGCGCCGTGCGTCATCACCATCGCGTCGTGCGCCGCCAGCGCCTCGAACTTGTTGGGCGCCGAGGTGAACGGCAGGCCCGAGATCCGCGCGATCGCCGCCGCGACCTTGTCGGCGAAACCGGCCGGCGAGGCGAGCCCCGTGCCGACTGCGGTGCCACCCTGAGCGAGCTCCATCAGCGCCGGCAGCGTCATCTCGATGCGGCGGATCCCGTTCTCCACCTGCTGGGCGTAGCCCGAGAATTCCTGGCCGAGCGTCAGCGGCGTCGCATCCTGCGTGTGCGTCCGGCCGATCTTGATGATGTGGCTCCACGCCTTCGCCTTGGCATCGAGCGCGCCGTGCAGCTTCTTCAGCGCAGGCACCAGCCGGTGCACGACCTCTTCGGCGCAGGCGATGTGCATGGCCGTCGGGAACGTGTCGTTCGACGACTGGCTCATGTTGACGTGGTCGTTGGGATGCACGGGCTTCTTCGAGCCCATCACGCCCCCCATCATCTCGATGGCGCGGTTCGAGATCACTTCGTTGGCGTTCATGTTCGACTGCGTGCCCGATCCGGTCTGCCAGACGACCAGCGGGAAGTGATCGTCGAGCTTGCCGTCGATCACCTCCTGCGCGGCGCGCAAGATGACCTCGCCGATTTTCGGATCGAGCTTGCCGAGCGCCACGTTGGTCTCGGCCGCCGCCCGCTTGACGATGCCGAGCGCGCGGACGATCGGCTTCGGCTGCTTCTCCCAGCCGATTTTGAAATTGCCGAGCGAGCGCTCGGCCTGCGCCCCCCAATACTTGTCGGCCTGGACCTCGATGGGTCCGAAGGTATCGGTCTCGGTGCGGGTCGCGGCCACGGGCGCCTCCTCGGTTGAAATCCGAGGCCTCGCCTAGCATGGCGGGGGCGTGCGGGACTAGCCCGCCATTCTCCCCCCGGATTGAGAAGTATTGTCCTCTGCAACCAGGGCGTCGTAACCTACTCACACGCTCGGGTTTCAATGGAAAGCCGGGCTGCGATGCCGTGCCGACCGCCGAACAACAAACCGACCGTGACTCTCATGGGAGACAATTGATGCGTTTCGCCCTTGGACTTCTCGCCTTGATGATGTTGGCCTCCGGCGCTGCCGCCCAGCAGCCGCAGGCCCCGCTCTTCGCCACGACCAAAGTGGAAGGCACGGACAACGTCTACGTGTTTCGCTACCAGAACCACCAGTCGATGTTCGTCGTCACGCCGGCCGACGTGATCGCGACCGACCCGATCAGCTACGGGCGCCCAGAAGCCGCGAAGGCCTATATCGACGAGATCAAGAAGGTTACATCGGCGCCGATCAAATATCTGATCTACAGCCATCACCATTACGACCACATCGCCGGCGGCAAGCTCTTCAAGGAAGCCGGCGCGGTCGTCGTTGCACATCGCCGCGCCAAGGAGCGCTTGGCGACGCTGAAGGCGCCGGACGTGGTCATCCCCGACCAGGTGGTCGACGGCAAGCGCACGATCAGCCTCGGCGGCACCAAGCTCGAACTCGTCTACGTCGGCCGCAACCACTCCGACTCCTCGCTGGTGATGTTCCTGCCGAAGGAGAAGACCATCTTCGCCGTCGACTTCAATTCGCTCGGTGCTGTGCCCTCGCGGCTCGCCGTCAACGATTCCTACCCGATCGAGTGGGAGGCTTCGCTGAAGAAGACGCTCGACCTCAAGTGGGAGAAGATGATCCCGGGTCATCCGGGTCCCGGCGGACGCCTTGGAACCCGCAAGGACATGGAACAGCAGCTTGCGTTCCTGACCGACCTCTCGGCCGAGGTCAAAAAGGCGTCGGATGGCGGCAAGTGCTTCAGCCCGGCCGATACCGAGCTGAAAATGCCGAACTATGGCACGCTGCTCGGCTACGACCAGAACCTGGCATGGAACGTTCATCGCTGGTGCGGTTACTGGGGTCGCGGCATCTGAGCCTCGGCCGAAACCCGCCTCTGAACTGAGGAAGGCCGTCCGACCGCCAAGGTCGGGCGGCCTTCGCGTTTCGCGAGCCGCGTTTTACACGCGACGTGGTGCGGACACATCGGACGGTCACCGAGGGCCTCGGGGCACGCCACGCCGCCGTGAAGCCCGCCGGGCCACCTCGTCCCGCTCGGCTGCCGGGAAAGCGACAGTCTGCCGCTGCGACGCTCCGCAACCACACCGCCCCGGTCAATCCGCCAGCAGCGCCGCCGTGCCAATCTGGATTCGTCGGTATACGTCTGGTCGGCGCCCGCCGCCGCCGTGACCGCGTGGAGACGTGGGACGGAGCCTTTGGAGCTTGTGATGAGACTTGGCAGACACGGGTCGGCACGATCACGACTGGCCTTCGTGGTGTTGCTGGTCCTGGCGCCAACCGGACTGTGGGCGGCCGACAAAACGGCGCAGAAGGCCTACGCGAAGGACTACCAGTTCACGAAGGACTCCTTCACCGACAAGATCCCCGCCTGGACCAGGCTGCTTGCCGGCCTCAAGGGCGAACCGGGCCTGCACTATCTCGAAATCGGCACCTACGAGGGCCGCTCCGCGCTGTGGATGCTCGAGAACGTCCTGACCCATCCGACCGCCAGGCTGACGATCATCGACGCATTCGAGGAACACACCCTGGCGAGGTTCACCGCCAACGTCTCCTTGTCCGGTGAGGCGGCCAGGTTCGACGTCAAGGTCGGACACTCCACAGACAAGATCCGCGAGGTGCCGCTCAACGCGATCGATCTCGCCTACATCGACGGCTCGGGCCGCGGCATCATCATGCTGTCGGACCTCGTCGCCACCTGGCATCTCGTCAAGATCGGCGGGATCATCATCTGCAGCCGGAACCACCTCAATCCGGCCTTGCGGCAGGCCTTGAACCTGCACGCGGGCGACCCCGGACCGCACGAGGCGATCGACGCGTTCCTGAAGATGTTCGGACCCTATCTCACCACCCTCGCCGTCCAGGGCAATTACGTGATGGTCCGCAAGACCCGGCAGTGACGACGACAAGCCCCCTCCCGCCGCACGGCGGAAGGGGGAAACCGGAGACTACTTGCAACCGCGCTGCGTGGCGGTGCAGGTCGACAGCACCACCTGGTACTTGCACGAGACCGCGGCCTTGCCCTTCGCCTTGAGGCCCTTCGCCTTCATGGCCTCCTCGAGCGCCATGTTGGCGTTCGCCGTCGCGAGCAGGTTGGTGATGGCCGTGCCCTGACCGGACACGCGCGAGCACTTGGCGGCCTCGGACGGCAGGGCAAGCGGAACCATGGCGGCCGCAGCGACCGCTGCGATCAGAAGTTTCTTCATGACGTGTCTCCTCCTCGGTGCGGGACCGTGATGTCCCGGGCGCGCGGATGCTAGATGCGTCGCGCCGACCTAGCCAGATGGCCTATGCGATCTGGCCGATCGGCATGCCCGCCGCGCCACACCCGCCGGAGCGACGGACGGAACGGCAGCCAAGCAACAAAATTGCGCAAAACCGCCCGTGCCACGGAGCCTTGGATAGGCCCGCCCCCACGCGGATTGCGTCTTGTGTCTCGTTCGGAAATCTGCTTAACGTCCTAAAGGAAAGGTCAGGATTGTTGTCCTTTCCTCGGCGTCGTGCCAGAACGCCGATGGCCGAATGAGGCGGAGCCGAGTGTGGTGATTACGGTGCGCGATAGTGACGGTGGGCACGCGGCCTTCGGGACGCGGGCCGTCGCGTGCCCGGGCAATCGCGCGACGACCACGGCGCGAGCCCGAAAACCGGCCGCCTGAACGCGGCTCTCGCGACGGTCCCGCACCGCTCCGCGACCAAGATAACCAGGCGACCCGACAAGGGTCCTGCTACCCCGACAAACCACCTGCTGGTCCAAGTACCCACGAGGGGCCCCTATGAGCAACAGCGCCTTCGACAGCGCCGCCGGTCACCCGGATCTCGAAGAGATGGAGCCGCACGCGCCCATCGAGTCCGGACTGTTCGAGCCCACCCGCGAGCATGACGCCTGCGGCGTCGGCTTCATAGCCGACCTGTCCGGCAAGAAGACCCACCAACTCATCGCCGACGCGCTCGCCATTCTCGAGAACCTCGAGCACCGCGGCGCCGTGGGCGCCGACCCGCTGTCCGGCGACGGCGCCGGCATCCTCATTCAGATCCCGCACGAGTTCCTCAAGCAGGAATGCGCGGCCATCGGCATCAAGCTGCCGGCTCGCGGCGCCTATGCGGCCGGCCACATCTTCATGCCGTGCGACGAGCGCCTGCGCCGTCACTGCGAGAACGTCATCGGCCGCGTCGTCAAGCAGGAAGGCCTGTCGCTGCTCGGATTCCGCGACGTGCCGGTCGACAGCAGCCGATTGTCGGAAAGTGTCCGCAAGACCGAGCCGGTGCACCGCCACGTCTTCATCGGCCGGCCGAAGGGCATCGACGAGGCGACCTTCGAGCGCCGCCTCTACATCGTCCGCAAGGTCATCTCGCAGGCGATATACTCCGCCTACAAGGGCACCGACATCGGCTTCTACATCGTCTCGCTGTCGAGCCGCACGCTCGTCTTCAAGGGCATGTTCCTATCCTACCAGGTCAAGGCCTACTACCGCGACCTGTCGGACCCGCGCATCGCCTCCGCACTCGCCCTCGTGCATCAGCGCTTCTCGACCAACACCTTCCCGTCCTGGAAGCTCGCCCACCCCTACCGCATGGTCGCCCACAACGGCGAAATCAACACGCTGCGCGGCAACGTGAACTGGATGGCCGCCCGCCAGGCCTCGGTATCGTCGCCCCTGTTCGGCGCCGACATCACCAAGCTGTGGCCGATCTCCTACGAGGGTCAGTCGGACACGGCCTGTTTCGACAACGCGCTCGAATTCCTGACCATGGGCGGCTACAGCCTCGCCCACGCGGCGATGATGCTGATCCCCGAGGCGTGGGCCGGCAACCCGACCATGGACCAGAAGCGCCGCGCCTTCTACGAGTACCACGCCTGCCTCATGGAGCCGTGGGACGGCCCCGCCGCCATGGCGTTCACCGACGGCCGCCAGATCGGCGCCACCCTCGACCGCAACGGCCTGCGGCCGGCCCGTTATCTGGTCACCACCGACAATCGCGTGGTCATGTCGTCGGAGTCGGGCGTTCTTCCGATTCCGGAAGAGCAGATCGCCAGGAAGTGGCGCCTGCAGCCCGGCAAGATGCTGCTGATCGACCTCGAGCAGGGTCGCATCATCTCCGATGACGAACTCAAGAACGACCTCGCCTCGCGCAACCCTTACGAGCAGTGGCTGCACCGCACGCAGATCCACGTCGGCGACCTGCCGCTGCACCCGATCCCCGAGAAGAAGAGCACCAACGTCAGCCTGCTCGATCTTCAGCAGGCGTTCGGCTACACGCAGGAGAGCGTGAAGTTCCTGATGGCGCCCATGGCGGCCACCGGTCAGGAGGCCGTCGGCTCCATGGGCACCGACACGCCGATCTCGGCCCTGTCGAACAAGCCGAAGCTGCTCCATACCTACTTCAAGCAGAACTTCGCACAGGTGACCAACCCGCCGATCGACTCGATCCGCGAAGAGCTCGTCATGAGCCTCGTGTCGTTCATAGGACCCAGGCCCAACCTGCTCGACCTCGAAGGCACCTCGAAGACCAAGCGTCTCGAGGCCATGCAGCCGATCCTGACCAACGACGAGCTGGAGCGGATCCGCCAGATCGGCAGCGTCAAGGACAACCACTTCTCGACCGTCACGATCGACATCACCTTCGCCGCCGGTGACGGCGCAGCCGGCATGTCGGCCGCCCTCGACGTGGTCTGCGCGGAGGCCGAGGAGGCCGTGCGCTCGGGCGAGTACAACATCATCGTGCTGTCCGACCGCGCGACCGGGCCCGACCGCGTGCCGATCCCGTCGTTGCTGGCGACCTCCGCCGTCCATCACCACCTCATCCGTCAGGGCCTTCGCACGTCCGTCGGCCTGGTCGTGGAGACCGGCGAGGCGCACGAAGTGCACCAGTTCGCGACGCTGGCCGGTTACGGCGCCGAAGCGATCAACCCCTACCTCGCCTTCGAGACCATCGAGGCCATGCTCCCCGACCTCGGCGTCGATCTGAAGCCGAAGGAGGCCGTGAAGCGCTACATCAAGGCGATCGGCAAGGGGCTGCAGAAGGTGATGTCCAAGATGGGCATCTCGACCTACCAGTCCTACTGCGGCGCCCAGATCTTCGACGCGGTCGGCCTGCGCACCTCGTTCGTGCAGCGCTACTTCACCGGCACCCACACTCAGATCGAGGGTGTCGGCATGCCGCAGATCGCCCGCGAGACCATCGAGCGCCATCGTCAGGCGTTCGCTGCCGTGCCCGTGCTCGACCACACCCTCGACGTCGGCGGCGAGTACGCCTACCGCGTCCGCGGCGAGGCCCACATGTGGCGCCCGAGCGTCGTCGCCGATCTCCAGCACGCGGTCCGCGGCACCCAGAATGCCGATGCCATGAGCGGCAGGATACCGCAGAAGTACCGCGACTTCGCCGCCCAGATCAATCAGCAGACAGAGCAGCTGATGACCATCCGCGGCCTGTTCCGCATCAGGACCGCCGAGGAGATGGGCCGCAAGCCGGTGCCGCTGGCCGAGGTCGAGCCGGCCGAGAAACTCGTCCGCCGGTTCGCGACCGGCGCCATGAGCTTCGGCTCCATCAGCCGCGAGGCCCACACCACCCTTGCCGTCGCGATGAACCGCATCGGCGGCAAGTCGAACACCGGCGAGGGCGGCGAGGAGGCGGATCGCTACAAGCCGCTGCCCAACGGCGACAGCATGCGCTCGGCCATCAAGCAGGTGGCCTCGGGCCGCTTCGGCGTGACCACCGAGTATCTGGTCAACTCCGATCTCATACAGATCAAGATGGCCCAGGGCGCAAAGCCTGGTGAGGGCGGCCAGCTGCCCGGCCACAAGGTCGACGAGACGATTGCGCGCGTGCGCCACTCGACGCCGGGCGTCGGCCTCATCTCGCCGCCGCCGCATCACGACATCTATTCGATCGAGGATCTGGCCCAGCTCATCTACGACCTCAAGAACGTCAATCCGGCGGCGGACATCTCGGTCAAGCTCGTCTCGGAAGTCGGTGTCGGCACGGTCGCGGCGGGCGTCGCAAAGGCGCGCGCCGACCACGTCACCATCTCCGGCTTCGAGGGCGGCACCGGCGCCTCGCCGCTGACGTCGATCAAGCATGCCGGGTCGCCCTGGGAAATCGGCCTCGCCGAGACCCACCAGACGCTGGTCGGCAACCGGCTGCGCGGTCGTATCGCCGTGCAGGTCGACGGCGGCATCCGCACCGGCCGCGACGTCGTGATCGGCGCGCTGCTCGGCGCCGACGAGTTCGGCTTCGCGACCGCGCCGCTCATCGCCGCCGGCTGCATCATGATGCGCAAGTGTCATTTGAACACCTGCCCGGTCGGTGTCGCGACGCAGGATCCCGTGCTGCGCGCCAAGTTCAAGGGCAAGCCCGAGCACGTCATCAACTACTTCTTCTTCGTCGCCGAAGAAGTGCGTGAGCTGATGGCCGCGCTCGGCTTCCGGAACTTCAACGAGATGATCGGCCAGTCCGAGATTCTCGACAAGGAGCGGGCGATCGGTCACTGGAAGGCGCGCGGTCTCGACTTCCGCAAGCTGTTCTTCAAGCCGGAAGCGCCCGAGGGCGTCGCCATCTACAATCGCGAGCACCAGAACCACGGGCTCAGCAACGTTCTCGACCGCAAGCTGCTCGCCGAGGCCAAGTCGACGCTCGAGACCGGCAAGCCCGTCAAGATCGAGACGGCGATCGCCAACTCCGACCGCGCCGCCGGCGCCATGCTGTCGGGCGAGGTGGCCAAGCGCTACGGCCACACCGGCCTGCCCGACGACACCATCCACATCGCGCTGACCGGCATCGCCGGCCAGAGCTTCGGCGCGTGGCTCGCCAAGGGCGTCACCCTCGACCTCGTCGGCGAGGCCAACGACTACGTCGGCAAGGGCCTCTCGGGCGGCAAGATCGTCGTCCGGCCGAACCCGAAGTCGGCGATCGTGCCGGAGGAGAGCATCATCGTCGGCAACACCGTGCTGTACGGCGCCATCACCGGCGAATGCTACTTCCGCGGCATCGCCGGCGAACGGTTCGCGGTACGCAACTCCGGCGCCGTCGCCGTCGTCGAGGGCACCGGCGATCACGGCTGCGAATACATGACCGGCGGCTGCATCGTCGTGCTCGGGCCGACCGGGCGCAACTTCGCGGCCGGCATGTCCGGCGGCGTCGCCTACGTGCTCGACGAGGCCGGCGACTTCGAGCGCCGCGCCAACCTCGAGATGGCCGAGCTTCTGCCGCTCGAGCCGGTCGACATCGGCACGGCCGGCGAGATGGCTGCCGACGGTATCGCCGATCTGGTCGCCAGCCTCGACACCGACGATGCCCGCCGGCTCTACACGCTCGTCTCCCGCCATGCGCGCTTCACCAACAGCGCCAAGGCCAAGGCGATCCTGGCCGACTGGCCGGCGTGGCTGCCGAAGTTCAAGAAGGTGATGCCGGTCGAGTTCCGGGACGCGTTGAAGAAGCTGGCTGCCGCCGACAAGGCAGCCGCGCAACCCGGCCAAGCCCGCTAGCATCATGCGCGTCTATGGCGACTTGAGATCCGGCAACTGCCTCAAGGTGAAGTGGACGGCCGACCTGCTCGGCCGCCCCTACGCTTGGCAGCCCGTCGACATCATGGCCGGAGACACGCGGACAGCGGACTATCTGGCCCGCTTCCCGATGGGCCAGGTGCCGGCCATCGAGTTCGACGACGGGCGCACGCTCGCCCAGTCGAATGCGATAATCCGCTATCTGGCCCGCGGCAGCCGCCTGATCCCCGCCGACCCGTTCGCCGAGGCCGAGATGGATCAATGGCTGTTCTGGGAGCAGTACAGCCACGAGCCGTACATTGCCGTCTGCCGGTTCCACATGCTCTACCAGGGCAAACCGAAGGCGGCCCGTGAGGACTGGCGCGTCGCCCGCGGCGAGCAGGCGCTCGACCTCATGGAGCGGACACTCGCGGGGCGGCAGTGGTTTGCCGGCACGGACGTCAGTCTCGCCGACATCGCCCTGCTGGCGTACACGCGAGTTGCTCCCGAGGGCGGCTTCGATCTCGGCGGGCGAAAACGGGTGACGGACTGGATCGGCCGGTGCGAAGGCGCACTCGGCATTTCGTAACGGATCATTGTGCAACGGCTGGTGGCGATGGCGCCGAGGCCGGAGGGTGAGGACGACGCGATGGGCAAGATCACCGGCTTCATGGAGTTCGAGCGCAAGGACCGCGTATACACGCCGGTCGAAGAGCGCCTGAAGCACTGGCACGAGTTCGTCGTGCCGCTGCCCGAGGGCGAGGTGCGCACGCAGGCGGGCCGCTGCATGGATTGCGGCATCCCCTACTGCCACAACGGCTGCCCGGTGAACAATCAGATCCCGGACTGGAACGACCTCGTCTACAAGGGCGACTGGCAGACAGCCTCGCGCAACCTCCACTCGACCAACAACTTCCCGGAGATCACCGGCCGCATCTGCCCGGCGCCGTGCGAAGCCTCCTGCACGCTGAACATCGACGACAAACCGGTCACCATCAAGACGATCGAATGTGCCGTCGCCGACCGCGCCTTCCAGGAAGGCTGGATCGTGCCGCAGCCGGCCGAGCGCAAGACCGGCAAGAGCGTGGCCGTGATCGGCTCGGGCCCCGCGGGCCTCGCCGCCGCCCAGCAGCTCGCCCGCACCGGCCACGAGGTCCATGTCTACGAGAAGAACGCCCACCCCGGCGGCCTGCTGCGCTACGGCATTCCCGACTTCAAGCTCGAAAAGTCCGTGATCGAGCGCCGGGTCGCGCAGATGCAGGCCGAGGGCGTGACGTTCCACTGCAACGTCGAGGTCGGCAAGGCCGTCGCCATCGCCGACCTCGAGGCCCGCCACGACGCCGTGCTGCTCGCCGGCGGCGCCGAGAAGCCGCGCGATCTGGCCGTGCCGGGCCGCGACCTCGCCGGCATCCACTACGCCATGGACTTCCTGCCCCAGCAGAACCGCCGCGTATCCGGCGAACCGCTCGCGCCGTCCACGGGCGAAATCGCCGCCGGCCGCCACGTCGTCGTCATCGGTGGCGGCGACACCGGCTCCGACTGCATCGGCACCAGCTTCCGTCAGGGCGCACTGTCCGTGACGCAGCTCGAGATCATGCCGATCGCCCCGGAGCACGAAAACAAGGATCTCACCTGGCCCAACTGGCCGCTCAAGTTCCGCACCTCGTCGAGCCAGGCCGAGGGCGCCAAGCGCGACTTCTCGGTCAACACCAAGCGCTTCGAGGGCAAGGACGGCCGCGTTTCCAAGCTGGTCTGCGTCAAGGTCGACAATAAGTTCAAGGAGATCCCGGGCACCGAGTTCGAGATCCAGGCCGACCTCGTGCTGCTGGCCATGGGCTTCGTCAGCCCGATCGCCGAAGGCATGGTGAAGGAACTTGGCGTCGAACTGGACCCACGCGGCAACGTCAAGGCCAACGACCGCGACTACGGCACCACTCGCAAGCGGGTTTTTGCAGCGGGCGACATGCGCCGCGGTCAGTCGCTGGTCGTGTGGGCCATCCGGGAAGGCCGCCAGGCCGCCCACGCGATCGACAAGGCCCTGATGGGCCGCAGCGACCTGCCGCGCTGAACGGCGCGGCCGAAGCGACCGGCCTCAGCCGCCGCGCGCCCGTGCCCGCACGGTGCCGGCGTCCTTGCCGGCAGGCGCCGCACCCTCGGCTTCCGCCGACTGCTCCGGCTTGGGCCACGAGAAGTCGTCGATCCGTCCAGGCTTCGGCAGCACCCGCTCGCCCTTGACCAGCACCCGGAAGAACGGCGCCTGCGTCGGCGCCATCCGGCGGCGCGCCGCGCTGTCGGCCGCTGGCGTCACCGACGTCATCACCAGAAGTCCGCCGGCGATCTCGTCGGTCAGCGTATCGCCGAGCTGTGACGGCCGCTCGATCGATTCCCGCCGCGTCACCAGCGCCATGACACGGGCCGGAATCGCCGGCCGCGGCAGATCGAACGTGACCGTCTCTTCCCGGCCCTGCGCGCTGACGATACGGAACTGGATCCGACCGTTGTCGGCCTTCTGCTCGCCCTCGGCCGGCGAGGCCGGCGTCCCGGCGCTGGCGGGGCGGGAGCCACCCTTGGTACCCTTGGCGGCCGCGGCAGCGGCCGCGCCGGCCGCCAACTCGTCTGGCCCCTTGTTGGGCGACACGCGCCGTTGCTCCGCCTCGGTGCCGAGCAGCGGAATGCTGCGCTCCGACTTGGCCTGGTTGAGATCGCGCCGCACCACCCGCTCTACGAAGTGGGCGAGCTTGCGATTGCCGGCCTCGGTGAAATGCACGCCGTCGTTCTCGCGCAGCAGCCGCATCTTGCCCGTCACGTCCGGGCCGTAGGGATTGAAATTGCCGTCCTCGTCGGCGAACCCGGCATAGGCGTCGATGAACTTGAGCCCATTGAGGAACGCCCGCTCGCGGAAGATCTCGTTGATCGTCTCGATATCGCGGGTCGCCTCGCTCCGCCGCATCACCGGCAGGCCGACCCAGTAAACCGCCGCCTTCTTCCGCTTCAGGATCTTCATGACCCGGTCGACGCGCTGGCCGAAGAGATCACGCCACTCGGGAGATCCGACGAGAACCCGTCGCCCCGATGGATTGCGCAGCGGCATGCGATCCCACACCCCGAGCATCACCACCGCGATGTGCAGGGGCTCGCGCCAGGCCGGATCCTCGAGCGCCTTGAGATCCTCCTCGAACTCGCTGCGCGACAGGCCGTTGAGCGGACGGGCCTTGCGCTGGAGCTGCACGCCTTCGGCCCCGCTCATCGCCTCGGCGAGACCATCGGCGAGCCCGTTGGCCAGCGTGTCGCCGAGCACCAGCATGCGATAGGTGTCGTTCTCGGGGAACGGCGTGATGAAACTGGGGCCAGCGAGATCGTCCTGTGCCACCGCCGGCAGCGCGCCGGCCAGCAGTGTCAGAGCGCCCAGGAGATTGACCACCCAACGTGCCCGCATTCGGTCACCTCGTGTCTTTGCCGACCGCCCGCAACGCCGCGTCACGGCCGCTTCATATCACAATCGCGCGTCCCGCCGAAGCCGCTCCAGCAGCCGCTGGCTGGCATACCCGTCGGCCGGAATTCCAGCGGCCTTCTGATAGGCCCGTATGGCGGCCTGTGTCTGCCGCCCGATCAGGCCGTCGACGGCTCCGATATCATGACCGAGCCCGCCGAGCAGCCGCTGCAGTTCCTCCCGTTCGGCCCGCACCAGCGGCGGATCGTCGACCGGCCAGGCCGCCAGCACCGCCCCCCCGCCGGACAGCCGGTCCGCGAGATGACAGACCGCCAGCGCGTACGCAACGGATTGGTTGTAGCGCAGCACCGCGCCGAAGTTCTGCGTGACCAGGAACGCCGGGCCGCGCGCCCCCGCCGGCAGCAGCACCCGCGACAGCGCCGTGCCCGGCATCCGCCGCGAAGCCTCGACGGGTGAGCCGGGCCCGTCCGCGCCAGCCGGCTTGACGCCGAGCGCCATCCATCCGGCCAACGTCCGCTCGCTGCCCGGCGCCGCCAGCCCATGGTCGAATGTCGGCGGCAGCACCACCTCGAAGGCACACGGCCGGTCGCCCACCCAGCCCGATGCCTTGAGGTACTTGGCCGTCGACGCCAGCGCATCGGCGGTGGACCACAGATCGCGGCGCCCGTCGCCGTCGAAATCGATGGCGTGCGCCTGATAGGTCGACGGGATGAACTGGGTGTGCCCCATCGCCCCCGCCCACGACCCCGTCATACGCTCCGCCACCGCGTCGCCGCGCTCGATCATTCTCAGCGCGGCAATCAGTTCGCCCCGCCAGAACGGACCGCGCCGCTCGTCCATGGCGGCGAGCGTGGCCAGCGAGCGCACGATCCGCCGCTCGCCCATCGCGGCGCCGAAGTTCGACTCGATGCCCCAGATGGCCGTCACCACGTGCCGGTCGACCCCGAACGCGGCCTCGACATCGAGCAGCGTCTGCCGCTCGGCGACAAGTTTCGCGCGGCCGTCGGCCATGCGCTGCTCGCTGACCAGCTTGCCGAGGTATTGCCACGGCGCGATGCTGTATTCCGGCTGCCGGCGCGACAGTTCGATCACCTCGGGATCGGCGGCCAGGCCGGCAAAGGCCACGCCGACGGTCTTCGCCGAAAGCCCGAGCGATGCCGCCCGCTGCGCGATGTCGCTGGTCACCGCCTGCAGACGCGCCTCCGCATCGGCCTCGGCCGCCGCGGGAGCAGGGATCGGTCCAGGGCCCTGCGCCGTGGCCACGGGAGCCGCGACGAGCCCGAGCGCAAGGGCGAGCGCCAAAACCCGTGTCATCGCGCTGGCGCCCCGGCTGTCAGATGCTGCAACAGGCCACGCGTCGGCCAGCAGTCGACGGCCAGTTTGCTCTGACGCTGGTAGGTGCCGATCAGCCGGCGCGTGTTCGAGCCGACCTTGCCGTCGATCTTCTCGATTGCCAGCCCGCGCCGCTGCAGATGCTGCTGGATCGCCGCGACCTCGCTTTCGGGCATGGCGGCGATCTCCTTCCAGGGCGTGTCGAAATCGCCGCCGCCGGCGATGCGATCCGCCAGATGGCCGACGAACGTCGCGTAGAGGTCGGACATGTTGTAGCGGCGGATGACCTTGTAGTTCTCGGTTACCAGAAAGGCCGGTCCGAACGCTCCGGCGGGTGACATCAGATAGGCCTCGGCCGACTGGTGCGCCGCCGGCAGCGGCCGGTTGCCGGTCCGCTTGAAGCCGAGCCGGGCCCAGGCGGAGAGCGGCCGCGCCTGATCGGGCCCCTCGAGCGCGCAGTCGGCGCCCGCCGGCACGACCACCTCGAAGCCCCACGGCAGGCCGGTGACCCAGCCCTTGAGCCGCAGCTGCTCCGCCGCCGAAGCCAGCGCGTCCGGGATCGAGCGGAACAGATCCGGCCGCCGCCCGTCGAGCGATCGCGCCGACTGATAGAATTCCGACGGCATGAACTGGGTGAGCCCCATCGCCCCGGCCCACGACGACCGCATCGCATCCACGGTGACGATGCGATCCTCGAGCATCTTGAGCGCAAACAGCAACTCGGTACGGAACAAGTCCTTGCGCCGGCCGAGATACGCCTGGGTCGCGAGAACGCGGATCGCGTAATGGGGCAGCTTGTGCGTGCCGAAGGCCGTCTCGCGGCCCCAGATGGCGAGCACGATATGCCGGTCCACGCCGATCACGCTTTCGATGCGGTCCACCGTCGCCGCATGCTGGCGAACCAGATCACGCCCCTGACTGCCGAGCCGCGACAACAGCACCGGGTCGAGATAGGCGCGGGGCGACTTGGTGAATTCCGCCTGCCCGCTCGACTTCGGCGTCTGGCCGGGCAGCACGAGATCCGGCAGCTTGAGATCCGGGGTGACGCCCTTGAAGGCGCTCTCGAGCACAGCGGGCGAGACGTTGTAGGGCGGTGCGGCCGCCTCCGCCCGAACGCCCGCGAGCCACCGCTCGAAGGCCGCATCGGCGTGCGCGGCACTCGGCCCCGCCAGCGCCAGCACGAAAACGGCAAGCGCGCGCAGCGCGATGCCGGCGCGTCTCCACCCGAGACTGGTTCTTGATTTCGCCACGCCGTCCGCTCCCTTTACCGGCGCGTCTGCCAGCACTTGTCGGCGGATTTGCGACCCGTGGCAATCGCAGGGGCGAGACTTGGCGGGCCCGCAGGCCCGCCAGTTCGTCAGGCCTCGACGCTCTCCTTGGAGCGCGACAGGGCCGTCACGTGTGCCGGCGCGGCGATCTCGCGCTGCTCGCGGCGGAGCGGCTGCGGCGGCTGGAAGGCACGGCGGGCGTGGAACTCGCAGTAGGGCAGACCCGCCATCTTGTTCTGATTGCAGAAATGGAAATCCGCCGCTTGCGGATCGCCGATCGGCCACCGGCAGTTGCAGTCGGTCAGCGTCTCGATGGACCGGCGCTCGGCCAACGGGATGTCTAGTTCCTCGGCGGTCGACACGAACGGCTCGGCCTCGGGCTGATAGAGCGCGCGCAGCGCTGTGTTGCCGGGCTGTGCGAAGCGCGGCTTGGCCAGACGCTTCGCCACTTGCGTCCGCGACCGCGGACGGTGCGACTTGAGGCGTGCGGTGGTGGCACGGCCCGACAGGCCGAGCCGGTGAACCTTGCCGATAACGGCGTTGCGCGTCACACCGCCGAGACGACCCGCGATCTGGCTCGCGCTCAATCCCTCGGACCAGAGTTTCTTCAGAAGCTCAACGCGTTCATCGTTCCAAGCCATTGGTATTGCAGCTCCTCGCGCAATAGCGCCCGGCTCGAGAACGAGCGAGCCCGGGGCGAACCGGCTGGAGCTCACGCCGATCGATGCGCGATGGACCGCGCACACGAATGACGGAAACCCGGCAACCGGCTACAAGATTGAACTGAGATTTACTCGGGAACTTACGCGACAGGGTCACTGACGGGCCGAACGATTACTTGGCCCAACGCGACACCACCTGGAGGCAGGGCAAACAACAGTGCCCACAACTACGCCAACGCTCAGGTGTAGGTAAACAATAGATCAAATGGCTTCCCGGCCACAAGGGCGGGGCACGAGTTAACGAGGTGTTGACACCATGAGTGTCCCTCGCGCCACAGAACGATTCGAACCTGTGGATCAGTAACGCATCGGCAACACGTGTGGCCGACGGCCCAGGAATGCGGGCATCGAGGTGGAAACCGGCGCGGTCGCGCGCCACCATTTTAATCTCCAGGAGCGATCAACGGCAGTCTGTAGCGCCGGGTTCATCGGTGTCATCAACAGGGTTCGGTCCGGCCACGCCCCGGGCGTATTGCGCACCGGCGTCGCCATTGACAGGTCCGGGCCTGGGCCGCATAGATGTCGCATGATGACGGTATCCCTACACCTGCGCCGATGGAACGGTTTGCGCGCTGCGCGCTTGCGATGACGGCACGTTTGCGCTCGTCACGTCCGCCGCGCACTTTGCGCGGCATTTTTGTTTCCACGCTCTAGGATGCCCTGCCGATGTCCACTCCCGCGAATGCCGGAGCCGCCGCTCCGTTGAAGACCGAAGGTCCCTCCCCCGCCGTCATGGGCACCTATGGCCGCCAGGACGTCGTGTTCGAGCGCGGCGAAGGGCCGTGGCTGATCTCCACCAAGGGCGAACGCTATCTCGACTTCGCCAGCGGCGTCGCGGTCAACGTCCTCGGCCACGCCCATCCTCGCCTGATCGCGGCCTTGACCGAGCAGGCCCACAAGGTCTGGCACACGTCCAACCTCTACCGGGTCGCCGGCCAGGAGCGGCTCGCCGAGCGGCTGTGTGCGCTGACGTTCGCCGACAAGGTGTTCTTCTGCAACTCCGGCGCCGAGGCCTGCGAGGGCTCCATCAAGGTCGCCCGGCGCTATCATCACGTTTCGGGCAACCCCGCCCGCAACCGCATCATCACCTTCAAGGGCGCCTTCCACGGCCGCACGCTCGCCACCATCGCCGCTGGCGGCAACGAGAAGTACCTCGAAGGCTTCGGCCCCGACATGCCGGGCTTCGACGTGCTGCCCTACGGCGACCACGCCGCGCTCGAAGCGGCCATCGGACCCGAGACTGCCGCCATCATGATCGAGCCCGTCCAGGGCGAGGGCGGCGTGCGGGTGGTGCCGACACAGTGTCTCAAGGGTCTGCGCGAACTGTGCGACAAGCACGGCCTGCTGCTGATCTTCGACGAAGTGCAGTGTGGCGTCGGCCGCACCGGCAAGCTGTTCGCCCACGAGTGGGCCGGCGTGACGCCCGACATCATGGCGATCGCCAAGGGAATCGGCGGTGGCTTCCCGGTCGGCGCCTTCCTCGCCACAGCCGAGGCGGCCAAGGGCATGACGCCCGGCACCCACGGCTCGACCTTCGGCGGCAATCCGCTGGCCATGGCTGTCGGCAATGCCGTGCTCGACGCCGTCCTCGAGCCGGGCTTCCTCGAAGGCGTGCAGGCCCGCGCGCTGTATTTCAAGCAGCGGCTGGCCGGGCTCAAGGACGAGTTCGCGGATCTGGTGCTCGAGGTCCGCGGCGCGGGCTTCCTCACCGGCATCCGGCTCAAACCGCCGGCAGGCGACCTGATGAAGGCGTGCACCGCGGCCGGCCTGCTGACGGTCTCGGCGGGCGACAACGTCCTGCGTCTGCTGCCCCCGCTCAACGCCTCCGAGGACGAACTCGGCCAGGGCGTCGACCGGCTGTCCAAGGCGCTGGCGGCCACCCGCGCCGCCGCCAAGGCTTGAGGCAGGGGACCGTCCATGTCGCCACGCCACTTCATCGACATCGATGCGATCGAGGCCCGCACGCTGCGCCGCATCGTCGATGTCGCTCATGAGATGAAGCGCGCCGGTCGGCGCGTGTCGGAGGCCTATCGGCCACCCGGCATCGCCGACAAAGTGCTCGTGATGATCTTCGAGAAGCCCTCGACCCGCACCCGCGTGTCGTTCGATGTCGCCATGCGCCAGCTCGGCGGCCAGACCATCGGGCTCAACAGCAACGACCTCCAGCTCGGCCGCGGCGAGCCGATCGCCGACACCGCACGCGTGCTCTCGCGGTACGTCGACGCGATCATGATCCGCGCCAACATGCACGAGACGGTGACCGAACTCGCCGCCAACGCTGACATTCCGGTCATCAACGGACTGACGGAAAAAAGCCATCCCTGCCAGATCGTCGCCGACATCATGACGTTCGAGGAGCGCCAGGGCCCGATCGCCGGCCAGACCATCGCCTGGGTCGGCGACGGCAACAATGTCGCCGTATCGTGGATCCACGCCGCCGGCCGTCTCGGCTTCAAGCTGCGCATCGCCTGCCCGCCGCAACTGAAGCCCGAGCCGACGATCCTCGATTGGGTCAAGCGCGAAGGCGTGCAAGTCTCGGTCACGGACGATCCGGACGAGGCCGTCGCCGGCGCCGCCTGCGTCGTCACCGACACCTGGGTCTCCATGGGCCAGACCGATGCCCCCCGCCGCAAGCAGCTGCTCGGACCCTTCGCAGTCGACAGCCGTCTGATGAAGCGCGCGGCCCCGGGTGCGGTGTTCCTGCATTGCCTCCCGGCCTACCGCGGCCACGAGGTGTCGAGCGAGGTGATCGACGGTCCGCAGTCGGTGGTGTTCGACGAGGCCGAGAACCGGCTGCATGCCCAGAAGGCCATCCTCGCCTGGTGCCTCGGAGGGCTTTGATGGCCATAGCGCCGGGCCGCAGCGCCACGCCCGCCAACCCCGACGATCTCGTGCTGCCGTTCCAGACCGTCGCCTCACGGATGATCGGGCGGGTCGTCCGGCTCGGCGGCGCGGCCGACAGCATCCTGAAACGCCACGACTATCCGGTGCCGGTCAGCGAGGTCCTCGGCGAGGCCCTTGCCCTGTCTGCGCTGCTCGGCACCGCCCTGAATTTCGAGGGCCGGCTGATCGTGCAGACCCGCAGCGACGGCGCGATCGGATTCCTCGTCACGCAATTCGACACGCCGGGTCAGATCCGCGGCTACGCGAGCTTCGATCGCGAGCGCATCGGCGCGGCGGTGCCCTCCCGGAGCGAACTGCTCGGAACCGGCCACCTCGCCATGACCATCGACCCGGGCGAGGGCAAGGAGCGCTACCAAGGCATCGTGCCGCTCGACGGCGTCACGCTGACCGAAGCCGCCGAGACCTACTTCCGCCAGTCGGAGCAGCTGCCGACCTTCATCCGCCTCGCGGTGGCGCGTCATTTCGTGTCGGGCTCGGGGTCGGACCGCGGCTGGCACTGGCGCGCCGGCGGCATCATGGTCCAGCACGTCGCGCCCGAGGCGGCGCCTGCGACGGAGACGGAGGAAGACGAGGAGCGGCTGCTCGGCGATGCCGACGACCACTGGCAGCGCGTGCGCCTGCTGGCGGCAACCGTCGAGGACCATGAGCTGACCGACCCGACGCTGACGCCGGAGGTGCTGCTCTACCGCTTGTTCCACGAGGAAGGCGTGCGGGCCATGCCGGCCCGGCCCATCGCCGCCCGCTGCCGCTGCTCGCGCGAGCGGGTGCACACGTTCATGCGCAGCTTCGGCGCCGCCGAACTGTCGGACATGCGCGAGCCCGACGGGCTGATCGCCGTGACCTGCGAGTTCTGCAATACGAAATACCGCTACACGCTGGACGAGATCGGCTAGGGCCTGATCGGGTGAGGTGGAAGCGGAGCGCTTCCACCCAAACCGTGAATCAGTCCCTGAAATCAGAAATCAGAGAGCGTCCGGGCCGGCGATCCCATCCAACCACGACCAGACGCACTCCGAACGCCGCTCCCGTTGCCGCCATCAGGCGCGCGGCCTCAGTGATGATGGCCCTTGGTGGACTTGCCCTGAGCACCCGGCTGCGAGTCGAAGCCGTGCGGCCCCTTGGCGCCGATCGGCTCCACCGTCGCCTCGACCTTGATCTCGCCGGCCTTCTCGAACACCAGGGTCATCGGCAGCAGATCGCCCTCCTTGAGCGGCTGCTTGAGGTCGATCAGCATCACGTGGTAGCCGCTCGGCTCGAACGTCACTTTGCGGCCCGCCGCTACCGGCACGTTCGGCACCTGGCGCATCTTCATGACGCCACCCTCGTGCAGATGGGTATGGAGTTCGACCCGGCCGGCGATGTCCGCCTTCGCCGCGATCAGCTTGTCACCGCCCGCCTTGCTCGCTTCGATCAGGAAATAGGCCGCCCCGACCTTGGCACCGGGCGGCGTTGCCCGCGCCCAGGGATGCGTGAGCGTGACAGTCCCGGCCTTGTACTCGTGGGCGAGCGCCGAGCCGGCGGCGGTGGCGACGACGAACGCCGCAAGAACTGCGCGCAGAAACATTCTGTATTCTCCAAAAAATCGCCATTGGGCGCCCGCGCAGGCATACTCCAGATGGCGGCCGCGGGGAAATGGCCCGCCGGACGTCATGATGTCGCTGCGCGGCACTCTTCGTCCGGCGGCAGCGGATCACAATCGGTCGTTTCCACGCAAGCCGCGATCGCCCGCCGCAGCTCCGTCGAACTCTGACCGTTGATCGGCCCGCTGTAGAGCCCGTGGTTCTGGAGGCCGCACTGGTAGAGCTTGATCATCCGCTCCCCGCCGAAATACATCGCGCGGTCGTAGTCCAGTATCGCAGTCCCCGGCCGCCCCATCCATTGGTGAATATGCGCCCGCGTATCGTAGGAATGGGCGCTGCGCGGATCGAGCAGGATCGAGCTTTCCACGTCCGGCAGGCCCGCGGCCGGCCGCCCCATCTTGAAATAGGCCCAGGCCCGGTTGTTCAGCGCCACCGGAAAATTGGGGTTGAGACGGATCGCGGCATCGTAGTCCTGGATCGAGGTCGCGTACTCGCCCCGAAGCGAGTAGGCCAGCGCCCGCATGGCGTAGGCGAGGCTCAGCCGGCCGGCTTCGATGCCGGGCGTCCCGATCACCGCGCTGCAGGCCTCGATCCGCCGCTCCGTCCGGTCGGCGAAACAGGCCTCACTGTCGGCCTGCAGGGTGCCGGTGCCCAGCACCGCCGCCAGCACGGCGAACAGCGTCAGCCGGAAAGAGGATCGCAGAAAGCTCATGACGACGCTTCGATACCCTCAGCCAGATGGTCCGGCAGCTCGATCGGCAGTCCGAGCAGCAGGTAGCTCCAGGATTTGCCATGCCCGTCGAGGTTCAGCGAGCCGTTCACGCCGCCCTCCAGGGCCTTGTCCAGAACAAAGTTCAGTCCGTGCAGACGATCAACCTCGTAGCGCCGAATTGGCCCGCGAATGAGGCGGGGAAAAGCCTGCCCGATCCGCTCGGCGGTCAGCTGCGCCTTGATCGCCGGATAATGCCGCGGATCGTAGGCCCACACCGAGATCGACGACGTGTCGCCCTTGTCGCCGGCCCGGGCGTGGGCGATCCGATGCAGCGGGACCTGGCGCGTCATGCCACGAGCACCTCGAAAGAGGGTTGAACGTGTGCGCGGTCGATGAACGCCGAATAGGTGACCACCCCCGGCACGATCTGGCCACGATAGCCACCGCCGCCGGCCGGCCCGCAGCACAACAGGGATTCGACCTCCCACAGCAACATCTCGACCGCCGACCGGTCGTCCGTGCGCAGCGCGGCGCGCACCCGCACGTCCGCGACGCCGGGATCGACCGGTGCATTGCCCGTCCGCGCCGTCGCATGCAGGCTGTCGACGCCGACGAGATCGAGGCGCGCCGTGTCGAAGGGCGCCCCCATCCGGTCGAGACGCGCCCGCAGGATGTCGACCGCCAGCCGCCCGCGCGCCTCGGCGTTGAGGCCGGCATAGCTGACCCCGGCCTCGCCGAGCCACCCGCCGTCGAAACCGACCGTCACTTTGAGCCGCTCAGGCCGCCTCCTGCCGCCAGCCCCGCCGACCGCTACCCGGTCGCGGCCGACCTCGTCGATGGTCGTCGTGGAGAAGTCGGCCGTGACGTCCGGCGTCAGATAGGCGGCCGGATCATGCACCTCGTACAGCAATTGCTCTTTCACCGTCCGCCGGTCGACCACCCCGCCCGCCGTCTCGAGCTTGGTGATGACGGCCGAACCGTCGGCCGCGACCTCGGCGATCGGGAAGCCGCAGTCCGCCAGCCCCGCCACGTCCTTGAACCCCGGATCGGCGAAATAGCCGCCGGTCACCTGCATGCCGCACTCCAGCAGATGACCGATCATCGAGCCCTGGCCGAGCCGCGGCCAATCGTCGGTGGCCCACCCGTAGGTGGCCTGGATCGGCGCCAGGAACAGCGAGGGGTCGGCCACCCGCCCGGTGATGACCACGTCGGCCCCTGCCGCCAGCGCCGGCACGATCGCGTCGGCGCCGAGATACACGTTGGCGCCGGCCACCGGCTTGCCGACCGCCGCCACCGTGCCGCCCGGATGGTCGTCCAGCCGTGCCTCCGGGCCGAACAGCGCCGTCACGTCGTCGCCGAGCACCAGCGCCACCTTGAGCCCGCCGAGGCCGAGTTCGCGTGCCACCGCGATCACCACGTCGCCGGCCGCCCGCACGTTGGCCACGCCCATGTTGGTGACGATCCGCGTCCCGTTGGCCCGACAATGGGGCAGCACGGCCCGCATGCGCGCGGCGAGCTGCGGGTTGTAGCCGCGCTTGGGGTCGAGCAGCCGGTCGCGATGCCCGAACGCCATGGTCCGCTCGCCGATGCACTCGAACACCAGGAAATCGAGCCGCCCCTCGCGTGCGAGATCGACGGCCGGCCCCAGCCGGTCCGACGAAAATCCAGCCCCGCAACCCAGTCTCAGCATCGGCCACCTCGTGCCCCACACTGCATCATATTGGCGGCCGGTGCGACAAGAGCAACCGCTGGCGGCGCAACCCGAACACCACACGCACGCACACGAATCAATTGCGCGGCTTTCGGCAAGCGTAACGAGGTGTTATCCAACTTGGTGGACATTGCCTCCGAGGCGGACTCTCTTTCGACGGATGTAGGTGGATGAGCAGGACAGCGCGGGCCGGCAACCGGTCGACGACGGTAAGCATTGTTTCATGGGTGGCCGCGACCGCAGCCCTCGCCCTGCCGCTTGCACCCGCGAGCGCCCAGCGCGGCAAGCCCGCGATGCCCGCCAGCGTCGAGCGGGACGGCAACGGCCCCCTGATCGCCGTCGTCTCGATCGGCGAGCAGCGGCTGACCGTCTACGACCGCGACGGCGTGGTCGCCCGCTCGCCCATCTCCAGCGGCGCCCAGGGCCACCGCACGCCGACCGGCATCTTCAGCGTGATTCAGAAGAAGGTGCAGCACACCTCCAATCTGTACTTCGCCGAGATGCCGCACATGCAGCGCATCACCTGGTCCGGCATCGCCATGCACGCGGGCGTCCTGCCCGGCTATCCGGCCTCGCACGGCTGCATCCGCCTGCCGTCCGGGTTCGCCCGCGATCTGTTCCGCATCACCGACCTCGGCATGCGCGTCATCGTGGCGCCGGACGCGCCCAAACCCGTCGCGTTTGCCCACGAGGCCCTGTTCTCGCCCCGCCCGGTCGATCTCGAGCCGCTGATCGCCCGCATCGGACCGAAGAACATGGCCGACGCCCCGATCCGCGTCGCCCGCACCGATACCGGCACCAATCCGCGGCCCGAGCCCCGCACCCAAACGCACAGCCAGTTGCCGGGCGTCATGCGTCTCGGCCTGCCCGCCACCGAGGAGCCGGCACCGTCGGCCGCCCCCGCCCCGATCACCAAGACCCCCGAGCGCGAAGCGACCGGCACGCTGCCGGCCCTGCGCCGCGGCGCCCGCACCGCCCTCGCCACCGCCGCCAAGGCCGCCCAGACCGAGCGGGCGACGCTCGAGCAGCTGCGCGCCCGCCACGCCCGCGCCCTCAGCGAGTTCACCACACTCGAGCGCACCGTCGCCCGCGCCACCGCCCGCCTCGAAGGCGCCCGGCAGGCGTTTGCCCGCGCCCGCACAGTTCGCGCCATCGACGAGGCGATCGCCGCCGAGAAGCGCGCCGCCGAGCAGCTGGCCGAAGCCGCAGCCGGGCTCGACGATCTGGGCGATGCCGCCAAGGCCGCCCGTGCCGAGATCGCGGCCGCCAGCGAGACGTTCAAGACCGCCGAGGCCGGCCGCGCCGAGGCCCAGGCCCTCGTCGGCGAACTCGACCGCATGAACAAGCCGGTCCACGTGCTGGTCAGCCGCAAGACGATGAAGATCTACGTCCGCCAGGGCATGGAGCCGGTGCTGGAAGCGCCGGTCACCATCGCCGACGCCGGCCAGGCCTTCGGCACCCACGTGTTCACGGTGATGAGCACGACGGACACCGCGGCCAGCTGGTCGGTCGTGTCGGTCGACCAGAAGCAGGAAGTGCTCGAGCAACGCCGCGCCCAGCGCGCCGGCATGGCGCCGGTCGAGCGCATCAGCGGGCCGGCCGTGAGCCCGGCCGCCGCCCTCGCCCGCATCACCATCCCCGACGCCGTCCGCCAGCGCGTCTCCGAGATGCTGACGCCCGGCTCCTCCCTCATCGTCTCCGACGAGGGCCCGAGCGGCGAGACCGGCAAAGGCACCGACATCATCGTGCTGACGCGCTGACCGGCGATACTCCATCGGCGCGCGTCGAGCGGTGCAGAGACCGAGCGGCCAGCTAAAACGCCCCGAACTTCAGGTAATCGCAGCCCTTGTAGAACTCGGTTGCCTGCCACGTGAATTGCACCTCCGTTTCGTCGAGCCCGGAACATGGAAACAGACCAGCCTTGCTGGCCTTGTTCGTCACGATCTTGCGGGTTGTGTAGGTCCACAGCAGGCCAGCGTTTGCTTCAGGACTTAGCAGGCTGTTGAACTTCTCGCCGGCTGACAGCCCTCCGCGAATATGATTCC
>JBMOGA010000039.1:0-34903 GCA_049318625.1 Hyphomicrobiaceae bacterium
CAAAGTTCTCATCCTGATTGACGCTGAGTTCTCACCTTGATCGCCGCCGCGCAACCAAGTCTACACACTGCAAGGCGGCGCGCCCAAGGTGCAGGAATTGCGCGTCAGTCAGCCATTCAAAGACATTCTCTTCCCGGGCTATGACTTCGTCGAGGTGTCAGCCCGAATTCCGGCGACGATCTCGATCGGTGAGTCGCCGGCGAAATGCTATAAAGTCGCGATCAGCAGCGGCCGTGCCCAAGCGATACGACCGGCGGAACTGAACGGCTGTTCCGGCGGCATGGAAGACATGCTGGCGTTCTGCCGATCGAAGTACCCGAGCTGAACCGGTCGACGCCGTGGGTGCTCATGGTCAGCCAGCACGAGCCGGCGACGGGCTGCCGGTCGACGCGGTGGGATCGAAAGCGGCCGCCAGGCACTGGAATCCGCCTCCCGCGTGATGCGCCGCAGCGATTGTCGTAGTGCTGACCACTATTTCGGCGCTCACGGAATAACTGTGCCATCTGATCGTCCGTGTCGTCGAGCGGCCGCTCTTGGCCCGCCACGGCCCATCCCACCTCGCTCTGTGCGATCCGGGGACAAGCGGAAACGTCAGGCCGCCGCCCTTCGGCAGGCCGCTTGATTGACCTGAAGCCGCCGCGCTTGCGCCGCGCCGGGTTCGGTATGTCGTGCTCCGCTCCGCCGACGGCCTCGGAGCGTCGGTTGTGATCCGTTTCGGAAATTTTGAGACGAGAACGCGCACCCCGCCTCTGGAGTATACGGCTACTGCTACCAAAGCGTGGGGTCGATCAGCGCCTCGACGCAATGCCGGGAACCCTTCAGTGGCGCCAGCACCGTGTCGGTCAAAGACTGTGCCAGCCAGCCTTCGGGACGCGTCAGCGCGAAAGGCGCAGCGGCGAATGCTTCGCTGATCTGCGAAAAGCCGACCTTGGAGTAATAGGCTGGATCCCCATAGGTCACGGCGACATCGACATGCGCCGCCTTAAGTGCCTTGAGTCCATAGGTCACCAGACGCTGCCCAATGCCCATTCCTTGATGATCTGTCGCCACCGCTAGCGGCGAAAGGATAAACACGATCCGCTCGTCTTGATCGTAGATCAACCGAGAGAAAATGACGCTGCCGACGATCTCTCCGCCGTCTTCGGCAACGAATACGAACAAATCCCGTTGGGGCGAGCCGTGCAGCATGTGCTGCACGAAATCACCAATCAGCGCACCTTCCTCGGCGCCTTCGGACGCGGTGAAGGCGGCGATGAAGAGATCGATGATCTTTTGTTCACGACCTCTGATGCTTGCCGAGTATTCCACATCGACCAACTGTTTGGTTTGAGAGCGTTGTCGGAAAGAGCTGATCCTTGCGGACGGGAGAACTCTGGGACTGACGCGCGGACACAGTCTCATATCCCAAAGTCGCCAAGCGGCCCATGGCTTCCAGTCGCCCCCTCCCACCATCTATCCTGCGCGGTCGAGGCATCAGCGGAAATCGACGGCCATCGATCCTCGACGGGCCGCTGCTGAGGGTGACCTGCCACTGCCAGCTCGGGCGCGGGCTCTTGACCCATAGGGGCAACTCAATCTGCATCGCGAGCCGCAACCTCGCCGCCTACTTCGGCACTGCCAGAAAAGCACGACCGAAGCGGCCCGCGTCCGAGTGCAGCCCGCCTGTCCCGATGGCGGGCTGGCACCTTTTGGATCGTTCAGTGCGCCATCAGTACAGGCAACTTCAGGTCCTGCATCACATCGCGAGTCGCCCCGCCGAACAGGAACTCCCGCCATGTCGACCGCCCATAGGCGCCCATGACCAACACATCGCCGCCGGCCGCGATGGCCGCCGCCTGAAGGCTTGCTCCATCGCCACCCTCCGTAAACGGCGCGACGCGCACGCTTTTCGCATGCAGTTTCATGTAGGCCTCGATGTCGACTTTCGGCCGTTTGGTGATGCTCGGCAGCGTGTCGCGATCCTCGCCGAGCAGCACCACCACCTTTTCGGCCTTCCCGATCAGCGGCAGGGCCCCGTGCAGCGCCGATGCCGACTGGCGGCTGTTGTTCCAGGCAACCACCACGGTCTTCCCGATGTGTTCGGCCGTGCGCGACTTCGGCACCATCAGCGTCGGCGTCCCCGCCGCGACGACGCACTCTTCGGCGCTATCGATGCCGAGGCTGTCGAGACCCGACACCGACTGCTCGATGACCATCAGGTCGTGCGAGCGCCCAGCCATGCAGAGAACTTCGCTGGCGTTCCCTTCGGCCGTATCGAAGCTAGCCGTGATGCCCGCCCTCTCACACGCCTCCCGAAAGCGCGCTTCGGCCTTCTGTACGAGCGGCTGGTCCCGTGCCTCCGCTTCCCGCACCGCACTGTGCGACTGCCCCACGACGAGCTTCAGCATGGCGAGTTCGCGGACGGTGTACAGCCCGGTGAGACGAGCGTCGAAGGTGCTGGCGAGTGCGATCGCAGCGTCGACCGCCGGTTGGGCATCCTGATAGGCCCGGATGTGGACGAGGATGGACTTCCAAGACATTCGCTTTTCCCCTGATCTGTCGGCTGCGCTGAGGCAGTTTTCAGATGTGATCGCCCGCGTTCGACATCAACGGTGCATACTGCGCTCTTTTCGTCGTCTGGTCTGACCTGGATCAATAGAGGGCGCCCGGCGCTGCTTGCGATCGCCTTGCGCTTTCTCGAAACCGGCGCCGCTGGCGCCGCCGGGTCATATTCGCCGCCGTCACAAGGGCGTGCGCCGAACTGGCGGTTGGCCGGTGGAGTGGCGGAAGCGGTCTAAGACCAGAGCCGCCATTCTAATTCTCTGCATTCCGGATTGCCGGTCGGAGGTCGCTCCTGGCCCACTACAGCCAATCACATTTCGCTCTGTGATTTGCGCGAACGGAGGACAAGCGCGAGCGTCAGGCCGCCGCCCTTCGGCGGGCCGCCGGATCGATCAGCCGCCGCCGTGCTCGCGCCGCGCCGGGTTCGGTCGGCCGTGCCGCGCTCGGTCAGCGGCTGCCACCCGCCGACTGTGGTCCTGTCATCCGCTTCGCCGACGGCCTCGGAGCGTCGGTTGTGAGGTGGCGCGGACGTCGCGATGTTACAAGATGCGAGGGATCAACCACCATGCGACCGCGAGTAGTCCCAGAATCCAAATTGCAATAATCACGGCGGCGCCCGACCAGTGAGCCGGCAGTCGTCCTCGCTCAGTCGCCGCGTGGCGAAACTCTGCCATCAGGTTGGCCGGGATCAAGCGCACGGCCAGCAAGATGCCCAAGGGAACGATGATCAGATCATCCAGATAGCCGAGGATGGGAATGAAATCAGGTATGAGATCGATCGGACTGAGCGCATAGGCGGCAACAGCCACGGCCACGGCCTTGGCATACCAAGGTGTCCTTGGGTCTCGGCCAGCAAGATAGAGCGCAACAACATCTCTCTTGATGCTGCGCGCCCACCGCTTCGCAGTGTCGATCATCGGACAGATCTACCACAACCTCGGAAGGCTCAGCGAAACGTCCGGTTCTGGCCCAGGACTGCCAGTCGTGCCCCGCGATCTATCGCGCGCGATTGAGGGATCGGTGGAAACGAACGGCCACCGATCCTCGACGGGCAGCTGCCGGGTGATGTGCCCCCCGGCAGCGTGGTTAGGCAGCCCTCACGCCCTGAAGAAATTTTTCGACAGCACGCTTCATTTCTACTGGACGCTGCTTGCCGCCGATCCGACAACGCTCGCCGCATCTTTGACGCCGTCGATGTTTCTGGTCACCTCGTCGGTCCCAGTCGCCACCTGCTGAATATTGCTCGCGATCTCGGTTGTCGCCGCACCCTGCTCTTCGACTGCTGCTGCAATTGTCGACGCGATGTCACTGACCCGCCCGATTGTGCCTGAGATAGCGCGGATCACCTGGACAGACTGGCTTGTTGCGGCTTGGACGCCACCGATTTGGGCCTGAATCTCGCTGGTCGCTTTGGCGGTCTGATCGGCAAGCTGCTTCACTTCCGACGCGACAACGGCGAAGCCTTTGCCCGCCTCCCCGGCTCGTGCCGCCTCGATGGTGGCATTCAAAGCGAGCAGATTGGTCTGAGCCGCGATCGAACCAATGAGCTGAACGACCTCGCCAATCTTTGCCGCTTGCGCTTCGAGGCCGTTGACCGCATCGCCCGTAGCTTTCATCTCTTCGACGGCCATTCTGGCAACATGGTCCGCCTCCGACACCTGTCGCGCGATCTCGGATACGGACGAGTTCAGCTCGGAGGTGGCCGCGGCGACGGTGCGAACATTGGCTTGCGACTGCGTCGCGGCAGCGGCCACGGTCACCGCCTGACGCGAGGTCTGCTCAGCGGTCGACGACATGGCAACTGCGCTCTCCTTCAGCTCATTGGTCGCAGCAATGGTAGAGGACAGCATCGCGCCGGTGGTCGTTTCGAACTGAGAGATGAGTTCGCCGAGGCGACGGCCGCGCTCGACTTCCTTGGCCTGTGCTGTCTCACGCTCGCGCCGCAGAGCCTCCGCTTGGCGGGAAGAGTCGCGCAGCACGAGCACCGCGCCACCCAGTGCACCAATCTCGTCCTTCCGGTCGGTGCCCGAGACCTCGATTGCCAGGTTTCCTGCTGCGAGTTCTTTCACTTCGGAGACGAGTCTGTCGATGGGTAGCACGATGCCAAATCGGCCGACCAGATAGCCGAGTGCTGTGCCGATGACGACGGAGAGAAGCGAAACGATGCTGATGAGATAGATATTGAATCGGCCGCCGCGTTCGGCCTCCGCGCCGATCTCTTCACCCGTCTTGTCGGTTCGATCTACGAGGTCACGTATTTCTTTCTGCAGAACGTCGGCCTGTGCGCGGGACGCCCGGACGCTTTCGACAATCTGTGCCTGCTCGCTCGACGGTTTGGTGGAGCGGAATTGCACCGCCTTATCAAAGGTTATCGCGGCGCTCGCAGCGTAGTTTTCAAATTTGTTCCCGATGTCGTTCAGTGTCACCGTAGCTGCAGCATCCGCTCCAGCCTTCAAGTTCCGAAGTCGATCTTGGAACTGCGCTCGATTGTCTTCGAAAACCCGCTTGGCGTCATCAACGTCCGCAGGTGTTGATGCAGTTCTGTATTCCGCCCGGTTCATGATGATGAGGTTCTGATTCATGCGTGCGCCGATCTTGACGCGCTCGCCCACATCGAGAACCTTTTTTGTGGCCACGTTCATCGCTTCGATCGCGATGTAGGCCGCCACACCGACGATCACCGTACCGGCAACCAGAGCCCCCACCACCAACCCCATCTTGGCGGTGATGCTGCTGTTTTTCATCATAGTCATGGCCCCTGCAGGTTGGTTGCGGTATTCATGCAGAAAATTGCAACAATTGGGTTTTCGATTGACTAACGAACACGCTTCTTTCGACGGTGCATAAATGGGAATCAGTTTTTCGTGCCAAACGAGGATTAAAATCTTTTGGGGCATCGTCAGATGTTCACTGCGTTTCGCTGCCACGAGGCGTAGCTCTGTGAGCAGGAGTGGTGTCAAACGTCCGATCGGCGTCGAAGGTTGACCCCGTCACGCGGCAATCGAGCCCATATCGAGGCGTCATTTTTTCCTCTTGCGGGCGGGGATTGAATTCTCAATCCGATCGGGGCCAAGCCGGTGCTCCGGTCCGCACTTATCGGGTCCGTGCTCATGTCACCGTGCTCCTTTGCGGGTTCGGCATGGGCTGGCAGGCCTGCTCAATGAATGTGGCTGCCGCCGTTGACGTCGAGTGTGGCGCCGGTGACGTAGGCGGAGAGGTCGGAGGCCAGGAACAGGCAGGCTCCGGCGATGTCGGACGGCTTGCCGGCGCGCTTCAGCGGTATGCCGGCCACGATCGCTGCGAATTGCTCGGGCGAGACGTTGCCGTCGAGCATTCCGGTCTCGGTCATGGACGGGCAGATCACGTTGGCGCGGATGCCGAGCGGGCCGAACTCACGCGCGATCGACTTGGTGAGGCTGATGACGCCGCCCTTCGACGCCGCGTAGTGCGCGCCGCCGACAAGGCCGCCGCCGCGCTGGGCCGCGACGGACGCCAGATTGACGATGGCGCCGCGCTGCTGGCGTGCGAAGACGCCGAGCGCGCTCCTGCAGATATTGAAGGTGCCCTTGAGGTTGACGTCGAGGATGCGGTCGTAGTCGGCCTCCGCAATCGACAGTAGCGGCTGCGCCTGTACGATTCCCGCGCAGTTCACGAGGCAGTCGATGGCGCCGAACGTGCGGACGACCTCGGCTGCGACACGCTCGCAGTCGGCGGCCTGCTGGATATCGCAGCGCAGCCCGATGACCGGTGCCGCATTCCCGGTCGCCCGAGCTATCGCGGAGGCGATCGTCTCGGAGGCGCGTTCATCCATGGCGATGTCCACGACGGCGATCCTGGCGCCGTGTCCGGCGAACAGCTCGGCGGTGGCATAGCCGATGCTGCGCAACGAGGCCGCGCCGGTGATCAGGCAAACCTTGTCTTTCAGCAGCACAGGCAGACCTTTCGTTCCAAAAGATGGATGGGGGCTCAGTCGGCGGTGCCGGACGCAATCGCGGCGCGCGAGGCCAGAAGCGCCTCGACATCCGCCGCGGTGTAGCCGAGTTGGCCGAGGACCGCCCGTGTCGACCAACCGCGCGGTTGGGACGGCGTACGCAGCGGCGCTGAGTGTCCGTCGACGCGAATGGACGAACGGATCGCCGCCGTCCGGCCCTCGACGGGATGATCCTCGTAGCGCACGAGTTCAACAGCCGCGAGGTGCGGGTCGTGCTGCAGGCTCTCGATCGTGTGGCACGGCATCGCGGCAATGTCCGTGGCCTGGAAGATGTCGAGCCATTCGGCGGTCGTCTTCTCGGTGCGGGGCGCACCGCGCACCTCGAACCACGCCACGACGTGTTTGGCGCGGGCGCCGACGGTCGCGAACCGCTGATCGTCCAGCAGATCGTCTCGTCCGATCGCCTTGAGGAAGGCCCGCACCTGCGGATCGGTATTGATGGTCAGCGAGATCCAGCCATCGGCCGTTCGCACCGGCTTGTTGTGCGGGCTCAGCAGACGTTGATCGCCCGGCGGACCGACCGGCGGATCGAAGCTCGCCTGTGCGAGATGCTCTTGGAGCACGAAGGCCGACATCGTCTCGAACATGGGGATTTCGAGGGTGGCGCCTGTTCCTGAAGCCCGGTTCTGCAAGATGGCCGCGAGGATCGCGCCGGCTGTGATCTCGCCGACGACGTGGTCGCAGATCAGCATGGGGACATAGCTTGGCGCGCCGTCGCGCGCGAGCATCAGGCCGGCCATGCCGGTGGCGCCCTGCACTACGCTGTCGTAGGTCGGCCGGCCGGCATACGGGCCGTCGGTCCCGTAGCCCGTGATCAGGCAGTAGATTTTTTCGGGATGCGCAGACCGCACGGCAGCGGCGTCGAGGCCGAGGCGCTCCAAGGCCTGGGGGCGCATGTTGGCGACGACGACATCGACCGAGGCGACGAGCCGCTGGACGACCTCGCGCGCCGCCGGATGTTTGAGGTCCAGGCAGATGTTCTGCTTGCCGCGGTTGAAGTGGAGATAGGCGCCCGAGTGTTGCCCGGTCGGGGACAGGCCGCCGAGGCCGCGCATCAGATCGCCTTCGGGGCTTTCGAGCTTGATCACCTCGGCGCCATACTGGCCGAGCCGCCAGGTGGTGACCGGACCGACGACGACGCTGGTAAGATCGAGTATGCGGATACCCTGGAGCGGAGCAAAGCTCATCGCACGCTGGCCTCCATGTCGACGGCCAATACGCCCGCGTGGTCCAGGACGCGAAGCGTCCAGTGGCCGTCTCCCTCTTCGGCGGTGAGTGTCATCGCCCGACCGCAGTAGAGCGCTGCCGTGTGCCGCGTCCGGATCTGATCCGGGACGAGACCCAAATCGCGGCGCAGGAACTCCGTCGCCAGCAGCGTCGTGAGGCCGCCGTTGACGACGAGGTCGGGCAACCCTTCGACGCCGCGCGCATAGTCGCGATCGAGATGGATCCTGTGGGAATTGAAGCCGAGCGCCGAGTACTGGAACAGCAGCGTCTCATCGGGAACGATGACCTTGCTTCTCGCGCCCGCGGCGCGTTCGAGCGGTCGCCCGGTCGTGCCGCCCGAAGGGGCGCGCCCGAGCATGATGTACGTCTGCTGTTCGGTGATTGCCGGGGTGAGCCGGTCTACGGGGCCGATCTCGTGGCGGATGGTGACGATGGCCATCTCGCCGGCTGCCGACTGTTTGCGCGCGATGCTTTCGACGCGGCTGCGGGTCTCGATCGTCGCCCCGATGGCCAGATCACCGTCGTAGGTGACCGTGCGGCCGCCGAGCATCAGCCGTGGCAGGCCGACGTCCGGCATCGGTACGCCGAAGCCGGGAAAGCCGTCCGCCCGCAACGCGGATCGGCGGGTTTCGCCGCCGAGCAGAAAGAAGTGCCAGCCGCGCGGAAGCGGGGACCCTGGGGCGAGGCCATCGGAGTCGAGGTCGAGCATTGCTGCCACGCGCCGAACGGACGCGAGCGTGCACACGTCGGTGCGCCGCGCGCTGATGCCGACATCGGGATGTGACGCGGTGGTTCCGCCCTCGGCTCCGATTGTTCTGCCGGCGCTCATCGGATCGTCACGCCGCTGTCGATCGGGATGATCTGGCCGGTCGTGCGCGCAGATTCTTCAGAGGCGAGATAGACGGCCAGATCGGCGATGTGGAGCGGCTCGATGAGCCCGAGCAGATGCTGACGGCCGAGTTCTTCCGTGACAGGATTACCCGCGAGCTGTTTCTTCACGCGTTCCGACAGGGTGACCGACGGGGCGATGGCGTTCACGCGAATGCGGTCGCCGGCGTACTCGACGGCCATGGACCGCGTGAGGGCCGAGACGCCGCCCTTGGCCGCCGTGTAGCAATCGCGGCCCGGCATCGCCATCAGCGCGACGATCGACGACATGTTGATGATCGAGCCGCCGCCGGCGCGGGCGATCTCGGGGATGGCGATCTTGGAGCAGAGGAACGTGCCGAACAGGTCGAGCTTGATCGCGCGCCAGAATTCCTCCTCGGGGGCTTCGGTGACGCGCCCGTCGCGCGGCGTGGCGCCACCCGCGTTGTTGTGAAGGATGTGAAGCGCGCCGAAGCGCTCGATCGTCTTGGCGATCGCGGAGGTGACGCTCGCCGTTTCGGTCACGTCGCAGTGGAGAAACACGGCATCGCCACCGGACTTGGCCTTGGCGCGGGCCGATGCGGCCGCGGCTTCGCCGAGCGAGGCGTCGATTTCCGCGACGACGACCTTCGCACCCTCCTCCGCGAAACGCTCGGCGGTGGCGCGACCGATGCCGCCTCCGCCGCCGGTGATGAAGGCAACTCGACCGTTGAGCCTCGGCATGGGGGCGCTTCCTCTGAGATCGACCTACCAATGCGCCGTGCCGGCGCGCTTGGCTATAAATCACATATGAAATAATAACTGCAAGTATAAAAAATGAATTGCGTGCGATCTGGCCATCACCTATCGTTCGGCATCTGGCGCTGGGGAGGCTACGGCAGATTGCGCAGGTTTATCGCGCGATATGTGCGTGGGCTGGTGATCGCAGGCCGGTCGAGTGGCGGGCCGCAACCGAACTGTCATGAATGCACTTATAGAACAAGGAATTCGCGAGTGAAATTACAGTACCACCACATGAACTTGTGCACCGACAACGTGCAGCGCTTGTCGGAGTTTTATCGCGCGGTGTTCGACCTTGGCTCCGCCAGCCACCAGCGCATCAATGTGAGCGACGATGCGGGCTATGGCGGCAATGTCGACTTGCTCTCGGACGGCGCGGTGGAGTTTCATCTGGCGCGCCGGGACGTGAACCTCGGTTTCCGGATGCAGCACGCGATCAATCCCCTCGAACGCGGCCACTTCTGCTTCAGGACCGACGACATCGAGGCGTTCAAGCGCCGTCTCGCAGCCAAGAACATCCCGTATTCCGACTATGGCACCTGGGCGATGGCCGGGTGGTACCAGATCTTCTTCCACGATCCCGACGGCAACATCATCGAAGTGCACCAGACGGGGAAGTGACAGTCGCAGTCCAACGGTGCATGTCCTAGCGTCCGACCAACCGCGTGCAGGCGCCGTGATCATGAGCGACGTTGGAAGAACGAAAAGGAAGCAGGCCGAGCCCGAGGGTCCGGCCTATTCAGCGCCAGCTCTCGAGAAGGGGCTGGATATCCTCGAGCTGCTGTGCCGGTCCGACGTGCCGCTGTCGCAAAAGGAAATTGCACTGCGCCTCGATCGCACGGTCGGCGAACTGTATCGGATGGTGACCTGTCTGGTGGAGCGGGGCTACCTCTCCAATGTCGACGACCGGTTCGTCGTCACGACGAAATTGTTCGAACTGGCACATCTCAACCCGCCGACGCACCGCCTGCTGGTCGAGGCCATGCCGATCATGCAGGTGCTCTCCGACGAACTCGATCAGTCGTGCCATCTGACCGTTTACAATCGTGGCCGCCAGATCGTCATCGCCAAGGTCGACGCGCCGAGCGGAATGGGGTTCAGCGTCAGGCTCGGGGCCGAACTGGACGTGATCGTATCGGCCTCCGGACGTGTCCTCCTGGCCTTTCAAGACGGCGAGACGCGCGCATCGCGCATCGCGGAATCGATCGAGCGGCGCCCCGACCAAGCCGATCGGCAGATCGCCACGACGTTGAGCACCATCCAGGTACGCGGGTTCGAGTCGATCCCGAGTGTGCAGGTGCGAGGCCTGTACGCCGTCGCCTTCCCGATTCTCGATACGCGCGGACACGCGGTCGCCGCGCTGACGGTTCCCTACGCCGAGAGGATCGATCTGATCCATCGCAAGTCGATCGCCGCCGTCGAAGACGTTCTGGGAGCGGCTGCCGCCGCGCTGACCGCGAGGCTGGGTGGGGCCCCGGCGCCGGCCGTCAGCCGGGACGCTCCGGCGCCGCCGGCCAGCCGCCCGAGAAGTCGATGAGGGCGCCGGTCAGGAAGCGGGCGCGGGTGGTCGCCGGGAAGCGGATCACCTCGCCGATCTCCCCGGGTTTGCCGAGGCGGTGCGCCGGCACGTCGCGCTCGACGACGGCTTCCGGCGCTGGCGGGCGCTAGTTCGCCGACCGCTGGACGGGGCGGCGCGACAGGGAGCATCGGTCGGTCCAACGTGATGCCAGGGTCGGTCAAGGGGCTGCTCGCGTCCACCGGCCCCGCGCCATGGCGCGCGGCGTATTGCCCAAGGCGAGCCGCGATGCTAGCGATATTGTCGTCGGGTTATCGTACAAGATGGCCACGAAGCGACAATAAACGACCTGGGAGGAACGACATGTTTCGCCGAATGTTCACGCTGCTCGGCGGCGCGGCGGTTGCCGCCGCCGCTCTCGCCACTCCGGCGCTCGCCCAGACCAAACTCAAGTGGGCGCACGTCTACGAGGTGGCCGAGCCTTACCACACCGAGGCCGTCTGGGCCGCGGGTGAGATCAAGAAGCGCACGAACGGCAAGTGGGACATCGAGGTCTTCCCGGCCTCGCAGCTCGGCAACGAGCCGCAGATCAACGAAGGCCTGGGTCTCGGTACTGTCGACATCATCTATACGGGCACGGCGTTCGTCGGCGGCGTGCACAAGCCGCTGTCGATCTCTAACGCGCCTTACATCTTCCGCAACTTCGACCACTGGAAGGCCTACCGCGCCTCCAAGCTGTTCCAGGACCTGGCGGGCGGCTACGGCGCGAAGACCGGTCATCAGATCGTGGCGATGACGTACTACGGCGAGCGTCACTTGACGACCAACAAGGAGATCAAGGGTCCCGACGACATGAAGGGCATGAAGCTGCGCGTGCCGCAGGCGCCTCTCTATGTCATGTTCGCCAAGACCTTCGGCGCGAACGCTACGCCGATCGCTTTCGCCGAGGTTTATCTTGCCCTGCAGCAGGGCACGGTCGATGGGCAGGAGAATCCGCTGCCGACAATTCTGGCCAAGAAGTTCTACGAGGTCCAGAAGTACATCCATCTGACGGGCCACATCACAGAGACGCTCGTGACCGTGCTCGGCCGGCCGCTGCTCGCGAAGCTCAATGCCGACGAAAAGAAGATCTTCGCCGAGGTGCTGACGCAGGCGGCCGAGAAGGCGACCAATGCCATCCGCGAGAGCGAGCAGAAGCTGCCGGCTGAATTCGAGAAACTCGGCAAGATCGTGACGCGGCCGGATCGTGCTGCCTTCATCAAGGTGGCCCAGCCCGCGCATCTGGGCGCCGATGGCCTCGCGTTCTGGACCAAGGAGCAGTACGAGGCGCTCCAGGCTCTGAAATAGCCGACGACATCGGGACGTGGTCAGGCGGGAGGAACTTCGGGGGAGGTTCGGACCCGTCAGGGCGGCGCGGGGATCTTCCTTGCGCCACCCTGTTCTTTCGACATCACTGCAAGTCGTTCGGAGCGAAGCTCATGCCTGATAGTCCGCTGCCCGGTGTGCCGGAGGAGCACCTGATCCATGTCGAGGATCAGGAGGTCAGCATCGAGAACCATCCCGAGGACTGGCTGGCCTTCGTCCTGTTCTGGGCGTTGGCCGGCATCGTCTTCCTGCAGTTCTTCACGCGCTACGTGCTGAACGACTCGCTTGCCTGGACCGAGGAGATCGCGCGCTACGGTCTCATGTGGCTGACCTTCATCGGTGGCATCGTCGTCGTCCGCAAGCGCAGCCACATCGCGGTCGAGGCGTTGCTGCACTTTCTGCCGCGCGCAACTGCGCGCTGGCTGCTCGCCGTCATCGACACCGTCAAGCTCGTGTTCATGGCCCTACTGGCCCTGTTTGCCTGGCAGATCACACAGGCCATGCACTGGCAGCGCATGGTGATCATCGATCTGCCGATGAGCGTCGTCTATGGCGGCATCGCCATCGGCTGCTTCGCGATGCTGGCACGCGAGGCGCTCGGCTTCTGGCGGAACGCCCGCGACGGCTGGCGCAGCGCCGCCGCCCAGATCGGCGAAGGCCTGGTTATCGATTGAGGACGTCTCATGACCCTACTGCTCGTCTCCTTTCTGGTCCTGCTGCTGATCGGCGTGCCGATCTTCATCGCACTGGCCGGGTCCTCGCTGCTGTTCACCCACTTCGTCGCGGGCATTCCCGACTTCGTCGTGCTCCACCGCATGGCGGGCGGCGTCGACAGCTTCCCGCTGCTCGCCGTGCCCTTCTTCATCCTCGCCGGCAACCTGATGAACTCGGCTGGCATCACCAACCGCATTTATGATTTCGCGGTCGCCGCCGTCGGCTGGTTGCGGGGTGGTCTCGGTCACGTGAACGTCGTCGGCTCGGTGATTTTCGCGGGCATGTCGGGTACGGCGGTGGCCGATGCCGGCGGCCTCGGCACCATCGAGATCAAGGCCATGCGCGATCACGGCTACAAGACCGATTTTGCCGTCGGCATAACGGCGGCGTCGTCGACGATCGGCCCGATCATTCCACCGTCGCTGCCGATGGTGATCTTCGGCGTCATGGCCAACGTGTCGATCGGTCAGTTGTTCGCCGCCGGGTTCGTGCCCGGCCTACTGATGGCCGGCTTTCTGATGGCCTACGTGTCGTGGTACGCGCATCGCCACGGTATCGGCCGCGACCAGGCCTTCCGCTTGGGGGTGCTCGGCACATCGTTCGTCCGTGCCGTGCCCGCCTTGCTTACCCCCGCCATCATCATCGGCGGCATGGCGATGGGTTGGTTTACACCGACGGAAGCGGCCATTGCCGCCTGTGCGTGGGCGATTTTTCTCGGCACGGTGGTCTACCGTTCGCTGAGCTTCAAGCAGTTCTACAAGATGACGATGGATACCATCGAGACGACGGCGGCGGTGCTGCTGATCGTCGGCGCGGCGTCCCTGTTCGGCTGGGTACTGACCACCACCAAGGTGACGGAGGTGGTGACCGCCGGGCTGTTGTCGGTGACGAGCGACCCTCTCGTGCTTCTGCTGATCATCAACCTGATTCTGCTGGTTGTGGGCTGCTTCATCGAGACGATCGCGGCCATCTCGATCCTGGTGCCGGTGTTTCTGCCGGTGGTCATAGCGGCCGGCATAGACCCGGTTCAGTTCGGCGTGATCATGGTCCTCAACTTGATGATCGGCCTGCTGACTCCGCCGGTGGGCATGGTGCTGTTCGTGCTGTCGCGCGTCGCCAATATCCCATTCGACCGGACCGTTCGGGCGGTCGGACCGTTTCTGATCCCGCTGCTGGTCGTGCTGGGCCTGATCACTGTTTTCCCATGGCTGACGCTGGCCGTGCCGACTTATCTCTACAGGTGATTTGGCGGTCGGAGCGAGGCCGGAGCGGGCAGAAGTCTCCGGCTTGCCGACGGGCCGGTGCCACCCCGGCGCCGGCCGTCAGCCGGGACGCTCCGGCGCCGCCGGCCAGCCGCCCGAGAAGTCGATGAGGGCGCCGGTCAGGAAGCGGGCGCGGGTGGTCGCCAGGAAGCGGATCACCTCGCCGATCTCCTCGGGTTTGCCGAGTCGGTGCGCCGGCACGTTGCGCTCGACGAAGGCGCGGCCCTCGGCGCTGTCGATGAACACGGCGCGGGGGTAGTAGGCTTCGCTGTAGAGAAAATTGGGCGCCACGGCGTTGACCGCGATGTCGTCGGCCGCCAGTTCGATGGCGAGCGACCGCATCAGCGCGTTGACGCCGGCGCGCGCGACGTCGGGGATGGCGCCGCCCGGCTGCGGCAATCGCGTGCGGTTGGACGTGATCATCACCACGTTGCCGCCGCCTTGCGCCTTGAGCCGCGGGATGGCCGCCTGCAGCAGCGCGAAGGGGCGGATCAGCAGGCTGTCCAGGGTGTCGCGCAGGACCGGCAGTGGCGCCATCTCGGTCGGCCCGTGAAAGGCCGGGAAATGATCGTTGCTGACCAGCGCATCGACCCGTCCGGCGATGGCCCACGCAGCGGCGATCAACGCGGGCGGGCTGTCCGCCGCGACAGGCTCGAGGCCCGGATGGGCGGCGGCGAAGGCCCGCCAGGCGGCCGGATCGGCGAACGCATCATCGTGGACGAGCACGCGCAGGCCGGCGTCGCGCAGGGCGTCGGCGGCGGGCGGCCCGGCGAACCCGGTCACGTTGGTCACCAGCGCTGTCGGGGTCATGGATCACCGTGCGAACATGGGCCGGCGCGCAAGCTGGCGCCGGCCGCAGATTAGTGGGCGAGCGTCCGCCGCACCACCCCCTCAAGCTTCCCAGCCCTCGAAGGTCGGGGCGTCGGACCAGCGGGCGGCCAGCGCGCGGTCGTCCGGCGTCCGAACGGTCCACGAGATCAGCGGCAGGCGCTGCACCTCGCGCACGTAGCGGGTGACCGGCGTCGGCAGGTCGCGGACGTGGTAGCTGTAGAAGGCCGGCGCGGCGTCGGCCGACTCGAGCAGATGCGACAGCCGCTCGCGGCGCTCCGCGTCGAGCACGTCCGACCACCAGCCCTCGTCGCGATAGAGGCCGGCGACGATACCGCGGGGGATCTCCGGGGCGCGGGCGCGGATCGCGGCCATCACCGCCGGGTCGAACGACATCAGTGCGAGGGGGCCGCGGTAGGCGCGCGCCTCGGCGGCGATGCGATCGAGGTAGGCGGGCTCCAGCGGCGTCCACGCGCTCTTGATCTCGATGACCAGCGGCACCCGGCCGGCGGCCAGCGCCAGCAGGTCGGTGAGGGTGGGGATGCGGTCGTCGGTGCCGGCGAGCCGCAGCGCGGCGAGGGTGCTTGCCGGGTGCGCCGCGACCGGACCGGCTGCCGCCGTCAACCGCTCGAGGGTGAAATCGTGGAACACCATCGGCACGGCGTCGGCCGACGGCTGGAGATCGCACTCGATGGCGTAACCTTTTTCCACAGCGGCACGAAATGCCGCGGGACTGTTCTCGATGCGCCCGCGGGCCTTGTCGTGATACCCGCGGTGGGCGATCGGCCTCAGGAAAACGTCGCGGTCGAGCATCGCAGCCTCCGGCTATCCGAAGCGCCGGACGTCGCGCCGCCTTTCCAACGCCGCGCCGACCGACTACCTTCGACCGCCAGCATACAGCAAAGGTTGGCAGGACATGGCAGCGATCGGTCGGACGGCAGCGCAGCGGGGCAGCGTCCGGTTCGTGGCGGCGCTCATGGTGCTCGGCGGGGCTGCGGTGCCCGCGCCGGCTGCTCCGGCGATCCGCGGCGATCACATCGCGCTGGCGCCACACCGGGCGATCTACGACTTCACGCTGGCGCGGGCGTCCGCTGGTTCGGGCGTGACCGACATGTCGGCGCGGATGGTCTACGAGCTGACCGGCTCGCCCTGCGAGGGCTATACGCAGAACATGCGGTTCGTGACGCGGGCGACGACGCCCGATGGCGGCACGTCGATCAACGATCTGCGCAGCTCGAGCTGGGAGGAAGGAACCGGCAAGACGTTCCGGTTCAATTCGAGCCAGCACCGCGACGACCAAGCGACCGAGGGTACCAGCGGCGACGCCGCCCGGAACCAGGACGAGATCAAAATCGAACTCGCCAAGCCTCAGAAAAAGAAAACCGCCATAGCCGGCACGGCCCTGTTCCCGATCCAGCACTCGCGGGAGTTGCTGGCGGCCGCGCAGCGCGAGGAGAGCGTGTTCGAGGCCGATCTCTACGACGGCTCGGAGAAGGGCGAGAAGGTCTATGCGACGACGGCCGTGATCGGTCGCATCAAGCCGGACGACTACAATTCCGCCCTGCCGGCAGTCGAGAACAGCCAGAAGCTCGCGGGGCTCAAGTCGTGGCCGGTTTCGCTCAGCTATTTCGAGCCGGGCAAGGGGCTGGCGGATGCCGTGCCGACCTACGAGCTGGCGTTTCTGCTGTTCGAGAATGGGATCGTGCGCAAGCTGACGCTCGATTACGGCGACTTCGCCCTGAAGGGCGATCTCAAGGCGTTGACGGTGCACGAGACGCCGAAGTGCGAGCCGAAGGGCCGCTGACCGGTCAGGCGGCTCGCGGCTCGCGCCACAGCCACGCTGCGCCGCGTACGCCGCTGGCGTCGCCCCATCGCGGCGGGCGGATGTCGACGGCCGGGCTGTCGGCGAACACCCACGGGGCGATGGCGGTGGGCAGGCGCGCGTAGAGGTGCTGGAGCTTCGACAGACCGCCGCCCAAGACGACGACGTGCGGGTCGAACACATTGATCACGTGGGCAAGGCCGCGGGCGAGGCGTCCAAGGTGGCGCTCGAGCGTCGCGACGGCGGCCGGGTCGTCCACCGCGGCGCGGCTGGCAATCTCCTCGGCGGAAAGGGTGTCGCCGGTGGCGCGGGCGTGATCGGCGGCGAGGCCGGGACCCGACACCCAGGTTTCGATACAGCCATGTCGGCCACACCAGCAGCGCGGGCCCGGGATCTCGGCTGCCGCCGGCCACGGCAGCGGATTGTGTCCCCACTCGCCGCCGGTGCCGCGCGGGCCGTCGATGATGGCGCCGGTGCTGACCAGGCCACCCCCGCAGCCGGTGCCGAGAATGACGCCGAACACCGAGGGAGCGCCGGCGCCCGCCCCGTCGGTGGCCTCGGACAGGGCGAAGCAGTTGGCATCGTTGGCGATGCGCACCGGCCGGTCGAGCGCGGCCGACAGATCGATGTGGAACGGCCGGCCGTTGAGCCAGGTGGAATTGGCGTTCTGGATCAGACCGGAACGCGGCGAGACCGAACCCGGGATGCCGATGCCGACCGTGACATCGCGGGCGGACGCGGCGGCGGCCAATGCACTAACCAAGCCGGTCACGGCGGCGATCGTCTGGCGGTAGTCGTCGCGCGGGGCGGGGATACGCTGGCGGGCGAGCACGGCGCCGCCGCCATCCAGGATCACCCCTTCGATCTTGGTGCCGCCGAGATCGATGCCGACGGCGCGGTCCGGCAGGCCGGGCGGGCGGGCCGGCGTCATCGGGGTGCTGCCGCGTCGCGGGCGAGCAGGGCGGCGGCCGGGGCGATGCGGTCGGGCGCGATGGCCGCCTCGGTGGCGAAGACGAGCAGCAGCGATTCGTCCTCGAGCAGGTAGCGGAGCACGGCGGCGAGCGTTGCCGGCGCATCGCTCTGCGCCCGCAGGGTGGACGGTGCCATCCCCGTTGCCTGCAGGAAGGCGACGAGGCGGGCCGGCTCGACCGCCAGGAAGGCCAGCGCCCGGTCGCCGATTTCGGCCGCCTCGCGCTCCGTCAGGGGTGCCATTCTCGCCATTCGTTAACCATCCCGACCTGTTATGCGGCCCGCCGCGCCATCCTTAAACGGTTGCTTACGGCTCTTTCGGCACATTCATCCCCTGAAATCACCGAATCGGTGCAATACCAACTGCTCCCCTTCGGACCTCGAGACGGGTCATGACAGAGCAAGTCGACACCCAGCAGGTCAAGTCCGGACGCGGCCCAGGCCCCGCGCCGTCGAAGACCGTGCTGATCGTCGAGGACAACGAGCTCAACATGAAGCTCTTCCGCGACCTGCTCGATGCGCACGGCTATCGGACGCTGGAGACACGCAACGGTATCGACGCCCTGCGGCTGGCGCGCGATCACCGGCCCGGCCTGATCCTGATGGATATCCAGTTGCCCGAGGTGTCCGGCCTCGAGGTGACGCGCTGGATGAAGGACGACGAAGACTTGCGGGACATCCCGATCGTCGCCGTCACCGCGTTCGCCATGAAGGGCGACGAGGAGCGCATCCGCAACGGCGGCTGCCAAGCCTACATATCCAAGCCCATTTCCATCAACAGCTTCATCGACACGGTCCGTCGCTTCGTCGGCGACGCTTGAGGAGTTTCGAGTTCATGACCGCGCGTGTCCTGGTCGTCGACGATATTCCCGTCAACGTGAAGCTGCTCGAGGCCCGGCTGACGGCCGAGTATTTCGAGGTGCTGGCCGCCAACAGCGGTCAACAGGCGATCGAGATCTGCGCCCGCGAGCGCATCGATGTCGTGCTGCTCGACGTGATGATGCCGGGCATGGATGGTTTCGAAGCCTGCCGGCGCATCAAGGCGATGGAAAACTGCAGCCACGTGCCGATCGTCATGGTGACGGCGCTCGATCAATCGTCGGACCGGGTACAGGGTCTCGAAGCTGGTGCCGATGATTTCCTGACCAAGCCGGTCGACGAGATCGCGCTCATCACGCGCGTGCGCAACCTCGCCCGCGTGAAGATGCTGAACGACGAGATGCTGATGCGGGCGACGACCAGCCATCAGCTGGGGCTCGCCGGGCCCGAGGCGTATCCCGAGGCGATGTCGGCGGACAAAGGTCATGTGCTGGTGGTCGACGATCATCCGCGCACCGGGCCGCGGCTTGCCGAAGCGATCGGCCGCCTGCACACGCCGGTGCTGGAGCGCGATGCGGCGCAGGCGCTGCTGCGGCTCAGCGAGGAGAATTTCGACGTCGTGGTCGTCAGCCTCGCGCTCGAGGACAGCGATGCGCTGCGGTTGTGCAGCCAGATCCGCGCTCTCGACCGCTCGCGCCACCTGCCGATCGTGCTGCTCGTCGAGGCCGGAGAGAAGGCGCGGCTGCTGCGCGGGCTCGACATCGGCGTGAACGACTATCTGATGCGGCCGGTCGACCGGAACGAACTGATGGCGCGGTTGCGCACGCAAATCCGGCGCAAGCGCTTCTCCGATTTCCTGCGGAACCGGCTGGAGCAGAGCATCGAGCTGGCGGCGACCGACGGACTGACCGGCTTGTTCAACCGCCGGTATATGGAGAACCACCTGCGGACCTTGATGCAGGAGGCGCGCCGGCAAGCGGCGCCGCTGTCGCTGCTGATCGCCGACATCGACCTGTTCAAGCGGGTCAACGACACCTACGGCCACGACGCCGGCGACGCGGTGCTGAAAGAGTTCGCCATGCGCCTGCGCCGCAGCACGCGGGCCAATGATCTGGCCTGCCGGATGGGGGGCGAGGAGTTCGTGATGCTGATGCCGAACACCCCGTTGGCACGGGCGTATCAGGTCGGCGAGCGGCTGCGGGCCGGGATCGCCGCCGATCCGTTCGAGGCCGGGAGTCAGAAGATCCGGGTCACCGCCAGCGTGGGCGTGGCTGGCCTGGAGGCGGGCGACGATGCGCCGGACCGGATCTTGAAGCGCGCCGACCTGGCGCTCTATGCCGCCAAGCGCGAGGGCCGTAACCGGGTCATCGTTCAAGACGCCGCCTGACGTCTTCGGCCATTTGGGTTGTTTGCAGCCCGAAGTTGCCTTAATTCGAACAGCAAAGCGCCGATCTTAACCGCTTGACTGTGACCTCAGAAGTTCACCTTTGCGAGTCGAATGACTTGCAAGCTCCAAACCCTTCTGCTAAAGAAGCACACGTTTAGGGAGAATGATCGTCAACGCTATGAGCTGCCGATCACCTCTTGACCACTAAGGATACGTCACCGGCTTCGTCAGATCCGCCGCATCGACTGACGAATTGGGGACGTTTGGTTGTCTGAAGCAGCTGGGAAGGCCTCCTCATAGCTGTCGGAAGATGACCACACCAAGCAGATCGCCGACGCCCTCTTTGGCGGTTTGTTTGGTTATAGGCCAGGGAGTTGTGGCCGCCTCGGTTTCGTACCCCGCTGCCGAGATGCGCTGTGACTCCCTGGCCAAGCTCTCTCACGAGGCCAAGATCCCCACATCAAAATAGATCATGAGCGCGCGAGGCGATCGCGCGCGCGCTTATTGCAATGGGTGAAGCTGCGGCTGATTACTTGATCTTGGTTTCTTTGAAATCGACGTGCTTGCGAGCAATCGGGTCGTACTTTTTGAAACTCAGTTTTTCCGTCTTTGTGCGGGGATTCTTCTTGGTCACATAAAAGAAGCCGGTGCCGGCGGTCGAAAGAAGCTTGATTTTCTGCGTGACGGGCTTGGCCATCGGAATTCATCCAATTCTTGCGTCTCGGGAGGCGCCGTGTCGGCGCCCGGCGGACGAGTGATCTCGGAAGGGCGGAAAATAGCGTCGCGACCCGCCCTGTCAAGTCGTAAGCGTGGCGGGGGCCGGAACCAGAAGGTCGCGCCGGAACGTGCCGCTGCGCGCGTGATAGTAGGGCACCGCGGCTTCGGCATCGTGGAGGGCGCCGGACTTCAGTCGGTCGGTCAGTTCCTCGAGGATGACGTGGGTGATCGGCGGCAGGTCGAGCGCGCGGGTCTCGTCGCGTGTGAACCATTCCAGGCTCGACAACTCGTCGGTCGTCGGGTCGACGGTGGTGGCGATCTCATCGGCGGCGACACAGAAGAAGCGGGTGTCGAAGCGGCGCGGGCGGCCCGGCGGCGTGATCGCGCGCGCGAAGAACGACAGGCTGGAGATACGCGGGAGGTAGCCGAGGTTGAAGAAGGGGGCCCAGCCCTCGTGCGGCGTCGCCACCGCCGTTTCCGACTTGGTGCCGAGCACGATGCCGGCCTCCTCGAAGGCCTCGCGCACGGCCGCCAGGGCCAGCGCACGGGCACGGCTGGCACTGGGCGTGCCCTTCATGTCGAGCAGGAGCTTCGCGGTTTCCGCCGGCATCAGGTCGTCGGCGCTGGCGACCAGTCGGTCCTCCTTGTCGACGCTGCCGCCGGGGAACACGAATTTGCCCGGCATGAAAACCTGATCCATCCGGCGGCGCCCCATCAGCACGCGCGGCTCGGCCTTGGTGCGGTCGACGACGATGAGGGTCGCGGCGTCGCGCGGCTTGAGCGGCTTGCTGGCCGGGGACGGTTTGGGTGGCTCGGTCACTTTGCTTTCCTTCAACGCTCCGGGGGGCGCCTGGTGTCCCGATCGCGACATTCGCCACCCTGGCCGGCAGGATTTCGAGCGGTCGTCGCACGCGCCTCACTAGTCGTTCGGATCGGGACCGCCGAAGCCGTGCATGCGCAGCGCCCATTGCAGTCCGACGAGGGCGCCCTTGAACCGGGGCAGCAACAGCAGCGAGAGGACGATCGTCAGCGGCATCCAGATCGCCGAATGGACCCACGGGTCGGGCTGCCAATTCTGCTCGACGTAGAGGATGCCGGCGACGATGACGTGACCCACCACGAGGATCGTGAAGTAGGGCGGGGCGTCGTCGGCGCGGTGGTGATGAAGCTCCTCGCCGCAGTCATTGCAGCGGTCGGCGATCTTCAGAAACGATGAGAACATCGCTCCCTTGCCGCAGCTCGGGCACTTGGCGCACCAGCCGCGGCGCAGGCTCAACGCGGTATCGCGCGGGGCCGGTGGTGCCACCTGTAATCGGTTCGTGATCATGACGGCATTGGCGACATTTCGCCGACGACCGTCAAGCGCCAAGGTGCCGCCTCGTGCCGCGGCGCCGGACGGCTATGCGTGGCGCTATTGGAGGGTTCGAATGGAGGTGAATTCGCCGTTCTCGATGCGGTTGACGAGCCCACGCGCCATCGACGCAACGGCGGCTTCGCCGAACAGGCCCACCAGATCGGTCAGCGCCGTGAACAGGGCTGCATAGGCCATCAGCTCGGGGGCAACGCCGTGCTCCGCGCCCTGGTCCCACGCGTCGAGCATGATCCCCAGTGCCCGCATGCTCTCGTCCGAAGTTCCGGCCAACTCACCAAGCTGCATAACGCCAACATCCCCAGAGTGCGGTGCCAGACGAACCCTGCTCCGCCCGAGCAAGCGTTCCTAGCATGGCGGTCTCAGAGTACGGCCGGCGGAGCCAATTCAGAGTAAACTTTGTTCTTCAAGGTGTGCTCTTCGCCAGTCCTTCGGCCAATTGGGTGCCTTCACCTAGGAATTTGGTTAACACACCCTGAGCCGACGGCGAGCACTGTGTATGGGTCCTGCTATAGGCTCGGTAACCTTGATTGAAACTGCGCGTCAGCTTGGCGCGGCGTAGCGCGGTCGCGCCTTCGGCATCCATCAGATCGCGCATGCGGTCGCGCCAGAGCTGGCCGTCGTTGCCGCCGCAAAGCTCGCGCAGATAATGGATGGCCCCGAGGATCTCGGACAACCGCAGCAAGCGGTCGTCGTAGGGCTTGGTGTCCTGGGCGCGTGCCATGGGCGCTGCCGTCAGCATCGCCACGCCGAGCATGGCGAGCAGGGCTCTCGCGCGTGCGGACCGGGTCATCGAGCCTCCCCTTCGACTATTCTGCAAGACGGCAGGCCCGCGCGATGAGTTCGCGCGCGCCGCTGGTCAACTCGACGGACTCGAGGTCGTCGAGCGCCACGAAGCGGGCGTCGGCCGCATCGCTCGCCGCGACGGGTTCGCCCGCGAGCCAGCGTCCGTGGAATACGGCAAGGACATAGTGCGCCGATAGGGCGCCAGCGTGGTCGTGCACCACGACGTCGTGGATATCGACCAGTCCGTCGATGCGGACGGTGACGCCGGTTTCCTCGAACACCTCGCGGACGGCGGCGGCGCGCGCCGGCTCGCCCGGTTCGATCTTGCCGCCGGGCAGGCTCCACACGTGCGCGTTCGGCGGACGGCTGCGGGCGACCAGCAGAACCGCGCCGTCGCGGAAGACGGCGGTGCTGGCGGCCGGGCGCGGCCAGACCGCAGACGGGTTGAGTTTCGGATCGGGCTCGCTCACATGTCTCTCCCAACGGCAGGCCGTCGCGGTCCGGGTGGCGCATCCGGCCGCCGGCCGTTGTCGACCCCGGATGCACGGGAGCCCGCGTATGTGCTCGCGCTACAGCCTGACGTCACCGCCGGAGGCCGTACGGCAGATGTTCCGGTACGTCGAGGCGCCGGATTTCCCGCCACGCTACAATATCGCGCCGACGCAGCCGGTGGCCATCGTCCGGCAGGCGCCGTCCGGGCCGCGGCATTTCCAGCTGGTGCGCTGGGGCCTCATCCCGTCCTGGTGCAAGGATCCCGGCGCCTTCACCACGCTCATCAACGCCCGCGCCGAAACGCTGCTCGAGAAGCCGTCGTTTCGCGGCGCCGTGCGTCACAAGCGCTGTCTGGTTCCGGCCGACGGCTTCTACGAGTGGACGGGGCCCAAGGGGGCGAAGCGACCGTTCCTGATCCGGCCGCGGGCGGGCGGGCCGCTGGCGTTCGCTGGCCTCGCCGAGGATTGGCTCGGCGCCGACGGCAGCGAGATCGACACGATGGCCATCGTCACCGTGCCGGCCAACGCCACGGTGGCGCCGATCCACGACCGCATGCCGGCGATCGTGCCGCCGGAGGCGTTCGACGCCTGGCTCGACTGCCGCGGCGTGCGGGCGGAGGAGGCGATGGCGCTGATCGGCCCGGCGCCCGCCGATCAGCTGGAGATGCTCGAGGTCAACGCGAAGCTCAACAATCCGCGCGCCGAAGGGCCGGAACTGCAGCAAGCGGTGCGGACGATGCTATTCTGAGCGGAGTACGACGCCGGGATTGAGGATGCCCTTGGGATCGAGCGCGGCCTTCACCCGGTGCATGAGTTCCATCTCGATCGGGCTCTTGTAGCGCGGCAGCCAGTCGCGTTTCAGCCGGCCGACGCCGTGCTCGGCGGCGATCGACCCGCCCATGTCGGTCACGATGGCATGGACCGCTTCGGACATCGGCTCCCACAACGCGAGGAAGGCGCGCGCGTCCATGCCGGGCGGCTGGGCGACGTTGTAGTGGACATTGCCGTCGCCGAAGTGGCCGAGCGGAATGGGGCGCGCGCCGGGGCTGAGGCGGGCCACGGCGGCGTCGGCGCGGTCGATGAACTCGGGAATGCGTGCGACCGGCACCGAAATGTCGTGCTTGATGTTGCCGCCCTCGTGGCGCTGCGCTTCGGAGATCGCCTCGCGCAGACGCCACAGCGCCTTGGCGTGGGTGAGGGAGGTGGCGATGACGGCGTCGACCAGCAGTCCCCGCTCGCTGGCGTCGGTCAGCACGACCTCCAGCTCGCGGCCGGCGCGGCCATCGGGCTTGGCGCCGGAGATCTCCAGCAGCACGTACCAGGGGTGGGCCTTGGCGAACGGATCGCGGGTGCCCGGCGTGTGGCGCGTCACGAACTCGAGCGCGATGCGCGGGACGAACTCGAAGGCGGTGAGTGCGGTGCCCGACGTGCCCTGGGCCAGCGCGAGCAGGGCGAGCGCATCGGAAATGCGGTCGAGCGCGACCAGGGCGGTCGCCGCCTCGGCGGGCTTCGGGAACAGCTTCAGGACGGCGACGGTGATGAGGCCGAGAGTGCCTTCCGAGCCGATGAACAGGTCCTTCAGGTCGTAGCCGGCGTTGTCCTTCTTGAGCGCGCGCAGGCCATTCCAGACGCGGCCGTCGGCGAGCACGACCTCGACGCCGAGGACCAGGCTGCGGGTGTTGCCGTAGGCGAGCACGCCGGTGCCGCCGGCGTTGGTCGCGAGGTTGCCGCCGATCCTGCAGGTGTCTTCCGACGGCAGGCTGAGGGGGAACAGCCGGTCCGCGTCGGACGCCGCCGCGCGTACGTCGGCGAGCGTGACGCCGGCCTCGACGGTCATGGTGCCGCCGGCGGCGTCGACGGCGCGGATGCGATCGAGGCGGGCCAGCGAGACGAGGATGGCGGTGCCGTCCAGCGGGGTCTGGCCGCCGACGAGACCGGTATTGCCGGACTGGGGCACGACCGCGACGCCAGCCTCGTGGGCGATGGCGAGGATGCGCGCGACCTCGTCGACGGTGCCCGGCCTCAGCACCACCGGCGTGCGCCCCTGATACATGCGGCGCCACTCGACCAGGAACGGCGACTGCATGTCCGGGTCGGTCAGGGCGTGGGACGGCCCGACCACCTCGGTCAGGCGGGCCAGCACGGCGGGTGTGAGGCGCGATGACGGTCCGGGCGGTCGATCCTGCGGCATGGCGGTTCTCTGCGATCCTCGGGCGTCACTGCCTATAGCGGGCGGCCCCGGCGTTAGCGAGGCGCGGCGGCGCGCCGCAGCCGGTCGTTGATGGCCTCGCCGAGACCCGCATTCGGGATCGGCATCACGGCGATGACGGCCACGCCGGTGGCGTCGAGGCGGCGCAGGGCCGCGAACAGAGCGGCGGCGGCTTCGACGAGGTCGCCCGCGGGGCTGAGGTTCACGGTCGGGCCGTCGTGGGGCGGCGGCGCGGGTCCGAAGGCCAGCAGCGCCTCGCCGGGACGGGCGGCGGCGGCCTCCAGGCGCACCAGGGCGCGCGGGGCGTAGTGGCTGGCGAGCTGGCCCGGCGACTGCGGGCGTTCGGCGGCGTCGAGCTGGCGGGTGACGGGGCGGCCGGTGACGGCGGTGATCTGGTCGGCGGTGACTGTGCCGGGGCGCAGCAGCACGAGGCCCTCATCGGTCACCGCCAGCACGGTCGATTCGAGGCCGTGGGCGGTCGGCCCGGCATCCAGGATGACGGCGACGCGGTCGCCGAGGTCGGCTTCCACATGCTCGGCGCGGGTCGGGCTGACGTGGCCCGAGCGGTTGGCCGAGGGGGCGGCGACCGGAACGCCGGCCGCCCGCAGCAGGCGCTGGGCGACCGGGTGATCGGGTACGCGGATCGCGATGGTCGCAAGCCCGGTGGTGGCGAGGTCCGAGACCGGGCAATCGGGCCGGCGCGGCAGCACCAGGGTCAGCGGGCCCGGCCAGAAGGCGTCGGCGAGGCGGTGCGCGGTCTCGTCGAACACGGCGAGGCACTCGGCGGCGGCAAGATCGGCGACGTGGGAGATCAGCGGATTGAAACTCGGTCGGCCCTTGGCCGCGAAGATCCGGGCCACGGCGCGGCCGTCGGTGGCGTCGGCGCCGAGCCCGTAGACCGTCTCGGTCGGGAAGGCGACGAGGGCGCCCGCCCGGAGCGCGCGCGCGGCCTCATCGATGGACGCTTCGTTTGCGACTTTGCGGCTCACGGTTGCTCCTGACGGCGATCTGCGGCCCTTTCCCGGGCGGCGCGACGCGCCTACTGTCGTGGCCTACACGAAGACGGACCAACGAGGAAACGATGGGCTACCGGGCTCCCGTAGACGACATCATGCTGACCCTCAAGTCCTCCGCCGATCTCGACGGCCTGATCGCGAGCGGGATCTATGGCGGCCTGGACGAGCAGACCATCCGCGCCGTGCTCGTGGAGGCCGGGCGGTTCGCCGCCGACGTGCTCGATCCGCTCAACTGGACCGGCGACCGTTCCGGCTCGCGGCTGGTCGACGGGCGGGTGGAGACGCCGGCCGGGTGGAAAGAGGCCTATGCGGCGTTCTCGGCGGCCGGATGGAACGCGCTGCCGGGCTCGGAGGCCTACGGCGGACAGGGTTTGCCGTGCATCGTCGCCTCTGCGGTCGGGGAAATCTGGAACTCGGCCAATCTGGCGTTCGGCCTCTGTCCGCTGCTGACGCAGGGCGCCATCCATGCGCTCGAGGCGACCGGATCGGAGACGCTCAAGGCGCTCTATCTGCCGCGCATGATCTCGGGGGAATGGACCGGGACGATGAACCTGACCGAGCCGCACGCGGGCTCGGATCTGGCGAGCCTGGTGACGCGCGCGGTGCGCCAGCCCGATGGCACCTACCGGATCTTCGGTACCAAGATCTTCATCACCTACGGCGATCACGAGCTGACCGAGAACATCATCCACTTCGTGCTGGCGCGGCTGCCCGATGCGCCGCCCGGCACGCGCGGCATCTCGCTGTTCCTGGTGCCGAAGCGGCTGGTCGGCGCGGACGGATCGCTCGGCGCGCGCAACGACGTGATCTGCGCCGGTCTCGAGCACAAGCTCGGTATCCACGCGAGCCCGACCTGCATGATGAAGTACGGCGAGGGCGGCGAAGGCGCGACCGGGTATCTGGTCGGCGAGGAGAACAAGGGGCTCGCCGCCATGTTCATCATGATGAACGAGGCGCGGCTCGCGGTCGGCATTCAGGGTGTTGCGGTGGCCGAACGTGCCACACAGCGGGCGAACGACTATGCGCGCGAGCGCCGTCAGGGCCGGGCGATGGGGACGCTGGCCGGGTCGATGTCGCCGATCATCGAGCACCCGGACGTGCGCCGCAATCTGATGATGATGCGGTCGTCGACGCTGGCGGCGCGGGGCATCTGCCTCGCCACGGCGGCGGCCGTCGACATGTCGCAACGGGCCGCGGATGCGGCGACGCGGGCTGCGGCGTCGCACCGGGTGGCGCTGTTGACGCCGGTCGCCAAGGCATGGCCGACCGACATCGGAGTGGAGATGTCGTCGATCGGCGTGCAGATCCATGGCGGCATGGGGTTCATCGAGGAGACCGGCGCCGCGCAGCATTTCCGCGACAGCCGCATCCTGCCGATCTACGAGGGCACCAACGGCATCCAGGCCATCGACCTGGCCGTCCGTAAGCTGCCGATGGAGGGCGGACAGGTGGTGCGCGCCTTCATCGCCGAGTTGCGCGAGACCGCCGTCGCGGCCCAGCAGGTGAACGCGCCGGCGTTCGGGCGCATGGGCGACAAGCTGTTGGAGGCGGTCGAGGCGCTCGATCGGGCGACGGGGTGGATGCTGGCACGTCATGCCGGCGGCAAGGCGGGCGACCAGGAAGCCATTCTCGCGAGCGCGGCGCCCTACCTCACGCTGTTCGGCATCACGTCCGGGGGCTGCTTCCTGGCACGCAACGCCCTCGCCGCCCATCGCGCCGGTGTCGACAAGGCCGAGGATCCGATCGCGATGGCGCGCTTCTTCGCCAAGAACGTCGCCGTTGCGGCGTCCGCGACTGCGAGTGTGGTCATGGACGGCGCCGACTCGCTGCTCGCCGTCGCCGGCGACCGGCTGATGGCGTGAGTGCGATGACGGAGGAGATCGCGGTCGCGGTTGACGATGGCGTGCAGACCATCCGGTTCAACCGGCCGGCCAAGAAAAACGCGCTCAACTCGGCCATGTACACCGCGCTCAGTGCCGCGCTGGCGGCGGGCGACCGCGATCCGGCGGTCGCGGTGCATCTGTTCGCCGGCAGCGCGGGTGCGTTCTCGGCCGGCAACGACATCGCCGAGTTCCTGTCGGGTGGCGCCGGTCTCGCTCAGCCGACGGTCGATTTCCTGCGGGCGCTGCCGCACGTGGCCAAGCCGATGGTGGCGGCGGTGGACGGGCTCGCTGTCGGCATCGGCACGACGCTGCTGTTACACTGCGACCTCGCCTATGCGTCGCCGCGGTCGCGATTCGTCACGCCGTTCCTCAATCTCGGGCTGGTGCCGGAGGCTGCCTCCAGCCTGCTGGCGCCGCGCCGGATGGGCCATCACAAGGCGTTCGAGCTCCTGGTGCTCGGCGAGACATGGTCCGCGGAGCAGGCCGAGCGGGCCGGTCTCTTGAACGCGGTGGTGCCGGAGGCGGACGTGGAGGCGCGGGCACGCGCGGCGGCGCTGCGGCTGGCCGCCAAGCCGCCCGAGGCGCTCGCTGCGGCGCGGCGCCTGCTGAAGGGGGACGTCGGCGAGATCGTCGCGCGGATCGACGCCGAGGTCGCCGTGTTCGCCGAGCGGCTCACGTCACCCGAGGCCAAGGCCGCCTTCGCGGCGTTCCTCGCGAAGAGTGCGCGGCCGGGTTGATACAGGGGTCGCACCGTTCAGCCCCGCCCGGGCTTGACGCGGACGCCGGGGGCGGGGCGCTCGAGGATCACCTCGCGGCGGAAGCGGTAGAGTTTGGCCGGACGGCCGCCGGTCTTGACGCGAACCTCGGTGGTCGGCTCGACGAGGCCGGCGCCCTCGACGAGGCGGCGGAAATTCTGCTTGTGCAGGTGGGGGCCGAGGATAGCCTCCACGGTCCGCTGCAACTCGAACAGCGTGAACTCCTCGTCCATCAGCTCGAAGATGACCGGGCGGTACTTGATCTTGGCGCGCAGCCGGCCGATGGCGGTCGCCAGGATGCGGCGGTGGTCGAACCGCATGGGCAGGCCGAGGGCCGGCACCTTGCCCCAGGTCAGCGCCGCCTCGCGGCCGTCGCGTTTGGCTTCGTCGAGCAGCCCCGACTCGTAGAGCAACTCGTAGCGCTCGAGCACCTTCTCCTCGTCCCAGCTCGCACCGTAGAGGCCGAAGCAGATGCGCAGCCGGTCGGCGCGCTCGAGCGGCCGGTCGGGGCTCAGCGGCAGCTTCGGGCGCGCGGCCCAGGACAGCAGGCGCGGCTCGATGACGTCGGTGATGACGGCGGGCTTGCCGTTGCGCCAGTCCTCCCACGGAAAATAATCGTACCAGCTGCGCCAGGCGCCGCGCTCCAGGCCCGCCTCTTCGCCGAGGCGGGTCAGCGCCAGATAGCCGATGGAGACGATATGCGGGCCGGTATCGCCGAGCTGGGCGTGGCGGCCGCGGTCGCCGAACGTGTAGAGCTGCTCGACGTAGCCGAGTTCGAGGCCGGTCTGCTGGGCGACCCACGAGCGCAGGCCCATTTCCAGCGTGCGGTGGTCGAGCGGAGAGAACGGCCCGAACGGCAGCGCATCGGCGCCGCCGCCGCCCGGCACCACCAGCGACATCGGCTCGCGGTCGCGCACCGCGACGATGGCGGCGCTGAGGCCGATCTCGACGGTCTGGGCCTCGGCCGGGCGCCGCGGCAGGCCTGCGGTCCCGATGGACGTCTCTGCGCTCATCGGTGCTCCGATGGGAGAGGACGGCTCGGTATCATCCTGGCGGCGGACGCCACTTCGCCGAAGCGGGCGAGGAAGGCGGTCTGGGCCTCGCCGGTTGCGACGGCGGCGAGGCGGTCGAGGCGATCGGTGACGCTTGCCGGCAGGTCGTGCGGGGGATGGCCGAAGTAGGTCTCGGCCTCGCCGGGGCTGAAGCCGGCGAGCCGGATCGCTTCGTAGCGGGCGGCGATGCGGTCGGCGTCCTTGATGGCCGAGGTGACCTCCGGCGGCAGCACGGCCGGCAGACCGAAGCGGCGATGGATGGCGCCGAGCAGGCGCGCCTCGAAGGCCTTGTAGTCGAGGCCGATGGCGGCCTTGAACGGGCTGATCAGATCACCGATCACGAATTCGGGCGCATCGTGCAGCAGGGCGGCGCAGCGCCAGGTGTCGGGCCAGCCGGGCCTGCGGGCGGCGGCGATCTCCTCGACGACGAGGGAGTGCTGGGCCACGGAAAAGGCGTGGGTGCCGACGGTCTGGCCGTTCCAGCGGGCGACGCGGGCGAGGCCGTGGGCGATGTCGCCTATCTCGATGTCGGCGGGGTCGGGATCGAGCAGATCGAGACGGCGGCCGGACAACATGCGCTGCCACGCGCGGGGTCTTGTTTGCTCACTCATGCCGGCACCCGGAATTTTTTCTGCAGGGCCGCGCACGGGGCATGGCGGTGGCAGCACAGCAGGTGGTCGTTGACCAGGCCCGACGACTGCATGAACGCATAGGCCGTTGTCGGACCGACGAACCGGAAGCCTTCCGCCTTGAGCGCTTTCGAGATGCGCTTCGACAGGTCGGTCTCGGCCGGAATGTCCTTGTGGGTGGCGCGCGCGTTGATGAGCGGGCGGCCGTCGAGGAAGCCCCACAGGAAGGCGGCGAGGCCGGTTCGATCGGAGAGCTTCAGATAGGCGCGGGCATTGTCGATGGTCGCCTCGATCTTGAGCCGGTTGCGGACGATCCCGGCGTCGGCCATCAGCCGGGCGACGTCGGCGTCGCCATAGCGGGCGATGCGCTCGGCATCGAAGCCGTGGAAGGCGCGACGGAAATTGTCGCGCTTGCGCAGGATCGTCAGCCACGACAGGCCGGACTGGAACCCCTCGAGGACGAGTTTTTCGAACATGGCGCGGTCGTCGGCGTGGGGCACGCCCCACTCGGTGTCGTGATACTGGGCATAAAGCGAGTCCGAGATGCCGGCCCACGTGCAGCGGACGGGTTCGTGTGTGGTGGTCATGGCCGCTTCGCCTTGGCGGCGAGGTAGTGCGCCATGTCGGCGGCGTCGACGTCGAGGATGGCGTCGCCCGCCGTCAGCGTCTCGCCCTTGGCGGCCAGTTCGTCGGCGCGGTCGAGCTTCAGGAACGCCAGCGCGTGCGCGCCGTCGACGGTGCCGATGCGGCCGATCGGCTGGCCGGCGGCGACGATGTCGGTGCCGGGTGCCAGAGGCCGGTCGGCCTGCACGCGCACCACGCGCTTGCGGACCACGGTCTTGTGGTGCATGCGGGCGACCACCTCCTGGCCGACGTAGCAGCCCTTGGTGAAGGACACGCCACCACGCAGATCGAAATCGGCCTCGTGGGGAAACGTGTCGCCGATCGCATAGTCGGCGCCGGCCTCCGGCACGCCGAGGGCGACGCGGCGGGCGTGATAGGCGGCGGGGGTGGCCGAGAGGGCGAGGGTGTCACGCCGGCCGGCCGGCACCAGCCAGCGGGCGCCGAGATCGGGCAGGCGCGGGTCGGGGCCGCCGACGCTGCCGGCGGGCGCGTCGAACGGGCCGTCCCAGGCCGCGACGACCAGCCACGACGCGGTCTCGTCGGCGATGGCGACCTCGGCCCGGAGCTTGTAGAGCGCGAGGCGGCGGGCCAAGGCCTCGGCGGTGGCGCTGGTTTCGATCAGCAGGCCGTCGGCGGCGCGGTAGACGATCACCTCGAACAGGATCTTGCCCTGGGGGGACAGCAGGCCGGCGGCGAGCGACGGGCGGCTGTCCAGCGTGTCGAGATCGTTGGTCAGCAGCCCCTGCAGCAGCTTCCCTGCATCGCCGCCGCGCACGGCGACCACGCCGCGTCCGTCGAGCAGGGTGATGGCGGTCGATGGCATCGGCGGTGACCCTGGTATAAGTCGTGGCGACTCGGGAAGCGGGTGCGCGAAGCACCCCCGGTAGATAAGGCGCGGCGCCCCGGTGCCGCAAGGCGGGAGGCCCATCATGGCGGAACGGTTCGATCTGGTGCTCGACGGCGGCACGGTCGTCAATCACGACGGCACCGGCGTGCGCAACGTCGGCGTGCGGGCGGGGCGGATCGCCGCCATCGGCGACGTGCCGGCGGGGGCCGGCGCCGAGGTGATCGACTGCCGGGGTCTGCACATCCTGCCCGGCGTGATCGACAGCCAGGTGCACTTCCGCGAGCCGGGGCTCGAGCACAAGGAGGACCTGGAGACGGGTTCGCGCGCCGCGGTGCTCGGCGGGGTGACGGTGGTATTCGAGATGCCGAACACCAAGCCGCTGACGACCAGCGCGGAGACGCTGGCCGACAAGGTGCGGCGGGGGCGCCACCGCATGTTCTGCGACTTCGCGTTCTACGTCGGCGGCACGCGCGAGAACATCGACGACATCCCGCGGCTGGAGCGTCTCGAAGGCTCGGCCGGCATGAAGGTGTTCATGGGCTCCTCGACCGGCGACCTGCTGGTCGACGACGATGGCTCGCTGGACCGGATCATCGCGCGGCTCGGCCGGCGGGCGGCGTTCCACGCCGAGGACGAGGACCGGCTGAAAGCGCGGATGGGCCTGCGCCGGCCGGGCGACGCCAGCTCACACCCGGAATGGCGCGACGCCGAGGCGGCGCTGATTGCGACCCGGCGGCTGGTCGGCCTCGCCGAGAAGCACCGGCGGCGGGTGCACGTGCTGCACATCTCGACCGGGGATGAGATGGAGTTCCTCACCACCCACCGCGACTACGCCACCGTGGAGGTGACGCCGCACCATCTCACCCTGGTGGCGCCCGACTGCTACGAGCGGCTCGGCACCTATGCGCAGATGAACCCGCCGGTGCGCGACGAGCGCCACCGCCGGCGCATCTGGCAGGGCATCGCCGACGGCACGGTCGACGTGCTCGGCTCCGACCACGCGCCGCACACGCGCGAGGAGAAGGACCACGCCTATCCGGGTTCGCACTCGGGCATGACGGGCGTGCAGACGCTGGTGGCGACCATGCTCGACCATGTCGCAGCCGGGCGGCTGTCGCTCGAGAGGTTCGTCGACCTCACGAGCCACGGCCCGCAGCGCGTGTTCGGGCTGATCGGCAAGGGGCGCATCGCGCGCGGCTACGACGCCGATTTCACGATCGTCGATCTCAAGCGCCGCCACACCATCCGCCACGCCGAGATCGCGAGCCGCAGCAGCTGGACGCCCTACGACGGGGTGACCGTCACCGGCATGCCGGTCGGCACGATGATCCGCGGCGCCCGCGTGATGTGGGACGGCGAGATCCTCGGCGCCGCCACCGGCGAGCCGTGCCGGTTCTTGGAGGCGGGGTAGCGGGGGCGTACTCGCTCATCCTTCGACGGTGGGTGGACCCTGGTGAGGGGGCAGAAGTTTGGCAGGAACTGCCGGTTGAACTGAGAGGCCACCCTGCTCGCAGTTTATGATGTCCGCCGTCAGAGTTACTGTTGCCATGGTCGAGGTGATCCGACGGGCGCTTGTGACCCCAACCGGACTCAGTGCCCGGGCGCAACTCCAGTGTTGCGGTTGGAGGATCATCAGCAGCAAGCGCCTGCTGCATCGCATAAGCTGTCACACATTTCTGTCATGCACCGCCTCGAAGATCGGCACTGTCTCAAGACGCGGCTATGCGCGCTCAGCTGTGTCCGTTGCGCTAAGCCGGTCCGTAAGCCATGACTTGTGTGCCAATCACAGGCGGCGATGCCCCTTGCAGAGTATGGGACGGCGGTAATGCTTTCGAGGTTTCAGCGGATCGCCTGATGTCGCTTCCTAATGAGTCGCCGGCACCCGCGGCATATCCGGTGACGCGCTAGTTCTCTGCACGGAGTGGGTTTGCAACATGATCGAGAAATCCCAGGCGCAGTCATCCTTTTGGCTGCGGCTCCTCCAGCATCCGGCCTTTCGTCTGCTCGTGCTCGGGTTGATCATCTTCCTCATGATGGCCGTGACCGGCGGCTTCATGGAGAAATTGAAAGGCAACCCGCTGCAGTCGATCGGGGTGGTGGTTGCTATGACGACGGCGGCAATTGCCATCTATGTGGTATGGGCGCGATTGATAGAGCGGCGTTCGGCCAGCGAGCTGTCCCTCTCGGGCGCGGGCAAGGAATTGGGCGCCGGACTTCTGGTAGGTGCCGGCCTCTACACCGCCAGTGTCCTTATCCTCATCGCACTCGGCGTGTATCGTATCGAGGGGCTGAATCCCTGGACCTTCGTGATCCCTGCGGTGGCGATGGCATTGAGTTCGGGTCTGTTCGAGGAACTGCTGTTTCGTGGCGTTTTATTCCGCTCTATGAACCGCGCCGGATTTGTCGGAGGCTTCAACTGTTGAGAGAGTGGAGCCAT
>JBMOGA010000040.1:0-34306 GCA_049318625.1 Hyphomicrobiaceae bacterium
AATGACCGCCCTACCGGCAGCGATCTAAAATTACACCACGTCCCGGGACGCTACCATGGCTCGGGTCGTAAATTGCAACGGAGGCGTTGAAATGAGTACCCTGACGGGGCCGGTTCTTGTTGTCGATGACTACAGCACCATGGTTCGGATCATGCGGAAGCTGTTGAAGCAGATCGGTTACGAGAACGTCGACGAGGCCGCGAGCGGTGAGGCTGCGTGGGCGCTCATCCAGCAGAAGAAATACGGTCTCATCATTTCCGATTGGAACATGGACCCGATGACGGGCTTCGAGCTGCTCGTGAAAGTGCGGGGCACGCCGGAGACCGCCAACATCCCGTTCATTCTCGTGACCGCCGAATCGAAGCCCGACAACGTCGTCGCGGCCCGCAAGGCCGGCGTCAACGACTACCTCATCAAGCCCTTCAACGAGAAGGTGCTGAAAGAGAAGATCGACAAGGTTCTCGCCTCGCTGGCCACCGCCGCCTGATTCGAGGACGCCTCTGCCCATCGCGCGCGACGTGGCCTCCCGACATGGAGGCCACGCCCCCCTGCCGATACCGCCCGACGGTGGCGGACCCAAGCTCCACGCAAGCTCCAGTGCCTAATGCGGTCGAGACGCCCGAGAAAGGTGCCGGACCACGCGCATGGCGCAGGAGCAAGCCGCCCATATCCTATTGCAGCGGCCGAAGCTGCAGATCGATCGCATGCCGGTGCTGCAAAGCATCTTCGAGCGGTTGGCGCAGGCCTGCACCGAGGGGTTCCGTCAACTCTGCGTGCCGCCCGTCACGTTCTTCCTCAATCAGGTCGAGAACAAGTACTCCTGGGATGTCCTCGAGACCTACGAGGACAGCATCGCCGCGATCATTCACTGCCGTGAGTGGGACAGCCCGCTGCTGATCGGCGTCGATCGGCGGTTCGTGTTCTCGCTGGTCGAGGCGGCTGTCGGCGGCGACGGTTCGGAGTCACCCTATGATTCGGATCGCCCGTTCTCGGTTTTCGAGCTGAACCTCGCGCAAAAAGTTCTCGAACTTGCGGCCAACAGCCTGCAAGCGTCTTTTTCCGCGGTCGTGCCCACGACATTCAAGATCGAAAAAGTCGAGAGCAAACTCGAATTTTCGGCATTGGGTCCGCGCAATATTCCTTCCGTCGTGACTCAATTACTGTTCCAGGTCATAGATCAGGGCGGCCGGATGTTCGTGCTCATTCCTCAGAGCGCGTTGTACAACATGCGGGCGAAGCTCGGGCAGGAGCGCTCGATCACCTCGAACAGTCCGGACCCGGGCTGGGCGCGCAAGATGCAGAGTGGCGTTGCGAAGACGGAAGTCACGCTGCAGGCCGTGCTCGAAGGCCGTTCGATGACCCTGTCGGAGATCTCGAACCTCAAGCCCGGTCAGGTCTTGGCGCTGAACTCGACGCCCACCAGTCTGGTGTCGCTGCAGAGCGGAGACCGCCAGTTGTTCTGGTGCCGTCTCGGCCAATCGGATGGGCATTTCACTGTGGCGATCGATACCCCCGTTTCCAATAAAGAGGAAACGCTGGAAGAGATCATCACGACACCGCCGAAGAAGCGCTGATCCAGCGGTCTGCAAGGGCGGCGAGCCCGCGGCAATTTCAAAAATACCATTGCAACTAATCGTTTTCGGCGATCCGTCCGGCGAGTCGTTTTTGTCGCCGTGATCGCGATCCGTGACAAAATCCTGTCCGGCATAAATATCTCGTAAGGCAATTCCACCTAAAACTGAATCTCACATTTCGGCAGTCGTCCGATGAAAACAGGTGGTGAGATGGAAGCTCTCGGCCAAGGTGCCTCGATGGACGCGGGTGAGCTGGAAGCGCGCGCGGCGTGTCTCGTGAACCCCGCCTCGGGAGTCGCCAACGACTACCTCAATCATTTCAACGAGGTTCTGCTGCTGATCGAGAACCTGCCCGTTCTGCTGCCGGAGATGGTGGACGAGATCCTGGGCTGGGAGCCGATCAGCTACCGCGAGTACTTCCAGAAGTCCCGGCTGCCGGGCAGCGCCAAGGCGCTTCAGATCTATGACGGCATCGATGCCGGCTTCCGCACGTACTTCGAAGGCCAGATCGCAAGCCTCAATGCGATGGCGCTCGAGAGCATCGCCGTCATCAAGGAGCACCGCTCCGAGGACGGCACCATCGAGCCCGATTCTGTCGCTGAGTTCTGCGAACTGGCGTCAGCCAAGATGCGCAAGGCGCTCGAGCACACGGCCGACCTCGTGAACAACGGACGCCGGGCTGTGGTCGAAGGGCCGCAGAACATGGCGGACCGCTTGCTGTCCATGCCGGCCACGGCGACTGCATAAGGGAGGCTCGCGAGCCATGGATGAGCTGCTACGCGATTTTCTGACCGAGACCTCCGAGCACATTCAGGGCGCGGAAACGCAGCTCGTCATGTTCGAGCGCAACCCGACGGATGCATCGCTGATCAGCAGCATCTTCCGTCTGGTTCACACCATCAAGGGCACGTCGAGCTTTCTCGGCCTGAACCGGCTGCAGCGGGTCGCTCACGCGGCGGAAACGCTGCTCGGCCAGATGCGCGACGGGGCGCCGCCGACGCAGCGCTCGGTCTCCCTGGTTCTGACGGCCATCGACCGCATCCGCTCGATCATCGACGCGGTCGAGCAGGTCGGCGGCGAGCCCGACGGCGACGACACCGACGTCACCAATGCGGTCGAGGCCCATGCCGAGGCTCACGACGAGGGCAGCCCGAGCCGGTCGAGGCGCCGGTTGCGCCGGCGGCTCCGGTCGTAACGGCTGCGGTTTCTCACGCCGCCGTCGATGCCCACGATGACGACGAGCCGGCCGGGGCCATGTCTACGGCGTCGGCACCTGCCGATGGCGGGGCTTCGGCTGCGTCGCCGGCCGGTCAAGCGGCCGCAAAATCCGAAGGCCAGCCGCGGGGAGCCGGTGCCGGCAACCAGGCGCGCAGCCAGGAAAGCATTCGCGTCGCGGTCGATACGATCGAGCGCATGATGCAGCTCGTTTCCGAACTCGTCCTGACGCGCAATCAGCTGCTCGAGCTGGCGCGTCACCGCGACGACGAGGAGGTCAAGGCCCCGCTGCAGCGTCTTTCGGCGCTGACGACCGATCTCCAGGATGCGGTGATGCGGGCCCGCATGCAGCCGATGGCACGCGTATTCGCCAATCTTCCGCGGCTCGTTCGCGAACTGTCCACAGAGCTCAGCAAGAAAATCGACCTCGTCACCGAGGGTGCCGACACCGAGCTCGATCGCCAGCTGATCGAGGTCATCCGCGATCCGCTGACCCATCTCATCCGCAACTGCGCCGATCACGGCATCGAAACGCCGGACGTTCGCGTCGCCGCCGGCAAGCCGGAGTTCGGTCAGATTCGCGTCTCGGCCTCGCACGAAGCGGGCCAGATCACCATCGACGTGGCCGACGACGGCCGCGGACTGGCGCTCGAAAAGATCAAGGCCAAGATCGTCTCGTCCGGCCTCGCATCCGAGGGCGATCTCGCGCGCCTGAGTGACGAAGAAATCTACCGCTTCATCTTCGAACCGGGCTTCTCGACGGCGCAGAAGGTCACCAGCGTATCCGGCCGCGGCGTCGGCATGGATGTCGTGCGCTCGAACATCGAGTCGATCGGCGGTTCGATCTCGCTCTACTCATCGCCGGGCCGGGGCAGCCGGTTCTCGATGAAGATCCCGCTGACGCTGGCGATCGCGCCGGCTCTCATCATCGAAGTCGCCAACCATCGCTTCGCCCTGCCGCAGCATGCGGTCGTCGAGGCGGTCGGGATCGGCCGCGACTCACGCCACCTCATCGAGACCGTCCAGAAGGCGCTCGTGCTCAAGCTGCGCGAGGAGGTTCTGCCGGTCGTCGATCTGCGGGACATCCTCGGTCTCGAGCGGGCGACGGAGTCTGCAAGTGGTGAGCAGCTCGTCGTCGTCGTTCGCGACGGGGCAAGTTCATTCGGCGTGATCGTCGACAGCGTGGCCGATATCCAGGAAATCGTCGTCAAGCCGCTCAGCGCTTCGCTGTCGCACATCAAGGTGTTCACGGGTCACACCATTCTCGGTGACGGCTCGGTGGCGCTCATTCTCGATCCGGCCGGCATCTCGGCACGCCTCGGCATCGAGAAGAGTGCGGAGAAGCGCCAGGCGATGCATCGCGACAGTCTGCGCAGCGAGACCCGCACCCGGGTCGCCCTGTTCACCGCCGGCGACGGCGCCCAGAAGATGCTGCCGCTCTCGCTCGTCTCGCGCATCGAGATGGTCGAGGTGGCTCGGATCGAGCGGTCGGGTTCCGACTACGTGATGATGTATCAGAACCGCCTGATGCTGCTGTTCTCGCTCTCCGGCATGATCGATCTGTCGCGGGATGTGGTGCCTGTGCTTGTGGTCAATGCCGAGGGCACGAGCTTCGGCCTGGTGGTCGACGAGATCATCGACATCATCGAGGAGACCTTGAACGTCCAGATCTCCGGAGACGATCCGTCGGTGGTCGGGTTGACCGAAATCCGCGGCAAGGCCACGCAGCTCATCGATATCAGCCACTTCCTGCAGTCCGCCCAGTCGATGGTGCGCGGTGGCGTGACCTCGGGAAGCAAGCAATTGCTGCTCGTCGACAAGCGGCTGCACGAACGTGAAACGCTGCATCCCGTGCTGTCCGCCAGCGGATATCGCGCCTTCGGTGTCGGTTCTCTGACGGAAGGGTTTGCCCTGGTCGAGCAGGGGATGAAGCCGGATGCCGTGCTGATCGGTTCGGGGCTCGAGCCGCAGGAGATCGCCAGCCTCGTCGATCGCCTGAAGAAGAAAATGTCCCGGCCCGACCTGCCGGTGATCCTGCTGGTCGACAGTACCAGCCGTCATCTCGCCGCCGATTCGGGTCTGTCTTCAGCCGAATCGGTGCCGCGCGGAAATCGCACGATGCTGCTCGCAACGCTGGCGGAAGCGCTGGCAGCGCAGGCAGCGACAAAAACTCCGACACTGGGAATGGCAGCATGATGACGCCGCATCACGAGACCGCTGCGAGTTCGACCTCTGGCTCGGCATCGGCACAGACCATCTTCTCGGTCGAGGAAAGCTACTTCACCGTGTTCGCCGGCGGCGAGGTCTTCGGCCTCTCGGTCGAGAGCGCACAGACGATCTTCCGGATCGAGAGTGTTTCGCCGGTTCCGGGCGCTCCGCCCGAAATCGTCGGGCTGGTCAATCTGCGCGGCAAGATCGTCATGGCGGTCAGCCTGCGGTCAAGGCTCGGCATGCCGCGCGACGGCAGCTTCAAGGATGCGCTCGCCATCGGGGTCGAGCACAAATCGGAGAACTTCGCGCTGATCATCGACCAGGTCGGCGACGTCTTCTCGCTGCGGCAGGCGACCAGCGTCCCTACCCCGCCGCATCTCGACATGGCGAGGGCCCGCCTGATGACGGGCCTTTATCAGGTCGGTGACATGCTGGTGCCGGTACTCGATATCGGTGCCCTCTTCGACTTCTCGCGTTGAGTCCGGACGTTCCGGCTCGTTCTTTGTTGTGTGCCAGTGGAGTAGAGTAATGAGACAGGCCCTGATCGTCGACGACTCGCGACTGACGCGAAAGCTCGTCCGGCGAATTCTAGCTCGACTGGACTTCGAGGTCAGCGAGGCCGAGGATGGCGATGTCGCCCTCGTGCACTGCGAGAGCCACGTCCCCGACGTGATCTTGCTCGACTGGAACATGCCGGAGATGGACGGGCTCGAGTTCCTGATCCGCCTCGGGCAGATGCCGACCGGCGACAAGCCCAAGGTCGTTTTCTGCACCACCGAGAATCAAAAAGAGCGGATCGCTGCGGCCATCTCGGCCGGAGCCGACGAGTTCGTGATGAAGCCGTTCGACGAGGAAGTCATCAAGTCGAAGCTCGAACAGGTTGGATTGCTGTGACCCTTCCAGATCCACGTCCAACTTCAACTCGACCCGGTTCGAGGGAGAGCGCTCCAGTGATGCATTCCTATGACGCCCTCTGCGCCTATCTCAAGCGAACATCCGGCCTCGTGCTGGATCGCGACAAGCGCTATCTCGTCGACAGCCGCCTGCTGCCGATCGTCCAGCGCGAGAAGCTGTCGGGCCTGCCTGAGCTGGTGACCATCCTCGAGCGTGGCTCGCAGCCGTCGCTCGCCAAGGAGGTCGTGCAGGCCATGACCATCAACGAGACGTACTTCTTCCGGGACAAGCTTCCGTTCGAGACGCTGCGCGACAACATTCTGCCGCGCATCATGAAGGCCAAAGGCTCGGACCGCACGCTGCGGATCTGGAGCGCGGCCTGCTCGACCGGGCAGGAGCCCTACTCGATCGCCATGCTGCTGGCTGAACTCAAGCACAAGATGGCCGGCTGGCGCGTCGAGATCCTGGGCACCGATCTCGCGAACCACGCGATCGACAAGGCCCAGTCCGGCACCTACACCCAGTTCGAGGTGCAGCGCGGGCTGCCGACACCCTATCTGCTTCGCTACTTCAACCAGACGGGCGATAGCTGGCACATCTGCGACGCGATCAAGTCCCAGGTCTCGTTTCGCCACTTCAATCTTCTGGCGGAGTTTTCACCGCTGGGCCGGTTCGACGTCATCTTCTGCCGGAACGTGTTGATCTACTTCAACGCAGCCGGCAAGAAGGACATCCTCAATCGGATGGTGCGCCAACTCAATCCCGAGGGATATATCGTGCTCGGGGCTGCGGAAGGCCTCGTCGGCATCGATATCGACCTTGCGGCCGATCCCGAGTTGCGCCCGTTCCTGACCCGCGCCTCGAAGCAGGCCACTGCCGCCGCCCGGTAATTCCGGCGGCGGGTGCTACTCTTCCGCTTCTGCCTCGTTGCTCATCTCGATGAGGCCGCGCTCGATCATTTCGAGAGCCAGATCGGCAATCGCACGGCGAGCCTTCGCGATCTCCTTCTGGGGCGCGGAGGCGCCGCTCGCGACTTCCTGCTCGATCATGCGGCGTGCGCGCGCGCCGACCGAGGCCAGGATGAGGTCGCGCAGATGCGGCTCGGCGCCCTTGAGGGCGAGAATGACGCGCTCGGGCGGAACCTGATCGATGAGCTTGCTGCGGGCCTCGTTCGACAGCTTCGCGATGTCGTCGAAGGTGAACAGGAGGCCCTTGACCCGTTTGGCTTCCTTCGGACGATGCTCCTCGAGGCTGTTGAGCACCTCGTCCATGTGCTGGCGCTCCATCTTGTTGATGATGTCGGCCAACTTGGCGTGAATGTCGGGGCCGGTGTTGCGCGTGACCTTCATCATGAGGTCCTCGTGCATCACGATCTCGAGCGTCTTCTGGGGCTGATCCGTGATCGGCTTGATCGAAAGCATGCGCCGCATCAGCTCGTTGCGCTGGTCGCTGGTCAGGTAGCTCAGGACGCCGGCCGCGCACGCTGGTGGGGCTTTCGAGAGGATGAAGGCACCGACCTGCGGGTGCTCCTTGGCGATGAATTGGGAAATGGCTTGATGCGGGATCTCGTTCAAGCGGCTCCAGATCGACTGGGCCGGTTGGCCCTTGACGTCTGACATGATCTCGGCGACCCGCTCGGGCGGGATGATGCCGGCGAGCAGTTGCTCGGCGTCGCCGAGCGTGCCCTGGAGATCGGTGCCGGTCGCCAGACCCTCGGCGAACTCCTCGATGAGTTTGTCGAGCACCGGCTTCGGGATCGTCCCGAGCACCGAAGCGCTGCGGGCGATGACCTTGATCTCGGCCTCGTCGAAATGGCGCAGGATGCGGTCAGCCAGGGGCTTGCCCATGGCGAGCAGCAGGGCGGCGACCTTGTCGGGTCCCGTCAGCCGTTTGAACGGAGCGTGGGATCGGGCCACCGCGACGTCGCTCATGCGGGCCCTTCACGCGACGGCGGCATCGCTGGTTTGCGGGCGTGCGTCAACAGACCCCGTGAAGCCGGGGTGATGGGGCGGGCCAACCTTGATGTATAGGTCGTGGTCATCGGCGGATGGCTTGCTCGCGCGGGTGTTCTCAGGCTCTTCGGGGTCGAGCCGGCAAAGTCCCTCCGTTCTGCGAAGACTCCCCCCAGCATTCTCTAATCGATTAGGGGGCCAACCTTGTGCCAGCCTTTAAACCGCCGTGCGCCGGGCCATTCGGGCTAGCCGGCCTTGCGCAACTGTGCGGTAATGGCATCGTCGATCATCCGGTTGAACGCCGCCATCCGCGTGTTGGCGACGTCGCGGTCGGCTGGCGCGCAGCGGTCCGGGTGGTTCACGCGGGCGAACAGCCGGCGCAGGCGTTCGAGCTCGACACGGGTCAGTCCGGGTGGTAGCCGCGGCAACTCGTCGAGTTCCGGGACCTCGGTTTCCTCCGGCGCGTCCAGGAAGCGGTGATGCAGCCGGCTGCGGCGCGTCGTTGCCGGGTCGTTGCCGCTCGCCATCAGAAGGGCGATCCGGGCGGCCAGCAGAGTCCAGGTTTCGTCGCTGGCGCGCGTACGCGAGCCTTCCGCGCCGGGCCGGTTCTCGGCATCGGCCTCGGCAATTTCATCGAGGACGCGCGCGAACGCGTCATTGCCGTTGTCTTCCGCCTGCACCGCCGCGCCCGCAACGCCAAGTTCACAACGGACGAAAGGCTAGGCGATGGCGCCTAGCCTTTCGTTAACGCTGCGGCTGCAATTGCAGGCGTCGTGATCTCAGGCTGCTCGGGATCCCGACTGGGTCTTGCTGGTGAGATCCGCGATGATGGTCAGGAACCGGTCGACCTGGGCCTGCACGTCGCGGGCGTGGGTGCCGAGTTCCGCAGCGGTCGTCATGACCTGGCTGGCGGCCGCCGCGGTCTCGGTGGCCGACTTCTCGACGCTGTTCACGTTTTCCACGACGGCGCCGGTCCCGTGGGCCGCGCTCTGAATGCTGCTGGCGATCTCCTGGGTCGCGGCGCCTTGTTCCTCGACCGCGGTGGCAATCGCCACCGAGATTTCGCTCATTGAGCGGATGACCTCGCTGATCGCGCTGATCGACAGGACCGAGTCCTCGGTCGAGACTTGTATCCCATTGATTTGAGATCCGATTTCCGCCGTGGCACGCGTGGTCTGCTCGGCCAGGGACTTCACTTCCTGAGCGACCACGGCAAAGCCTTTGCCCGCCTCGCCGGCCCGTGCCGCCTCGATCGTGGCATTCAGGGCGAGCAGGTTGGTTTGTCGCGCGATGGCGTTGATGAGGTCGACGATGTCGCCGATCTTCTGGGCGGCGCGCGACAGGTTGCGAACCTTCTCGGTGCTTTCGCCGGCGCTGACCACCGCCTTTTCGGCAATGCTCGTCGATGTGACGACCTGGCGGCTGATCTCGGTCACCGAGTGTGTCAGTTGCTCGGCTGCGGCGGCCACGGTCTGGACGTTGGCCGATGCCTCGCCGGCAATCTGATTGGTCTGCCTGGCGCGATCGCTGGTCATCTTGGTCGCGGTGCGCATGCTGTCCGCCGCCGACGACAGTTGCGAGGCGGCGTTGGACAAGATGCCGAAGACGCCACCGAAGGAGTTCTTGAAGTCCGAGGCGAGTTGCGTGAGCATCTTGTCGCGCTCGCGTCGCCAAGCTTCGACATAGACCGAGATTCCGAGCTCCATGTCGAGGATCGCGACCTTCACGAGCGCTTTTTGGAGCCTCAGCTTCTTGTCGGCAGCGCCGCGCTCCAGCATGCCCGACGGCATGCGCTGCGCCACGGTTTCAACCATGAGGCCGGCAAGCACATTGTAGGCGCCCAGGTACCATTCCGGCTCCAGGCCGATCCGGTTGTGGACTTCGCCGACCCGCTTGATGGAATCCAGATAGGTCGAATCGAAGCGGCCATCGAGGATCAGCGCCCAGTGCTTGATCTGCAGGTCTTTGGCGCGGGTCTTCGTCGACGCATCGGCGAAATGGCGTCGGGTCTCGGGTGCGGTGCCCATCCCTGCGTAGAACTTGTCGAGGATCCCCGGCAATTCGGCGAGGACGAAGTCCTTGTGCTCGCGCAGCACGGCAATCGCCTCAGCATCGATCTGCGTAAAGGCCAACCTGCTCTTGATATCCAGGATGGACATGGTTCGCTCGGTCTCCGTTCGCAGAGTTGATGGTTCGGCCGCTCGAGAGCGCCAAATGCCGTGGTCCTCCCAAGTAGCCAGAGGGGGCTTTCCCCAGGCTTGCCGCGGACGATTTCGGAGTGTTCGCCTCAGCGCGGCCGTTGCCCCGAGGAAACGCCGGCACCGGCGGCCCGGCCAGGAGCAGCGGGTCGTACCATGGCGGAACGGCCCCCGCTCGACGGTCAAGTTGGCGAGATTGCAAAGGAGTGTCTTGCGGCAGCCCTAGAAGAAGGCTCCCTAGCGACACGGTTCAGCGCGGGAGCACGACAATGGACACGACCCGACGGTCCCGTTCCCCGCAGTGCAACGACAGCGCGCTCCAAGGCACGGGTGCTGCGTCGCATGCGACGATGGACGACATCATCGCCGAGCGGCTGTCGCGCCGGGATGTGCTGCGGGGCGTGGTCGCTCTCGGCGCTGTCACCGCCACCGTTTCGACGCTCGCGCTCGCCGCGACGGCCCGTGCGCAGGGCGCTTCGACCACCCCGTCCTTCAACTTCAAGGAGGTGACGGCCGGATCGGACGAACGCCACCACGTTGCTGAGGGCTATGACGCCGACATCCTCATCCGTTGGGGCGACAAGGTTCTGGCCGACGCGCCGGCATTCGATCCCGCCAAGCAGTCGGCGGCGGCCCAGGCCCGTCAGTTCGGCTACAACAACGACTATATCGCCTACATACCACTCGATGGCCGCAGCGATCACGGCCTGCTCGTCATCAATCATGAGTACACGAACGAGGAGCTGATGTTCCCGGGTCTCGGTCGCCAGGATAGGGCCAAGAAGTTCGCCGGGATGACCAAAGAGCTGGTCGACATCGAGATGATGGCCTGCGGCGGATCCGTGATCGAGGTGAAGCGGACCGGTGGCAAGTGGGCGGTCGTCGAAGGCAGCAAGTATGCCCGCCGAATCACCGCCGAGACAGAGATGCGGGTTGCCGGTCCGGCGGCGGGCCATGCGCGGATGAAGACCGGCTATGATGCGACCGGGACCCGGGTGCGGGGAATGCTGAACAATTGCGCAGGCGGTGCGACACCCTGGGGGACCTGGCTATCCGCCGAGGAGAATATCAACGGATACTTCTGGAACAAGGCGGCCGGCGAGGCGAGCCCGGACGCAAAGCATCTCAAGCGCATGGGTGCCCCCGGGGAGAGCTATGCGTGGGGCAAATTCCACGATCGCTTCGACGTCGGTAAGGAGCCGAACGAGATCAACCGGTTCGGGTGGATCGTGGAAATCGATCCGATGGATCCTTCATCGATGCCCGTCAAGCGCACCGCGCTGGGTCGGTTCAAGCATGAAGCTGCGGCGGGGATCGTCGCGAAGGACGGCCGCTACGTTGTCTATCTCGGTGACGACGAGCGATTCGAGTACGTCTACAAATTCGTCACCGCTGCCAAGGTTGATCCGGCGAACCGAGCGGCCAATCGCGACATCCTCGACAGCGGGACGCTTTACGTCGCCAAGTACAATGCCGATCGGGCCGGGGAGTGGATGGCACTCGTTCACGGCCAAGGTCCGCTCACGGAAGCGAACGGGTTTCGGGACCAGGCCGAGGTCCTGATCAACGTGCGCTTCGCGGCCGAGTTGCTCGGCGCAACAAAAATGGACCGGCCGGAGGACGTCGAAGCCAATCCCAAGACCAACAAGGTCTACCTTCTACTGACCAACAACAGCCGACGTAAGGCGGACCAGGTCGACGCCGCCAATCCGCGCGCCGAAAACCGCTACGGCCACATCATCGAAATGATGCCGGAGGGCGGCGATCATACCGCGACGGGCTTTAAGTGGGAGATCCTGGTCAAGTGTGGCGACCCGACGGTTTTCGTTGTCAGGGCCTCGTTCAATCCGGCGACCACAAAGGACGGTTGGTTCGGCATGCCGGACAATTGCTTCATTGACGCGTTGGGCCGGCTCTGGATCGCCACGGATGGCAACAGTCCGACCAAGACCGGACGAGCGGACGGCCTGTGGGCGCTCGAAACCGAGGGTGCTGCGCGCGGCACCAGCAAGCATTTCTTCCGCTGCCCCAACGGCGCAGAGGTCTGTGGTCCGGAAATGACGCCGGATCTCGAGACCTTCTTCGTGGCGGTCCAGCACCCTGGCGAAGCCGACGAGGACGACCCGAACGCGCCAGCTGCGACGTTCGAGACTCCGTCGACCCGATGGCCCGACTTCAAGGACGGCATGCCTCCGCGGCCGTCGATCGTCGCGATCACAAAGCGCGGTGGTGGCAAAATCGCGGTCTGAGGACCGACGGGCTCACGGGGGCTTGATGCGGGCGGCGACGGACAGTGTTCCGTCGCCGTTGCGCTTCACAACCAGCGCCTCACCGGACGCCGGGTGCACGCCGGTCAGAGCCGTGACGACGACTTGATGGGTGACCAGAAGAGCCGGCTGGTCGACCGGAAGCGCTGCAATGTCTTGCTTGAGGCGCGCCATCTGGTCTGCCTCCGCCTCGCGCCGGCCGAAGAACGAGTTCAGCGACGGCAGGATCTCGGGGGCACGGCCGGTCATCAGCTGGGCCGTTTCGATGCAGCGGCACCACGCACTCGACAATACGCGCGTGAACTGGACGCCAGCTTTTGCCGCCGCCGCCCCGATCCGGCGCGCCTGTGCGCGTCCGCGGTCGTCGAGGTTGCGCTGCGTGCTGCAGTCACCGAGGACGAGGCTCGGTGGATCCCCGGTGCCAGGAGCCTCGGCGTGGCGCATCACGACGAAGTGGCCCGGCTCAGCTGCCTTGGCCCAGGCGTCGGCGGCCATCGCGCCCGCACCGACACCAGACGTCAACGCGGCGACGATGGCACCGATGGTGGCGATCATCAGTCGCAATCGACGGTGATGCATCGGGAAACTCCTTCGACGGTCACCTTGGCTCGTTCGGCAGCGGTGACGTCAGTTCTGATCTTCCGGCAGACGGGGCAGCGGATAGAATTCGATGCCTTCTTCCTGAAGGCCGCGCACATCTTCGGGTGACGCCTCGCCATAAATGCCGCGGGCTGGCGCCTCCTCGTGATGGATCTTGCGGGCCTCGTCGGCGAACTGCGGGCCGACGTACTCGGCGTTCTTCTCGACCTCGCTGCGCAGCTTGCGCATCAGCGCCATCATCTCGCGACGCATGGTGTCGCGTGCCATGTTCGCTGGGGTCTGGGCCACCGGCACGGATTCTTCCGAGCGCACAGAAACGTTGGGCGTCATCAGCGCCTTTTCGACCTTCTTCGAACCGCACACGGCGCACAGCACCTTGCCGCTCTTCGCCTGCTCGTCGAAAGCGGCGCTGGATTTGAACCAGGCCTCGAAGGTGTGCCCCTTCCGGCATTGGAGGGCGTAGCGGATCATGATCGTTTCCCATCGAATTCCGGCTCGCAATCCGCCTGCAATTGATCGATCTCGAACGGGCGATCGTGTTGCAAAGACGGAATGCGGCGACGCGCATCGGCAACGGCGGACAAGTCAACATCGGCCATGATGACCGAAGGATGAAGCGTGGGGGCCTCGGCGACGATTTCGCCCCAAGGTGAAATAATCAGGCTGTGACCATAGGTTTTTCGGCCACTTTCGTGCGTGCCAGCCTGCGCAGCGGCAAGAATCCAGCAACCGTTCTCGATGGCGCGGGCGCGCATGAGGGTGTGCCAGTGGGCGGCGCCGGTCGGCACGGTGAAGGCCGAGGGGATCGCCAGGATCTCGGCGCCGGCCTTGGCGAGGGCCCGGTAGATCTGAGGAAAACGCAAGTCGTAACAGATGGTTATGCCGATCTTGCCCCACGGGGTCCGGACAACCGGTGCGACCGCGCCGGGCCGGTAATTCTTGCTTTCGCGATAGGTCTCGCCACCCGGCAACGACACATCGAACATATGGATCTTGTCGTAGGTGGCGACGGCAACGCCACGGGGATCGAACAGGAAGGCGCGGTTGGCGACCTTGTCGGGCGCGACCCGGACAGCCATCGATCCGATATGCAACCATAGGCCGAGGTCGCGCGCCAGATTGGAGAACCCGTCGATCGCGGCCCGGTCATGCTCGGGGGTCACGGCCGCGAACAGCCGCGAGCCGTCCGGCTCGATGAGGGTGGTCACCTCGGGGGTCTGCACATAGGTCGCGCCGGCTGCTGCCGCCTCGCGCACGAGCGCGCTGGCCGCGGCCACGTTGGCGGCTACGTCGCGGCCCGAGCACATCTGCACGAGGGCAACCCGAACCGCACCCGAATTCGCCATGGCCGAAGGCATCGCCGTCACCCGGCGAGCAAGGGATCGAGTTCGCCTGCGCGGTCGAGGGCATAGAGATCGTCGCAGCCGCCGACATGGCGGTCGCCGATCCAGATCTGCGGCACGGTCTGGCGGCCGCCGGCCTTGGCCGACATGTCCGCGCGCAGCGCCGCCTTGCCGCTGACGTCAATCTCCTCGAACGCCGCTCCTTTGCTCGTCAGAAGCCGCTTGGCCATATGGCAGTAAGGGCAGAGCGACGTGGTGTAGATCGTGATCTTCGGCATGGCTCGTCTCGTCCCGTCCCGACCCGTTCGACCCAACTCATGTGGAGCCCGGCCGGTCAGTATCTCGTAGGCAGGCCGCTGATTACAAGGTGTCACATCAGTCACGATCGGGTGTCTGACCCGCGGCGCGCCAGGACCGCCGTCCGCGCCACGCGGCGGCTCAGGGGAATTGGCCTTGCTGTCCGGCCGGCAGCGGCTCAAATCAAGGCCATCACGAGCCTGCTCGTGCTCGACGTCCGACGTGGCGTCGTCGTTGCCGGCCGGCGCGGGGTGCCAGGGCGAACTCGGATCTCAGCCCTTTTCGACGGGAGTTGTAACATGTCGCTGCGGGCCCTCAGGACCCTGCTCGCGATTGCGGAGCGAGGTTCATTCGCCGCCGCGGCACGGGCCTGCCACCTGACCCAGTCGGCGGTGTCGATGCAGATGAAGGCGCTGGAGGCCGAACTCGGCGTGGTCCTGTTCGACCGTTCCGTGCGGCCGCCGGCCCTGACCCAGCAGGCGCTGGGGCTGATGCGCCATGCGGAAGACGCGCTCGCCTCTTACGAGCGGCTCCTCGCCAAGGTGCGGGCCGAGCCGGAGGTCGCCGGAACGCTGCGGCTCGGGGCGGTGCCGAGCGTCATGACCGGCCTGATGCCGCGGGCGCTGGCGCTGCTCGCTGCGCGGTATCCCGGTGTCCACGTGGCCGTCACCATGGGGCTGTCGGCCGAGCTGGTCGATCGCCTCGCGGCCGGCCAGCTCGACGCGGCGGTGGTCAGCGAACTCAGGCGGACGCCGCGTGGGCTGGTCTGGCATCCCTTCCACGAAGAGCCGCTTGTGCTCATCGCGCCACTCGACGCACGCGGCGAGGACGTCGTGGCGCTGCTCGCGCGCTACCCCTTCATCCGCTACACGCAACAGGCCTGGGTCGGCGAGTTGATCGACGACCTGCTGCGCCGCCGCCGTCTCGCCGTGCGCGAGGCCATGACGCTCGACACCCTGGAAGCGGTGACCGCCATGGTGCATCACGGGCTCGGCGTGTCGATCATTCCATGGCGCGGAGCCGGCGCGATCATGGCCACGCCGGTGCGGCACATTCCGTTGCCCGGTGCGCCGGTTCATCGCGTCGTCGGTTTGCTGTTCCGCCCCGGCGTGGCGACGGAGCCGCTGGCTTCGGCCCTGCTCGGCGAATTGCGCGAGGTGGCCACCGCGCCGCCAGCGCGGCGGGTCGCGGCCAAGACGCGTGCGCGCCGCCGGTGAACCCCATATGTTCAAACTGATTGAAGATGTGGTTCAGTGTTATTCGCTCACGCTGATGTCCAGCGCCTGTTAGACATGGAGAAACCGGAGCGTGCCATGACCTCGCATCATCCCATCCTGCGGCCCGAGAAGCGTCCGCTGACCGACGAACTGTTCTCGCGCGAGGAGGTTCGGCTGACGAACCGGAATTCCGGTATCCTTCTCGAGGCCATGCGCCACGACGTGACGCCCGCGGGCCTGCATTACCTGCTCAATCACTTCGACGTACCCTACGTGACGGCGGAGGCCGCGGACCGGTGGTCGCTGTCGTTCGGGTCGGGCTTCGCTGCACCCTTCGCCGTGTCGCTCGCGGAGATCCGGCAGCAACCGTCGAAGACGCTCAGGGTAACGCTTGAGTGCGCCGGCAACGGCCGCACACTGGTCTCGCCGCGGCGCCAGAGCCAGCCATGGATGTACGAGGCGGTCGGCACCTCGGAATGGACCGGCACGCCACTCGGTCCGTTCCTGGAGCGCGCGGGGATCGCCAAGGGTACGGTCGACATCGTCTTCACCGGCATCGATCGCGGCTTCGACGATGGTGTCGAGCACAACTATGGCCGCGCTCTCAGCGTCGCCGCAGCCATGCATCCCGACGTCCTGCTCGTCTACGCCATGAACGGCCAACCGCTGTTGCCGCAGCACGGGTTTCCGCTGCGCCTCGTCGTGCCGGGCTGGTATGGCATGGCGAGCGTGAAGTGGCTCGATCGGATCGAGGCCTGGAACCGGCCTTATGACGGCTACCAGCAGGTCGGCACCTACGTCTATCGCGCGACCGAGACTGATCCGGGTGTGCCGGTGACGACCATGCGGGTCAAGTCACTGATGGTGCCACCCGGCATCCCGGACTGGTATTCGCGCCGCCGTCTCGTCGAACACGGGCCGGTCGTGTTGACGGGCCGGGCCTGGTCGGGCGCCGGGACGGCGATCAGCAAAGTCGAGGTCGGTGTCGGCGACGTGTGGCGCGAGGCGCGGCTCGATCCCGCGGCCGGCCCCTATGCCTGGCGGGGCTGGCGCTTCGATTGGACCGCCGAGCCCGGTGAGTATGTGCTGCGGTGCCGTGCTACCGATGCCCATGGCGAAATGCAGCCGCTCGTGCAGCGGTTCGATCGTGGCGGGTTCGGCAACAACGTCGCGCACAGCATCGACGTGACGGTGAGGTGAGGCATGGGCGATACACTGGATGTCTGGCTGTGGCGGGGTGGCGAGGACGGCAGTTATCGACGCTACGAGGTTCCGCAACGGCAGAGCCAGACCGTGCTCGACGTCGTCACGTTCGTGCAGCGTCATCTCGATCCGACGTTGGCCTATCGGTTCGCCTGCCGTGTCGGCATGTGCGGATCGTGCGCGATGACCGTCAACGGCCGGCCGCGGTGGACGTGCCGGACGCACGTCTCCAAGGTCGCGGATGCGGGCAAGCTCGAGATCGGACCACTCGCCAACCTGCCCGTCATCAAGGATTTGACGACGGACATGTCGCGATTCTTCGAGAAGTGGGGCGAGGCCGAAGGGCGCTTCGTGCCCTCGGCCAGCCGTCACGACCCGTTGCCGCGGATCTCGCCGGACAGCGCGGGCCGGATCGAGACGGACGCGGCGATCGAATGCATCAACTGCGGCATCTGTTTCGCCGCCTGCGATACGGTGCGGTGGAACGAGGACTATCTCGGGCCGGCGGCGCTCAATCGCGCGTGGACGCTGGTCAATGACGAGCGTGACGCCGGCAATCGCTCGCGTCTCGAGGCGGTGGCCGCGAAGGGCGGGTGCCATGCCTGCCATACGCACCAGAGTTGCGAGCAGCATTGTCCGAAGGCGCTCAATCCGACGGCCGCGATCGCCGGCCTCAAGCGCCGGACGATGCAGGCGTTCATCCGGGGAGAGATCAAGTGAGCGTCCGTCTCTACATCTGGCAACGGATGACGGCGCTCATCCTGGCGCCGCTGGTGATCGGGCATCTGGTCGTGATCTTCTATGCGACCAGCCGTGGCCTGACGGCGGCCGACATCCTGGGCCGCACGCAGGGCAGCATCGGTTGGGCGCTTTACTATACCCTGTTCGTGCTGGCAGCCGCGATCCACGGTGCCATCGGCGTGCGGCAGATCGCAATCGAATGGAGCGGCGTGCGCGGGCCGGCGGTCGACGTGCTCATGTTCCTGTTCGGCGGCCTTCTCTTTCTGCTGGGGCTGCGGGCCGTCGTTGCGGTGGTGCTGCCATGACGGGATTCCGGATCGAGCGACGGCGCCAAGTCGGCCATCGGCGCGATACGCTCTGGCGTGCCGCGATGGTTCATCGGCTTTCTGGCATCGGGCTGGCGGTGTTCCTGCCGTTGCATTTCCTGGCGCTGGGGCTCGCGCTCGACGGCGAGGCGCGGCTCGATGGCTTCCTGCGCTGGGCCGACCGGCCGCTGTTCAAGCTCGCCGAGGCCGGTCTCGTCTTCCTGCTCGCTGTTCATCTGCTGGGCGGCCTGCGCCTGCTGGCCATCGAGAACTTGCCATGGCGTCCGCACCAGAAAACCATGGCAACGGTTGCCGCGGCCTCGGCTCTTCTGGTCGCCGCGCTGTTTCTCCTGCGCGTCATTTGAGGGCGGAACATGATCGAGCGGCTGAAGACCGACATTCTGATCCTCGGCTCCGGTGGGGCAGGGTTGTTCGCGGCGCTGCACGCCTATCAGGCGATGGCGCACGCGGACATCACGGTCGCCACCAAGGGGTTGCTCGGTAAGTGCGGCTGCACCCGCATGGTCCAGGGCGGCTACAACGTGGTGCTCAACCCCGGCGACTCGATCGAGCGCCACTTCATGGACACCATCGACGGTGGCAAGTGGCTGCCGCACCAGGATCTGGCGTGGACGCTGGTGACCAAGGCGATCGAGCGCGTTCACGAGCTCGAGAACGAGATCGGCTGCTTTTTCGACCGTAATGCCGACGGGACTCTGCATGGCAAGGCATTCGCCGGCCAGACCTTCGATCGGACGGTCCACAAGGGTGATCTGACCGGCATCGAGATCATCAACCGGCTGATGGAGCAGGTGTGGGCGCGGCCGGTGCGGCGGCTCGAGGAGCACCGGGCGGTTGCGCTCATTCCGGATCATCGGGGCGAAAGCATCTCGGGCGTGCTGATGGTGGACGTGCGCACGGGCGCCTTCCGCTTCGTCGAGGCGAAGGCCGTGCTGCTCGGGACCGGCGGCGGCCCCACTATGTACCGCTACCACACGCCGTCCGGCGACAAGAGCATGGATGGGCTCGCCATGGCGCTGCGCGTGGGTCTGGCGCTGCGCGATATGGAGATGGTGCAATTCCATCCGACGGGTCTGTTGGCCGGGCCCGATACGCGGATGACCGGCACGGTGCTCGAGGAAGGACTGCGCGGTGCCGGCGGGCACCTGCTCGACGGCAACAAGCGCCGGTTCATGGCCGACTACGATCCGAAGCTCGAGCGGGCAACCCGCGACATCGTCTCACGCGCCATGTATGCCGAAATGCGGGCGGGGCGGACGACACCCAACGGCGGCCTCTTCATCAAGATGGATCATCTTGGGCCGGACAAAGTACGGCGGCAGTTCAAGGGCATGGTCGAGCGGTGTGCCGACAGTGGCTTCGATCTCGCCGGTGGTCTGGTCGAGGTGGTGCCGACGGCTCACTATCATATGGGCGGCGTGGTCTGCGGCGTCGATACCTCCACCGCGATGCCCGGGTTGTTCGTGGCGGGCGAGGATGCCGGCGGTGTGCACGGGGCCAACCGGCTCGGCGGCAACGGCGTCGCCAATTCCACCGTCTTCGGTGGGATCGCCGGTGAGTCGATGGCGACCTTCATCGCGCGAAATCCGCACTGGCGCCGTCCCGACGAGGACGTGCTGGCGGCGGAGATGGCGCGGGCTGAGTATCCGTTCCGCAAGTCCTCCGGCAACATTCATGGGCTCCGCGATACGTTGATGGACGTCATGTGGGACGATGTCGGCGTGATCCGTGACAAGGCGGGCATGGAGCGGGCCTTGGACCGGCTCGACGACATCGAGGACGAGCTGATGGCGACGGGTGTCGCCGATGGACAGCGGGCGTTCAATCTGACGTGGCACGATTGGTTGAATGTGCGCAGTCTGGTCGAGATCTCCCGGGTCATCACGCTGGCGGCTCTCGGGCGCGAGGATTCGCGCGGCGCCCATTATCGCAGCGATTTCCCGGAGGCGGGGGACCTCGCCACCTCGACGTTCACGGTGGTGCGGGAAAAGGACGGGCAACTCGGGGTTACGCACGAGCCGGTCGTGTTCTCCATCGTCAAGCCCGGCGAGACACTGTTGAAAGACAAGGCGGCGGCTGAGTGAGGCCGGCGCGCATGAAATGTGGCAATGCGCCATATCACTCAGGTGTCATCCTCGGCCTTGTGCCGAGCACGACATTACTGGTGCTGTGGAGGTCGACTCGATGACAGGTGGGCGCGCAGCATGATTCCGAAAACCATCATCCAGACGACGGCCGAGACGCTGATGGCGAAAGCCGCCATCGAGATCCCGGACGATTATCTCGGCGGGCTGCGCCAATGCGCCAACACCGAGAAGGGTGATCTCTCCGCCTTCGTCATCAAGGCGATGCTCGAGAATTACGAGGCGGCGAAAGAGGACCGGCGCGCCATGTGCGGCGATACGGGCTGCCCGCGCTGGTATGTGAAGATTGGCAACGAGGCGCGGATCGAGGGCGGGCCGATCGCGCTCGAGACGGCGCTGCGACGGGCGACGGCGTCCTCAACCCACGATGTGCCGCTGAGGCCCAACCGCGTACATCCGCTGTGGCGGACCGATCACAACAACAACGTCGGCATCAACGCGCCCGAAATCGACTATTCCTTCCATCCGGATGCGGACTGGATCGATCTGACGACCGTGCACAAGGGTGGTCTGTTCGGCTCGGATTACCGCATGCTGTTCCCCGGCGACGGCATTGCCGGGATCAAGAGGTTCTTCCTCGATACGCTGGTGTCGTTCGGAAAGCGGGGGCTCGCCTGCCAGCCGGCGATCGTCGGCGTAGGTCTCGGGGGCTCCAAGGACGCCTGCATGGTGCTCGGCAAGCAGGCGTCGTGCCTGCGCGTGGTCGGGTCGCAGAATCCCGATCCGAAAATCGCGGCGCTGGAGGCCGAGCTCAAAGAGCTCGGCAACACCATCGGCATGGGGGCCATGGGGTTCATGGGTTCGTCGATGGTGGTCGCCTGCAACATCGAGGTCGGTTACTGCCATACCGGCGGCCTGCCGATGAGCGTGCACATGTTCTGCCTGTCGTCGCGGCGGGCGACGGCTCGCATCTTTGCGGATGGCAGGGTCGAGCACCGCACGGATCCGGCGTGGTTCAACGATTATTCGCGCCGTGCCACAGTGGAGTGGATGCCTTCGGCGGCCGTCGCTGCGGCCGAGTGACGGGCATCGCGCCACATCAACGCCGGGAGAATTCGCCATGCGCGCCGCCGTCCTGACCGAGGTCAATAAACCGCTGGAGATCCTCGATCTCGTGCAGGAAGGCCCCAAGGCGGGCGAGGCGCGGGTGAAGGTGCGGGCGGCCGGCGTCTGCATGAGCGACTGGCACATCATGAACGGCGACTGGCCGTTGCCGCTGCCGATGGTGCTCGGCCACGAGGCGGCCGGCGAGGTCGTCGAGGTGGGTCCCGGCGTATCGAACGTGAAGGCGGGCGATCACGTCATCTTCTCGTTCCGGCCGCACTGCGGGCATTGCCGGTACTGCTCGCGCGGGCGTTCGGTGCTGTGTATCGGCCGCAACGACACGCCGCGCTGGGGCATGCACGACGGCACGTCGCGGATCAAGCTCAACGGCGAGCCGGTCAACGTGATGGCGCGGATCGGCACGTTCTCGGAGTTCGTCGTGTGCCCGTCGGAGCAGCTCGTGCCGGTTCGCAAGGACCTGCCGTGGACGCATGCGGCGATCATCGGGTGCAGCGTGGCGACGGGCGTCGGGGCGGTGGTGCGACACGCCAACGTGGAAGCCGGATCGTCGGTCGTGGTGATCGGCTGCGGCGGCGTTGGCCTCAACGTCATCCAGGGCGCCAAGCTCGCCGGCGCGCTCGACATCATCGCCGTCGATCTGCTCGACCAGAAGCTCGGGTACGCCAAGGCATTCGGCGCCACGCACACGATCAACGGCAAGACCGAGAACGTGGTGAAGCGGGTGCGCGAGATCACCGGCGGGCTCGGCGCGGACTATGCGTTCGACGCCATCGGCACACAGCAGACGGCGCTGCAAATCGTCGATTCCATTGCGCCGGGCGGTCATGCGGTGCTGGTCGGCATCCCGTCGTTCACGACCGAGGCGCCGATCACGCTGGTCAACATGGTGTACGGCGAGAAGAAGCTGACCGGGAGCTACTACGGCTCGGTGCGGCCCGACATCGACTTCGGCATCCTCGCCGACCTGTCGCTGTCGAAGCGGATCGACCTCGACAGTCTGATCAGCCGGACCTACCGGTTCGACCAGATCAACGAGGGTTTCAAGCTCATGCTCTCGGGGCAGGTGGCGCGCGGCGTCATCCTGTTCGATTGACCAAGGACAGCGCGATGACCGAAACGTCCGGCCTCAAGACCGTGCATCTGACGCTGCCGCTCGAGACCAAGGATCTCGTGGGCCTCGAAATCGGCACCGTGGTCTATCTGACCGGGCGGGTGTTCACGGCGCGCGAGGGTGTCTACAAGCGCGCGGTGGAGGATGGGATGGGGCTGCCGGCGGCGCCGGCCGAGATGGGCATCGCCAACTTCCACTGCTCGCCGGCCGCGACCATCAACTCGGACGGGTCGGCGACGGTCGGGGCGGTGACCGCGACCGCCTCGTTCCGGTTTGCCAAGTGGCTCGACGGCTGGTTCGCGCTGACGGGCTGCAAGCTGATCATCGGCAAGGGCGGTATGACCAGCGACATCTACCGCAAGAGCTTCGTGCCGCACGGCGCGATCTATCTGACGACGGTCGGCTACGGCACCGGCGCGCTGCTCGGGCGGGGCATCCGCAAGGTCGCGGCCACCTACTGGCTCGAGGAGCTCGGCCTCGCGCAGGGGATGTGGGTGCTCGACGTCGAGAACTTCGGGCCGTTCCTGGTCGAAAGCGATCTCGCCGGCAACTCGCTGTTCGAGCGGGAGAACGAGAAGATAGCGCCCGGCATCGCCCGGCTGTATCAGGGCACCAAGCCGCCGGCACTTCACCGCTACGGCGAAACCGACGACCGTGCCGACGAGCTGATCTGACGCTTCATGGTATCCGATCCGGCACCGCTGCCCGACCTCACCCGCCGCGACACGTTCCGGCACTGGGCCCGCATCCCGATCCGCTACAACGATCTCGACACGCTCGGTCACGTCAACAACGCGGCGACCAGCGTGTACCTCGAGCAGGCGCGCTGCGAGCTGCTGTATCCACTGATCGGTGCTGAGCGGAAGCCCGAGATCGATCTCGTCATGGCGCGGCTGATCATCGATTATCGCCGCGAGTTGACGTTTCCCGGCGTCATCGAGGTCGGCACATCGGTCGTGCGCCAGGGCACCAAGTCGTTTCATCTCGCGCACGGGATTTTCCGGGCCGGCACCGACGACTGCGTTTCGACCGGCGAAAGCATACTGGTGTGGTACAGCCTCGCGCACCGCGTCTCGATGGTACCGCCCGACGATATCCGGGCGGCGATGGCGGGCTTCTCTATCCGCTGACGCGGCGGGTCAGCGCTGGCCAATACGTGCGAGCAAGCGTTCGGCGCGCGTGAGATGCGGCCGGTCGAACATCTCGCCGCCGTGAGAGACCACGCCAGCGTCGGGGTTCGCCGCAAACAGGCCGACGATCGTCCGGGCCTTGGCGATCTCTTCCGGGCTCGGCGTGAACGCGCAGTTGATCGGCTCGACCTGATCGGGGTGGATCGCCATCTTGCCGGTAAAGCCGTCGCGCGCGGCCTCCGCGCAGTCGCGCTCGAAACCGGCGGTGTCACGGAAGTTGGCGAATACAGTGTCGATCGGCTGCACGCCTGCGGCAACGGCGGTGAACAGGCAGAGATCGCGGGCCAGACGGAACGGCGAGGTGAAGCGGCCATCGGCTTCGCGGGCGGTGCGGGCACCGAGTTCGGCCGAAAGGTCTTCGGCCCCCCAGGTCAGACCGACGAGCCGGTTGCTGGACCCGATGTAGCTCTTCATCTCGAGGATCGAAATGGGGACTTCGGTCGTCAACGCCAGGATGCGCACCGAGCCGGCCGCCATTCCCGCCCTCTCCTCGAGGTGGTCGAGCGTGACCGACAGCTGATGCACGTCCTCGCCGCTGCGCGCCTTGGGTAACAGGATGCCGTCCGGCCGCGCCGCAACGACACTCGACACGTCGGCCTCCCAGTACGGGGTGTCCAGACTGTTGATGCGGACGTAGAGCAGCGGTCGCGATCCGGCGGCAGGCGCGGCGGCCAGAAACTCGCGCACCATGGCGCGGCCGATCGGCTTGCGGTCGGCGGCGACGGAATCCTCGAGATCGAGGATGAGCGTATCGGCGCCGGTGGCGAGCGCCTTGGCGGTCTTGCGCTCGCTATCGCCCGGCACGAACAGCAGGGATCGCATCGGAGGTCCTCGCTGGGATTATTGCTTGGCGGCGGAGCCGTGCGCCGCAACCTGCGTCAGTTCCTGGAGGAACGCCCGCATCTGATAGTCGCAACGCTGGCCATGCAGAACCCGCAGCGTCTCGGAACGGTCGGGCAGGGGTGCGATCAGCCGCAGGCGGAGCTGCTTCATCGGCCGATCGGCCACGATCACGGCGTAGGTGCCAACCTTCGGGGCGAGCGCGTCGGGCCAGGCGGCGGCTGGCTTGCCGGCCTCGAAACTGACTTCGACGCGGGTGCTGGCGGCGACGTCGACGAGGGTCAGCCGCTGCGGCTTGTCGCTGGCACCGCGGACCAGCGCGAGCGTCGCGCCCTTTTCGACGCAGAAGTCGCCGTCGGCGTCGATCGGCACGCTGGTCCACGAGAACGGCATTGGCTTGGCCGGCTGGGCGACCGGACGGGCCGCACGGACCGCGCCCACCGCCGACTCGCTGCCAGCCGGCTTGCTGACCAGTTCGGTGACCCGGTTGAACAATCCGGTGTCGGGTTTGGCACCGCCGGTCAGGCTGCGGACGGGGGTCTTGCTCGGGCCGGTCAGGTTCTTCATCGCGCCGGACGGCAACAGGACTTCGGCGGTGGCGCCGGCCGGAAGATCGATGGTCGCGGTATCGGCGAGTGTCTGTCCGGCGGTCAGCGAAGAGCCCTTGGCCGACAGCACGATGACCTCGGCGGTTGCCGGCAGTGCGGCAACGGCCATCAGCGCGCCGATGCCGACGGCGATGACCCTGGAACGACGGTTTTTCATCGGGTTCCCCCTCTCGTGCCACCGACCTGATGCTCGGTCTGCTGGCCGGTGGCCAGGCGACGCAGCCATTCCGACCATGCCTTAGCATCCTTGCGGACGCCGCGTGTCAAGGTGGAGACCTTGTCTTCGAACGGGCCGGCGACGGAGTGCGTGTCGCCGGATGGCAGGACCACGTCCATGGACGACCCGGCCGGAACCACCAGCCGGGCATTGTCGTCGAGCGTCTGGCCGACCTTGTAGCCTGTCGCGCCCGGGCGCAGGACCAGGACGTCGGCGTTGGCCGAGGTCGCCAGCAGACAACCGACGGCGGCACCCAGCACGCAAGTGACGGTACGGGATCGCGTTGCTCTGGCGGGCAGTCTGGTCATGGATCCTCTCGCGCGGCGGTGCGGCTTCTCAGGAAGAAGCCGGCATTGCGGCCGAACCATGCCCCGGCAAGCCAGCCGAACAATGGCAGCGTGAAGGGCATGATGGTCCGAAACGTGAGAAAAACCGCAATGTCTGCGGCGATCAACACCGTGACGCCGGCACCGTAGACGAATTTCTCGACGTCCCAGTAGGCGCCGATCATGAACCCCATCAGGGTCAGGCCGAGCAGGATCATCGGATCGGTCCACGGCGGCGTGTGGGTGATCGACCGGCGGTCGATGATCTGGGCGACCATGTGGGCGTGCAGCTGGACGCCCGGAAGCTTCGGTGCGCCGATCGCGGTGAGCGGCGTGAGATGGCGATCGAGGTCTGCGAAATCGCCGCCGATCAACACGACCCGATTGCGCAGCAGGGAGCCAAGGGCCGTCGCCAGCGTCTTGTCGGTACGCGTCTCGGCGTCCAGCAGCGCCGATGCCGGCACGGTGCGGAACGTGTTCTCCGCGGGCTGGCCCTCGACCTTCAACCAGGCGATGCGGTGATTGCGATAGTCGTCGGGCCCGATCGGTTGAACCGACGGGAACTTGGCCCGCTCCGGCGGCGGCGCGACATCGCGAGCCAGCAGCTCGGCGAATCCCAACCGGTAGGGTCCGGAGCTGGCCGGCCGCGAGACGTAGCGGACGATGTCGTCGCGGTCATAGGTGAGGCTCAAGTGACCGGCCTCGCGGCCGGTGCTGGCGATGAACTCGTTCTGCCAAGCCCGCTGGGCCGGCGTCAGGCCGGCGCGCAGGTCGGCGGCGCCGAGCACGACGCGGGCGCCCGCCAGCCGCATCGTGTCGGCGAGCAGCTTGTCCTTGGCGGCCTCGGTCGGCCGGTCGAAGATGTAGTCGATGCCGATGACGCGGGGATTGGCCCGGGCGATCACCGTGACCAGCCGGGCGAGCACGCCGCGGTCGGTCGGCGACCTATAGTGGTGACCGGCAAAGCGCGACAGCACCTCCTCGTCGACCGTGACGATGACGATCTCGGGATGCTGCCGGTCGGTGCGATCGGCCAACAGCGCGGTCCGCCCGTCGGCGGCGAAATGTTCGAGCCGGACCAGGGCCGGCGCCACGGAATTTGCAGCCAGAAGGCCAGCCGTGACCAGGAGCGACATGACGATCCCGAATACGACCAGAACCGGCTTGCTGATGGCAACCTTCTTCGGTGCCCACTTCAGACGCATCACGACTCCCGCTACCCCCCGGTTGGGAGGCTGCATCCTACTCCGGGACGGGGGCGAGGTCACGGTTCGCCTTGCCTCGCCGGAAAAGACGCGATTTAAAGCTCAGAATCATCGAGCGAATTGACGACGGGCGACGACCCCAGGGAGCGCATGCCATGACCGATGCCGGCGCCGACGGCAATCTCTACGCGGCCTTCGAGCCGGTATTCCGCGCCAATGCCGGCAAGACACTGTTCCGTACCGAGGCGGGCCAGCAGATCAGCTATGGTGTGTTTGCCGGTCAGGTGGCCCGGATGGCGAACGCGCTGGTCGCGCTCGGTGTGAAGCCCGGCGACCGGGTGATGGTGCAGATCGAGAAGTCGGTCGAGAACGTCGTGCTGTATCTGGCCACGCTCAAGGCCGGGGCGGTGTTCAACCCCTTGAACACGGCCTACACCGCCGCCGAACTGGACTATTTCATCGGCGATGCCGAGCCGGCGGTGATCGTCATCAGCGCCGACCGGCGCGCCAAGCTCGATCCGATCGCTGCCAAGCACAAGATCAAGTCGGTGGTCACACTGGAGGCCGACGGCAGCGGCACGCTGAGCGACCTCGCCCGTCAACAGTCCGACGCACACACGACGGTCGTCCGCTCGGCGCAGGATCTCGCGGCCTTGCTGTACACCTCCGGCACCACCGGGCGGTCGAAAGGGGCGATGATCACGCACGAAAACCTGTCGTCCAACGCGCGCGTGCTGCACGCGTACTGGGGGTTCGTGCCGGGTGACGTGCTGCTGCACGCCCTACCGATTTTCCATGTGCATGGCCTGTTCGTGGCCTTGAACACGGCGTTCCTCAACGGCTCCGAGATCATCTGGCTCGCGAAGTTCGACGCCGGCACGGTGCTGAAACTTCTGCCGCAGGCGACTGTCATCATGGGCGTGCCGACGTTCTACACGCGTCTGCTCGGCGAGGCGTCGTTCGGGCCCGAGCACTGCAAGAAGCTCCGGCTGGTCATATCCGGCTCGGCGCCGCTTCTGGCCGAGACGCACGTGGAGTTCAAGGCGCGCACGGGTCTCGAGATCCTGGAGCGCTACGGCATGACCGAAGCCGGCATGATCACGTCCAACCCCTATCACGACGGCCAGCGCGTGGCCGGCACCGTGGGCTATGCGCTGCCGGGTGTTTCAGTGCGCGTCGCGACCAAGGAGGGCCAGATCTTGCCGGAGGGCGAGGTCGGTGTGCTCGAGGTGAAGGGGCCGAACGTGTTCTCCGGTTATTGGCGCAATCCGGACAAGACGCAGGAGGAGTTCCGGCCGGACGGTTACTTCATCACCGGCGATCTATCGACGATCGGTCCCGACGGACGTGTGACCATCGTGGGACGGGCGAAGGACCTCATCATCACGGGCGGATTCAACGTCTACCCGAAGGAGATCGAGGAAGAGCTCAACCAACTGCCGGGCGTGGTCGAATCGGCGGTGGTCGGCGTGCCGCACTCCGATTTCGGCGAGGCGGTTATTGCTGTCCTGGCGGTCGCCAAGGTTGGGGATGTCGGGGCCGAGGCGGACATCATCAAGCACCTCGGCGAGCGGCTCGCCAAATTCAAGCTGCCGAAGCGGGTTTTCGTGGCGACCGAGTTGCCACGCAACGCCATGGGGAAAGTGCAGAAGGCCGAGCTTCGCACCCAGTACGCCAAGACCTTTGCGGGCTGAGCCGGGTGGTCGACGGCGTCCCCGACGTGGTCGGGGACGCACACGTCGTGGACCTCAGTATGTGGCGCGGCCACCGGAGATGTCGAGCACCTGTCCGGTGGTGAACGAGCAGTCCGACGAGGACGCCCAGGCGATCAGCGCCGCGACCTCCTCGACGGTGACCAACCGGCCGCGCGGGATCTTGGAGAGCATGTAGTTGATATGCTCCTCGGTGACTTGATCGAGGATCGCGGTGCGGGCCGCAGCGGGGGCAATGGCGTTGACGGAGATGTCATAGGTCGCGACCTCCTTGGCCACCGACTTGGTGAAACCGATCAGGGCCGCTTTCGATGCCGAATAGGCCGAGGCGTTGGGATTGCCCTCCTTGCCGGCGATCGAGGCGATGTTGACGATCCGGCCGTAGTTCTGGGTCATCATCCCCGGCAGCAGCGCCTGGATGCAGTTGAACGGCCCTTCGAAGTTCACCCGCATCGTCTGCTGGAGGTCGGCCAGGGTGTACTCCCAGACCTTGGACGTGGGACCCGCGATACCGGCATTGTTGACCAGGATATCGACGCGGCCGAACGCGGCGCGGGTCTTTTCGGCGGCCGCCTTGACGGCAGCCTGATCGACGACGTCGACCTGGACCGCGATCGTGCCGTTGCCGAGCTGGGCCGCGGTCTTCTCGCCGAGGGCGGCGTCGCGATCCCACAGCGCCACTTTGGCGCCGGATGCGATGAACCGCTCGGCCGATGCGCGCCCGAACCCCTGCGCGCCGCCGGTGATCACGGCAAATCGACCGGCGAGATCGATCTTGTTGGCCATTGGCGTTCCTCCTTCACTGTTATCAGGCCGCAGCCCTGCTGATGGGTCGGGAGATTGGACGGCGGGCGGGCGGCCAGCAAGGGGATTTGCCGCATGGTCGGCTGGCAGAGTTGCGGGGCGATTGATCTCCCGCAAGTGGTGACGGCGCCATCGCGCTAGGGTTCAACGACCGGCGACAAGGAGCGCGACCATGGCCTTCGAGGTGCTGACGGCAGAGATCGGACTCCTGTTCACTCAGATGGAGAACGAACGCGAGCCCGAGGATCGGCATGAGATCTACATGCAGATCGCGCGGCGGCTGAGTGAACTCAAAGCCTATGGCCTGCCGCTGCCGCAGGATCTGGTGGCGCTGGAGGCGGCGCTCGAGGCGGAGTTCGCCAGCGAGATGCCGCCGGGCTCCGAGACCACGTGAGCAAGGCGGCGGCCAGACCTGTCACTTGTGCGCCAACGACAAAGGGCGCGGTTGCCCGCGCCCTCGGTAATTCTCGCCGAGGCAGCTGGCTTCAAGCCGTTGCCTTGAGATTGCCGGCAGCAGCCTTGCCCGTGCGACGGTCCGTCTGAACCTCGTAGCTGATCGCCTGGCCCTCGTAGAGGCCGTCGAGGCCAGCCCGCTCGACCGCGCTGATATGGACGAACACGTCCTTACCGCCGTCGTCAGGCTGGATGAAACCGTAACCCTTTTGGGCGTTGAACCACTTCACTTTGCCGGTCGCCATCGGACCATTCCTTCTCGTCTATGAAGTCAAGCCGGCCCGCGCCACGACTTCGTCGCAACGTGAGCGTCGTTTGGATTTTGGGATCGTCGAAACCAAGTCGCCCATACCGCGACCGAACGGCCAGTGCGGCCCCTATCCATCGATGAGTCATGAGCGCAGATGTTTGTGGCCTCGTCAAGTCGCCGCAGCTCATTTTTTGCTCGCTTTTCGGGCATCCCGAGGGCCTCGCCGGGGGGCTGCGATCGGCCGCCGAACGGGCGCCGACACCGGCGCAATTCGGGCTGCTCCTGCGCGGCTCGCGGCGGCGCTTGGCAGTGCGGCCAGAAACCTCCTAAGCTCCTCCCACGCGGATCAGCCGACTGGGGCGCCCACATGCAAGGACGGGTCGGAACGGCATTTCGGGTTCTCGTTTCGCTCACGCTGCTGGTGCTGTCGACGCTGCCGGCGCGGGCGTCGGATCGCTGCCTCGCGGTCGCCGAGGCGCCGTACCGGCGGCTCGTCCAGCCGGTGTCGCTGCCACGGGTCGCGCTGAAGCCGAGCGAGGTGCAGGTCACCTTCGTCGGCCATGCCACGTTCCTGATCGAAAGCGCGGGCGGCATCCGGATCGCGACCGACTACAACGACTACGTGCGGCCGAGCGTGGTGCCGGACGTGGCGACCATGAACCGGGCGCACGATACGCATTTCACGCACTTCCCCGATCCCGCGATCAAGCACGTTCTGCGTGGCTGGAACCCGGCGGGAGGTGCTGCCGAGCACGACGTCTCGATCGGTGACGTGCGCATCCGCAATCTGGCGACCAACATCCGCGGCTGGGACGGCTCGACCGCGCAGTACGGCAACTCGATCTTCATCTTCGAGGTTGGGGATCTGTGCATCGCCCATCTCGGGCACCTCCATCACACGCTGCGGAACGACCAGCTCGCGCAGATCGGGCAGGTCGATGTGGTGCTGGTGCCGGTGGACGGGTCGTACACGCTCGACCTGCCGGGCATGATGGAAGTGCTGAAGGAGCTGCGCGCGCCGCTGATGATCCCGATGCACTACTTCTCGCGCAATACGCTCGACCGTTTCCTGGCGCGGGCGCGCGAAGCCTTCGAGGTCGTGGAAAGCGACGTGTCGACCGTGGTGGTGTCGCGGGCGACGCTGCCGCCCACGCAGCGCGTGCTGGTGCTGCCGGGGCGGTAGACGCGGCTTTCGCGACTGTCGTCAGTGCGCCTCGTCCCAGTTGGCGGCGGCCTTGGCGTCGACCTTCAGCGGCACCGAGATCTTACGAGCGGGCTCGGGCGCGCGTTCCATCACCCGGCGGACGATGTCGAGGGTCGGTTCGACCTGATGGTCGGCGACTTCGAGCACGAGTTCGTCGTGGACCTGCAACAGCATGCGCGCGGTGTCGAGGCCCCGGTCGGCGAGGGCGGCCGGCAGGCGGATCATCGCGCGGCGGATGATGTCGGCCGCCGAGCCCTGGATCGGCGCGTTGATGGCGGCGCGCTCGAGGAAGCCGCGCATGCTGGGGTTCTTGGTGTTGATCTCGGGATAGTGCACGCGGCGGCCGAAGATGGTTTCGACGTAGCCGTGGTCGTGGGCGAACCGCTTGGTCTCTTCCATGTAGTCGCGGATGCCGGGGAAGCGCTTGAAATAGGTGGTGATGTAGTCGCCCGCCTCCTGCTTGGAGATGCCGAGCTGGGCCGCCAGCCCGAACGCCGAGATGCCGTAGATGATGCCGAAGTTGATCGCCTTGGCGCGGCGGCGGACTTCGCTCGGCATGCCCTCGATCGGCACGCCGAACATTTCGGATGCGGTCATGGCGTGGATGTCGAGTCCGTCGTCGAACGCCGCCTTGAGCTGCGGGATGTCGGCGATGTGGGCCAGCACGCGCAGCTCGATCTGGCTGTAGTCGGCGGACACGAGCTTGTTGCCCCGGGCGGCGACGAACGCCTTGCGGATCTCGCGGCCTTCCTTGGTGCGGATCGGAATGTTCTGGAGGTTGGGGTCGGTCGAGGCGAGGCGGCCTGTCGAGGTGGCGGCCAGCGAATAGGAGGTGTGGATGCGCCCCGTCTGCGGATTGATGTAGCCCGGCAGCGCGTCGGTGTAGGTCGAGCGCAGCTTCGAGAGCTGGCGCCATTCCAGCATGGTGTTGATCAGCTTGCGGGCGTCCTCGGGCAGCTCCTCGTTGGCGGCGAGCTCGTCGAGCAGGCCGGCGCGGGTCTCCCACTGGCCGGACTTGGTCTTCTTGCCGCCGGGCAGCTGCAGCCGGTCGAACAGCAGCTCACCGAGCTGCTTCGGCGAGCCGAGGTTGAACTTGTGGCCGACGAGGCCGTTCACCTCGTCCTCGAGCCGCGCGAGGCTCTGGGCGAAGCTGCTCGACAGGCGGGCGAGGATCGACGGGTCGACCTGGATGCCGGCCCGCTCCATGTCGGCCAGCACGGCGACCAGCGGCCGTTCGAGAGTCTCGTAGACGGTGGTCATGCGTTCCGAGAGCAGGCGCGGCTTCAGCACCATCCACAGCCGCAAGGTGACGTCGGCATCCTCGGCGGCATACTCCGTCGCCTTGTCGATCGGCACGCCGGCGAACGTCTTGTCGGCCTTCTTGGCGCCCGGCGCGTGCTCGATCACCTGACTGAACGGAATACAGGTGTGGCCGAGGTGGCGTTCCGCCAGATCGTCCATGCCGTGGCCGCCGCGGCCGCCGTCGAGCGCGTAGGACATCAGCATGGTGTCGTCGAGGGGGGCGAGGCCGATGCCGTAGCGGGCCATGATCTCGGCGTCGAACTTGATGTTCTGGCCGATCTTGAGGACGGCCGGGTCCTCCAGCAGCGCCTTCAGTTGATCGAGAGCGGCGCGCATGGGGATCTGCACGAGACCGGCGCCGTCGCCGAAATCGAAACTGCCGGCGGCGGCGCGGTGGCCGAGCGGCACGTAGCAGGCGCGGCCCGGCGCGGTCGCGAGCGAGACGCCGACCAGATCGGCCTGCATGGAGTCGAGGCCGGTCGTCTCGGTGTCGAAGGCGACGCGGCCGGCCGCGCGGGCCTCCGCGATCCAGGCGTCGAGGCGGTCGAGGGTCGCGACGGTCTCGTACTTCGTTCGGTCGCAGGGGGCCGCCTTGGCCTGCGCCTTCCACCAGGCGGCCGCGGCGGCGAGATTGGGCTGGGCGGCGCCGTCGGCCAGCGGCGCGGCACCGGCACCGTCGACGCCGTCCGTTGCCGGCGCGGCCCGCGCCAAGCTGCTGCCGACCGAGGCCTCGAGCGGGGCCGGCGGTGCGACGCCGAGCTTCTCGGCGACCCGGCGCGTCAGCGTGTTGAACTCCATGGCGCGCAGAAAGGCGAGCAACTGGTCCGGCACCGGATCGTGCACGCCCATGCGATCGAGCGGCACGTCGAGCGGCACGTCGGTCTTCAGCGTCACCAGCTCGCGCGAGAGGCGGGCCTGGTCGGCGAACTCGATCAGTTTCTCGCGCCGCTTAGGCTGTTTGATCTCGCCGGCGCTGGCCAGCAGCGTGTCGAGGTCGCCGTAGGTCTGGATCAGCTCGGCGGCGGTCTTCAGGCCGATGCCCGGCACACCCGGCACGTTGTCGACGGAATCGCCGGCCAGCGACTGCACGTCGATGACCTTCTCCGGCGGTACGCCGAACTTCTCGACGACCTCGTCGCGGCCGATGCGCTTGTTCTTCATGGTGTCGACCATGACGATGCCGGGGCGGACGAGCTGCATCAGGTCCTTGTCGGACGACACGATGGTGACGTCGGCGCCCTGGGCGGCGGCCTCGACGGCATAGGTGGCGATCAGGTCATCGGCCTCGAAGCCGTCCTTCTCGATGCAGGCGACGTGGAACGCCTCGACGGCGTCGCGGATCAACGGGAACTGGGGAACGAGTTCCTCGGGCGGCGGCGGCCGGTTGGCCTTGTAGGTGGGCGAGATGGCGTTACGGAAGCTGTCCTTGCCGGCATCGAAGATGACGGCGATGTGGGTCGGCTTGTCGGCCTCGCGGCTGTCGGCGAGCAGCTTCCAGAGCATGGCGCAGAAGCCGTGGACGGCGCCGACCGGCAGGCCGTCCGACGGCCGCGTCAGTGGCGGCAGCGCGTGGAAGGCACGGAAGATGTAGCCCGAGCCGTCGATCAGGAAGACGTGGCTGCCCTTGACGATGGGCAGCGGTTCGCCGTCCGGATGTGTGGAGGCGCGGGTCGGGCGTTTCGGGCGGGCGGCCGGGGCGGTCTCGGATGTGCTCATGGCGCCGGACTATAGGGCGTCCGGCGCCTCAGAACGAGGGGGCCGTCCGGGTTGTGCGCCGGTCTGCCCACCTCATCTTCCCAGGATGGGACCGTCATCTCGCTGGCCGTGACCCGGCGCG
>JBMOGA010000041.1:0-33619 GCA_049318625.1 Hyphomicrobiaceae bacterium
CATGGCTCCACTCTCTCAACAGTTGAAGCCTCCGACAAATCCGGCGCGGTTCAGCGCCGTGGGGCATGCGTGCGACCGTGCGGTGGGCCTGAGTAGGCGTCGGGCCCATGCTGGCCCGGATCGCGCCCGCGCGCCACCGTGAGGCGCCGTTGTCGTTGCGGGGGGCGGTGCATCCATTTGCGAACCGCGGGGGCCTCCGCCGCGTAAGCATGGATACGGGTACAAGGAGGCGGCAGGCGATGACGAAGATCTGGCGGATAACGGCACTCGCCGTGGCGGGGATCGCCGTTCTCGGGATGACCGGCTGGGTCGGTGCCGCGTTGTACGTCAACGACGTCGAGCAGCCCGCCTATCGGGTGGTGCAGCAGGACGGTGCCATCGAGTTGCGCGACTATCCGGCGCTGGTGGTGGCCGAGGTGACGCGGCCCGGCGACCGGCGGGAGGCTGTGAATGCCGCTTTCGGCCCCCTCGCCCGCTACATTTTTGCGCGCGAGCGTGCCGGGCCGGCGATCCCCATGACGGTGCCGGTGACCCAGCAGGGGGCGCCGATCGCGATGACGGCGCCGGTCACGCAGCAGCCCGCCGCGGGTGCCGGCGGCTCGTGGGCGGTGCGTTTCGTCATGCCGTCGCGCTACACGCTCGAGACCCTGCCGGTGCCGGCCGGTGCCGATGTCCGGCTCGTCCCGGTGCCGGCTGTGCGGCGTGCCGTCATCCGCTTTTCTGGCATCGCCACCGACAGCGCGATCGCTCGCGAACAGGCGCGGCTCGAAGACTGGGTGGCGCGGCGCGGCGTGCGACCCGCCGGTCCCCCCACCTATGCCTACTACAACGCGCCGTTCACGCCGTGGTTCCTCCGGCGCAACGAGGTCTGGCTGGAATTGCCGGCCGGATCTTGAGACGGAAGGGGCGCGCCAGTGCCGCGCGGCGGGCGCGGCGGTCGGTCGGCGGCTTCAGCCGGCCGGCAAAACACGGCAGTATCGCCCATGCTGTTTGACGTTGGAGATTTCGACCAGGTTTCCGCTGGGGGAACCCCCACCCGTCGTCTTTCCCACCCCAACTTCCGGTGCGTAGCCGCCGGCGATCTCGCAGGTCAGGCCATCCGGGGTCCGATTGAAGGTGATCCGGGTCTTGTGGCCGCCCTCGCGTAGGGTGCGTAGCCGCACCAGAGCTCCGTCCTCGATCAGGAAAATCTGCTTGCCGTCGCGGAAGTCGAGCGGTTGGCCGAGTTTGCCCTTCACCGTGTATGTGCGGTTGGTGACGCCGCTCCTCTCGTCATTCACGCGGACGGTATTGACGAGCTGGTAGCTGCCGTCGGCCGCTATCGTCACGCGGGTCGAGAATGTCGCGGTCTGGTTTCGAGCGATGGTCTTGATGCGCGCGGCCCGGGTTTCCTGGCTGCCCATTTCTATTTTTTTGCCGGCGAGATCCGCGAGCGTGATGTCCTGGGATCGCGATGCGTTCGAGAACGACGTCGTTCCGAGCAAGAGAAACGCGATAACGCGCGCTGTGCATCGAATGGTCGCCCCCACGTCGTCGGCTCATGACAACGGGCGCTGGGTACGCTTGTCAAGCACGGCAGGGCAAGGCGCGCTTGGGTCGACCGCCGCGTTGTGGCTCTGTCGTGGGCCGGGCCGCTGCCGGTCGATGCTTAATCGGGTGACGCATGCACGTGTGCGCCGGCAGCGCCGCGAGAGGGCGGGTCAGCTTTCGGAATGATCGATGCGGGCGGCGAGCGCCGTCGGCAGTCCGACGGACGACTTCGGCGCCGGGCGCTTGAACGTGCCGGCCGTCGCCTTGCGGGCCTTGAGCGTCACCAGCGTCTCGGCCTGCTTGACGGCGGCCTGGATCTGATCCACCAGCGGCACCGCGATGCGGCTCTTCACTTTCTCGGCGAGGCCGGCCAGGGGCGCGCCCCCGAGAATGATCACGTCGGCGTCGGTGGTTTCGACCGTTCGCTGGCAGAGATCGACCAGCAGCGATTCCTTCTCCTCCTGCACGTCGGCGATCGAGCGGAACGGCTGGTCGAGCATGTGGACGCCGGCGCATCGGCCGGACAGGCCGTGCATCTCGACACAGTCCTCGTACCAGGGGCCCAGCGCGGTGGCGAACGTCACGATGGCGAAGCGGCGACCGAGCATGCAGGCGGTCAGCATCGCCGCCTCGGCCATGCCGACCACCGGGATGTCGAACAATTCGCGGGCGCCCAACAGGCCCGGGTCCCCGAACGCGGCGATGATCGCGGCGTCGACGGTGCGGTGGTGCTCCGCCAGCATTTCCAGCGCGACCGCGCCGCCGATCTGAGCTTCCGCGCGCGTGGCGATATAGGGCACGCCGCGCGGCGCGGTGACGGGGATCAACGTGGTGGCGGGCGCGGCGGCCAGTCGGCCGACCTCGTGGAGACGGTCCGTCACGCTTTGCGTCGTATTGGGGTTGAGCAGCAGGATGCGCATGGTTTCTAGAGCCTCGGGTAGTCGTTCAGATCGGCGAGCAGGTCCTCGGCGATGGCGGCGGCGGCGAGGACGAGGTGATCGGTGCCGCGCCGTCCGATGATCTGGACGCCGACGGGGAGGCCATCGCGGCCGCGGCCGCACGGTATCGAAATGGCCGGCGCGAGCGCGTGGTTGATCAGAGGTGTGAACACGGCATGTCCGCGCGGCGGAACGGGAACGCCGCCGATGTGGGTCGGTCCGAGGGCGGTGAGCGGCCAGGCGACGGTCGGCGACGTCGGGGCGATCAGCAGATCGTAGTCGGCGAAGAACCCGGCGAAGGCGCGACGCACCAGCAGGCTCGTTTCGAGCGCCGCGGCGACTTCGACGCCAGCCAGCCCGAGACCGCGCTCGATCTGCGCCGCCAGATCGGGATCGAAGCGCGCGGGATCGGCTTTCCAGGCCGCACCGTGGATCGCGGCGAGGCCGGCGTGCTGGAGTGGCATCAGCCCGGCTTCGGCTGCATCCGGCGGCCACATCGGATCGGCGCGACGAATGGGGAATCCGGCCTTGGCGAGGCGGTCGACGCCGGCCTCGATCGCGGCCGACACTTCGGCATCGACCGGCACATCCAGGCCGAGTTTCGGGCTGAAGGCGAGACGCAGGTTGGCCGGAGCCCAGGGTGCGGGCGCCTCGACAGCCGCCGATTCCGGGTCGCGCGGATCGGGACCTTGGAGCGCGGCGAACAACGTGGCGACGTCCCGCACGGTCCGGCCCATGGGGGCCAGCACCGAGACGCCCCAGAACGGTTCGGCAAAGCCCGGGCCGTAGGCGATCGCACCCAGGGATGGCTTGAAGCCGACCGTGCCGGTGTGGGCGGGCGGGCGCCGGCTGGATCCGCCGGCATCGGTGCCGAGTGCGATCGGGGCGAAGCCTGCGGCCAGAGCTGCAGCGTTGCCGCCGGACGAGCCGCCGGGGGTGAGGGCGTGGTTCATCGGATGCCGGGTCGGACCGAACAGCGGGTTGGCCGTGACACCCTTCGCCGCGAACTCCGAGCAGTTGCCGATGCCGACGATGACGGCGCCCGCGCCCTTCAAGCGGGCGATGCCGATGGCGTCGGCTGGGGCCACATGATCGGCAAACAGTCGTGATCCCTGGGCACTCCGCCACCCGGCGATCCAGATGTTGTCCTTCACCACGACCGGGACGCCGGCGAGCGCCGGGCGCTCTCCGTTCGCGATCCGCGCGGCAACGGCGCGCGCCTGGTGTCGGGCGGCTTCGGCATCGAAACGGACGAGTGCGTTGATCGCCGGATTGAGCGCGCCGATGCGGGCGAGGAACGCTTCCGTCACCTCCTCGGCCGCGAGTGTGCGGGCGTTGACGGCAGCGGCGATCGCGGCGGCGTCGAGGGCGTTCATCGGCGTGCTCCCACGAGCCCGAGGGTTGCGAGAAGGGTTGCCGCGGCGAGGCAGGCGAAGCTCAGGGACAGCGTGCCGACCGCCGCAAGAGCTGCAATCAGAACCGGACCCACCAGCAGGCCGGTGTAACTCGCCATCAGCACCGCGCCCGTCACTTCCGCGACGCGACCGTCCGGTGCCAGTCGCGCCACCTCGGCGAGAAAGACGCCGTTCCACCCGCTGGCCGTCAGGCCGAGCAGGAACGCCACCAGCCCCGTCGCCGCGAGCGGCCAATCGGGCTTGGCGAGCGCCAGCAGCACGCCGAACGCTGCCATGGAGAGCCCGAGGCCCACGAGCACCTTGCCGGACGATCCGAGCCGCGTCGCCACCAGGCCCCAGCCAAGCCGGCCGATCAAACCGCCGCACTGGGCAACGGCGAGAAGGATGCCGGCGGTGATGTGAGGCATGTGCAGATTGTGCACCGCATGGGTGACAAAGAAGGCGTTGAGCGCCAGCTGCATCGCCGAGAACGGCATGGAGGCGAGCGCGAGGCGGAGCAACGGCGGCCGTTCCGCGATCAGAGCGAGGGCGCCCTGGATGTCGAGACGCGCGCCCCGGCCTTTGGCCGTCTCGTCGTAGCGCCGCCTGAGCGAGACGTACAGCAGCACCCCGGCAGCGGCCAGCAGGATGATCAGTCCGAACCCGCCATGCGGGGACGCAACCGCGATTACCGGCAGGGCGAGCGAGCCGATCATGGCGCCGATCTGGTTTCCGGTCTGCCGTACCGAGAAGATCAGCGGGCGCTGCCGCGGGGTCGCGAGTTTTGAGAGCAGCGTCGAGCTGGCGGGTGTCTCGGGTCCGAACGCCAGGCCGAGTACGAGGCCGCCGGCGATCAAGGCGGGGAGAGTGCCGAGCGAGCAGAGCGCCATGGAGCCTGCGACGCAGACGGCGCACAGGGTGGCGACGGCGAACGGGCCGAACCGCGAAGCGAGCAGGCCGCCGTAGACCGATGTCGCCGCGCCGACGGCGAACACCGCCGTCGTAAATGCCGAAACCTCCTGCTCGGCGATGCCGAGTTTGGGGGCCAGAACACCGGGCGCGAACAGGGCGATGGCGACCAGCGCCTGCAGGCTCGTCATCGCCGCCAGTGCCGGCAGCAGCGGTGGGGGCGCGCTTGCGATGGCGGAGTCCCTTGCTATCATGGAGCGCCATCACCGGAGGTCAGCCCATGCCTGGAATTTCCGTCCACGTCGTCGACACCACGCGTGGCCTGCCGGCCGCTGGCATGCGCATCGAGATCTATGCCCTTGCCCCGGCAAGGACACTGATCGCGGAGGGCCTGTTGGCGGCGAGCGGGGCGCTCGATCATGCGGTCGCGCGCCAGCGATTGGCGCCGGGCTCCTACGAGGTCGACTTCCACGCCGGGGACTTCTTCACGGCAGCGGGCGTCGCGCAGGCGGCGCCACCGTTTCTCGATGTGGTGCCCTTCCGGTTCCAGATCTCCGATCCGGAGCAGCATTACCACCTGCCGATGAAGATGACGCCTTGGGGCTTTTCCGTCTACCGCGGCAGCTGACCGGGTGGCGTCGTGGGTTCGTCCGCGGCAGCGCGGCAGGCTCATCGCAGCCGTCGGGACAGGTCGGACACCCGTTCCATCACCAGCATAAGCGCCAGCGTAAACGCGATCATCACGCCCGACACCGCGGCGATCGTGACGTCGAGCTTGCCCTCGAGGTCCTGCCACATCCGGATCGGCAGCATGTCGGTGTTGGCGTCGCGGAGGAACAGCGAAACCGGCACGTTGTCGAACGACGACATGAACGCGATGAAGGCCCCGGCCAGAATGCCGGGCCGGATCAGCGGCAGCGTCACGCGGCGGAACGTCATGAACTTCGACGCGCCGAGACTGGCCGAGCTTTCGAGCAGCGACGGATTGAGCTGGGCCAGCGCGGCGACGGAGGTCCGCACGACGTAGGGCACACAGACGACGGTGTGGCCGATGACCAGCGTCAGCGGCGAGACCGGCAGCCCGATGAGCGAGAAGAACATCAGCGCGGCCAGTCCCAGCGACAGCGCCGGCAGGATCAGCGGTGACATGAAGAAGCTGTCCAGCACGCGGGCCGACCAGCGTTCGGATCGGGCGATGGCCAGCGCCGCCGCCACCCCGAGCACGACCGACAGCACGGTGGTCCAGAGCGCGACCTTGAAGCTGTTGGTCGCCGCGAAGTGAAGTTGCCAGGCGTCGAGCAGCTCGCCGTACCACTTCAACGAATAGCCGGGGGGCGGGAACTTCAGCGAGAAGCCCGAGGTGAAGGAGACGACGACGACGACGAGTGTCGGCAGGATCAGCAGCACGAAGCACAGGCTCGCCAGTCCCCACATCGTGAGCTTGAAACTCGCCGCCTCCAACCCGTCGTAACGTGCCTTCATGGCGAACCTCACGCGTTGGCGTAGCCCTTGGAGAGCCTGCCCAGAAGATTGAACAACGAGACGGCGCCCAGCACCGCGACCAGGAAGATGATCGAGATTGCGGCGGCGAACGGCCAGTTATTCAGGGTAGTCGCCTGCTGGTAGAGATACATCGGCATGAACAGCAACTGGCCGCCGCCGACCAGGGTCTGCGTGATGAAGGCGGTGATCGATGCCGCATAGGTGAGCAGGCATCCGGCGATGATTCCGGGCAGCGTCAGCGGCAGGGTGACTTTGAAGAACGTGCGCCACTGACCGGCGCCGAGCGCGGACGAGGCATCGAGCAGGTTGGGATCGAGCCGCGACAGCGCGGTGATGAGCGGCAGCACCATCAGCGGCATCTGGACCTGGGCGAGCGCCACCACCATGCCGCCCTCGGTGTAGAGCAGCCGCAGCGGCGTATCGATGATGCCGAGCGAGATCAGCGTGCTGTTGACGATGCCCTGGCGGCCGAGAATGACGATCCAGGCGAAGGTCCGCACCACGACGCTGGTCAGCAACGGCAGCAGAATGACGAGGATCAGCACGGTCTGCGCCCAGCGTGGCGCGCGCAGATAGGCCCAGGCCATGGGCAGGCCAAGCAGCAGACACAAGGCCGTGACCTGCACGCCGAGCCACAGCGTGTGCGCCAGAACCTTGAGCGAGAAGGGGTCGAGCAGGAACTTCGCATACTGCGTCAGGCCCATCCGCGTCATCGATGGATCGGTGAACAGACTGACGATGACGAGCAGCAGCAGCGGCGTCAGGAAGAAGGCAACGAAGAACACCCCGAGCGGCAGCGCCAGCCAGAGGTCATAAGTCGTCGTGTCGGCGGTGTTGCGGTTCGCCATGTGCTGGTGGGGGTCTCCCTGCCCGGATCGTTCAGGGAGACCCTGGTGCCTCAGATCTTGATCTCGCGGTTGAATTTCTCGATCCACGCCGAGCGCTGCTCGTTGATCGCCTTCCAGTTCTGGAACACGAACTTCTTCTTCATGTCGTCGTGGTCCTTGGCCAGAACCTTGGCGATCTCGCCACCCATCTTCACCTTGGTGTTGGTCGGGACGATCAGGTAGGGCGCGTCCATCAACTTGGACTGCACCTCGGGCGCCAGCGTACTGTCGATGAGCTTGGCGGCGAGCTCTGCGTTCGGCGAGTTCTTGACGATGTGAATGGTCGTCTTAAAGGCGATCGCGCCTTCCTTCGGCACCGCGAATTCGACGGGAACGCCGCGCGCCTTGAGGATCTGGATGGCGTTGAAGTTGCCCGGGCCGATGTCGACCTGGCCCTGCTGATACAGGGTTGCCAGCGCACCCGGATTGGCGGCGACCGCGCCGAGGTTCGGTTTCAGTTCCTCGATCGCCTTGAAGCCGGCATCCACATTCGCCTCACTGCCGCCGCGCATCCGCGCGATCTCGACGAGCCAGCCGGTTCCGAGCGTCGAATTGAGATTGGTGATGCCGACGCGGCCCTTGTATTCGGGCTTCCAGATGTCGTTCCAGGACGTGGGCGGCGTCTTGATCTTCTCGGGATTGTAGGTGATGCCGACGACCTGGAAGAAGGGCGCCGGACCCATCGGGTCCTGGGCATCCTTGATCAGATCCGCGTAGTACTTCGACGCGGCGGCGGGGAACGGCTGGACGAGATCCTGGCCGATGGCGATCAGCGCCGGACCCGGATCGTGCAGCATGACGTCGATCGGCGGGTTCGTCAGTGCCGCCTTGACCTTGGCGATCTGGTCGACCGAGAGCATCGGATCGAGAGTCATTTCCGCGTTGTTGTTGGCGGCGCGGAAATGAGGAACGACGACCGCCTTGTGGGCCTCTTCCCAACTGCCGGTGAAGGTGGCGAACACGAGCCGCCGGGCTTGCGCCATCGACAGTCCGGGGAACGCGTGCATGGCGCCGAGCGCCAGCGCGCTGGTCATCAGATGGCGTCGATTGAGGTACATCGTCGGTCTCCTCGGTTGAAGTCAGGCGGGTTGTCGGAAGATGCCGGCGGATTCCGGCGAGGCGGCAGCCACCCGGACGGCGGTGCCGACGGGGCGTGGTTCCATGCCGGTGCTGCGCGGCTCGGTGATCTTGAAGGTGCGACCGGCGGCGTCGCGGATCTCGTGGACGATGGCCGCGCCGAGAGGAAGACCGATGGCCACCGTGCCGGGAATGCCATCCTGCTCCACGATGCGCATCTGCTCGGGTCGGATGCAGACGATGACCTTGTCGTTTGGCTCCAGCGACTGCGCGAGGCGCCCGAGGATCTCTCCGCCGCCTTCGAGCCGGACCCGGCCCAAGCCGCCCTTCACCTCGGCGAGCGCGCCGGTCAACTGGTTCGCGGTGCCGACGAAGGTGTTCACGAACAGCGATTGCGGCCGGTCGTAGATCTCCGTCGGCGCGGCGAACTGCTCGAGGCGGCCCTGGTTGAACACGGCGACACTATCCGCCATCGACAGGGCTTCTTCCTGGTCGTGGGTGACGATCAGCGTCGTGGTTCCGGCGAGCCTCTGGATATGCTTGATCTCGATCTGCATATCGAGACGCAGGTTCTTGTCGAGGGCGGCGAACGGCTCGTCGAGCAGCAGGATCGATGGCCGGACGGCCAGCGCGCGGGCCAGCGCGATGCGCTGCTGTTGGCCGCCGGAAAGCTCGCGCGGATAACGCCCGGCCAGATTGCCGAGCTTGACGAGCGACAGCATCTCGTCGACGCGCGCCTTGACCTCGGCCTTGGGTGTTTTGCGCGCCTGCAGGCCGTAGGCGATGTTCTCGGCCGCCGTCATGTGGGGAAACAAGGCGTAGTTCTGAAAGACGATCCCGACGCTGCGCTTGTTGGGCGGCAGATGATCGACGCTTTCGCCACCGACGACGATACGACCCTCCGTCTGGGCGATGAACCCGCCGATCGCGCGCAACAGCGTGGTCTTGCCGCAGCCGGATGGGCCGAGCAGCGCGACGAGTTCGCCGCCCTTGATATCCAGTGAAACGTCCTGCACCGCGACGGCCGGCCCGTACCGATGGGTGACGCGATCAATGAAAAGGCTTTGTCCCGCCGGCAATGTCGCCACCTTGTCGAGCATCACCCCTCGCTTGTCACCATGGGGCACCCCTTGACATCGGGTGAGCTTAGACGAAAGCTGTTTGCATGCAATCGCAAATAAATTGCGTAATTACAGCATGTTGCTGTTGATTGCATGCAGTTTTGGCAAGAGGCTCAAGTTTTGGGCATTCCGCGCAAACGGGTTCTGCGGCGACACGATGCAAGCGAATTCGCGTCGCCGTCCGCGGGGGCACAAACGCTCTATGATCACACGGCGGGGCGCCTCAGGGATCTCATTGTCGAAGGAGAACTCGCGGAAGGTTCGCGTCTCGTCGAGGCCCATCTGTGCCGGCGGTTCCATGTTTCGCGAACGCCGCTTCGGGAAGCCTTCAAAGTGCTTGCCGAGGAAGGTCTCATCGAGTTGCAGCCCAATCGTGGTGCTACGGTTGCGCGGATGACCGCGCGGGAAGTCCGTGAACTGTTCGTCGTGATCGCCGAGTTGGAGAGCCTGGCCGCCGCGACGGTCTGCAAGAACTGGCGGCCCGAAGACTTCGCCCGCCTGGAAGCCATGCATGCCGAGATGCTGCGATGCCGGGCGACGGACAACCGGCATGACTATTTTTCGATCAACGATCGCATCCATCGCGTCATCGTCGCGCTGGCCGACAATCGTGTTCTTGCGCTGGTGCACGCACGCCTGATCGCGAGGGCTCGCCGGGCGCGGTACCGTGCCTTGCTGACGATTGGGCGCTGGGATCAGTCCATATCCGAGCACGAGGCGCTGATGGGGGCTCTGCGCGCGCGCAAGGCCGCACAAGCGAAGCGGATCTGGCGGGAGCATGTGCGGGTGACGGGTGAGCTTGTCGCGGAGCAATTGGCGCGCGACGCGGCCGGGGACGGGCAGACATGACGATGTGGCTCGGGGCAGCAGAGATCGCGGCTGGGGTGCGCGAGAGACGGCTCCGTGCCGCCGACGTCGCGGCATCGGCGCTCGCGCGGGTCGCGGCCAGCGACGGGCGCATTCATGCCTTTCTCGGCGTGTCCCCGCAGGCCGTGGACGACGCTGCGGCGGTCGATCTCGCCACCGAGCGGCGGTCAGGCCTGCTCGCGGGCGTGCCGGTCGCGATCAAGGACCTGACGGATACGGCCGGCCTGACGACGACGTACGGAAGCCTCGCCTTTCGCGATCACATGCCGGCCGAGGACGACCTCGTGGTGGCGCGGCTCAAGCAGGCCGGCGCCGTCGTCATCGGGAAAACGATGACGCCGGAGTTCGGCTTCGGGGCGATCTGCGCCAATGCGCTCAAGCCCGCGACCTGCAATCCGTGGGATCTCACGTTGACGTCCGGTGGCTCATCCGGTGGCTCGGCAGCGGCGGTGGCGGCGGGCGTGGTGCCGTTGGCCCATGGGACGGATTTCGGCGGCTCGGTGCGCACACCGGCGAGCTTCTGTGGGGTGCTGTCGTTGCGCCCCACGCCCGGCGCGATCCCGTCGCCGAAGCGGGGACTGGCGTTCGATACGCTGGCGACGCACGGGGTGCTGGCCCGCACCGTGGCCGATCTCGCGCTGTTCATGGACGCGGTGGCCGGGCCTGATCCGCGTGATCCGACCTCGCTGCGGGCGTCGACGGGCCAGACGCGGCCGGCCGCCGGGTTGCGGTTCGCCGCCACCGAGGATTTCGGCGTCGCGCCCGTCTCGCAACGAGTGCGCGCCGCGTTCCGCGCCAGTGTCGCGGCGGTGGAAGGGCGGTTCGGTCCTGCGTCGTGGCGGACGCCGGATTGCACCGGCGCCATCGCCGCGTTCAAGACGCTGCGGCAGCCGATCATCCGCCATAGCTATGCGGCGCTGATTGCGACGCACGGCGATGCCCTGTCGCCGACGGTGCGCTGGGCGATGGGACAGGGAGAAGCCGTTACGGCGGCGGATTATCTCGCGGCCGAGGCGCGGCGATCGGGCATTTATCGGAATTTCGTCTCGCTGTTCGAAGCGTGCGACGTGCTGCTGGCGCCGGCGGCGTCGGTCATGCCCTGGCCGAATACCACCGCGGATGTCACCGAGATCGATGGGCGACCGCTGGCGACGGTGATCGATTACCTCGCGGTCACGTTCATCGTCTCGATGGCCGGTTGCCCGGTGGTGACACTGCCGGCTTGGACGGCGGGCGATCTGCCTTTCGGCATCCAGTTGATCGGCGCGCCGGGGTCGGATCGCCAGCTGCTCGCATACGCTGACGAGATCGCGGGCGCGTGCGGCTTCTCCTTCCGGCCACCGCCCGGCTGGTGAGCGCTCGCGCGGCGTCGCATCCGAAAGGGCCGGCCCGGTCGGGCTGGCGCCCGTATCGACGCTCCACTAACATTTGGATGTGGCCGTGCGGCCGAGGCCGTCGCTCCGGCTGGGTTCGCGCCGCGTGCGGCGCCGATGGCGTGCGGGCTCGGGCCGCGACCACGCCACGCGGGGTCCGCGTGATTTGCCGGGGGCAGCGGAGTGCATCCCATGACTGACCGCGTGATCTCGAAACTCACCGCGCCGCATTACGCCTGGGGTGGGGATTGTGACGGCTGGCATCTGGTCCGGCAGCCGGGGCTCAGCATCATCCACGAGCGGATGCCGACCGGTCGGGTCGAAGTCCGGCACCACCATACGCAGGCGCGGCAGTTCTTTTTCGTTCTGGAGGGGACCTTGACGCTCGAAGTGGACGGCACGATCCGCGACCTCGGCCGTGGGGAGGGGCTGGAGATTGCGCCGCTCGCCGTCCATCAGGCGATCAACCGGTCCGGGGCCGATGTCGAGTTCCTGGTCATTTCTCAGCCCCCGGCGCAGGGAGATCGGGTCGTCGCCGACCGGGAGGCCCCCCATGTCGCGACGTGAGCGGGTTCTGGCCGCGCCCGTCGTACCTTGGCGCGAACGGCGACAGCGGATCGAGAGCGAGGCGCTTCCGGCCTCGGTGCCGGCATTGCTGGCGGCGGCGGCTGCCGATGCGCCCGAGGTTGTCGCGCTCGATTTTTTCGAGGATGACCAACGCCTGACCTACGCGGCTCTCGCTGCCGAGGTCGACGCCGCCGCCGCGGCTCTGATGGCGCGGGGCGTCGAGCGCGGCATGCACGTCGGCGTCATGCTGCCCAACGTGATCAGCTTCCCGGTCGTTTGGCTTGCGCTCGCCCGTCTCGGCGCGGCGATGGTTCCCATCAACGACGCCTATACGGCGCGCGAGCTGGCGTACGTGCTGACGGATGCCGATGTCGCCCTGCTCGTCATCGACGAGAGTTGCCTGTCGACGCTGGCCGGCACGTCGGCGGCGCTGCAGGCCCTTCCACTCGTCGTGCACGACGGGTTTCGCACCGGGCGCTGGCAGGCGTTCCTCGCGCTGGGCGCCGAGACGATGTTGGCCCCCTGCCCGGCCGGCCATGGCGACCTGCTCAATATTCAGTATACTTCCGGAACGACGGGCTTTCCGAAGGGCTGCCTGCTCAGCCACCTCTATTGGCTGACCATCGGCAAGGTGAACGCGACGCGGGACGGACGCGATTTCCGGCGCATTCTCGCGGCGACGCCGTTCTTCTACATGGACCCGCAGTGGCAGACGATGATGGCGCTCTATCTCCGGGCGACCCTGTTCGTGGCGCGGCGCCAGAGTGCGTCCCGCTTCATGGGCTGGGTGCGTCGCCATCGCATCCAGTTCACGCTGCTGCCCGAGGTGGTCCACAAGCAGCCCCCGTCGCCCGACGATGCGGACAACGAGATCGTGCGGGTGAACTGCTACGGCCTCAGCCACAAGAACCACGCTGCCATCGAGGCGCGTTTCGACCTCGTCTGCCGCGAGGCCTTCGGGATGACGGAGGTGGGGTCCGTGCTGTTCGTGCCAATGGAGGCAGTCGAGACCGTCGGTACCGGCACCTGTGGCGTGCCCGTGCCGTTCCGCGAGACCCGCATCGTCGACGAGGCGGACGCGGATGTCGCCGTCGGGGAGATCGGCGAGTTGATCGTGCGTGGGCCCGGCATCCTGCACGGCTACTACAAGAAGCCCGAGGCGACCGCGGACGCGCTGCGGGGCGGCTGGTTCCGCACCGGCGATCTGTTCCAAAGGAACGCCGCCGGCTACCACACGATCGTCGGCCGCAAGAAGGACATGATACGGCGGGCTGGCGAAAACATCGCCGCGCGCGAGGTCGAGGCCGTGGTGCTCGCCCTGCCGCAGATCGCCGAGGTGGCGGCCGTGGCGGTGCCCGACGCCACACGCGGCGAGGAGGTCAAGATCCTCGTTCGGCTGCAGGAGGGACTGAGCGCGGACGACGTGCCGCCCGACGCCATTCTCGCCCATTGCGCCGAGAGTCTCGCTCGCTTCAAGGTGCCCCGTTACATCGGCTACGTCGCGAGCCTGCCCTATACCGCGTCGGGCAAGATCGCCAAGCATATGCTGACGGCCGACGATCCGCGTGCCGATGCCTACGATCGCGTCGATGGGGTGTGGCGCTGACGGTCAGGGCTTCGGGCGGCCGCGCACGGCCGCTGGCGTGAGGCGCTGCAGCGGCAATGGGGTGACGGTGATCCCGATCGCGCGGGCCACCAGCAAGGGCGCATCCAGCAGTTCGCCGTGGGAAGGTTGCGTGCCGATGCCGTGGCAGCGGGCGGTGACGTGCGCCTCGTAGATCCGGCGGCGCGAGGTGTTGCCGATCGCCTCGAGACGTGCCGTGGCGCGGACGAAATCGCCCTGATAGACCGGCGCGAGGAATTCCAGGTTTTCGAACTTGGCCATGTAGCCGCCGTCGCCGTCCAGCATATAGGCCAATTTGGTGCCGGCCATGCCGAACAGTTCCGTGATGATGCCGAGCGACACCACCTGATTGGCATAGTGGCTGTCGACGCGTGTCTCGATGCTGGCCACGTAGCGGCCCAGGTCGAACGGTGCTGACATCGTGTCCTCCTCAGATCTCGGCGCCGAGGCCACGCTGGCGCCGTTTCAGATCCGCCTTGACGAGCGGGCCGAGCCAAGGCGGCGACGGCACCCACGCGGGTCGGGGTAGCGCCAGTGCATCGTCGAGCCGGCCGGAGCCGTGACCCGATGCATGGTCGGCGATGAGCGTACCAAGCGCGGTGCCGCGCGCAATCCCGCCGGCATTGCAGCCACCCGCGGCATAGACCCCGTCCGCCACTTGGCCGAACGCGGCGGTCATGTTGCGGCTGACGCAGACGACGCCGGACCAGATGAACTCGAACGGCACGTCGGCCAGGGCGGCGAAGCGGGCCTCGAAAGAGCGACGCAGGATGTCGCGGCGTTCGAGAAGTTCGCTGCGGGTCATCGACAGCGCGGGCCAGTACTCGAAGGTGTTGCGGACCATGATCCGGCGGTCGGCCGTGTAGCGTACCGTCGCGCCGAAGCGGTGGATCGAGATGACGCCCCAAGGGTCGGGCGCGCCGATGCGGGCGTGCTCCTCGTCGGTGAGAGGGCGGGTGAGCGCCGCGGTCAGCGTGAACCGCACGAGCCCGTTCTGGAAGAAGCCGAACTCCGGCAGGTAGCTGTTGGTGGCGAGGATCAGGCGACCGGCGCGGATGGTCGCTTCGCGGCAGGTCAGCGTGAGGCGCGGGCGGTGTTCGATCGCCAGCAGCGGCGACTCTTCGAGCAGGGTGACGTTGGCCGGCAGGTTGAAGGCCAGTCCCCGGGTCAGCGCGGCCGGCTGGACCAGTACGGTCTGGCGGGTATGCACGGCGCGCCGATAGTGGCTGGTGCCGAGGCGGGTGGACAGGGCCTCGCGGTCGAGTACGGCATGGGGAATTTCGAGCTCGGCGAGATGCCTGGCGAAGGTGTCCAGTCGCCCTTCGTGATGCGCTTCGGCGGCAGACTGATATTTCCCGACCTCGCGCCAGTCACAGTCGATGTCATGAGCACGGACCAGATCGCGCAGGATCTCGAGACCGAAGGTATTGAGCCGGTAGGAACGCCCATAGATCCGGGCGGCCGGCGCGTCGCTGACATTGGGCGACGGGGAGATTTCGACGGCGAAGCCCGAATTGCGCCCAGCGGCCGACTCGCCGGCGCGCTGGGCGTCGACAACGAGGATCGCGTGGCCAGGATGAAGCGTGGCCAGACGCCGGGCTGCCGCAAGGCCCGTATAGCCCGCGCCGACGATCACCCAATCGGCGTCGAGGGCGCCCGCGGCGGAGCGGACCGGTCGCGTGCGCGGCGGCAGTGTGCGGACCCATCCGCAGGTGTCGTCGTCGCTCGGCAACCGTCCGACGCGCATGCATCCTCCGCCGGTCAGGCCGCCGCGCGCCGCCCGGCGAACCGGAAGACCCTGGGCCGCGTGCGCGAGAGCCCCTTCCAGTGCAGCACCAGTGGCCCCTCGCTGTCGAGCGGCAGGCGCGGCATCTCCGTCAGGATACCCGGCAAGGCGAAGGGCGCGCACGATTGCGAGCCGAGGATACCAGCATTGCCGGAGCTGCATGCTTCCGCGGGCGTGCGGCGGTCGATCAGGGTGACGGCGTGCCCACGCCGGCCCAACTCGATCGCCGTGCATGTCCCGGTGATCCCGGCCCAGAAGGCGATCACGGACATCTGGCGCACTCCCGATCCCCTGCCCGCCGTCGGTCCCGCGCAAAGCTCGCAGATTGGGCTCTTTGCGCGAAATCGGAGCATCAGTGCCAATTCGGACCCACAGCGCATGCGAGCGGCACATTCGCCGGGCTATCGACAACTTCGATATTGGCAGGGACCCTCGCGGGTGCCAATCTCGGGCGTCGACTTTATTTTCGCGGCGGCCTTGCAGAGTGGGACGAACAGGCCGGCAAAGCCCAGAAGGAAGAAGTGACATGATCAGACTGACTCGAAGGATCGTTGCGATCGGTGCCGTCGTCACGCTTGCCCTCGGCAGTGCGGCGGTCGTCGCTCAGGACATGAAGTTTTTCCGTATCGCGACCGGTGGCGCGGGCGGGACGTACTTCCCGATCGGTGGACTGATCGCCAATATCATTTCTGCCCCGCCCGGCTCGACGCCGTGTGACAAGGGCGGCTCGTGCGGCGTGCCGGGCCTGGTGGCGATCGCACAATCGTCGAACGCGTCGGTGGCCAACGTCACGGCCATTCAGTCGGGACAGACGGAGTCGGGCCTTGCGGCCGCCGACATCGTCTATCAGGCGTACAACGGCGAAGGAAAGTTCGAGAAGAAGTTCGACAAGATCCGGGTGATCGCCAATCTGTTCCCCGAGCACATGCACCTCGTCATTCCGAAGGGCTCGAAGCTCGGCGGCGTCAAGGAGCTCAAGGGCAAGCGCGTCGGCATCTTCACCGCGGGTTCCGGCACGCAGGTCGTCGTGCTCGAACTGCTCAAGATCTACGGGATAGAGAAGAAGGACATCCAGGCGGCCGAACTGAACCCGCAGCAGAGCGCCGACCGCATGGCCGACGGCCAGCTCGACGCGTTCTTCATCGTCGGCGGCTCGCCTCTCGCGGCCATTACCCAGCTGGCATCGACCAAGGGAATCGAACTCTACTCGTTTGCCGACGATGAGATCGCCGCATTCCTGAAAGTCGTTCCTTACTACTATCAGGACGTGATCAAGGCCAACTCGTACGCTGGCGTCACCTACGACGTGAAGACGACGGCGGTCGGCGCCCAGTGGGTGGTGAGCGCGGACGTGCCCGAGAAGCTCGTCTACGACATCACCGCGGCCCTGTGGAACGACACGGCGCGCAAGCTGCTCGACAACGGCCATGCCAAGGCGAAGGATATCCAGATGTCGAGCGCGCTGAAGGCCGTCAGCACGCCGATTCATCCTGGCGCGGAGAAGTTCTACAAGGAAAAGGGCATCCTGAAGTAGGGATTGCCGGAACATTTTGGGCTGGCCTGGAGAACGGGCCAGCCCTCTCCTTTTGTCATCACGAGACCACCCGATGTCCCTGCAGAACAACGCCGCAACGACCGATACCGCCGCCTTCGAGCGGCGACTGCAGGAGATCGGCGCTCAATACGACGCGGAGCGGCAGGCGCGCGGCACGGGCCGCGTTGTCCGGACCTTCTGCTACATCTTCCTCGTCGTCTTCGGCATCTACCATTACGTGACCGCCGGCATCGGCCTGCCCATCGACTACTGGCATATGGGCATCCACCTCAGCGGCGTGCTGTTGATGGTGTTCCTGCTGTTCCCGATGCGGGCGGTTGCGTTCGGAGCGAGCGCCCCGCCGAGCAGTTGGTGGCGGCCGAGCGGTGTTCCGCTGCCGGATTGGATCCTCGGCTTCGCAGGGGTCGCCGCATCTCTCTATCTCGGGCTGACCTGGGATGGCGTCGATATTCCCGCGTTGGGCATCAAGATGCAGGAGCAGGCCCTGCGGCAGGGCAATCCTGCGACCCTGGATATCGTGTTCGCCAGCATCATCACCGTGCTCGTGCTCGAAGCCACGCGGCGGACGGTCGGCTGGACGATGCCGGTGGTGATCATCCTGTTCATGGTGTTCGCGATCTGGGGGCCCTACATGCCTCTGCAGATCCTCAAGCATCCCGGCATTTCGTGGTCGCATTTCGTGACGTCGATGTATTTCCCGTCGGAGGGAATCTTCGGCGTGACGCTTTGGGTGGTGGCGACCGTCGTCTTTCACTTCGTGCTGTTCGGGGCATTCGTCCAGCGCATCGGCCTCGGGCAGTTCTTCGTCGACATCTCGACGGTGCTGGCCGGGCGCGCGACCGGCGGTCCGGCCAAGGTCAGCGTCGTGGCGTCGGCCTTCTTCGGGATGATCTCCGGATCCGCCGTCGCCAACGCGGTCACGGTCGGCGCGCTGACGATCCCCAACATGAAGCGGCTCGGCTATCCCCCGCATTTCGCGGGCGGCGTCGAGGCGGCTGCCAGCGTCGGCGGGCAGGTGACGCCGCCGATCATGGGCGCGGCGGCGTTCATCATGGCCGAATTCCTCAATCTTCCATACGCGCAGATCGCCATTGCCGCCGCAGTCCCGGCGTTCATGCACTACCTCGGCGTGATGGCGATCGTGCACTTCGAGGCCAAGCGCCTCGGCCTGCGCAGCTACGAGAAGAGTGAGATCCCCGAACTGTGGCCCGTCGTGCGCAAGGGATGGCCCACGCTCATACCGCTGCTGGTGCTGCTCTACGTGCTGTTCGCCGGGTACACGCCCTACATGGCGGCCTTCTGGTCGATTTCGGCCTGCATCGTGGTGGGCTTCCTCAATCCCCACAGGCGGCTGACGGTGCGCGACGTCATCGACGCGTTCTATGAGGGTGGGCGCAGTGCGCTCTCGGTTGGGGCCATCTGCGCAGCGGTCGGCATCGTGGTCGGGGCGATGAACGTCACCGGCTTGGCGTTCCGGCTCGGCTTCGTGGTCACCGGCAGCGCCTCGCAGACAGCCCAGGTCGTCCATGACGTGGTGTCGGTGCTGCCCTTCGAGATGTTTTCGCTGAAAGACGCGACGCTTTTCCTGTCGATGCTCTTCATCGCCTTTGCCTGCATCGTGCTCGGCTCCGGCATTCCGACAACGGCGCTGTACATCATGCTGGCGACCGTCGCTCAGCCGGCTCTGGCGCAACTCGGCGTTCCGGCGCTCGCAGCGCACATGTTCGTCTTCTATTTCGGCCTCATCGCCGACATCACGCCACCGGTCTGTACGACCGCGTTCGCCGCCGCCGCCATTGCCGGCGCCAATCCCTGGAAGACCGGCAACACGGCCTTCAAGCTCTCCAATGCGAAGATCATGGTGCCGTTCGTGTTCTGTTACGCGCCGGCCATGCTGATCGTGCTGCCGGAGTACTTCACGTGGTTCGCGTTCCTCGAAACGACGCTGTCCTGCATGCTGGGCGTGATCATCCTGGCGACGGCGCTGACGGGGTTTGCCGTGCGCAACATGCCGCATCTGATCCGGTGGACGACCGGTCTGGCGGGCGTGATGCTGGTCTTCCCGAGCGTGACGTCCGACATGCTGGCTGCCATCTTCATTCTGCCGTTGATCATCCAGCAGACGATCGCGGTGCGCAGAGAGAGGCCGGCAGCGGCACCCTCCTAACCGTGCGCGCTAACTTCGACGGCGCGCGAGCCGGTCCTGCAGTTCGTACCAGGCGAACACGGCGGGCATGAACCAGGGGTTGCCGTTGTAGAACGGAACGGCCGGCGGTGGCCGGAAATCCAGGGCCGAACGGCCCTTCTCGCTGCCGAGCACCTGCCACGCCACCTTCTGCCCGGCCCAGCGGGCCCAAACGACGCCCGACCCGCAGTACCCGGCGGCGTAGTGGATGCCGTTGCGTGTGAAGATCCGCGGGATCAGGTCGCGGTTCATCGCGACGTTGCCCGACCAGCTGTGGGTCAGCGGGGTCTCCGAAAGCTGCGGGAAAACATCCACGAGGGCCTGGCGCAGCCGGCTCGTGACACGGTCCTTCTTCTCGTTCAGCGAGGCGCCGCGGCCGCCGAACAGGATGCGTTTCCCATCCGGTGACGGACGATAATAATAGTGCAACTTGCGGGTTTCCACGCACATGAAGCGCCGCGGCATCAGCGTGGCCATGAGGTTCGGCGACAGCGGCGCGGTCGCGATGATGCTGCTGGCCACGGGGATCAGCCGCCGCCTGAGCCACGGATCGGCCGCATCGGTGTACCCGTTGGTTCCGACGATGACGTCGCGGGCGTGGGTTGTGCCACCATCCGTCGTCACGTCGAATGTTCCGTCGGCACGGCGGCGGATGGTCCGGACGGCCGTGCCGCTCACCACGGTCGCGCCGGCCTTCTCGGCACTTCGCAGCATGCCGGCATGCATCTTGGCGGGGTCGAGCCCGCCGATGTCCATGCGGACCATGCCACCCCAGTAATAGTCCGTTCCGAGAGCGTCGTGCTGCTCATGGCGCGGCACGGCATAGGCCTCGATGCCGAGATGGCGGGCGAGCAGATCCGCTTCGCGGGCCAGGGTCTCGTACTGGTCGGGAGAGGATGCACCCGAGAAGCGGCCGGACATGGTGTAGTCGCAGTCGATCGCCTCGGCCGCCAGGAAGCTTGCCAGATCCTCGCGGGCGGCCTTCGCCTCGGCCTGGATGGCCTGGGCGCGGTCCATGCCGAAGCGCTTGATCATCTCCGCGAAGGTCAGCCGCAGGTTGCCACTGGCGATGCCGCCGTTGCGGGTCGAGGCGCCCTCTCCCGGCCGCGACTTCTCGAACACCTGAACGGAGCGTCCGGCGCGGGCCAAGGTCATGGCCGCACTCAGTCCGGTGTAGCCGCCGCCGACGACGGCGACGTCGCAGCTTGGCGCGACGGGCTTCTGGTCGGTCGGCCGCGGCGGGGTCTCGTCCCACCAATAGGGGGCAACGCGGACCATGACGGGTGTTCTCCTCTCGGCCGGCGAGATGGTGGTGTGGTTCCCGTGTAGCATGGCAGGCCGGCCGCCGGGGATGGCGCACGGGGCGCAGGCGGTGGACGGTTCGCCATCGCCCGGAAAGCGACAGGGAGCAGGATACGTATCGTCGTGGTCGCTGCGGGTCGTCGGGGGCCGTGTGCGGCCTCTGCGCACTCATCCGGCGCGGCGCAGGGCGGGTCCGGGCGGCCGGGGAAGGCCGCCCGGGTTTGCAGTTACTTCGGCGCGAACAGTTTCATGAACACCGCATTGTCCGGCGACGTTGCGATGTCCCATTCCCGGGTCATCGCATAGGCCAGAGTTTGATGGTGCAGCGGCACATAGATCGCGTCGGCCGCCACCGTGTCCCAGATCTTGGCGATGGTCGCGTTGCGCTTGGCCACGTCGGTCTCGCCGGTCAGACTGACGATCTGCTTGTCGATCTCGGGGTTCGAGTACCCGGTCGCGTTCCACGTGCCGAGCTGGCCCGAGCGCGTGTGATAGAGGAACGAGAAGATGTAGTGACTGTCATAGGTCGGCACGCCCCAACCGAGCAGGAAGAATTCCGTCTCCGGCGGGTTCTGCTGGATCAACTGGAAGTGCTTCGCCTTGCCTTGCGCCAGCACGTTCACCTTCACGTCGATCTTGGCCATCATCGCGGCAACCGCCTGGCAGATGCGGTCATCGTTGATGTAGCGGTCGTTGGGGCAGTGCAGTGTCACTTCGAAGCCCTGCGGATAGCCGGCGTCGGTCAGCAGCTTCTTGGCGGCGACCAGGTCGAGTTTGGGCAGCGTATCGAGCGCCTGTGTGTACCCATTGACGAACGGCGGCGCGATCACACCCGCCGACACGGATTGCCCGCGCATGACGGCGCGCTTGATGCTCTCGCGGTCGACGACCATGTTGAGAGCCTGGCGAACCCGCTGGTCTGCGAACGGATTCTTGCCCTTGACGTTGGACATCTTCAACTCGGGCAGCGCCACGTTCATGCCGAGAAAGATCGTCCGGTTCTCCGGTCCGTAGTTGACGCGCAGCTTCTTGTCCGCTTCCAGACGCTGGATGTCTTGAACGGGGACGTCCTGCACGAAGTCCACTTCGCCGGTGAGCAGGGCCGCGAGGCGCGTGGCGTCCGACTTGATCGTGAAATAGGTGAGCGTGGTCGCGCCGAGCGGATTTTCGCCTTTGCCCCAATAGCTGTCGTTGCGCTTGAGTTCCGTCTTCACGTCCTGTTCGCGGGACACCAGCACGTAAGGTCCGGTCCCGTTGGCGTTGCGGACCGAATAGTTGTCACCCTTGGCCTTGAAGTCCTGGACGTTGACGGTCTGGTTCTTCTCCGACCACTCCTTGTCCATGATGAAGATGTTGGTCAGGTAGTTCGGCAGCAGCGGGTTGGGGCCCTTGGTCTTGATGCGAACGGTGGTGGCGTCGACCTTGGTGACGCTGTCGACCGAGGTCAGCAGCCCCTTCATGTCGGCGTTGGGCTGGCGCGCCCGTTCGAACGAGAACACGACGTCGTCGGCGTCGAACGCGGCGCCGTCGTGGAATTTGACGCCGGTGCGCAGCTTGAATTCCCACACCGTCGGATCGCTGGTCAGCGCCCATGAGACCGCCAGGCCGGACTTCAGTTCACCGCTGTAGTGCCGCCAGACCAATGTGTCGTAGATCTGATGCAACAGGTTGTGGGTCGGCCCCTCGTTCTGGGAGTGGGGGTCGAGCGTCAGCGCGTCGCCCGACCGCGCCCACTTGAGCGGTTTGGCCTCGGCGGCAACGAGCGGCAGCGCCAGCGCGAGTGCGGCGAGTGAGGCACCGGCCCAGCGGGCGCACGCCCGGAAATCCTTGGTCATCTGCGAACTCCTTGTTGATCGGTCCGTCCTGTGCCCGCGCGGCCGACGTCGGGATAGAGGCTCTGCGCCGCGATCTCGGATCCGGGACTGGCCCCGAGCGCAGCACGTGCTGCGACGGGGCCTGCCCCTGCACGCGTGGGGCAAGACTAGCGCCGGGTCCGGCGGGCATCAACCGTTCGTCGTCGGAGAGGACGACGGCGTCGAGAGCGGACGGCATTGCTCGCTCGGCCGTAGCGGCCGGTGGCTCCACCCCGCCGAGCCCCCATGCCCCCCCGCGTTGACGCGCCATCGTCGCGTGCGCATGATCGACCCCGATCGGGCACACGTCTGGAGCGACAGGGCGGCGCATTGGTATCGTCGACGCGGCGCTGGTGCGATCGTGAGAAGGGGCCACCGATGGACAAGTCCTGCTTGCGCATGATCGCCGTGATGTCCGTGCTGGGATTCAGCGGACCGCTGTCCGCGCAAGCACCGCCGCCCAAGAGCGATGCCACGGCGGGCGCTGCAAGTGCGGCGCCGGCAGGATCTGCCGTCGAAGTGCCGGCTTCCATCGGTTTTTCCGAACTGGAAGGCTATACGATCGAAGCATCGTCGGACCAGGTGCGCCGGGTTCGCAGCGATCTCGGCATGGGCGATCAGAAGGTCCATCATTCCATGCGGATCGCCTTCGGCCCGCAGGGCAGCATCCAGCACACACACGCGATCACGATCACGCGCGTGCAACGGGGGGACACGGAAACGCGAACGCACCGCTCCGCGTCGCAACTGGGCGTGCCGCATACCTGGCGCGATGGCAAGGCGGTCTGGGTTTTCGAGAACGACACATTGACCTTGCTGCTCACGATGGCCGATGGCGCTCACGTGACGGATTACCGGATCACCCGCAAAGGTGATGGGTTCGGCTGTGAGAACAAGGGCGGTTTCGCCCGCGAGGAAGGTGGTGGCGGCTTGGCGAGCACCAGCACGCACTTCGGTGCCAAGAAGGTGGAGTTCCTGAACCAAAAGACGGTCTCGAGAAGTTGCCGCGTGCGCAAGGGCTGAGACCGGCGGTCGGAACACCGCAACGCCTGAGCGTGGCGGCGCAGTCGTTGTCGGCCGGCATCGGCGCCGACGGTAGGGCGGCGCGCGTGGGTGTTCCCCATGTCATAGGTACAGTTGTTACCTACGTCTCCGGGCTGGATCATTGGGTTCTGGCGGATGGGGTGGGATTCGAACCCACGAGGGGCGTGAACCCCTGCCGGTTTTCAAGACCGGTGCCTTCAACCGCTCGGCCACCCATCCGTTCAAGTCCACCACCGGGGCGGCCGGGGCCGTCGCGGCCCGCGGATCGGGCCCGGTCGAGACCGGACCAGCACGCGGGACCTCGCCTTTAGCGGCGAACGCCGTCGCCGACAAGCCGGCGCGCGGCATCGGCCGTGAGGGCTGCCTCAGGTTCTCGCTGTCTGTGTCGAATGCAGCGCTGTGCGCCGGGCGGACACGGGCGGCGCGTGCGGGTGGCCGCGGGGCGCCGCCGGCGGGTGCTGGCATGACGGGTGCAACTGCCGGCACGCAGCAACGTGAGGGCTGGCTCTATGACGACGGGCGTGTTGGCGCTGTGGATGGATATCGACTCTCAGGCCGAGGACGAGTGCACGGAGTGGTACATCCGCGAGCACGTGCCCGACCGGATCGCTGTGCCGACCTATGTGCGGGCGCGCCGGTTCAAGGCGCTGGCGGGCGCCGGTTATCTCGCCTCCTATGACGCGACGACCGCCGAAGGGCTCGCCCACCCGGGCTACATGGCGCTGCTCGACGCCATCAGCGACTGGGGTCTGCGCATGCGCGGGGCGTTCTCGGGAACCGCGCGCGAGACCTTCCGGTGTCTCGCACGCGCCGGATCGGGCGAAGGCGCGTTCGTGGCGACGGTGCGGTTCGGCGCCGACGACAGCGCGCGGGCCGGGTTGCTGGCGGGGCTCGCAGCGGCATGCCCGGCGCTGGCCGGCCGTCGCGGCATCCTGTCGGCGGAGGTGTGGGAGGCGGCACCCGACATTCGCGCGCGGATGGATGCCCGCCGGATCACCGGGACGCGCGACGCCCGTGTCGCGGCGGCGGTGCTGATCGAGGGCACGTCGCCCGCTGCCATCGACGCCGTGCTGGCCGACGGCCTCGACCCGGGCGGGTTGGCGCGGCGGGGCGCCCGCGACCTGCAGATCGATCGTTACGCATTCCAATTCTGCGCCCGCAAGCCGACAGCACAGGAGCCGACGCCATGACCATCATCGATTTCCGCATCCGGCCGCCGTTCAAGAGTTTCCTGTCGACGGTGATGTACGCCAACCCGGATCGCCGCGACCGCTTCACGCGCCAGCTCGGCCTGACGCCTTCGCCCGCGGCGCAGGCGCAGTCGGTGCCGCTGCTGCTCGGCGAGATGGATGCGGCCGGCGTCGGCGTCGGGGTGGTGGTCGGGCGGAACTCCGGCAGCCTCGGCTCGGTCGACAATGCCGACGTCGCCGAGTTCGTGGCCGCCCACCCGGGCCGTTTCGTCGGTGTCGCCGCCATCGACCCGACCGACCGGCGCAAGGCCGTGGCGCAGATCGACGGCGCCATCGCGCAAGGGTTCAAGGCGGTCAACATCGAGCCGGGCGCCTATCCCCTGCCGCTCCACACCGACGACCGGCGGCTCTATCCGATCTACGCCCACTGCGAGGATCGGGGCATCCCGATCATCATGATGACCGGTGGCAATGCCGGTCCCGACATCAGCTATACGGCGCCGGACCGCATCGACCGGGTGCTCGCGGATTTCCCGACGCTGAAGATCGTCTCGTCTCACGGCAACTGGCCGTGGGTCACCGAGATCCTGCACGTGGCGTTCCGCCGGTCCAATCTCTACCTGTCGCCGGACATGTATCTGGTCAACATGCCGGGCATGGACCTTTACGTGAAGGCGGCCGACGGGTTCCTCGCCGACCGGTTCCTGTACGCGAGTTCGTTCCCGTTCTGCTCGGTCAAGGACTATGCGGCGTGGTTCCGCACGCTGCCGATCCGGCCGGACAACATGGAGCGCGTGCTGCGCACCAACGCGGCGGGGCTGCTCGGGTTGTAGGGTCCGCGCGCGCCGCCGGCCGGGGGTCGGCGGACGCCCGTGCGCTAGAGCGCGGGCGTGAACCCCGGCGGCAGAGTGGTGGCGAATGCGGGGCGGGCCGCCATCGTCTCGGCCCAGCGCGCCAGCCGCGGGGCCGTCGAGCGCCAGTCGTGCGGGTAGCGGAAATCGGCATAGGACAGGGCGACGCCGACGGTGATGTCGGCGATCGAGGGGGCATCGCCCGCGATCCACGGCCCGGCCGCCATCTCGGTCTCGATGGCCGCGACGATGCGGGCGAAGCGTGCCTCCTCGCGCTGCATGCGCTCCGGCATCTGAAAGGCTTCCGGGCGGCGGGTCTCGAGCAGCCGCACGACGGCCGCATCGATGAGCCCGTGGCCGAGGGCGTGCCAGCGCAGGATCTCCCAGCGGCGCGGGCCTTCGGCGGGCAACAGCCGCCCGCCGCCCGAGTGGGCGTCGAGGTACTCCATGATGAGCAGCGAATCCATGAGGGGCTGGCTGCCCGAGATCTCGAGCACCGGCACCTTGCCGATGGGGTTGAGCGCATGCAGCTCGGCCCGCGACTGCCAGGGGTCCTCGGCCACGAACGTGCAGGCGATCTGCTTCTCCGCGATGAGTACGCGGACTTTGCGGACATACGGCGACGTCGCCGACCCGTAGATCTTCATCATGGTTCCCCGCCTCTGTGTGGTGCGGGCGGCGATCCGGGCCGCCGCCCGCCATTCGCGGCCGTTACCTGGACCACAGCTCCTGCGTCTCGGCCCGCTCCTTCTCGACCCGCGCCCGCATGTCGGTGGCATTGTAGTAGAGCGGCTTCAGGCCGACCTTGAGCAGACCGTCGACGACGGCCTGATCCGCCACCACCTCGCGCACCGTCTTGTCGATCGCGTCCGCGATCTCCTTCGGCAGGCCCGGGGGACCGGAGAAGCCGATCCAGTAGAGCGTCTCGATGGAGGGATATCCCAGTTCCTTGGCGGTCGGCGTGTCCGGCAGGTTCGGCCAGCGCTCCGGAGCCGCGACGGCGATGACGCGCAGGCGCTTGGCCTGGAGGGGCGCGGCGATCGAGCTGTAAGAGCCGACGCCCATCTTGACGTGCCCGCCGGCCGTCATGGTGATGGCCTCGGAACCGCCCTTGAGTTGCAGCGGCCGGGTCTTGGTGACGTCGACGCCGATGGCCTTGAAGAACTGACGATTGGCCATGTCCTGGGCGCCGGCGCCGCCGAGCGAGGTCCAGGTGAAATTGGCGGGATCGCTCTTGGCGAGTTCGGCGGCATCCTTCAGCGTCTGGATGGGCGAGTCGAACGGCACCACGAACTTCATCGGCGTGTAGGCCGAGACGTTGATAAAGGTGCGATCCTGCACCTTGAAGGGCAGCGTCTTGACCGCGGTATCGAGCATGGAACTCTGCGGCGGCCCATCGGCCAGCAACGTGTAGCCGTCGGGCTTGGCGTTCATCACCTCGGTCACGGCCGGGACGGTGTTGCCGCCCGGCTTGTTCACGATGCGGACAGGAACGCCGAGCTTGGCCTCGAGCGCGGGGGCGAGCACGCGCATGCCGAGATCGGTGGAGCCGCCGGCCGCGAACGGCACGATGATCTCGATGGGGCGGCTCGGAAACTTGTCCTGGGCGGCGGCGGGCCCGAGACCGAGCACCGCCAGTGGCAGCACGGTGAGCAGGCGTTTCAGTTTCATCGTGGCGTCCTCCTACGTTCTTGTTTCCGTTTTGGGCAGTTCACGTCTCGGCCGCGCTCTCGTGCATGAGCTCCTTGATCGAGCGCGACCGCATCTTGAGATAGGTGACGAGCGCGAGAGCGAGCACGGTCGCGATGAGGAAGCCCAGCGCGATCGGGCGCGAGAGGATCAGCAGCAGGTTGCCGCCGCTGAGGGAGATCGACTGGCGCAGCGACTGCTCGAACAGCGGTCCGAGCAGGAAGCCCAGCACCAGCGGTGCCATCGGCATGGACAGCTTGCGCATCATGAAGCCGGCGAGACCGAAGACGATGGCGACCCAGACGTCGAACATGGTGTTGCGGGGCGCATAGGCACCGACCACGCAGACGGCCAGCACGATGGGCGCCAGGATGGAGTACGGCACAACGCTGATGCGCGCCCAAAAGCCGACCAGGGGCAGGTTGAGCACCAGCAGCATGGCGTTGGCGATGAACATGCTGGCGATCACGGTCCACACGAACAGCCCCTGCTGCTCGAACAGCATGGGACCGGGCGTGAGGCCATTGATCATCAGTGTGCCCAGCATGATGGCGAGCGCGGGGCTCGTCGGAATGCCGAGCGCGAGCAGCGGGATGAACCCGGCCATGGCGGTGGCGTTGTTGGCGGCCTCGGGCGCGGCGACGCCTTCGATGGCGCCCTGGCCGAAACGCGACGGGTCCTTGGCGATCTTCGTTTCGAGATCGTAGGAGAGATAGGCGGTCACCGCGGGAAGCATGCCCGGCAGCAGGCCCATGGTGAAGCCGACGAGGGTGCCGCGCACGCTCGCCGCCAGACCGCGATAAAGCTCCATGCCGCGGGGCAGCATCGAGGCCCAGTTGCCGAGCTTTCCGCTGTAGATTTGCCCGACCTTGTTGTCGATGGTCATCAAGACCTCGCCGATGCCGAACAGGCCGACGAGGACCGGCACAACATCCAGGCCCTTGCTGAGTTCGACGGTTCCGAAGGTGAGGCGCTGGGCGCCGGTCAGCGGATCGGCGCCCATGGTGGCGAGCTGCATCCCGAGGAGGGCCAGCGCGAGGCCCTTGATCAGCGAGTCACCGGCGAACCCGACCAGCGCCATCATGCTGAAGATGACGAGGCCGAGGTACTCCTGCGGGCCGAACCGCAGCGCCACATCGGCGACCAGCGGCCCGAACACGGCGATCGCCGCCGTACCGAAGATGCCGGCCATGAACGACCCGATCGCGGCGATCGCCAAGGCCTCGCCGGCCCGCCCCTTGCGGGTCATCGCGAAGCCGTCCTGGGCGGTGACCACGGAGGAGACCTCGCCCGGGATGTTCATCAGGATGGCGGTGGTCGAGCCGCCGTACATGGCGCCGTAGTAGATGCCGGCCATGATGATGATGGCACCGGTGGGCGGCAGGTAGAGCGCGATCGGCAGCAGGATCGCCATGGCCGACGCCGGGCCGAGGCCCGGCAGCACACCGACGATAGTGCCGAGCAGGCACCCGAGCAGCGCAAACCAGAGGTTCGTGAAGGTGAAGGCGTTTGCGAAGCCTGCCAGGAGACCGCTGTCCATCGGGTGCCTTCAGTGTTCGCCGAATTCGGAGATCGGCCGGTAAAGGGTCTGGCGCCGATAGGGAGAGCCGGGCGGAAGTTCGGGCAGCCGGGCGCCTGCGGGCAGCACCTCGAAGCCCATCGCCGGGGTGTGGCGGTCGAGACCGGCGATGCGCATCCACACGAGGCTCGGGCGCTGCTTGCCGAGCGCAGCGCATTCGGCCTCGACGGCGGCGTGGTCCTCGGCGCCATCGAAGGCGACGATGTGCAGCCGCTGTTCCGGCGCGACACGCGGGGCGGCAAGCGTCCCGGCTATCGGTGAGAAGAGATCACGGCTCCAGTCGGTGATGTAGGGCTTCCATTCGAAGAACCCCCAGTCGGACTTGTATTCGTGGGTCTCGAAGGCGGCGGGCGACTCGAGCGTCCAGAAGGCCAGATAGATCCGGCCGTCGCCGGCCTCGCGGGCGAACCGCTGTCCGGTCAGGAACATCGGCTTGGCGAGCATCTGCCGCAGCTTCGGCCCGCTGTACCAATCGTTCCAATAGGTCTCGAGATCGGGCCGCGAGAAATTGCACCGCACCACGTAAGCGACCGCCATCCGTCTCTCCTCCCAGTGCTCCGTCGGGGTGTGCGCCCCGCGACGGGCCTTGCCGGTGCCCGTGTCGGCTCCTGATGCGGGCCTTTGGGAGTATGAGCTGCAAGAGGGGTGCCATCGCGCCGGGCGGGTCGATGGGCGCGGGTCGTCTCGCGAGGGACCTGCATTGTGTCGCCTCAGCGGACAGCGGATGTCTGCCATGCGGACACTCGCGGGGCCTGGGCACGGGCAACTGCGACCGGCGGGCGTCGCGAGGGCCGCTCAGCGGCGTTGGCACGGGCCGTGAAAGGATAAGGGCCGTCATCTCGAAAGGATCGCGATCACGCATGGCAAGCGCCCACGCCGGGATGGCCGAAGCACGCACCGACGCGATCGTCGTCGGCGGCGGCGGGGCCGGCCTTGCCGCGGCGGCGGAGGCGGCGGCGCAGGGGCTGCGCGTGATCCTGCTCGAAAAAGGCGCCGCGCTCGGCGGCAGCACGGCATGGTCGGTGGGCTCGATCTCGGCAACCCGTACACCGCACCAGAGGGCGGCGGGCATCGTCGACAGTCCGGACGAGCATTTCGAGGATCTCGAGATCCTGGCCGGCCGGTATGCCAACCGGGACAATCGCGCGCTGCGGCGCCTCCTCGTCGACAACACGACCGAGATGATGGCGTGGCTGGACGGGCTCGGTGTCGTGTTCGTCGGCCCCAACCCGGAGCCACCGCACCGCCACTCGCGCATGCACAACGTGGTGCCGAACTCGCGCGCCTTTCCGCTCCTCCTCGGGCGGCACTGCCGGCGGCTCGGCGTCGACATCCGGCTCGGCTGCCGGGCCGACGGGTGGATCCGGGACGGCGCCCGCATCACCGGTGTGACGGCGGTCGAGGACCACGGCCGCCGGATCGCGATCCACGCTGCGGCCGGCGTGGTGCTCGCCGGCGGCGATTACAGCGCCAGCCCGGTGCTCAAGGCGCAACTCGCGGGTGACGAGGCGGCGGCCCTCGATCCGGTCAACCCCGGCGCCACCGGCGACGGCTTCACACTCGGTCTGGCGGCGGGCGGATCGGTGCTCAACGGCGATATCGTGCGCGGCCCGATCCTGCGGTTCGTTCCGCCGCGGCGGGCGAACCTGCTGCGCCGCCTGCCGCCGAGCCGCCCCCTCGCCCGGCTCATGCAGTGGTCGTTCCACCACCTGCCCGCGGCTCTGCTGCGGCCGTTCGCGATGGCGTTCCTGACGACGGCGCTCGGCCCGTCGGCCGAACTGTTCCGGCAGGGCGCGATCCTGGTCGACTCCGAAGGCCGGCGCTTCACCGACGAGTTGGACAAGCCCGGCCGCGACGTGGCGCAGCACGCGGGGCGGCTCGCCTACATCGTGCTCGACAGTGCGCTGGCGGAGAAATTCAACCGCTGGCCGCATTTCGTCTCGACCGCGCCCGGCGTCGCCTATGCCTATTTCGACGACTACCGCCGCAACCGCCGCGACATCTTCCACGAGGCGGCGACGCCGTTGCAGCTGGCGCGGGCGATCGGCGCCCGGCCGGAAGCGCTGGCCGAGGCGCTCGCCAGCCAGCCGGCGCTCGGCGAGCCGCCCTACTATGCGCTGGGGCCGGTCAAGAGTTACGTCGTGTTTACCGACGGCGGCCTGGCGGTCGATACCGATCACCGCGTGCTCGGCGCCACGGGGGCGCCCATTCCCGGTCTCTATGCGGCCGGCTCCAACGGCCAAGGTGGCCTGCTGCTCGAAGGGCACGGACATCACCTCGCCTGGGCCTTCATCTCCGGCCGTCGCGCCGGCCGTCACCTCGCCCAATCGTTCATGAACCGGAGCACGTCCGCATGACCCAGAAGCTGATGAGCTTGATCCTGATCGTGGTCGGCGCGGTGAGCGTCCAGGACGGTTTGCGCCTTCAGGCGGCCGAGCGCGCCCAGAGCATGTACGACGAGGTGGGGCCGGACCGTTATATGATGGGGCTCGGCGCCCTGCTGGTACTTGCCGGTCTCGCGCTGTTCTTCGACCGTCGTCCCGAGCGGGTCGCCGCGGCCGCGCCGGAAGGTGGCAGCCGGGTGCCGGGCTTCGTCGCGCTGCTGGTTACGGTGGTGGTCTACGCCCTGGCGATGCCGTGGCTCGGCTACACGCTCGCGACGCTGGCGTTCTTCGTCGTGGGTTTCCGCGTCGCCGGGGTGGCGTCGGTGGCGCGCTGCGCCGTGTACGGGCTCGCCGCGTCGGGGTTTTCGTACTGGCTGTTCGTGCGGATGGCCGGCATGCCGCTGCCCCGCGGGGTGCTCGACCTGATCCCGACCTGACGGTCGGCTCATATCATTTCAGAACCGGGAGATCGCCGCGCGATGGGGCAGCGTTACGAGGTCGACGTCGTCGTGATCGGAGGAGGCGGCAGCGGGCTTGCGGCCGCGGTCGAGGCCGCAAGCCTCGGGCGCTCCGTCGTGCTGATCGAGAAGAACGAGCGGCTCGGCGGAACGACCGCGCGCTCGATCGGCTCGGTGACGGCCTCCAACACGCCGCATCAGCTGCGCCGGGGCATCAAGGACAGTCCCGATCACCATTACGAGGATCTCGCGAAATTCAACGCGGCCCTCGGACTGGCCGACAACGACAAGCTCAGCCGCATGCTGGTCGACAACGTGCCGGAGACGTTCCGGTGGCTGATGGGCATGGGCATCGAGTTCTACGGGCCGATGATCGAGCATCCCCACCGCAAGCCGCGGATGCACAACGTTCTGCCGAACTCGCGGGCCTACATCTACCACCTGGAGCGGCGGGCGCGGTCGCTCGGCGTCGAGATCCGCACCGGCGTGCGGGCGCGCGATCTGATCCGCGGCGCCCGCGGCGTCAGCGGCGTGCTGTGCGACACGGCGGCGGGGCCCTGCGAGTTCCACGCGCGCGGCGGGGTCGTGCTGTGCACCGGGGATTACAGCGGCAGCGCAGAAATGCGCGAGCAGTATGTGTCTCCGGCGGTCGGCAAGGTCGAGCCGATCAATCCGACCAACACCGGCGACGGGCACCGCATGGTGCTGGCGCTCGGCGGGCGCATCCTCAACCCGCACGTGCATCTGGCCGGCATCCGCTTCCAGCCGCCGGCCTCCTCGTGGGTGGCGGCGCTGCCGCCCTACCCGTGGTTCACGCGCGCGATGCGACTTGCGCTCGAAAATCTTCCGGGCTGGCTGCTGCGGCCGTTCATTCTGAGCTTCCTCACCACGGTGCTGGTTCCGACGCCGAAGCTGTTCAAGAACGGCGCGCTGCTGGTCAACGGCGACGGCCAGCGCTTCACCGACGAACTCGAGGATCTGGCGGCACCGCTGTCGCGCCAGCCGGACCGCAAGGGCTACATCCTGCTCGACGGGCATCTGGCGGAGAAGTTCTCGGGATGGCCCTACTACGTCTCGACGGCGCCCGGCGTGGCCTATGCCTACATCGACGACTACCGGCGCAGCCGCCGTGACGTGTTCCACCAGGGCGCGACGGTGGGCGATCTCGCCCGCAGCATCGGCGCGAAGCCGGAGACACTCGCCCGCACGATCGCGGCGCACCGCGAGGAGAATGCCGATCAGCCGGCGGTGACCAACCGGCTGACCCGGGCGCCGTTCGACCACGGGCCCTACGTGGCGCTGGGGCCGGTGCGGTACTGGATCAATTTCACCGATGGCGGCGTCGCGGTGAACGAGCGGCTCGAAGTGGTGGGTGGCGACGACCGGCCGCTCGGCGGGTTGTATGCGGCCGGCTTCATCGGCATGGGCGGCATCCTGCTCGAAGGACACGGCCACCATCTCGGCTGGGCCTTCACCTCGGGGCGGCTGGCCGGCCGCCACGCCGCCTATGCGGCGGTGTCGGAGGATCTGCCGGAACCGACGACATGAAACGGAGACAGGAGCGATGAACGAGTATCCGATGGTCGCGCTGATCGTGCGCCATGGTCGCGCGATGACGTGGGCAGCCACGGCCTTGGCGCCGATCGCCAGTCTCGTGCTGATGGCCTACGGCTGGCCGTGGCCGGTGCTGGCCGGCGGGATCGCGGCCGGCGCCGTGCTCTACGTGGTGGTTGCGAGTTACGTCGAGTTGATCCGCATCGTGTGGGATACGCTGGTCCCGAAGTGACGGATCGGGTGCTTCCGGTCTCGACCCGATCGGTTCGATGGCCCGGAAGCATTCTTTTATGTTTCAGGGACTGACTCATGCTCTCGGTCGAAGCGTTCCGCTTCCACCTCGACCGATCAGACCCTAGCAGGTTGTTGAACTTGGGTCTTCGGTAGCCCCGTATCCTC
>JBMOGA010000042.1:0-33333 GCA_049318625.1 Hyphomicrobiaceae bacterium
GTCAGGAGGAGGCGGTTGGGCAGGCCGGTCAGTTGATCGATGTGGGCGGCCCGCCACAAGCCCTCTTCCTGCTCGCGCCGCCAGCTGATGTCCTGAATGGCCGCGAGGCGCAGGGGGTGGTTGTGTTCGTCGAGGAACGACAGCTCGCTGTAGATCGCCGCGATTTCGCCGCCGCCGTTCTTCTGGATCATCACCTCGACCGCGGCGGCGGGGGCCTGCTCGGCCGGTGCCGGACGATCCGAGGTTTGCGGCAAGCCGTGTGCCACAGCAGAGAGGGGAAGTTGCTTCAACTCGGCCGGCGAAAACCCGGTCATCGACGACAGCGTGCGGCTGGCCATCAGGATGCGGCCGTCGGCGGGATCGGCGAGGCACAGGCCGACGGGGGCGATATCGAACAGCAGGCGGAACCGCTCCTGGCTCTTCTGCAGCGAGCGGATGGCGGTGGCGATCGCGGTGATGTCGTCGTTCAGGATGATGATGCCGCCGATCTCGCCGGAGGCGTCGTGCCAGGGGCGGACCTCGCGGCGGACGACCATCTCGCGGCCGGACGGTGCGCTGATCCGAGCCTCGGGGATGCGCTCGACGGCGCCCGCGAGGCAGCGGCGGTGGATCTCCTTGAAGTTCTCGGGGAGGTTCGGGAAGACGTCGTAATGGCTGCGGCCGATCAGGGTTTGGCCGGCCAGCCCGTAGTCGGCGATCCAACGCTGCGTGCAGGTGATGTAGCGCATCTCGCGGTCGAACATCGCGATCGCGACCGGCGCGGCGTCGATCAGGGCTTCGAGTTTTGCTGTCGACTGGGCCAAGGCCTCGGTGGCCTGACGGCGGCGCGTCACGTCCCGGCCGACGCCGCGATAGCCGATGAACGTGCCGTCGGCGGCGAGGATCGGCTCACCGCTGACGGAGAGCCAGTGATCGTCCGCATCTGGTGTCTCGCGCGACAGACGGAACTCGAACGAGCGGAAGCTCTTGTACCCTGCCAAGATCTCGTCGCCCTCGGCGGCCGCCGGGGTGGTCTGGTCGATCAGATCCTGGAGTCGCTGCCCGATGAGCCGCTCCGGCAGCAGGCCGCGCCGGCCGATGCCGTCGGATACCTCGCAGAACCGATGCTCGCGGTCGGTCCGCCAGTACCAGTCGGCCGAAAGGTCGCTGAGGCTGCGGAAGCGGGCGGCGGTCTCCGACAGGCGCGCATTGGCCTCCTCCAGCTCCTTGCGACGATCCGCCAAAAGAACATTGGTTTCGGCCAGCTCGCGAAACGCCTTGGTCGCTGCGCTTGCGATCGGTTGAAACAGCCGCGCCCAGAACACGAGCAGGCCGAGGTAAACGAGCGCCAGCGCGATGTCGGCAGCGTTGTGCCAGTGCTGTCCCTTGATCTCGGTGTTGCGGCGGATCGCTTCCACCAATGCATCGATACGCTCGGGAAGAGCCGTTGTGCCAACTCGGGCGATCTCGCCGAGCCGGGCCGCCAGGGCGTCATCCTGAGCGGTCAGGGTCGAGACGACCAAGGCCGCCGACGTGAAGCGTCGCATGACCGCGTCGAGCGAGTCGGGGCCGGACTGCATCAGCACGGCGGAACGGGAGGAGACCCGACCATCGCTGACGAGCCAGCCCGTCTCGGCGGATGTGCAGCCAACCGGCTGTTCCGCTATGGCTCGCAATCTGGCCTCGCTGCCGGCGAGCAGGGCGATATGCGCGGCCATCATCCGTTTGGTGCACGCCGCCAACTCGTCACGGACCGAAGAATCGGTCGGTCCATGGGCGATCTGTTCGGCCAGCGTCGTGACACGGGCGACGAGGATGCGCTGGCGGCTGGCGACCGAGATTTCGACAGCGAGCAGTGACGGATCCGCATGCATGAAGCGACCGGCCATCCAGACGCCGGTGGTGGCCAGGCCGAGCAGACCGAGACCAGTGACGGCCGCCGTGGCCAAGCGGCTGACAATACGCGGGTCGCGCTCCGTACTGGTGGTGGCGTGCCGCTTCCAAAGTCGCGCTGCGACCTGCCGTGCCGGGTCCATCATCTCACCGATGGATACGGCCAAGCGGCCGAACGCCCCGGACAGAGCGGCCTGCATGACTATGCCACGCTGCTGAAGTCGGTCGTCGCAACGCGTCCCAGCGTACCGAGAATGATTTGTCCGGCCAAGGATTTCATTTCTGTTCCAACCGGAGTCATGGGGTCACGCGGGCGTTCGCTCGATCAACCAGTCGGACTTTACGTGGTTCACGTTAAGACTTTACTGATCGGTTGCGTGACGGGAATGTTCCGATGACAAATCTATTGGGCAAGACGCTGAAATCGTTCGATGTGTCCCGACAACACATGCCGGTCGCGGCATGTGTTTTCGGGTCACGCGCCGGTAATTGGGCCGTGAAAAGAAAAACCCCGGCACGAGGCCGGGGTCGATGGCGTCCGATCCGTTCGCCTCAAGCGGTGATCGATTGATTGATCCAGTCCTCGAGCCGCTTCTTCTGCACGAGGGCACCGACGTGGTGCGCGTGCACCTCGCCGCCCTTGAAGATCATGAGGGTGGGCATGGCGCTGATCTTGTAGCGCTGGGTGATGGCGGGGTTCTGGTCGACGTCGATCTTGACGACCTTGACCTTGCCTTCGAGTTCGGTCGCGACCTGCGCCAGGGCCGGTGCCATGGCCTTGCAAGGGCCGCACCACTCCGCGAAGAAATCGACCACCACGGGCTCCTTCGACTTCAGCACCTCGGCTTCAAAGGTGGCGTCGGTGACGTTGTTGGCCATGGCCGGTCTCCTTGTTGGTGCTCCACCGGGTGGTGGCGGATATCAATGGCGCGAAACCTAGGAACGCAACCCCCCAGCGTCAAGGCGAGGTCGCCAACTCCCACAGGCGGAGCTGGACTTGATCCATCATTGCGCCCGGGAGTTCCATGAGACGTGGTCCATAGGTCCAAAGAATGGCCGCCCGGATCGTCGTTCCCGGGAACAACTCCGCGACCGCGAGGCGATAGGCGGCCAGCTGCAGCTGGTAGGCGAGCGGCACCCCGCTCACTTCGGCCGGCGGGGGGCGGTTCGTCTTGTAGTCGAGAATCAGAATGTCCGGACCGATCCGGGCCATCCGGTCGATTTGGCCGTTGATCCGCAGGGGCGGATGGCGGCCGGCCGGATCCCGCAATTCGGCAACCAGCGGCACCTCGGCACGGCTGCCGGGCGCAAAGACCGGTACGAAGGCCGCGTCGCGCAGGACGGCCAGCGATTCGGTGACGATCGAGCGCTGCGTGCCGGCGGCCAGGCCGCCAGCCCGGTGGGCGACGAATCCGCTGGCCGCTTCGTCCCAGGCTGTCTGCGGGAGGCTGGGCAGATGCTCCAGCAACGCATGGGTGATGGTGCCGCGCAGGAAGCGGTTGTCGGCGGCGAGGGCTGCCGGCGAGGGTCCGGCCGGCTCGGTCACCGGTGCGGCCCCCGCTCCCTTGCCGGCCGGCTTCGTGGCGACCGGCTCGCCATCCTCGTCGATGTCGAGGGGGGCCAGGCGGGACGGAGCCACGGGAATGGCGGCGCGCGGTACGGGCGGCACGACCGTTTTCGCCCAGGCGGGGCGGCAGACCGGCTCAATCGCCTCGGCCGCTTGCCGGCCGGGGTCCTTGGGCGGGACGGTCTGCGCCGCCACGAGCCTGCGGACCGGTGCACCGTCCTCACCGGTTTCGCTGGTGGCAACGCCGTCCAGAGCGGCGGCGATGGTGTCGTACCAGCACTCGGGGCGGCGGGCGCGGGCGGTCTCCCAGCCGGCGACATAGAGGCGGTCGCGGGCCCGGGTCATCGCCACGTACAGCAACCTGTTGCTTTCCTCGGTCTCGGCGGTGCTGCGGCGTGCGCGGGCATTGGTGACGGTGGCCAAGCGTCCGGCGCCGGAAACCGGCCACAGCCGCGGTTCCGCGAGGCCTTGCGGCCGCGGGATGTCGAGCGTGACCAGGCCACGGTCACGATGGGCGGTCGTGCCGCAGGTATCGGGCAGGAAGACGATCGGCGCTTCGAGCCCCTTCGCGCCGTGGACGGTCAAAACACGGACCTCGTCGCCGCCATGCTCGAGGTCGCGCTTGATCTCGTGACGGGTACGCCCGACAGCGTCGAGGAAGCCGGCCAGCGAGGCCGGATTGGCGTCGTCGTAGCCGAGCGCAAGGCTCAGGAACTCGTCGATCGCCTCGGCGGCCTCGATGCCGAGCCGGCCGAGCAGCTTGGCGCGCATGCGGTCATTGTCGAGGATGCGCGTGAACAGCTCGTAGGGCGGGAGAAAATCAGCAATCTGACGCCACTTCTTGAGTGTGTCGGCTGCCAGGGTGAAGCGGGCGTCGGTCGCAGCGGCGGCCAGCACCGCATTGTAGAGCGTGCCCTTGCGCTGCGGCGCGATCGCGAGGAGGGCGTTGTCATCGAGGTCGAACAGCGGCGACTTGAGCACGGCAGCCAGGGATAGATCGTCCTCCGGCAGGGCCAGCACGTGCCCGAGGGCGAGCAGATCCTTGACCGCGATCTGCTCGCTGAGCAGCATCCGGTCGGCACCGGCCACCGGAATGTTCTTCGCCTTCAGGGCGGCGACCATGAGCGGGCCGAACGGGCGGCGGCGGCGCACCAGGATCATGATGTCACCCGGGCGGATCGGGCGGCCCGTGGAGGCCAGGACGGTACCGTCCTTCAGCCAGCGGTGGATCGTCGCGGCGATACGATCGGCGAGGCGCTTCACGGCTGAGGACGCCGCGCGCTCGTGGAGCGGGTCGAAGGCCGGCGCGGAGTCCGGCGGCTCGTGCGGTTCGGGCTTCCAGATCTCGACCAGCCCACCGTGGCCCGCGCGGTTGGCGTAATGACGGATGGAGCCGCGAGTGGAGAGGCCCGGCGTCCGGCTCGGGTCGGCGAAGACGCGATCGACCGCCTCGAGCACGGGGGCGACGGTGCGGAACGAGAGTTCCAGTGAGAGGGGACGCCAGGATTCGCCGGCGGCTTTGGTCGCGGTCGCGAAGAAGTCGCCCATCTCGGCGAACTGCCGGGGATCGGCGCCCTGAAAGCTGTAGATCGACTGCTTCTCGTCGCCGACCGCGAAAATGGTGCGGCGATCCTCGCGGGCGCCGCTTCCGGAGAAGAACTCGCGCGCCAGGGCCTCGACAATCCGCCATTGCTCGGGACTGGTGTCCTGTGCCTCGTCGACCAGGATGTGATCGATGCCGCCGTCGAGCTTGTAGAGAACCCAGGCCGTCACCTCGCTGTCGGAGAGGAGACTGACGGTGCGGGCGATGAGATCGTCGTAGTCGAGCATGCCGCGCGCGATCTTGGCATCGGTGTGGCGCCGGAGGACGGCGTCGGCAATGCGCAAGAGCGCCAGCGTCACCTCGAGCGCGACGGTCGCATCGCGGCGTTCGAGCAGCCCGGCGAACCGGTCGCGGGCGTCGACGAGCCGGGTGTAGAGGGCGGGTTCGGCCTCCCGTACGGCCTTGGTGACGAAGCGGAGGTCGCTGCGCGGCTCGCGCTTCTGGGTCAGCAGCGCGTCCTGAAGCGCCGCCAGACGTTCGCTTCCGGACGTCTTGGTTGCCCGGCGAAGGCCGTCGGCGATCTCCAGATCCGAAGTCTTGCCGTCGATCAGCACGCTGACGGCCCGTTGCATGGTCGCGTCGTCGAGCACGGCGAGGGCGGCCGCTTCGAGTGCGGCGCGGGTATCGCGCGGGCCGAGGCCGAGCGCATCGCGATAAATGCGTGCCAGAGCATCGAGACCGGCTTTCCGGTCGTCGCCAAGCTGCGTGATCGACCGCACCCATTCGCGGCTGGCGAGGGTCGCGCCGATCAACTCGTCGAACTGATCGCCTTGGGCGTAGACCACGACGGTGCGCAGTGCGTCCGCGAGTTCAGAAGCGCCGCCACGGGTCGCCTCGAACAGCGTGTCGTCGATGGCCTCGCGGAGAATGCGGCTGCCGGTTTCCTCGTCGAGGATGCCGAAACCCGGCGGCACGACCGCTTCGAGGGGAAAGCGCTGCAGCAGGCGCTGGCAGAACGCGTGGATGGTCTCGACCTTGAGGCCGCCGGGCGTTTCGATGGCGCGGGCGAACAGGCGGCGCGCATTCGCCGTCTCCTCGGCGGTCGGCTTGCGCCCGAGTAGTTTCGCCAGATGTTCGGCCAGAAGATCATCTTCGCAGGTGGCCCATACGGCCAGATCGGCAAAGACCCGCTGCTCCATCTCGGTGGCGGCAGCCTTAGTGTAGGTGAGGCAAAGAATGCGCTCGGGCGGCGTGCCGGCGATCAGTAGCCGCAGGACGCGCGACTTCAGCACGTGGGTCTTGCCGGCGCCGGCATTGGCGGAGACCCAGGCCGAAGCGGCCGGATCGGCGGCGGCCGACTGATTGCGTTCCGTGTCGGCGAGGGCTTTGGCGAGCGCGCTCATTCGGCCTCTCCGTTGTCGGCGGACCATTCGTCGACTCGCGCGAGGTGGGCGTAGTCGTCGTATTCGTAGTTGAAGCGGGCGCGGCGCACGGCCCGGTAGGGCGTCGTCTCGTTGTCGAAGTCGGCGACCATACCGGCGAGGTCATCGCGGGCTTTTTTGGCGATCCTTGCGACCTCGTCGGCGCCGACGACGACATCGGTGACCTCGCCCGGGGGCTCGCCGCCTCCGGCCCGCACGAAGCGCAGCATCGAAACGGGACCCGGCGGCAGCGTGCCGATGCCCTGCTCGATCACGATGGCGGCCTCGAGCGACAGCTGCGGCGCGTGCCCATCCTTGACCTTGCCCTTGTCGGGTGTCGGGCCGGATTTGTAGTCGGTCACGACATAGCCGCGCGCCGTGGCGTCGATGCGATCGGCGCGCGCGGTCAGGGTGAACGGGCCGGCCGGCGCCGGGATGATGATCTGGCCGCGCGTTTCGGCGGCGATCGCCGTGACGCCGGCGCGGCGTCCCGGCTCCGTGGCGGCGAACCAGTCGGCGAACCGCTCGAAGCGCGGCAGCCAAAACGCGACGACGCGCTGATCGTCGGTGTAGTCGCTGAGGATGGTGTGCAGGTGGGCCATCAGCTCGCCGGCGATATCGGCGGGCAGTTGCGCCGTCGGGTAGGCCTCGGTGAAGCGTCCGAGGGCCTCGTGCAGCACCTGGCCACGCAGCGCGCCGTCCGGCGGCGTGCCGAGGGCGGGAAGAGCCTCGAGCCCGAGAATGCGGCTCGCGAACAGGGCATACGGGTTGGCTATCCAGGTCTCGACCGCGCTGACGCTCAAGGTGCGGGGGCGGAGCGTCAATGCCGGGCGCGGCTCGGGCGGCGCATAGGGCTTGCGTTCCGGCACGCGATCGCGGTCGCGGACCCAGGCGAGCCACGGCTCTTCCGGCGTCAGGGCCGCGGCTGCGCCACCGCCGGCGAGCAGCGCCTTGAGGCGCAAAAGCCAACGGGATTCGACCGTCGGCGACCCGTCGACCTTGAGGGATCGCGTCATCACTACCGACTTGGCACCGAGCAAGGCCCAGACGTCGTGGGCGGCGTAGCCGATGCGCTCTTCCGGGCTCGGAAGGCCGAGGGCGTCGCGCATGGGCCGGTTGAGCCACGGGCCGGGATCGGCGGCTTCCGGCCAGGTGCCGTCGTTCAGTGCGCCGAGCACGACGACGTCGGGCTGCTGGAGCCGCGACTCGAAGGGGCCCCAGATGGCGAGATGGGGATGCACCGGGCCACGCTGGCGGACGTTCTCCATGCCGAACAGCGTGCGGAAGACATCGGGATAATCGCGGGCCGGCATATCGGGCACGCCGAGCGAGGGATCGGCGAGGCGCGCGAACAGCAGCGAGGCCGTTTCGCCGGCCTCCCCCTGCCACAGCTCGTGGGTGCCGCTGCTCGCGATCTCGTCGGCGGGTACGGCGGACAGACCTTCGGCAACGGCAACATGGGTTGCGGCGAGTTCGCGCAGAGAGATGGCGCCGTCCCGCTCGAACAGAGCGGTCAACGGTGCGAAGGCGACGCGCAGGTCGGCGACGAGGCTGCGGGCGCGCTGCCAGTCCTCCGCCCAGAGCCGGCGCGTGGCACGCTTGCGCCGATCCTTGTCGGCTTCGGCCCGGTCGAGGGCGCGGGCCAGCCCGTCCATGCCGCGGCCGAGATACAGGTCTCGCAGGGCTGCCACCTCGAGGGAACGTGCGGCAAAACCGATCTCGCGCGCCGAGCGGCCGAGCCTCGTCAACGGATGTCCGAGCAGGGCGACCACGGCGGCGGGCTCGAAGGCACGACGGACGGCGTCGAGCACCAGTTCGAGGAACGTGCCCGCCGGGGTCTTGGCCAGCGGCTTGCCGGCCGAGTCGTCGATCGCCAGGCCGTAGGCCTCGAGGCGGATGGCGACGCGCCGGGCGAGGCGGCGGTCGGGAGATACCAGCGCCGCGGTGGCGCCGGGCGTTTCCAGCGCCTTGCGCAGAACCAGCGCGACGACCTCGGCCTCCTCGGCGGTGGTGGCGGCCTCGACCAGCGACACACCGGCCATCGCGCGCTCGAGTTCGGACTTGTCGACGGTCGCCAGGTAGGGCCGCCAACGCTCGGTCGTCGATGCCGGCCGCAAGGCTTCCGAGATCAGCCGCGCGCGGCTCTCCGCCGCCGGAGTTATGGAGCCGAGCGGCATCACATCGGCGCGCGTCCTGCCGAGCCGTCGCAACAGCTTTGCGAAACCGAACTGCGGATGTTCGGGGTGGCAGGTCTTGTCGGCCGCGCGCGGCAGCAGCTTGTCCCAGCTTTCGGCGTCGAGATGCTGATCGAGCGCCGGCAGCACGATGGCGCCGCGGGGAAGGGCGGCCACGGCGGCCATAACATCGGCGGTCGCAGGGATGGAGCCGGTGACACCGGCGACGATCACTGGACCTTCGGGCGGCCGGGCCGAGAGACGGCGCGCCTCTGCCCGAAGAATGCGATTGCGGCGATCGGCCGGAGACAGAAGATTGCTCTCGGCCAGGTGCGCGGGCCACCATTCGGTGACGATGCGGAGGAAGTCGAGCGTCTCCTGCCAGTGGCGCGACAGATGATCCGGCACCAAGTTGACGAGGCCATCGAGCCGCGAGTCCTCGGTCTCGACCATGTCGATCAGGCGCGCCAACTCGCCGGCCAGCGTGATCGCCTCGGCGGTAGAGCGCGCGCCGGCGACGACGGCCGCTCCATCCTCTGCTTGACGGCCCGCGCGCACCGCATTCGACCACTGCATGACGAGGCGGGCCAGCACCAACTGGCGATCGAGCGCGTCGATGGCGGGCGGGATGTCGAGACGGTCGAGCCCCGGAATGCCGGCCAATCCCGCCAGAAGGCCGGCGTCGTCATTGCCTTCGGCAATGGGGACGATGCGCGGCAACAGCATGGTTTTGCCGCCCGACGCGCGCAGGAAGGCATCCTGGAGCGCGCGCGACGCCCGGCGGGTCGGCAGCATGATGGTCCAGGCCGGCAGGTCGAGCACGGCGGTCGGCGCACCGCCGATACGCGGAAGGTCGCCGCGCAACACGGCGGTCGCGATGGCATCCAGAAACGGCTGGCCCGGCGGGACCGTGAAAATGTTGCTCATGTCGTGGCCTCCTCGGCGCGGCCCCGGGCCGGTCTGGCGTCACTCACGCCGGTGTCGTCGCGGCGAGCCGGGCTTCGGCCTCGATCAGCGCCTGCGGTGTCCCGACATGCATCCAGACCCCGTGCATCGCCAGCCCATGGAGGCGGCCGGCCGTGAGGCTGCGATCCCAGAGCCGGTTCAGGGAAAAGGCGCCGGCGGGAGCGTCGGCGAACAATGTGGGGCCGGCGATGGAAACGCCGGCGAAGGCATAGGGCACCGTCTCGTTCTCGCGGCGGCGGCGAAGCCGGCCGCGCTCATCCATGGCGAAGTCGCCCGTGCCGTCATAGCCGAGGCTGCCTGCCGTCGGCGCGAGCAGCATCAGGCTGTCCATGCGCGTGGGATCGAAAGCCGACAGCAGACGGTCGAGATTGGAGCCGGCTCCCTCGATCCAGACGCTGTCGGAGTTGTGGACGACGAATGGGTCCGGCCCGAGCAACGGCAAGGCGCGCACGACGCCGCCGCCGGTGTCGAGCAGGGCGTCACGCTCGTCGGAAACAACCGTCTGCGGATGGGTGCGGCCCCTCAGATGGGCGACGATCTGGTCGGCGCGATAGTGCACGTTGACGACGGCGCGCGCGATGCCAGCCGCCGCGAGGCGGTCGAGCACGTGATCCAGCAGCGGGCGGCCCCGCAGTGCCACCAGCGGCTTAGGGCGGTCGTCGGTCAGCGGGCGCATGCGCACGCCGAGGCCGGCGGCGAGCACCATCGCTGTGGTTGGACGTGCGATCGTCATCCGGTCCTCGCGGTGGTCACGTCGGCCAGCGCGGCACGACTCGCCGCGCCGCGGGCCAGTGCCGTTGGTACCATCCGGCGAGCGGCTCCAATGCGGCGTGCGCCAGACCGCGGTCGAGATATCCCCAGATACGCGGGAGATGCGCGAGGTAGCGGGGCTTGCCGTCGCGCATGGCGAGGCGGGCGAAAATGCCGAGGATCTTGGTGTTGCGCTGCACGCCGAGCGCAGCATAGGCGAAGGCGAAGTCCGTCGCGCTGAACTCCGTGTCTCGCGTGGCCGCGGCCCGCGCATAGCGGTCGTAAAGCGCGCGCTCCAACTCGGCCGGAACGTCGATGCGGGCATCCTGCAATAGCGACACCAGATCGTAGGCGGGATGGCCCCGGACGGCGTCCTGGAAATCGAGAATGCCGACCCGGCGCACGCCCGGGCGCTCAGGCAGCCACATCAGATTGGGCGAATGGTAGTCGCGCAGCACGAGCCCGGCCGGCAGGGCGAGCAGGCGGTCGAACAGGTGCTGCCAGTGCGCCGCGAACTCCGCTCGCAGATCGGCGGCGGCGGGCTGGCCGGTCACCAGCGGCCACAGCCAGTCGAGCAGCAGCTCGGTCTCGATGGTCAGAGCGGCGCGATCGTAGGGCGGCACGACGTGGTCTGAACCGTCCGGCAGCGGTAAAGGCCTGTCGATGGCGATCGATCGGACATCCAGCAGGACATCGGTGGCCGCCTCCCACAGTGTCGCCTGCGGCGTGCCGCGGGCCAGCGCCTCGGCAAAGACACCGTCGCCCAGGTCCTCGAGCAGCAGCAGGCCACGCGGGATGTCATGGTCGATCAGTGTGGGAGCGGACAGTCCGGCATCGCCGAGCGCGGTCGCGACGGCGACGAAGGGGCGGACATCCTCGGCGAGCCGGGCGATGCGGCTGTAGGGCAGGCCGTCGCGGACCGGCGGGCCGTCGGGCCGGCGCGGGCTGTCCATCAGCACCGCCTGCTGGCCATCGGCGGCAAGGCGGGCGTAGGCGCGCGGCGAGGCGTCGCCCTGGAGGTAGCGGACGGTCGGCAGGGTCTCGACGCCGGCATAGGCGTCCTGGACGAAGTCGGCGATGGCGGCGAGGCGGTGCAGGCGGTCGCGGAACCCGTCGTTCGCCTCTAACGCCAGATCGCGGACGCCGGGATCATCGGTTTCGGAGAAGACGATGGTCAGCGCCGGCTCGGGCAGCGCGTCCCCCGCCCGCTCGGGCCATTCGAGCAGCGCGACGCCGCGTGACAGCGCCTCGTCGATGCCGAGCTCGGCCAGATCGTCGGGGCCGGCGAGCCGATAAAGGTCGAGATGCGCGATCTCGAACCGCGCCGTCCGGTAGCTCTGCACCAGCGAAAACGTCGGGCTCGGCACCTCGGCCTCGGGATCGTCGAGCGCGGCGCGCACCAGGGCGCGCGCGAAGGTCGACTTGCCGGCGCCGAGGTCGCCCGACAACGCCACGAGATCACCCGGCCGCAAGGCCAGGGCCAGCAGCTCGGCGAGGAACACCACACGGCGTTCCGAGGCGTCACAGACGATCCAATCCTCGTTCATCGGGGGACCGAAGCGCCTCGGCGCGGCAGCGTCAAGCGCTGCGGGCCAGCGGAGCGGGGGTAGCCGCCGCCACGGCGTTCTCGGGCACGCGGACCGTGACCCGGGTGCCACGACCGGTCTCCGACTCGAGCGTCATATCGCCGCCGTGCAGTTCGACGAGGCTCTTGACGATCGATAGTCCGAGACCGGCGCCGCGATGCCGCGAGCCCTGCGTGCGGCTCTCGAAGCGCTCGAAAACGCGGCTCAACTGCTCCTTGGGGATGCCGATGCCCTCGTCCTCGACGAGGAAGGCGATCATCCCGGCCTGGCGCCAGCACTGGATTTTGACGCGGCCGCCGGGGTTCGAGAAGCCGACTGCGTTGGACAGCAGATTGTAGAGGATCTGCAGCAGGCGGGCCTCGTCGGCGACCAGGGTCGTCACCTCGGGCGAGATGGCGACGTCGATGAGCAGACGCGCCTGGGTGGCCCGGTCGCGCACGGCGCCGACGGCAGCGTCGACCAGTTCGCGCACGCGGAGCGGCGCGGGCTTCAATTCCAGCGTGCCGGCATCCATGGTCGTGAGATCGAGGATGTCGTCGATGATCGACAGGAGTGTGCGCGAGGAGCCGGCGATGTCGCCCAGGTACTCGCGCTGCTTGTCCGTCAACGGTCCGGTCCGCGGGCTCGACAGCATCTCGCTGAAGCCGATGATGTTGGTCAGCGGTGTGCGCAACTCGTAGGAGACGTGGCCGATGAACTGGCTCTTGAGACGGGCGGCGGCCTCCAGCGCCTCGTTGCGCTCGATCAGCGCTCGCTCGTAGCGCTTGGTGCTGGTGACGTCGTAGAACGTGAACAGAGTGGCGCCGTCCGGCAACGGGGTCACGGCATAGTCGATGACGCTGCCGTCGGCGCGGATCATCTGGCCTTCCTGGCCCTTGCGCTCTTCCGGCATGGTCGTGACGGCCCGCGCCATGCTCGACCACACGCCCGTGTCCTCGTGCAGAACGCTGGCATGGCGGACGAAGTCGCGAATGTGCGGCTGCTTCTCCAGCGCCGGGGGCGACATCTTCCAAATGCCCGCAAACGCCGAATTGAACAGCTTGAGGCGGCCATCGGGACCGAACACGGCGACGCCTTCCTTGAGGCTGTCGAGGGTCTCGCGCTGGACGTTGATCATCGTGCGGTAGCGGCTTTCGAGCGCGAGGCGCTCGGTGGCGTCGTCGTAAAGATAGGTGACGCCGCCGTCCGGGCGCTGCTCGGCCATGGCGCGCAGCATCCGCCCGTCCGGCAGGTGCCACCATTCCTCGCGCTCGGTGTCGGCCTTGTAGATGGTGAGCTGCTTGGTCTTCCACTCGCGGTAGTTCGGTACCGATGGCAGCCGCGACAGCGCGCGCAGGCGGTCGAGGATCTCGGCATCGGTCGGCTTCGAGACCAGCCAGGCGCGGTCGAGCTGCCAGAGCTGGCAATAGGCCTCGTTGAAGAAGATGAGACGCTGATCGCGCCCGAAGCTGGCAACGGCGGTCGTCACCTTGTCGAGCGTGCGGTCGTAGGCGGTGACCTGACGATCGAGCTGGCCGCGCACGAGTTCGAGGGCCGTCACGTCGATGGCCGCACCGGCGAACGCCTCGCCGGTCGCCAGCACGATCAGATCGTGGGGGCGGCGCTCGCCGCCGACGACCAGCGGGGCGCGCTTGCGATAGGTCTTGTCGCGGCCGAGGTTGCGGCCGATGTCGGCCCGCTGATGGGCCTCGAGCAATTCGATCTGGCGCTCGACGACCTCGGCCAGGCCGTCGGCCTCGACGGCCTTGACGTAGGCGGCGTTGACCCACTGCAGGCGGCTGTCCTTGCCGCGCAGCCAGACCGGCATCGGCAGCGAGTCGAGCAGCGCCCGGCTGGCGCGGATGTCACGACTGAGGGCGTGATGCTGGTCGAGGATCTTCATCAGGTCCCGCTTGTGACCCGCGACGTCGCGGAACCGCAGGACCGCGCGGCCGCCGGCGGCCCGGCCGTCCGCCTCCACGTGGCCACCTGAAATCGTCTTCAGCAGGAGATTGAAGGCGCAGCCCTGGGCGAACAGGGCGTCGAGGCACGTTTTCAGTTCGGCCGCCGCCTTCGGCTCCAGCCATTCGCCGAACCGCAGGACCTCCGGGTGCCCCTGCGGCAGGCCGGAGATGGTCGTCAGATTGTGGGCGACGATGCGCGGAGGCAGCCCCTGATCCCAGAAGACGAGGACCTGCTGCTCGGCCTTGATGATCGCCTCGGTGGCGATCAGGGTGCGGCGCAACTCCTTCATCTCGCCTTCGACATCGCTCACCGTGCGGGCGGCGCGGGCGGTGACATGCCACATGAAGGCGCCCGCTGCCGCGACAGCGGCGGCCATGAACACGAAGAGGATCACGTGGTTGAGGACCAGACCCGCACCGACCGGTGCGGCGCCGTCGGTCACCGTGGCCGTGAGGAACAGCACGCAAGCAAAGCTCGCGGCCAGCAGCAGCAGCATCTGCCGGCGTGCCCTCGCTTCGTCGATGGCGGTTTCAGTCGCCTGCATCGGCCCGAATCGGTGAAAAAATGTGCGAATCGTTCCGTCGAGTATGTGGACGTTCGCACGGGCAGGCCAGAGCAGGCGCGGCACGGGTCCCCAAAAAGGACGACGGACGGCGCCCGTCCGCTGGCCCGTTCGCGGCGACAGGCGGCCGAACTCACAAGTCATTTTTCTTCCGCGGAGACTTGACGGCGCTTTCGACTGATTCGTGGCTCAGCGAATCAGGCGGACGTTGCGCGCCTTCACCACGGTCGTTGGGCAAGAGACGATGACGCGGATGTCGTCGTAGTCGGTGTCGGTCCAGCCGAGGCCCGGCGGGCGATCCTCCCAGCCGTAGTACATGAACTTGCCGGGCTCGCAGACCTGCTTCTCGGTCTGCGGCGTGCGGTTCTTGCCGCTCGGCAGGATGCCGCCCTGGGATTTCGGCTTGCACTCGGTCAGGTCGTCGCACAGCACGGTTTCGACGATCTGGTAGCCCGTGTTGTAGACCTGGGCGCCCTTGGAGTCGAAGGTGGTGTCGGTGTAGTAGTCGTATTGCTCCGCCTTCGGATCGTTCCATTTCTTCTTGTTGGTGCGGGCGTTGCGGACGTTGCGCAGGCGGTAACTGATCGACTCGTTCTCCTTGCAGGTCGGCATCGAGAACGCATAGGTCGAGCCGCCGTTGTCGGCGATCAAGGTCATCTGCGACCGTCCCTTGTCGGTGTCGCCGGCGCGGCCCGCATCGAAGCAGTAGACGTAGATCTGGTTGTAGTCGCCGGCCTCGGGGTCGAGTTGAGCCATGCTCGGCGGGGCACTGACGTTGGCGACCGTGTTGGTGCGGGCGACCGCGGATGCCGTGACCGTCGCTTTCGAGGGCATGCCCGGCACGGCCACCAGAAGCACGAAGGGGACGTCCGCCGAGGCGGTGATCTGGAAGTCCGTCGTGTTGATCCAGTTGCCGGACAGCGTGACCTTTTCGGCGCCGACCGACTGGCTGCGCTGGTCCGCCTCATCGTGGGCGTGGCCGACGAGGTCCGACCACATCGCCTTGTCGGCCGACGCGACGTTCAGGGCCGCCGAATCGGCGGTCGCTTGGAGGATCGTGGCCATATGGATGGCGCGGCCGTAGTCCAGCGCGCCGCCCGAGATCATCAGCGCACCAATGAAGATTAACGTGAACGGAACGGCGACGCCGCCATCACTTCGCTGCCAGAACGATTTCACGGCCTGCTCCTCGACGATATTCAACGTCGAGGAGAAGCTATTTCGTCAAAACAGAAAGTTTCTGAAGAAATTCGAATTTGAATCAAATTGCGGCGCTAAAATTTCCGTCCAGGTGTTGCTCGCCGAACGTGCTGATCCGAAAGGATTTACATGGTGAATGATCGAGTAACCAGGCGGCAAGGCGGCGGAGCCGGGAATTCGGCTCCGCCACTGATTTTCAGTACCGGTAGTGGTCGGTCTTGAATGGGCCCTCGGATGGCACGCCGATATAGGCCGCTTGGTCGGGCCGGAGCTTGGTCAGCTTCACGCCGATCTTGGCGAGGTGAAGCATGGCGACCTTCTCGTCGAGGTGCTTCGGCAGCGTGTAGACCTTGCGCTCGTACTTGCCGTTGTCGCGGTTGGTCCACAGCTCGATCTGAGCCAGCGTCTGGTTGGTGAACGAGGCCGACATCACGAAAGAGGGGTGGCCCATCGCGTTGCCGAGGTTCACGAGGCGACCCTCCGACAGCAGAATGATCCGCTTACCGTCGGGGAACTCGATCTCGTCGACCTGCGGCTTGATGTTGGTCCACTTCATGTTCTTCAGGCCGGCGACCTGGATCTCGTTGTCGAAGTGGCCGATGTTGCACACGACCGCCCGGTGCTTCATGGCACGCATGTGGTCGACGGTGATGACGTCCTTGTTGCCGGTGGCGGTCACGAAGATGTCGGCGCGGGAAACCGCGTCCTCCATGGTGGTGACCTCATAGCCTTCCATAGCGGCCTGCAACGCGCAGATCGGATCGATCTCCGACACCATCACGCGGCAGCCGGCCTGGCGCAGGGAGGCGGCCGAGCCCTTGCCGACGTCGCCGAAGCCCGCGACCATGGCGACCTTGCCGGCCATCATCACGTCGGTGCCGCGGCGGATGCCGTCGACCAGCGACTCACGGCAGCCATAGAGGTTGTCGAACTTCGACTTGGTGACGCTGTCGTTGACGTTGATGCCGGGGAACAGCAGCTTGCCGTCCTTCATCATCTGGTAGAGACGGAGCACGCCCGTCGTGGTCTCTTCCGAGACGCCCCGGATGTTCTTGGCGAGCCCGGCGAACCAGCCCTTCGGCTTCTCGCCCAGCGTCTTCTTCAGAAGGGCGAAGAAGATCTCCTCCTCCTCGGAGCCCGGCTTGTCGAGGAAGGCGGTGTCACCGTTCTCGGCGCGCAGGCCGAGATGCACGAACATCGTCGCATCGCCGCCGTCGTCGAGGATCATGTTCGGCATGCCGCCGTCGCCCCACTCGAACAGCTTGCGGGTGTAGTCCCAGTAGTCGACGAGGCTCTCGCCCTTCCAAGCGAATACGGGAACGCCGGCGGCGGCAATGGCGGCGGCGGCGTGATCCTGGGTCGAATAGATGTTGCACGACACCCAGCGGACTTCGGCGCCGAGCGCCGTCAGCGTCTCGATGAGCACGGCGGTCTGAATGGTCATGTGCAGCGAGCCGGCAATGCGGGCGCCCTTGAGCGGCTGCGCGGGGCCGTATTCGGCGCGGGTCGCCATCAGGCCCGGCATCTCGGTCTCGGCGATCGAGATTTCCTTGCGGCCCCAGTCGGCGAGCGCAATGTCTTTCACGATGTAATCGGTCTTGGTCATTCGTGCTGTCCTCAGGTGCCTGGACGGCTGCCGCGTTACGGCGGGCCCGTGCGGGAGCGCCTCGTGCGCTTCCCGGCTGGTGGTGCTTCTAGCTCGAACACAATCTGATTTCAAGATATGCAGAAGTCTTTATGTGAATCGAAGAGTGGGCGGCTGGCGTGTGGCCGCCACGGTCAGATTGTCTTCTTGGGGTTGGTGCCCGAGGGCTCAGGCGACCGTTTTCATTCGCGTGGCGTGACGCTCGCGCCCGGCTTCCGGCTCGGGACCCCGGACGGAAACTCGAATAATTCGTAAATTAATATAATGAGTTAGGCGTCGGCTCCGCGCTCTGGCCCCGCCTACCCGCAGTCGACGCATTCCTCGCCGAAGCCGTCGACGACCAGGGCCACCAGGGCGTCGAGCGCGGCGCGGGCGTCGGGGCCGGCGGCCGTCAGCTTGAGATCGCTGCCGGGCCCGGCGGCGAGCATCATCAAGCCCATGATCGAAGTGCCGCCGACGCTCTGGTCGTCGCGGGTCACGGTGATCTCGGCGTCGAAGGTCTCGGCGCAGCGCACGAACTTGGCGGAGGCCCGCGCGTGCAGGCCCTTGACGTTGCGGATCCTCACGATCGCTTCCAGGGGGGGCTCGGCGCTCATGACGGGTACTCCGCGCCTGGGGTGGGCTATTTACCGGGAGTGCCAGTCAGGAACTGGCTGGCGACCTTGATGTATTTGCGCCCGGCTTCTTGCGCGCGGTCGACGGCGGTGGCGAGCGGCACGTCGGAGCGCACGCTGGCCAGCTTGATCAGCATCGGCAGGTTGACGCCGGCGATGACCTCGACCTTGACCTCGTCCATGCAGGAAATCGCCAGATTTGACGGCGTGCCGCCGAACATGTCCGTCAGCACGACCACACCTTCGCCGGTGTCGGTGCGGCGCACGGCCGAGAGGATGTCGGCCCGGCGGGCCTCCATGTCGTCGTCGGGGCCGATCGAAACGGTCTCGAGTTGACCTTGGCGGCCGACCACGTGCTCGAGCGCGGAACGGAATTCGACCGCCAGTGCGCCATGGGTGACGATGACAATGCCGATCATGGATCCGTGTCTGGTGGCAGCCGAGCCTGCTTCGCGCGTGCCGCCAACCCCCTGAATTGCCGCGGCCCGTTCCCCCGCCGATCCCAGAATCGCAAAGCAATTCCGGAAACGGGGGCAGATTGACGAGATTTGGCGTCTCCGCAACCGAAATTCCAGAGGACGGGGATTGTCGACCGCTTGCTATTGACAGTCTTACGATCCGGCGTGGCATTGAGGACTCAGCTGACATGGGGGTGACTGCCACATGACCACGTCGACGCCGCGGGCTCGTCTGATCGACATCATCCGCGAGAAATCATTCCGGTCCGGGGTGGAGATGAAGCTCGCGTCGGGCCGCAGCTCGAGTTTCTACTTCAACATGAAACCGACGATGCTCGACCCCGAGGGGGCGATGCTGATCGGGCAATTGCTGCTCGGCACGCTGGCCGCCGAGGATATCGCCCTGGTCGGCGGGCTCGAACTCGGGGCGGTGCCGCTGGCGACGGCGGTGGCGATCGCCAGCCATGCGGCCGGCCGGCCGCTGCCCGCGTTCTTCGTGCGCAAGCAGGCCAAGGAGCACGGTACGCAGAGCCTGGTCGACGGGTTGCCGGCCGGTGCGACACTGGCCGGGCGCCGGGTCGCCATCCTCGAGGATGTGACGACCACCGGCGGGTCGGCGATGAAGGCCATCGAGGCGGTGCGGGCGGCCGGCGGCTCGGTCGCGGTGGTTGTGACCCTGGTGGACCGCCGGGAGGGCGCAGCGGAGGCGTTCGCGACCGCCGGTATCCCGTTCAAGGCGCTGCTGACGATCGAAGACTTCCGCTGATCTTTCGGCCAAAAGCAAAGGCGGCCCGCGATGGGGCCGCCTCGAAGGCCGTTGGTGACGCGGCAGACTACTCCGCCGCTTGGCGCAGCGCCGGGGCCGCCGCCTTGACGTCGGCGTCGACGTGGCTCTCGAACTTGCCGAAGTTAGTCTGGAACATGCCGACCAGGGCCTTGGCCTGAGCGTCGTAGGCGGCCTTGTCGGCCCACGTCTCGCGCGGGTTCAGGATCTTCGCATCGACACCATCGAGCGCGACCGGCACCTGGAAGCCGAAGATCGGGTCGATGCGCATCGGCTGGGACTTCAAGGCTCCCGCAAGCGCGGCATTGAGCAGGGCGCGCGTGGCATTGATCGGCATGCGGCTGCCGGTGCCGAACTTGCCGCCGGTCCAGCCGGTGTTGACCAGCCAGCAGTCGACGCCCTGGCGGGCGATCAGTTCGCGCAGCATGTTGCCGTAGACGCTCGGATGGCGCGGCATGAACGGCGCGCCGAAGCAGGTCGAGAACGTCGCCTGCGGCTCGTTGCCCATGCCCTTCTCGGTGCCGGCCACCTTGGCGGTGTAGCCGGACAGGAAGTGGTACATGGCCTGGCTCGGCGTCAGTTTGGCGATCGGCGGCAGCACGCCGAACGCGTCGGCGCACAGCATCACGATGTTCTTCGGCTGGCCGGCGTAGCCGGTGTCGCTGGCGTTGGCGATGAACTCGATCGGATAGGCCGAGCGGGTGTTCTCGGTCAGTTTGCCGTCGTCGAAGTCCGGCGTGCGATCGCCATTGAGCACGACGTTCTCGAGCACGGTGCCGAAGCGGTTGGAGGCGGACCAGATCTCGGGTTCGGCCTCTTTCGACAAGCGGATGGTCTTGGCGTAGCAGCCGCCCTCGAAGTTGAAGATGCCGTCCGACGACCAGCCGTGCTCGTCGTCGCCGAGCAGGGTGCGCTTGGGGTCGGCCGAAAGGGTGGTCTTGCCGGTGCCCGAGAGGCCGAAGAAGACCGCGCTGTCGCCAGCCGCGCCGACGTTGGCCGAGCAGTGCATCGGCATGACGCCGCGCTCGGGCAGGATGAAGTTGAGGAACGAGAAGACCGACTTCTTGGTCTCGCCGGCATACTCCGAGCCGCCGATCAGGACGAGGCGGCGCGTGAAGTCGCACGCGATCACGGTTTCGGAGCGCACGCCGTGGCGGGCCGGGTCGGCCCGGAAGCTCGGCAGGTTGACGACGGTGAACTCGGGCTTGAAGCCCGCCCGCTCGCTGTCGGTCGGACGGCGCAACAGGTGGTTGATGAACAGGGCATGCCATGCCCGCTCGCAGAACACGCGGGTGTTCAGGCGATGCTTCGGATCGGCGCCGGCATAGAGATCCTGGACGAACAGCTCGCGGCTCTTGGCGTGGGCCATGAAATCCGCCAGCAGGAGATCGAACTGGGCCGGTGTCATGGCCTTGTTGTTGTCCCACCAGACGGTCTTCTCGGTGGTGGCGTCGCGGACCGTGAACTTGTCCTGGGCGGAACGGCCGGTGTGCGCACCGGTCTCGACGGCGAGCGCGCCGGTCGCGGCAAAGCGGCCCTCACCGCGACGGATCGCGGCCTCGATGAGCTCGACAGTGGAGGAATTCCGTATCGTCCGCTCGGACACGTTCAGCGGGAAAGTCTCGGTGCTCATCGGGCTTCCATCTTCTACGCGCCGTTCCTTGGCGCCAGGGCAACAACGCTTTCTCCAACACCCGCGTCGACGTTCGGCTCGACGTGGCTCCTGCTTGGCACATGGCCCAGCGGACGCATTCGGCTAAGGAATGCTTATGGCATACTCAAGACGGTCGAAAGTCGCAATCGTGCAATTTGGACATTTCGCCCAGCTTTCACATGTAATCCTAATGGTGAGATCAAGAATTGCTGCAGCGCACCAAGACTACAAAGCTTCTCATCTTGTCATACGACAAGTTGTCCGATCAGGTCCGTTGCCGGGCGATTTGCGCCAATTCGATCAGTTGACGGTGCGCCTGCTCGGCGGTCGTCAAGGGAGCCGGGAATTGGATCCGACGGCCGGTGGACGCACCGACGAGATCACAGCCCCAGGGGTCGATGCCGGCCAACCGGACGGTCTCTTCGGGGGCGGCGCCGGTCGCCGCCCAGTAGAGGCGAACGGCATCGGCGTGGTCCTCGTTCATGTGCCGCACGATGTCCGCCTCGACGGCGGCGAGAGCGCCGGCGTCGGCGGCCGGGTCGGTGAGGCGCGAGGCCGTGATCGCGGAGATCCGGCCGAACCCGGCGACCAGGTGGCCGGCCGTGGCCGTGAGTACGTAGGTCGTGAAGTCGGCAAAGCCGGCGTAGTCGGCGGCGGCCGGATGGCGGCTCACAAAGCGCTGCAGCGCGGCCGCTTTGGGGGTCCGCTGCGCGGTGCCGAGGATGGTGAGGCGGGGTGCGGTCAAGGCGTCGACGCCGAAGGGCTTGTCGGCGACCAGCAGGCTTGCCCGCGGGTCGGCATCGAGGTTGCGGGTATGCCGGGCGAGATTCGAGAGCAGCATCAGCGGGGTGCCGTCCGGTGCCGTTGCCAAGGCGACCAGCGAGGCGAAGGGGTGGCCGGTCTCCTGGTCGCGGGTGGCGAGGGTGGCGGTCATGGCTTCGCGCAGCAGGCGCTGCGGCTCGCGTGCGGCATCGCGCGCAAACGGGTCGAATTCGGGAGGTACCGAGGCTTTTTCGTCGGTGCTCATGGGGGCTCGTCTCGAGTTTGGATCGCGGCCTGCGCTTGCCGGTCGGCGTCCTCTGCCTTATTCAGACACGGTTCAGGGGCACCGATCCAGCATCCGGCCACATTTCGCTCACCATAGGGCCATAAGCGCCGACGGTTAACTTCGCTGCAGGGGGCCAGGAAAGTTCCATGAAAGAAAAAAGCACCATCGCTCTGGTCGACGACGAGCGGAATATTCTCACGTCCCTGCGCATGGCCCTGGAGGCCGAGGGATACCGCGTGCGCACCTACAGCGACGGCGCATCGGCCTTCGAGGCGCTGACGGAAGAGCCGGCCGATCTCGGTATCTTCGATATCAAGATGCCGCGCATGGACGGCATGGAGCTGCTGCGCCGGGTACGCCAGCAGTCCGACATGCCGGTGATCTTCCTGACGTCGAAAGACGAGGAGATCGACGAGCTGTTCGGCCTGAAGATGGGCGCCGACGACTACATCGCCAAGCCGTTCTCGCAGCGGCTGGTCGTGGAGCGCGTCAAGGCGGTGCTGCGACGGTTCCAGCCCAAGGATCCGGCGGCGGCCCAGGCCGAGGCGGCGCGGGTGCTGGAGCGGGGCAAGCTGCGCCTCGATCCGGAGCGCCACACCTGCCACTGGGACAACAAGCCGGTGACGCTGACAGTGACCGAGTTCCTCATCCTCCAGGCACTGGCCCAGCGGCCGGGCGTGGTCAAGACGCGCGATGCGCTGATGGACGCGGCCTACGATGATCAGGTCTACGTCGACGACCGCACGATCGACAGCCACATCAAGCGGCTGCGCAAGAAGTTCAAGCAGGCCGACGACGATTTCGATGTGATCGAGACGCTGTACGGCGTCGGCTACCGTTTCAAAGAATAGCAATCGATCGCCATGGCGCTGGAGAGCCAACGGCCGGTCTCGCGCGGACATCTTCGGTCCGTCGGCGCCGGCGCATGGCTGGCTCTTGTGAACAACAGGTGGCTCAGGTGGGCCGGTCACGCGGTCGCAGAGTTCTTCTATAACGGCCCGCTGATCCGCTGGATCGCCGGCAGCCTTCTGCGGCGCATCATCGTCTCCAACCTGCTCGGCCTGACGTTCCTGCTGACCGGCATCTTCTATGTCAGCCACCAGAACGTCTGGCTCATCGATGCGCGGCGCGACAGCCTGCTGGTGCAGGCCGATGTGATCGCCAAGGCGATCGCCATGAATGCGACGGTCGAGCCGGGCGGCGGACTGCGCATCGATCCCGACAAGCTGCCGGCGCAGGACAGCGCGCTCCTGCCGTTCCGGGACGACGGATTCGCGGCGCTGGAGCTGTCGCTCAATCCCGAGCGCGTCGCCCCGGTGCTGCGCCGTTTCGTCGACCTCGGCACCAACCGGGCCCGCGTCTACGGCCGTGACGGCACGCTGATCGCCGATACCACGCTGATCATCCAGCGCGGCCAGATCGTCCGGCCCGAAGACGCCCAGGGTCGCGTGCGGGCGCGGAATTTCTGGACCCGCCTCACGGAATGGCTGATCGACGACGAACTGCCGGTCTACAAGGAGATCGGCTCGGCCAACGGCATGTCCTATTCGGTCGTTCGCAGCGCCATGACCGGCGTTTCGACGCCGCTGCTCGAACTGACCGAGGACGGCGAACGGATCGTTTCGGTGGCGGTGCCGATCCAGCGGTCGAAATCGGTGCAGGGCGTTCTTCTGCTGGCGACCCTGCCGGGCAACCTCGACAAAGACGTCGCGGCCGAGCGGCAGAGCATCATTCTGCTCGCGATCGTCGCCTTCGCAGCAGCGATGATGGCGTCGCTGCTGCTGGCGCGAACGGTGGCGGGGCCGATCAAGCGGCTGTCATGGGCGGCCGAGCACGTCAGCCAGAACATCTCGGCGCGGCAGGATCTGCCGGACTACTCCGGGCGCACCGACGAAGTCGGCCAGATGGCGCGTGCCTTCCGCGCCATGACCGCCTCGCTGTACCGGCGGATCGAGGCGAGCGAGAAATTCGCGGCCGACGTCGCCCACGAGCTGAAGAACCCGCTCACCGCCGCCCGCTCGACCGCGGAATCGCTGACCTATGCGCGCAACGACGCCGAGCGGGACCAGCTCGTGCAGCAGATCCAGTACGAGCTCAAGCGCCTCAACCGGCTGATCACCGACGTTGCCAACGCCTCGCGGCTCGATGCCGAGCTGGCGCGCCAGCAAACCGAAGCCGTCGATCTGGTGGGCGTCGCGAGCGGGATCGTCGAGACGTTCGAGGACATCCTTTCGGAATCGGGGCACCGCGTGTTCCTCGACGTGGCGCCGGCGGTCGAGCAGGCCTACACCGTGACCGGCCACGACGGGCGGCTCGGCCAGGTGCTGACCAACCTGATCGACAACGCGGTTTCGTTCTCGCCGCCCGACGGCGCCGTCCATGTCCGGATCAGCCGTGACGAGCGCGAGGTGGAACTGGCTGTTGAGGACAGCGGCCCGGGCATTCCACCGGACAAGCTCGAGACGGTGTTCGAGCGCTTCTATACCGATCGTCCGGCCACCGAAGCGCAGCGCGGCAAGAACTCGGGACTCGGGCTGTCCATATCGCGCGAGATCGTGCGGGCTCACGGCGGGCGGATCTGGGCCGAGAACCGCCATGCGGGCGATGGATCGCGGGCTGGCCCGGTCATCGGGGCTCGCTTCGTTGTGCGGTTGCCGGTGCCGCGCCTGTCGGGCGCGGGCCAACGGTCGGCGGTGTTTGCTCCGCGTTCCCGCCCGTAGGATGAGTTCGCGACAGGGTCGGGTCGGCGGTCTCGAACCGCCGGTCCGCAAACCCCCGATTCGATTGTTCGAGCAACTGATTTGCGGTCTCGGTCGATGCCGCGCGCTGCGACCCGACCGATCCGCCCCGGTTCGAGGTGTGCCATGGAGACGGTTCATGCGACCGCCATCGCGTCTGCGGGGGCCGCGGCGCTGCTGCGCGGGCCTTCGGGTTCCGGCAAGTCCGATCTGGCGCTGCGCTGTCTGTTTCTGACGCTCACCGACGGGGCACCGTTCCAGCTGGTGGCGGACGACCGCGTGAGCGTCGAGGAGTCGAACGGTGACGTGCTCGCCCGGGCGCCTGCTGTTCTGCGCGGCCTGCTCGAGGTGCGCGGGCTCGGCATCCAGCGGTTTGCGCAGGTCGAGCCGGTTCGTGTCGCACTGATCGTCGATCTGGTGGAACTCCGGCGGGTCGAGCGCCTGCCGGAGCCCGCCTGGGACAGCCTGCTCGGTGTCCGTCTGCCCAAAATCGCCCTTGCGCCCTTCGAGGCGTCGGCGCCGCTCAAGGTGCTGCTGGCGCTGCGCGCCGCCAGCCTTGGCGCATGGGGGCCTTGACCGGCGCTGCCAGTGCCGGTGTCCGTGGGCGCCCGGCTGCGAATACGGCCGGGACACGCCCCGCGTGTGGCCGGTCGGATTTCGGCAAATGGTGTTGTTGCACTTCCTATTTATTGCTTAACGTTAGCTAAACACTCATTTGGATATGTGTATTGCAATTCGGATCTATTGATCGGCGTCACACTTCATTGTACGCGAAACGGACAAATCACGCGAGGAGGCTGGGCATGAGCAGGATCAATTTGGATAAGATGAGCTACAAGGAGCTTTTGGAGCTTCAGGACGAAATTGCCACAGCGATCGTTCATCGTCGCGAGGGCGAGCGCAATGAAATGAAGAAGAAGATCGAGGAACTGGTTACGACATCGGGCTTCGCAGTCGACGAACTGTTCGGCAAGGTGCGCCGGGGCGGGCGCCGCGGTGCCGTCGCCCAGGTCAAGTTCCGCAATCCCAAGGACGCCAGCCAGACCTGGACGGGGCGTGGACGCAAGCCGAACTGGCTCGTCGAGGCGATCGCCAAGGGCCAGAAGATGGAAACGTTCCTGGTCGAGTGACGCGGGCACTTCCGTGACGCGGGCGGCCTGGCCGTCGAGATACGGCACGGGCCGACCACGGATCTCCCCGGTTTCCTCAATTCTCCGATTTCAAGGGCCGCTGCATCAGCCGTGCGATCACGGCTTCGGTAGCGGCCTTTCCGTTCAGGATATCCGCGACGGCCCGCATGATGGGCACGTCGATTCCTTCGCGATCGGCAATTTCCACGGCGGCGTCGGCGGTAAAGGCGCCTTCGGTCAATCCCGGTGCCGTTCCGGAAAGGTTCCCGTCGCGCCCAATCGTCAACCCCAGCTTGAAGTTTCGCGATTGGGGGCTGGCACACGACAGGACGAGATCGCCCAGTCCCGACAGTCCGGCCAGCGTTTCCGGTCGCGCGCCGAAAGGCCGTGCAAATCGCGTCAGTTCGGCAAAGGCCCGGGCTATGGTGGCGGCGCGCGCGCTTTCTCCCAATTCCCGGCCGACGACGATCCCGGCGGCGATCGCGAGCACATTCTTGATGGCGCCGCCGATCTGGACGCCCGCAAGGTCGTCCGAGATGTAGGGGCGGAAAGCGGTCGTACCCAGTGCCTCGGCAATCGGGCGGGCGGTGTCGAGTGTGCGTGCGGCCAGCGTCACGGCGGTCGGCAGGCCGCGGGCGACATCGATGGCGAAGCTCGGACCGGACAGCACCAGCGGCTCGACCTGCGGCAGCACCTCGGTCAGCACGTCGGTGAGCAGTTGGTTGGTGCCGCGCTCGATGCCCTTGGCTGTGATCACGACGGGCAGACCCGGCCTGGCGTGGGGGGCGAAGGCCGCCAGCGCCTGGCGCAGCGCCTGGGCCGGCAGGGCCAGAAGCCAGACGTCGGCGGTGGCCAGGTCCTTCGCAAGCGCGGTGGTACGGATGGCGGGATCGAAGGGCACGCCGGCGAGCCGGGCGGCGTTCTCGCGGTCGGTCGCCATCCGTGCCGCGGTCTCGGGCGCCCGGGCCCACAACACGACGTCGTTGCCGGCGCGCGCGGCAACCAGGGCCAGGGCCGTGCCCCAGGCTCCGGCCCCGATGAAGCCAAAGGTCTTGCGGTGCGTCATGATGATCCTTTCCGGGGCTCAGGCCTTGGCGCCGAGCCGGCCGCCGCCGATCAGCGGGACGGCCTCGGCGTCGAGGGGCCAGCGGGCGCGCGGGGCGACGTCGAGGGTATCGGGCGGCGCGCCGGCGGCCAACCGTTCGAGCGCGGCCCAGGCGATCATCGCGGCGTTGTCGGTGCACAGCGCGGCAGGCGGTACGTGCAACGTGGCACCTTCGCGGGCCACCAGCGCCGCGAGCGCGGCGCGCAGGCGGCGGTTGGCGGCGACCCCGCCGGCGACGACGAGACGGAGGGGGTGTGGTGGGCCGCTCTCGCGGACCCGGGCGAAGGCCCGCCGGCAGCGATCGGCGACCGTGTCGCACACCGCCGTCTCGAAGCCGGCGCACAGATCGGCGATGTCCGCGTCGCGCAGCGGGGCCAGCGCCATGGCCTGCTGGCGCACCGCGGTCTTGAGGCCGGCGAACGAGAAATTGGGTTCCGGCCGGCCCTGGAGCGGGCGCGGGAACTGGAAGCGCGCCGGATCGCCCTTGGCCGCCCAGTGCTCGACGTTCGGGCCGCCCGGCAGGCCGAGCCCCAAGAGCTTCGCGGTCTTGTCGAAGGCCTCGCCAAGCGCGTCGTCGATGGTGGTGCCCAGGCGGCGATAGCGGCCGATCGCGTCGATCGCGACGAGCTGGGTATGGCCGCCTGAAACCAGCAGCAGGAGGTAGGGCGGGTGGACATGGTCGGTCAGCCCGACGGTCAGCGCATGCGCCTCCAGGTGATTGATCGCGTACAGCGGCCGGTCGTGCACGAGCGCGATGGCCTTCGCCGTCGTCAGGCCGACCATCAACCCGCCGATCAGGCCGGGACCGGCGGCGGCGGCGACCGCCGACAAGCGGTCGAACGTCACGTTGGCCTCCGCCATCGCCTCCCGGATCAGGATATCCAGGCATTCCACATGGGCGCGGGCCGCGATCTCCGGCACCACGCCGCCGTAGGGGCGGTGCTGCTCCCACTGCGAGCGCACCACATTGGACAGGATGCGGCCGCGCCCGTCCGGCTCGCGAGCGACGACCGCGGCGGCAGTCTCGTCGCAGCTCGTCTCGATGCCGAGAACGATATGGGCCGGATGGTCGGTCACGCGGGGGCGCAGTCTTTCGCTTCGAACTCTCTGGTGCAATTGCGTTCGGCACTGCCAGCGCGCATAAATCACACGATTGACGGTCCGGTCGCTACCATTCGGAGCAAGCAGCGTGCAAGGCGATAGACTGAGGATCGGCACACGCGGGTCGCCGCTGGCGCTGGTGCAGGCCCATGACGTGCGCCGCAGACTGATCGAGAGTGGCATCGCCGCCGAGCAGCTCGAGATCGTCGTGATCCGGACGTCCGGTGATCGCATTCAAGACCGGCCACTGTCGGAGGTGGGCGGCAAGGGGCTGTTCACTAAAGAGATCGAGGAAGCCCTGCTCGACGGGGCGATCGACCTCGCCGTGCATTCGATGAAGGATGTCGAGACCAAGCTGCCGCCCGGCCTCGAGATCGCCGCCATGCTGCCGCGCGAGGATGTGCGGGACGCCTTCATCAGCCTCAAGTTCCCGTCGCTGGCGGCGGTGCCGGCGGGCGGCGTGATCGGCACCTCGTCGCTGCGAAGGCGCGCGGCGGTGCTGCGGCTGCGGCCCGACGTGCGCATCGTCGAGTTTCGCGGCAATGTCGAGACGCGCTTGGCCAAACTCGAGGCCGGTGTGGCGGATGCAACGCTGCTCGCGTGCGCGGGGCTGAACCGGCTCGGCAAGTCCGACCGCATCACCGTGCCCATGGAACCCGGCGAACTGCTGCCGGCGGTCGCGCAGGGGGCGGTCGGGATCGAGATCCGCTCCGACGATGACCGCACCAGGGCTGCCGTGGCCCGCCTCGACGATCCGTCCACGACGGTCTGCGTGGCGGCCGAACGCGTCTTTCTCGCGCGCCTCGACGGGTCGTGCCGGACGCCGATCGCGGCGCTGGCCCGGCTCGACGGCAATCGGATCGCATTGACCGGCACGTTGCTGGCCTCCGATGGTGGTCAGGCGTGGACCGCCACGCGAACCGGGGTGGTCGCCGACGCTACCCGGCTCGCGAACGAGGCGGCCGAGGAGGTTCTCGCGGCGGCGGGGGCGCGCGGGTCGAATTGAAAGAGACGTGGTCATGCGTTTCCTGGTCACCCGCCCGCAGGCCGATGCCGGAGAGCTCAAGGCCCACCTTGAAGCGCGCGGCCATCGTGTCACGCTGGCGCCGCTGCTCGCGGTGTCGTTCGAGGATGGCGATCCCATCGATCTGGACGAGGTTCAGGCGCTGATCGCGACCAGCAAGAACGGCGTGCGTGCGCTGGCCCGCGATCCGGCCTTCCTCACCGGCCGGCATCTGCCATTGCTGGCGGTCGGCCCCGGTACGGCCAGCACGGCCCGGTCGCTCGGCTTCGCGCATGTCGTGCAGGGGCCGCGCAGCGCCCGCGAACTGGTGCCGGTGATCGCCGAGGCCGTCGACGTGAATGGCGGGTCGCTGCTGCATCTGGCCGGCGACAAGCTGGCCTACGACGTCGCGGGTGAACTGCAGGCGCTCGGCTTTCACGTGCTGCAGCCGGTCGTCTATAACACGCGGCCGGTCGAGGCCCTGGTGCCCCAGGTGATCCGCGAGATCTCCCGGGGGGAGATCGATGCGGTCATCCTGCTGTCGCCACAAACGGCGGGCATCTGGGCGAACCTCGTCCGCGTACACGGCATTCTGCCGCAGGGCCGCCGCCTGATCCACGTGTGCCTGTCGGCGGCCGTGCACACGGCGCTGAAAGCGATGGGCGAGGTGCCCGTTGCCGTGGCCAAAGAGCCAAATCTCGATGAAATACTTGCCGCCGTCGACGCTGCTGCAGCAAAGTGGTCTCGCGACAACTTCGAATGAACCATTTGACGGCTAGAGACACGATGTCCGGCGCGGGCCGTGGCCCGCTCGTCCCGCGTAGTAGCTTTGGAGAGTGTCCGTCATGTCCGCTCCGAACGACGGTTCTGGAAAAGGTCCGCCCCAGCCAGATGCCGGATCGGCGAGCAAGAAGCCGACCGCTCTGCTCGACCTGACGGCGACCGAGGTGAAGTCCGATCCGCCTCGCGCGGGCGATGCGTCGGCGAAGGCCCCGGGCCCCGCGACGGCCGTTCCTGCGGCCGGCAGTGCCAAGCCGGCGGCGCCCGGCGCGCCGTCGGGCGACCCGAAGGCGGCCGACCCCCGGAAGCCGGAGGTGCGGGCCGCCGCGGCGCCTGCTGCCGGTCCGGTGCCGGCCGGCGCTTCGAAGGCCGGGGGCAGTACAACGGCGGCGCCGAGTGCGCCCGGGCGGACGTCGTCGGCGAGCCTCGCCACTGTGGCGACGCATGCGGTCGCCGGTCTCGTCGGTGGCCTGCTGGTGCTGATCGCCGCCGATACCGTCGGCCAGCAGCTCGGTCTCGACGGTCAGTCGCGGCGACCGGCCGAAGCGGACGGGATCAATCGCCGCGTCTCCGAGATGGAGCAGCGGTTCGCCCAGATCGGTGCCGCGAGCGACCAGGCGGCCATCGTCGGCCGGGCACTGGCGGTTGCGGAGAAGCGGATCGCGACGCTGGAGCAGACGGCCGGACGGGTCGCCGCGCTCGAAGCGCAGAACGCTAAGCTCGCAGACGACGCGAAGGTGCTTCGCGACGCTCTGGCGACCGCGAAGGCCGGCGAAGACCCGCGCGTCGCCAAGCTGCAGGAGCAACTGGCGGCACTCGCCGCCGCCGCCGGGACCGATCCCGAGCGTGGGCGCATTCCCCAGCTCGCCGCCATCACCGGCAAGGTGGCCGATCTGGAAACGACGATCGCCAACCAGCTCGGCCAGGTGCGCAAGACGCTCGGCCAGGAGATCGACCAGCGGCTCGCACCGGTTGCCGAGGCGAGCGAGGCGGCTCGCGCCGGCGCGCAGCGGCTCGATCGCGAGGTTGCCGGCATCAAGAGTGAAGCGGTGCGCCTCGCGCAGCGTGCCGATGCCGGCAAGGCAGTGGACGATCGCACGGAGCAGACCCTGCGCGGGATCGAGCAGCAGGCCGCGGCACTGAAAGTCGCCATCGACGGATTGAAGAACGACGTTGCCTCGGAACTGAAGAGCGTGGCGCGGCCGGCCGACGTGGCTGGTGTCGTGAGCCCCGTCTCGCAGCGCGTCGAGCAGCTCGAAGCCAGTCTCAAGGGGGTCGTCCGCAGCGAGGAGGAGCGCCGCGCCAGCGCCGAGAAGATCGTGCTGTCGCTCGAACTCGGCAATCTGAAGCGGGCCATCGATCGCGGCCGCGGCTATGCCGCGGAGCTGGCCGACGTCTTGAAGCTGGCCGGCAACAAGCTGCCACTGGCGCCGCTGGCCCGTTACAAGGATACGGGCGTCGCGACCACGGCCGATCTCGCCGCCGAGTTGCGGACGCTCGCGCACACCATGCTCGACGCGCAGAGCGCGCCTGCCGAGGCCTCGATCGTCGACCGGTTGATGTCGGGCGCGAAGTCGATCGTGCGCGTGCGCAAGGTGAGCCACGACGCCGACGACAAGAGCCCCGAGGCGGTGGTCGCGCGGATGGACGATGCGGCCAAGGACGGGCGGTTCGGCGTCGTTCTGCAGGAGGCCAAGCAACTGGGCGAGCGTGCCCAGGCGGTGGCGCGGCCGTGGCTCGAAAAGGTCGAGGCACGCCATGCCGTCGATACCGCCATCGCCGACATCGAGAAGCAGCTCAAGGCCAGCATCGGCGCTGGCCCGGCGCCGGCCAAGGGAGTGAACTGATGGTTCGCCTCATCCTCTGGCTGATCGCCGTCGCGATCGCTGCCACAGGCCTGTCCTGGTTGGCCGACCGTCCGGGTAGCCTGCTGATCGCGTGGCAGGGTTACGAGATCGAAACAAGCGTATTCCGCGCCATCGTGCTGCTGGCGCTGCTGATCGGGGCCTCGATCCTGACGTGGACGCTGGTGCGCCAGGTGTGGGAAGCGCCGGCGAGTATCGGCAGCTTTTTCAACCGCCGGCGCCATCGCCGGGGTCTGGAGGCGCTGTCCGGCGGCATGATTGCGATCGGTGCCGGCGATCGCCAGTTGGCCACGCGCTATGCCGTGCAGGCGCGGCGCGCGCTGCCGGACGAACCGCTGACCCACATCCTGCGGGCGCAGGCGGCGCAACTCTCGGGAGACCGGGTGACGGCGCGGCGCATTTTCGAGGCCATGCTGGGCGCACCCGAAACCGAGCTTCTGGGGCTGCGCGGCTTGTTCCTGGAGGCCGAGCGCGAGGGTGAGACGGCGGCCGCACGGCAGTTCGCGGAGCGGGCGATCGGCATCAATCCGAAGCTCGGGTGGCCGGCGGACGCGCTGTTCGATCTGCAGTGCCGCTCGGGCGACTGGAAGGCGGCGTTGGACACGCTGGCGGTCGCGCGCAAGCACGGCCATATCGAGCGCCCCATGGCCGACCGGCGCCGTGCCGTGCTGCTGACGGCTCAGGCGCAGGCGGTGGAGGACAACGACCCGAACCGTGCGCTTTCGCTGGCGCTGGAAGCACACGGTCTCGCTTCGGACCTGGTGCCGGCAACGGCCATCGCCGGCCGCCTGCTGGCCGCGCGCGGCAATACGGCGCGAACCGTCAAGCTGATCGAGAAAACGTGGAAGCGCGCGCCGCATCCCGATCTCGCCACCGTGTATGCCTATGCGCGGCTCGGCGACAGCCCGCGCGATCGGCTGGACCGCATCAAGCAGTTGGCCGCGCTGGCACCGAATTCGATCGAGAGCCCGATCGCCGTGGCTCAGGCCGCTATCGATGCGCAGGACTGGCTGGAGGCTCGGCAGGCGCTGTCGCCGCTGATCGCCGGGCGGTTGACGCAGCGCGTCGCCACCTTGATGGCGCGCGTCGAAGGCGGCGAGCACGGCGACAAGGGCAAGGTGCGCGAGTGGCTGGCGCGCGCCGTCAACGCGCCACGCGATCCGGCGTGGACCGCCGACGGCGTGGTTGCCGAGCAGTGGGCCGCCGTGTCGCCGGTCACCGGCGCGCTCGATGCGTTGCAATGGCGAGTCCCGGTCGAGGCCGCCGTCTCGGCGGACGATGCCGCCATCGCGCAGAAACTCGAGGAACTGGTTCCGCTCGGGGCCCGTGGCGAGCAGCAGATCGAGGCGGAGGCGCGGCCGTCGAAGGGCGGCCCGATTGCCCGCGACGCTGCGATCGAGATCGAGCCGGCAGACAAGACAGCGACCCCCGCCGCTCCGACGGCGCGGACGGCGGTCGGGCGGGAGGCGGTCGTTCCGGCTTCCTGAAAGGCCTCGGCGAGGACGGGCGAAAGGCCCCCGATGCGCGTCCCGCCCGGCGGGCGCGGCCACCGGCGTGGACGGCGCCGGAGCAGTGCTTGCATTTGGCGGTGGCAAAGGGTATCACCCGCGCACTTTCCGGCTTCGTTCCGGACGTGCCGCAATAGCTCAGGCGGTAGAGCACCTCATTCGTAATGAGGGGGTCGGGGGTTCGAGTCCCTCTTGCGGCACCATATAAATTAAAAAACTTACTGTTTCGAACTGGGCGGTACGATAGACGCTAGTGCCAATCTAGCAGGTTGTTGAACTTGGGTCTTCGGTAGCCCCGTATCCTCGGTTGAGGCT
>JBMOGA010000043.1:0-33146 GCA_049318625.1 Hyphomicrobiaceae bacterium
AGCGTGCCGTCCTTGGTGGCCAGTGCACCCCGGTTTGCCGATTGGCTGGCCAGTTCTTGGAGGGTCAGCGCCAGCGACAGAGCCGCTACACCGCGGACGCCGACCGATGGGCCCTCCACGATCCAGCGTTCCGGTTCGCCCCCGTCCGACCAGAACGGGGCGAGGGTTCGTGCGATCAGCGCGCCCAGGGCCACCTCGGCCCCCAATGTCTCCGCCAAGAGACCCATGGCCCCCGACATCGTGGCGATCCGCGACGCCAGCGGCGGGGTCGGGCGGGCACGAACGGCTGTGCCTGTCGGGTCGAGCTCCGGTGTGGCGATCGGATCATGCCGGTCCTCGACCGTGCCGACCCAGCGGATCAGGTCGCCAGAGGGGGCGAGCACGGGGTGACCGGCGATCGTGTGCCAGCGAAACCTCTCGTGGGCGTGCGACCAGATCGAGGCGTCGGCGACCCAGGGACGAAGCTCGGCGGAGGCGGCCTGCCAGGCTTTCGCCACGCGTTTGCGGTGGAAGGGATTGATGGCGCATTGCCAGCCGTTGCCGATGGCATCGCGAGGCGTCTGACCGGTGGTGTGCTGCCATTGCGGCGACCAGTAGACGATGGTGTGGTCGGGGTTGGCGACCCACACACTCGCCTTTGCAGGTGCGGTCTGCGTCGCGGGGGCGGCTTCGGCCGGCAGCACTTCGCGCGCCAGGACCGCAGACGAGCGGCCGCTCTTGGCCACGCGCGCCACCGATAGAAGGCAGCGGCGGCGCAGGTGACCCGAACCGACCTCGTATTGGACGGTCGATTGCGGCCGACAGCCGTCCAACACGGACAAGACCGCAGCGGCGACCGAGGCCGTATTGGCAGCGCACGGTTCCGGCTTGCCCAATAATTGGTCAAGGCCGTCCATCACCACATTGCGGCCCGGTTCGATATGGGTCCCGGCGGCGCGGGCCTCGAACTGGCGCCACGGCGCGTTCACGCTGATGACCGCCCCATGCTCATCGACGATGGCAACCTGCGCCTGCAGCGCATCCCACACATCGTCGGGCAATGAATTCAATTGGTTCTGGGGCTCTGGCGGCCGTGTCATGGCGTCTCCTCCCGGCGGCATCACTGATTCAACTCAGGATGCGCAGGGATCAAACGTACACACCGGGCCTTTGGTTCACCCGGGGACCAACCAATAATTGCAATGTGCCCATCCGTCCACACCGTTAGTCGTCAACTGCGATAATCTGCGTTGATCGACACGTAGTCGTGCGTGAGATCGCAGGTCCAAACGGTGGCCGTGCCGCCGCCGATGCCGACATCCACGGCGATTCGAATTTCGGCCTGCTTCATATACGTCGCGACAGTCTTTTCGTCGTAGCCGGACGCCCGTTCGCCCTCGCTGGCGACGAGATGCGGGCCGAACCAGATGGCGAGGCGATCGCGGTCTGCGGCCTCGCCGGATTTTCCGACGGCCATCACCACGCGCCCCCAGTTGGGGTCCTCGCCGGCGATCGCGGTCTTCAGAATGGGAGAGTTGGCGATTGATTTGGCGATCACGCGGGCGGCCGCGTCGCTTTCGGCGCCCATCACGTCGACGGTGACGAATTTGGACAGGCCTTCGCCGTCGCGGACGACCATCAGCGCCAACTCGCGCATGACCTCGTGCAGGGCTGCCGCGAAGGCCCGGGTCGCCGGATCGGCGACGTCGGCCAGGCGCGGCACGCCGCGGCGGGCGGCGGCGCCGGTCGCAAACGCCAGGACGGTGTCGGAGGTGGAGGTATCGCCGTCCACGGTCGTGCAATTGAACGTGCGGTCGGCGATATCGGAGACCAGCCGTTGCAGCACGGGCTGGGCCATGGCGGCGTCGGTGAAGATGAAGCCGAGCATCGTCGCCATGTCCGGCGCGATCATGCCGGCGCCCTTGCAGAAGCCGGCGATGGTGACGGTTCCTCCCGCGAGCGGAACCTGGCGCACGGAGAGTTTGGGATAGGTGTCGGTGGTCATGATGGCGCGGGCGGCGGCCTCCCAGGCCTCGGGCACGGCCTTTTCGGCGAGACCACCGAGCAGATGGGTGAACCGGGTGGCGTCCATGGGCTCGCCGATCACGCCTGTCGAGGCGAGATAGACCTCGGACGGCGCGCATCCGAGCGCGGCGGCGGCGGCCTCGGCGGTCAGACGCGCGGCTTCCTGGCCCTTGAGGCCGGTGAAGGCGTTGGCGTTGCCCGAATTGACGACGAGCGCGCGGGCGCGACCGTGGCGCAGCGCCTCCCGGCACCACAGCACCGGTGCCGAGCAGGTCTTCGAGCGGGTGGTCACGCCGGCTGCGACGGTGCCCGCATCGAGCACCGCGACCATCAGATCGGTGCGGTTCTTGTAGCGGATGCCGGCCTCGGCGGTGGCGAAACGCACGCCGTCGATCGGTGGGACCGCGGGCAGGCTCGCGGGGGCGAACGGCGAAACGGACGTGATCTTGCCCATGGCATCTCTCCGGCGATCGATGCGCCACCTCAAAACACATCGGGCCGCCTCAGGGAAGCGGCCCGCGTGCAAAAGATTTGTCCGGTGGGAAGATGGCGGCCGGGCGCCTATTGCTTGGGCGCGGCGCCCTGCTGGGCCTTCTCGGCCTCGACCTGCTTGTTGATCTCGGCGTCCAGGTACTCGAGCTTGGCCTTGGTGCGCAGGTCGTTGACGACGTCCTGGGCCTTGCGCTGGACCATCGACAGCAGGATGCGCTCCTTCACCTGATCGAACTCCGGCGGCTTGCGCTCGCGGCGCTCGTCGACGCGAATGATGTGCCAGCCGAACTGGGTCTCGAACGGCTGCGACATGTCGCCGGCCTTGAGCTTGAACGCGGCCTCCTCGAACTGCGGCACCATCTGGCCGCGCGAGAAGAAGCCGAGATCGCCGCCCTGGTCCTTTGAGCCGGGGTCCTTGGAGAATTCCTTGGCCATGTCGGCGAACGGGGCGCCGTGGGCGATCTTCTCGAAGATCTCGACGGCCTTGTCCTTGCTCTCGACCAGGATATGGCGCGCGTGCACCTCTTCCTGGGGCTTCATCTGGGCCACCTGGGCATCGTAGAACTTCTTGGCGTCGGCTTCCGTGACGGAATCGCGCACTTTGGTGTCGAAGAAGGTGTCGCGCAGGGCGCGGCGGCGCCAGTATTGCAGGCGCTCGTCATAGGCGGCGCCGGTGGCCAGCTTCTGGGTCTCGGCGGCATCGGCCAGCAGGGTATGCTCGATCAGGTATTCGACCAGCACGCGGCGCTTTGTGCCGTCGGGCAGATTGCCGAGGTCGCCGCCGATCTCGGCGTCGGCATGCTTGAGGTCCGCTTCGGTGATCGTCTTGCCGTTGACCTTGGCGACAACCTGAGCCTGTGCCGTTACAGGGCCGGCGAGGGCGAGCGCCGTGCCGATGGCGGCGGCGGCGAGGGAGGAGCGAAACGAGATCACGGATTTGGTCCTCGAGTGGATGAACGGCGTACAGTTGCGGGCGGCGGTCTCCCCGCGCCGCTTGTTACCCGCGCAATACACTGGCTGCCAAGTTAACATTTGGACATCGACGGCACTGCGGCATCCTGGCTGGTCCTTCGCCGCGGCGGACGGCGAAGATCGCGCAATTGACAAGGGCGATAGCGGCTCCTTATCTCACCCCGACACCGGATTGCTCGGTCGCAGCCGCGAGGCTGCCGTGCCACAACCACGTCGCCGGGGCCGCATCCCGACACACGTTTCTTGCGGCCGTCGCCCGAACCGCACGCGGATCGCACCGCGCCGGGGCCGCGGAACCCGGCGTCTTCTGTTTCGGAGTGGGCCGTCGCGGCCTCCTCTCAGCTCGCTCGAGGAATGGTTTTCATGGTCTCGCTCGGATCGCTCGGATCGCTCGGCACGTTTGCAGTCCGGATTTTCGGTTCGGCCAACGAGCGGAAAATCAAGGGCTTGCGCCCGAAGGTCGAAGCCATCAACGCGCTCGAGCCCGAGATCGCGGCGCTTTCTGACGACGCGCTGCGGGCGCGGACTGTCGATTTTCGCCAGCAGATCGCCAACGGCGCCAGCCTCGACGACCTGCTGGTGCCGGCGTTCGCGACGGTGCGCGAGGCGGCCAAGCGCACCCTCGGGCAACGCCACTTCGACGTGCAGCTGATCGGCGGCATGGTGCTGCACGAGGGGCGCATCGCGGAGATGAAGACCGGCGAAGGCAAGACGCTGGTTGCCACGCTGCCCGTCTATCTCAATGCGCTGGCCGGCAAGGGCGTTCACGTGGTCACGGTCAACGACTACCTGGCCAGCCGCGACGCGGAATGGATGGGCGCCGTCTACCGCTTCCTCGGGCTTTCGGTCGGCTGCATCGTCCACGACATGGACGACGAGCAGCGGCACGCCGCCTATGCCTGTGACGTCACCTACGGCACCAACAACGAACTGGGCTTCGACTATCTCCGCGACAACATGAAGATGCAGCGCGACGAGATGGTGCAGCGGTCGCACTTCTTCGCGATCGTCGACGAGGTGGACTCGATCCTGGTCGACGAGGCCCGCACGCCGCTGATCATTTCCGGCCCGGTCGAGGATCGTGCCGAGCTGTACGTCGCCATCGACGCCTACATCCCGAAGCTCGTGCCGGGCGATTTCGAGCTCGACGAGAAGCAGCGGCAGGTGTCGCTCACCGAGGCCGGCAGCGAGAAGATGGAGCAGTTGCTCGCCGCGGCGGGCGCCATGACCGGCTCGCTGTACGACATCGAGAACGTGACGGTGGTGCACCACGTCACCCAGGCGCTGAAGGCGCACAAGCTGTTCCTGCGTGACCGCGACTACATCGTGAAAGGCGGGCAGGTCATCATCATCGACGAGTTCACCGGCCGCATGATGCCGGGCCGGCGCTATTCGGAAGGCCTGCATCAGGCGCTGGAAGCCAAGGAAGATGTGGCCATCCAGCCGGAAAACCAGACGCTCGCCTCGATCACGTTCCAGAACTACTTCCGGCTCTACGAGAAGCTCGGCGGCATGACCGGCACCGCGGCGACGGAAGCCGACGAGTTCATGGACATCTACGGGCTCGACGTCGTCGAGGTGCCGACCAACGTGACGGTCGGCCGCCTCGACGAGGACGACGAGATCTACCGGACGGCGCGCGAGAAGTGGGACGCGATCATCACGGAGATCGAGAGCGCGCAGAAGCGCAAGCAGCCGATCCTGGTTGGCACCGTGTCGATCGAGAAGAGCGAGCTGCTGGCCGAGATGCTGAAGCAGCGCGGAATTCCGCACCAGGTTCTCAACGCCCGCTATCACGAGCAGGAAGCGTTCATCATCGCCCAGGCCGGCGTGCCGGGCGCGGTGACGATCGCCACCAACATGGCGGGCCGCGGCACCGACATTCAGCTCGGCGGTAACGCGCAGATGCGGGTGGTCGCCGAAACGGCCGACATGCCGGACGGCCCCGATAAGGACAAACGGATCGCGGAGATCCGCGCCGAGGTCGAGCGCAATAAACAATACGTGCTGCACGAGACGTACGAGACCGTCGAACTCGAGCCGGCCAAGGGCACGAAGCCGGCGCGGACGCTCAAGAAACCCGGCGGGCTCTACGTGATCGGTACCGAGCGCCACGAGAGCCGCCGCATCGACAACCAGCTGCGCGGCCGCTCCGGGCGCCAGGGCGACCCGGGCCGCTCGAAGTTCTATCTGTCGCTCGAAGACGACCTGATGCGGATCTTCGGTTCGAACCGCATGGATGGCGTGCTGCGCAAGCTCGGCATGCAGGAGGGCGAGGCGATCATCCATCCGTGGATGAACCGCAGCCTCGAGATGGCGCAGCGCAAGGTCGAGGCGCGCAACTTCGACATCCGCAAGCAGATCCTGAAGTACGACGACGTGATGAACGATCAGCGCAAGGTCATCTTCGACCAGCGCATCGACATCATGGCCGAAAACGACGTCAACAACACGATCACCGACATGCGGCGCGAGGTCGTGAACGAGCTGGTGACGCGGCACATTCCGCCGAACGCCTACGCCGAGCAGTGGAACGTGACCGGCCTCGCCGAGCAGGTGCAGGGCATTTTCGGCCTGGATCTGCCGATCGCCGCGTGGGCCGCCGAGGAAGGGATCGCCGATCAGGAGATCCGCGACCGGATCAATCAGGCGGCGGACGAGAAGGCGGCCCGCAAGGCTGTCGAGCTCGGCAGCGAGATGTTCCGGCAGATCGAGAAGATGGTGTTGCTGCAGACCCTCGATCATCTGTGGCGCGAGCATCTGGTCACACTCGAGCACCTGCGGCAGGTGATCGGCTTCCGCGCCTACGGCCAGCGCGATCCGCTCAACGAGTACAAAACCGAGGCATTCGTGCTGTTCGAGGCGATGATCGGCAAGCTGCGCGAGGCGGTGACCGGCCAGCTCATGCACGTCGAACTGGCGCCGCCGGAAGACCAGCCGGCCTTGCAGCCCGTCGAGTTGCCGCCCATGCAGGCGCACCATGTCGACCTGACGACGGGCATGGACGAGATGGCGATGGCCGAAGCCGTTCTGGCCGCCGAGGGACGGCCCGCTCCGGAGCCGCGCCGTGCGCCGCTGCAGACCCGCAAGACCGAAGGCGGCGACGTCGATCCGAACGACCCGGCGACGTGGGGCCGGGTGGCCCGCAATGCGTCGTGCCCGTGCGGTTCCGGCAAGAAGTTCAAGCACTGCCACGGCAAGCACGGCTGAGGGCGAGCCGCCCTCGGCCGGATCGCTCGCGGCCTTCGCGTGTCAGCCGCCGGCCGGTTTGGGGCCGTGCTTGGCGAGGAAGGGCAGCACGACGGCGTGGAAGGACGCCGGGTCCTCGACGTGGAGCATGTGCGAGACGCCCGGCACTTCGACGTACGAGGAGCCGGCGATCTGGCGATGGATCAGTTGGGCCGCGGCCGGCGGCGTGGCCGGATCGAGGGCGCCGACGACGACCTGGGTCGGTAGGGTAATCGCTGAGATCCGGTCGGTGACGTTGAGGCCGGCGATCGCATGGCACCAGCCGGCATATCCGGCGGTCGGCGTCGCCAGGATCATGGCGCGCAGGCGGGCGACCAGCGGCTTGTTGTTTGCCAGCGCATCGGGCGCGACCCAACGGGCCATGGCGCCATCGATCACGCCGTTCATGCCCTGCGGACCGGAAACGATTTTGATGCGCTCGTCCCACAGCGGGCGAGCTTCGGCCGGCACCTGGCTCGATGTCGAGACCAGGCAGAGGCTGTGGAAGCGGTCCGGGTGGAGCACGCCGAGGTACTGGCCGACCATGCCGCCCATCGACAGGCCGAGAAATCGCGTCTTGGCGATGCCGAGATGGTCCATCAGGCCGATCACGTCGGCGGCCAGCGTCTCGAACGTGTAGGCGCCGCCGGGGGCATCGGTTCCACCGTGACCGCGCGCGTCCAGCCGAACGACCCGATAGGCGGGCAGCAACGCTTCCGTCAGTTCGTTCCAGATCGTCAGATTGGTGGCCAGCGGGTGATGCAGCACGACCGGCGGCGCATCGTCCGGTCCCTCGACGCGATAGGTCATCGCGATACCGTTGATCCGTGCCTGCATGAGGGGTCCTCCTGGACGACTTATTCGGCCGTCTTGTTGGGCATCTGTTTGGTGTCGGGCTTGTCGTGGCCGCTGGCGATGCGGTCCGACAGCGCCAGCAGGACGCTGGAGGCGACGAACACCAGATGAATGGTGACATACCAGAACAGGTCGCGGTCGGAGATCTTGCTCACGTCCATGAACTGCTTGAGCAGTTGCACGGCCGAAATCGCGACGATGGACGACAGCAGCTTGAGCTTGAGGGCCGTGAAATCGATCTTGCCCATCCACTCGGGCCAGTCGCGGTGCCCGCTATGGTCGACACGCGAGACGAAGTTCTCATAGCCGGAAAAGATGACGATGACGATCAGCGACCCGGTGAGCGCGAGGTCGACCAGCGACAGGACACCGAGGATCGCTTCGGCTTCCGTGGCAGTGAAGACGTGCAGGGCAACGTGAACGAATTCCTTGGCGAAATGGATGAGCAGCACGATGAGAACGAGTGCAAGGCCAAGGTAGAACGGCGCCAGCACCCAGCGGCTCGCGAAGATGAACGTCTCGATCCACTTTTCGATCTTCTTGCCGAGCGAAAGCAACACGCGCCGGTTCTCCCCATGATGTTCGCGGCTGTATGACATGTGCGCCCGCACGCTCGCAAGGCGGGCGCCCCATCATCGCGATCTGCGGCGGCCAGAGGGCTCAGGGCCGCGGCGCTTTGTGCCCCCGGATTTCCGGAAATACGATTTCCGACAGGTCGCTGGATTGTGCCGGCACTGCTGCGGCGGCGTTCGCGCGGCGACGCGCGCCACGCGGCCGGCCGAACGCCGTCGCATGGACGAAGGCGGGGGCAGGCTCGGGCTCGCATTCGGCGGCGTCATCGCCAGGAGCGATGCGCCGCATGGGGCTAAAGGGCCTGGATCGGCCACCTCCCCGGGCCCGGCGGCTTGGGCGACATAGCGGCTTTCGCAGACCCCGATGAGCGGCGGGCGCCCGGTCGTCTCGAACAGATCGTAGGCTGGCTTCAACGACTGCCAGAACGTGGCCCACGGGTGATCCGCGGCTGCGGCAAGCCGTTGTTCGGTCATGCGGAACGGGAAGACATGGACGTGGATGTGCTGCTGGCCCTGCCGCAAGGCCTGCTCGGCCAGCCCGTAGATCTCGGCCATCACCTCGTTGGTCATGGCGAAACAGCCGACCGACGAGCAGCCGCCATGGACCAGAATGTAGGAGCCCGTGCGCCGCAGGGCCCGGTCGTGAGCGTTCGGAAAACCGAGATCGAGGGACCGGGGCCAGCGACCGGCCCGATGCAGCCGGTGCCGGGTGACGGTGTAGAAGCCCTCAGGGGTTTGCCGGTCACCTTCGATCAACTTGGGGCCGAGCCCGCCCGACCAGTGACAGATGGGGTAGGTGGCGAGTTGCACGAGGCTTTCGCCTTTGCGTATCCACAACTCGAGTTCGGATTCGGCTTTGAAGATGCGAATGAAAATCGGATCCCCGCGGGCCACGCCGAGCGCCGCCAATCGCGCCGGCAGAGCTGCCACGTCGGGCGTGCCGGGCAGCGGAAGCGCGCCGGCGACGAAGGCGCGCTGACGCTCGATCCGGTCAGCGGCGGCGTCGCCGAGTTCGATCTCGAGGGATTGAACGGGCGGCTGGCCACTGGTCATCAGCAGCGCGATGGCGAGCAGGCCGAAGCGGACGTGACGCCAACGATCGCTCAGGATCATGCCGAGGACCTACTGCTGCGGGCGCCTCAGCGCCAACTGGTTCGCAGTCTAGGGTCTGATCGACCGAGGTGGAAGCAGAACGCAGCGGCCGATATCGCGGCAGCGCTGTTGGAACGATGAATCATGAGGAACCGTGGCAGGCGCACCGGTTCAACCGACACCGCAAGCCCGCTCAGAGCAACCGAACAGGATCGAGGAGGGGTTGGTCCGAGTTCAGCGTGCGGCTGCGACGGAGGCGGGCGCTTCGGGGGCCGGCGGGCCGCCCAATCCCATCACGCGCGCCCACTGCGGATCGATCGGCTGCTTGCCGATGTTTTCGGCTGTGCGCACCTTTACGCCGGACACCACGACATGCGGCTCGGCGACCTGCTGGCCGGGCTTGATGCGCAGTTCCGGCGGGTTGCGCTCGTAGGCCGGGCAGGCCTGATCAGGTTCGACGCGAACGGGCTGGACATGGCGCCAGCGCGGATTGACGACGTAACGCTTGGAGCAGACCACGACCTGCGGCGGGATGCGCGTCGCTTCGAAGTCGTCGTAGCCTTCCTTGAGGGTCCGCCAGAACGGCATGGCCGGGTGCGATGCATGGCGGGCCAGGTTTTCGTCCGACATCCGGAACGGCAAGGCCTGCACCTGGAAGTTCTCCTGACCGCCGATGAAGGCCTCGCGGGCCAGTGCGTAGATTTCCTCGATCAGGCCGTCGGTCATGGCGTAGCAGCCTGCGGATTTGCAGTTGCCGTGGACCATCAGAAAATCGCCGGTCCGGCCGTGCGCCTTGTCGAAATTGTTCGGGTAGCCGAGGTTGAACGACAGATGGAACTGCGACGCCGGGTTCATCTGGTGTCGACTGATCGTATAGAAGCCTTCCGGTGCCTGCCGGTCGCCCTGGCGGACCTTGGGGCCGAGTTCGCCGGACCAATTGCAGATCGGGTAGGTCTTGAAGTGCTCGAAGCGGCCGTCGGCGCGCTGCTTCCAGATCTCGAGTTCCGACTCTTCCTTGAAAATGCGGATGAAGATCGGTGCGTCGGGACGCAGGCTCTTCTTGCCGAGCAGCATCATGCTTTCTTTGGAGAGCGGGCGCAGGTGCGGCGGCACCTCGGTCTGCGAGCAGCCGGCCATGAGCAACGCACCGGCGACCGCGGCAAATGCCACGATGCGCTTCCATGCGTTCCCGTCCAGGCCACTCGAACTCATCAACCCTGCCCCCCGGCACACCGGATCAAGCTACACCAGCGATATTAGCGGGCCGTCAACGCCGTCACCAGTCCCCCTATCGGCGATGCAAAGCCTGCTGTCAATGCGCTGAATCTACGCGCAAAAGGGGCGCAAGTGGGGCGAAGCACCGATGCGGTGCCTCAGATGGTCCGGCCGATCGACAGGAAGCGGTCGTGACGCTGGCGGCGGATCTCCTCGGGCGACTTGTCGTCGAATTCGAGAAGAGCCTTGGCGATGGCGTCGCCGGTGGCCGTGACCGTCGCTTGCTTGTCGCGATGGGCGCCGCCGATCGGCTCGGGGATGATGCCGTCGATGACCTTGAGATTCAGCAGGTCCTGGGCGGTGATCTTCATATTGGTCGCGGCATCGATGGCGCGGGCAGCGTCGCGCCAGAGGATCGAAGCGGCCGCCTCGGGCGACGCGACGGTGTAGATCGCGTGCTCGAGCATGAGGATGCGGTTGGCGGTGGCGATGGCGACGGCGCCACCGGAGCCGCCTTCGCCGATGACCACCGAAATGATCGGCACGCCGAGCGCGAGACAGCAGTCGGTCGAGCGGGCAATGGCCTCGGCCTGGCCGCGCTCCTCGGCGCCGATCCCCGGATAGGCACCGGCGGTGTCGACCAGGGTCAGAACGGGCATGGCGAACTTGTCGGCCATTTCCATGAGCCGCACGGCCTTGCGGTAGCCCTCGGGCTTGGCCATGCCGAAATTGTGCTTGATGCGGCTTTCGGTATCGCTGCCCTTTTCCTGCCCGATCGCCATCACCGAGCGGCCGCGGAACACGCCGACGCCGCCGAGTATGGCCGCGTCCTCGGCGAAATAGCGGTCGCCCGCAAGCGGTGTGAACTCGTCGATCAGGGTCTTGATGAAGTCGAGGGCGTGGGGCCGCTCGGGATGGCGGGCGACCTGGGTCTTCTGCCACGGAGTCAGCTTCGCGTAGGTGTCGACAAGTGCTTGATGCGCCTTCTGTTTCAGGCGCGAGATTTCATCCGAGATCGAGACGGCGTTGCTCGTACCGGCGCCGATCACATTGAGTTCGGTCACCTTGCTTTCCAGCTCGGCGATCGGCTTCTCGAAATCCAGGTACGTGCGGATAGGCTGACGGTCCAAGGTCGGACGCTCCGTGCGGCTGACGGCCCCGGTGGGCCTTGCGGCGGACACTGGCCATCGCCGGTTCGCCAAGTCAAGCTTCGGGCAATGCCAAGCTTTCCGCCGGATCGATCGTTCGACATGGTTAACCGGCCGGCGCTCAGCCGTTTTCGGGCTGCGAGCGGGCCTTTGCCAGGGGGTGGCGCTCGTGGACCACCTTGCGCAACCGCTCCTCGAGCACGTGGGTGTAGATCTGCGTCGTCGAGATGTCGGCGTGTCCCAGCAACTTCTGGACCGAACGAAGGTCGGCACCGCGATCGAGCAGGTGGCTCGCGAAGGCATGGCGGAGCACGTGCGGGCTGACGCGGTCGGGCGGCAAGCCGACCTCGAGGGCCAGGTCCTTGAGTTCCTGGCCGAGATGCTGGCGGGTGACGTGGCCCTCGGCGCCGCGGGACGGGAACAGGAAGCGGGTGTGCAGCATCGGGCTCAATCCGTCTTCGGCCTGTTCACCCATGGTCAGATACAGATCCAGGGCGTCGCGCGCGGTCTCGTTCAACGGCACCAGACGCTCGCGGCCGCCCTTGCCTCGGATGGTGAGGACGCGGCGATCGCCGTCGAGCACCGCGCGGGGCAACGAGACGAGTTCGCTCACGCGCATGCCGGTCGCGTACAGCATCTCGAGCAGGCAGTGCAGCCTGAGCGCCCGCGCCCGCTCGCGGCCGGTCGTTCCGTCGATGCGGCGGGCAGCGGTGGTGAGCAGCTGGTCGACCTCGCCGATCGACAACGTCTTCGGTAACGGCACGTTGCGGCGCGGGCCGCTAAGGCCCTCCGAGGGGTCCTCGGCGATCACACCATCGGCGAGCAGGAACCGGTAGAAGCGACGGACGGCGGAGAGGCGACGGGCCCGCGAGGCCGGTGCCAGACCCTGCTCGGCAAGGTGGCGCAGGTAGGCCTTGAGGTCGCCCGGCGTGACCGCGGCGAGCGGGACCCTTCGCGTCGCGAGGAAGCCGTCGAGGTCGTCCAGATCGCGGCGATAGGCGTCGATCGTATTGCGGGCGACGCCGCGCTCGGCCGCCAGCATGGCCAGGAAGCCGCCGATCAGATCGGGGTCCTCAGCCATCAGTTGCTCGTGCTGCGTGGCCAGGCCGCGAACAGGGCCTCGAGGCCGATCCGCCGGGCATCGGCTTCGAGGCCGGCACGCTTGAGGGCGCGGATGGCGTCGCCGAGGGCCAGGATGTTGGCGGTGTCGGGACCGCCGGGACCGAGCGTCTTCATCGCCAGCATGACGGTGCGGCCGAACTGTTTCTTCTTGGCGGCGTCCTGCAACTCGGTCAGCACGCCTGTGCCGGGCAGATGGCCGCCGGTCGGCTGCGGTGTGCGGCTGGCGGCCTCCCAGAGCGGAATGGGCACGTTGTAGTCGAGGGCATCCAGGACGGTCGCCAGGCGATGGAGCAGATCCGCGCCGAAGCGGCCGCGCAGCGCCAGTTGCTCCACCGAGGCAAGGCTTTCGCCGCGCCGCCCGGGGAAGCCGGGATCGGCGATGTCGGCCATGGCCAGCCAGTGGGCGAGCGGCTCGTTACCGCGGTCGAGGCCTTGGACGCCGGCGATGCGGCGGACGTCGTCGTAGCGGCCGGCGATCAGCATCACCTCGATGGCCGTCTCGGCGAACCAGCCGATTTCCGGGGTGACCGGCAGGTCGGCGGTCGCCTTCTCGAGGGCCCGGGCGGTCGGAACATAGAGGCCGGCACGGCGCGCATCGTCGAGCAGCGCGCGGATGTGACGGGCGCGGCGCTGCGGTGTGCGCTCGGTCTCGGCGGCGCGGAACAGGGTGGCCCGGCGCAGCACGGCATCGCCGCCGCCAGCCGTTTCCGGCGAATCGGCGCGGGCGGCGGGAGCCCGGCGCCAGGCCTCGGCCAGTTGCTCCCCGGTGATGGCGGAGAGCCGCGCGGCGGCCTCGGCCGCGGCGATCCGCACGCGCGGCGCCGCCGCCTGATCCTCGGCGACCATCGCCAGCAGCGCCGGATCGGCGCGGTCGAGCATTTGCGCGAGATCGGCGCCGCCACCCCTTTCGAGCAGCCGGAAATCGAGGGCGGACAGCCGCTGCGGCAGCGGGCCGCCCGGCTTGCGACCTCCACCCAGAGCATCGAGGGCCGTCAGCGCGAAACTCTGCTTCGCGCCTTCCTCGCGGGCGAGGTCGGCGGCCAGACCGGCGGCAGCGACGTTACCCGCCACCAGCGCACAGTAGCCGCCGACGAGTGTCACCTCGGCACGCAGCGGCGGCGGCAATTCGGAGCGACGGGCGGCGATCTCGCGCTGGCTCGCGCAGACCTCGTTGCTGCGGCCGCGTCCGAGGTCGAGGCGGAGTTGCATGATCGCCAGCACGGGATTGGCACCGCGACCGCGGGCGCGGGCGAGCAGATCTGCCATCTCGGCGATCATGCCGGACCGGTGCAGGGCTTCCAGGCGCAGCGACTCGAACTGGCCGGCGCCCGGACCCGACGGGGCCGGCACGTCGGCGGTGAGGAGGCGGCGCCAGAGGGCACCGAGCGCGGGAGAGCGAGGCGGCATCTCGATCTCGGTCATCAGCGCTTCGATGGCCGCCGGATCGAGGCCCTGCCAGAGTTCGTAGGGCAGGCCCGAGCCGTCCGACGCCACGGCCGGCGCCAACTCACCACTCTCGACGCGACTGCTCCTGGAATCGAGTGGCGGAAGCTCCTGGCGGGTGACCGCGGAGTCGGGCGGGGTCGGCGGCGTTGGTGGGGCATCGGGTCCCGGCCGCGCCGTTCCATCCTGCAGCCAGCGGCCGACGCCGGTCATCGGCGGGAGGAAAGGCTGCGCGGGCTCGGCCGGTGGCGGGGCTGCCCGGCGCTCGCGCGGACGCGGCTCCTCGGACTTGGCGAACGGGTTCCAGCCATCCTGTGCCGGGCTTTCGACGGCCGCCGTCATGGCACCCATCAAGACGGCGATACCGATCATTGCCCGCATCGCGCGCGTTCTCCAGCCGTCAGCGCCGAACCTTCACGCCATAGAGAGGTGTCGCGACCTCTTTCTGGGCCGGCTCGAAATAGGTGGCGAGGGCGTAGAGACCCGCATAGCCGAGGCCGACGATCGACACGACGACCAGCAGAAACTTGAACAGACTCGGCATCGCGCGCGTCCTCCCGAATCAGAAGCTTTCAAAGCTTGTTGACGCCATTATGGTTTCCACTGTCCGGATGCTGCGTCGTCTCAACCCGTCCCATCCCTCCGAAACCGGCGGGTTAACCCTGCATCCTTGTGCGAGAGGTTTATTGCCGCTGGCTCGCGTTACCCCTAAGAGACACGGTCGGTCGCCGCTGGCGCGCGGCGAGGCAGGATTCCGCACTTCGATGAGCCGATTCGGACAAGAGCGCATACGTGTATCTCAAGCGACACTCGGCGCTCTGAAGGAGCGGCTGGGCAACCGGTCGCTCGTGCTCGTCGGTCTCATGGGGTGCGGCAAGAGTTCGGTCGGGCGTCGCTTGGCGACCGTGCTCGATCTGCCGTTCCTCGACGCCGACGAGGAGATCGAGCGGGCCGCCGGGCAGACGATCCCCGAAATCTTCGAGGCCCATGGAGAGGCGCACTTCCGAGAGGGCGAGCGCAAGGTCATCGCGCGGCTGCTGCAAGCCGGTCCGCAGGTGCTCGCGACCGGTGGCGGCGCATTCATGGCGGCGGAAACCCGCGAGCGCATCCGGGAGCGGGGTCTTTCGATCTGGCTCAGGGCGGAGATCGGCATTCTGATGCGCCGGGTGGCGCGGCGCGACAACCGCCCGCTGCTCAAGACCGCCGACCCGGAGGCGCGCATGCGCATGCTCATGGCCGAGCGCCATCCCATCTATGCCGAGGCGGACGTCATCATCGACAGCCGTGAAGTGCCGCACGACATCATCGTCGACGAGGTCATTCGCGGGCTGATCGCCGGTCCGCTGGCGCCCGTCCCAGCCGGGTGACGGCGCAATGGATCGCACGCGCGCCGGCGGCCCGTGCTAGGAAAATTCGCAATGTCCACGCCCCTTGTCTCATCCGGAACGGTATCGACGCAGACGGTCCGAGTGGCGCTCGGTGACCGCGCCTACGATGTCGTCATCGGGCCGGGACTGCTCGGCGAGGCCGGAACGTCCATTGCCGATCGGCTGCATGGCCGATGCGCCATCGTCACGGACGAGAACGTCGCCGCCCGTCATGCCGGCGCCCTGGAGGCCAGTCTCGTCGCGGCGGGCCGTCATCGCGGCACGATCGTGCTACCGCCGGGCGAGGGGACGAAGAGCTTTGCCGCATTGGGGCGGCTGGCCGAGTCGCTTCTGGCGATGGGCGTCGAGCGCGGTGATCTGGTGGTGGCGCTCGGCGGTGGCGTGATCGGCGATCTCGCGGGGTTCGCCGCCGCCATTCTGCGGCGCGGCGTTCGCTTCGTGCAGATCCCGACCAGCCTGCTGGCGCAGGTCGACAGCTCGGTCGGTGGCAAGACGGGCATCAACACGCCGCAAGGCAAGAACCTGGTCGGCAGCTTCCACCAGCCGAGCCTTGTGCTCGCCGATACGGACGTGCTCGCGACGCTGCCCGACCGCGAGATGCGGGCCGGCTATGCCGAGGTGGCGAAATACGGGCTGCTGGGCGACGAGTCGTTCTTCGACTGGCTCGACGCCCATGCACCCGCCGTGCTGGCGCGGCAGCGCGGGCCGCTGATCCACGCGGTCGCCACGAGCGTGCGCATGAAGGCCGAGATCGTGGCCCGCGACGAGACCGAGACCGGCGATCGCGCCCTGCTCAATCTCGGCCACACGTTCGGTCATGCGCTGGAGGCCTTCACCGGCTATTCGCAGCGGCTGCTGCACGGCGAGGGCGTTTCCATCGGCATGTGCCTCGCCTTCCGGCTGTCGGAGCATCTCGATCTGTGTCCGCCGCAGACGTCGGCGCGCGTGGCGGCGCATCTGCGCCGGGCGGGCCTTCCCACGCGCATCGCCGAAATTCCCGGCGACCGGCCGGATGCGGCGACGCTGGTGCGGCTGATGGGGCAGGACAAGAAGGTGAAGGACGGGCGGTTGACGTTCATCCTGGCCCGGCGCATCGGCGAGGCCTTCATCACGCGCGATGTCGATGCCGCCCAGGTGGAGGCGTTTCTTGCGCACCTGTTGGCGAGCGACGACACCGCACCTTGACGGAACAACGCGTGTTCATCTGACGGCGGCCCCGACCCATGGCGATCGATCTCTCTCTCACTCTGCTGGTCTTCGTCGTTCTGCTGCTGCTCGTCCTGTCGGCGTTCTTCTCGGCCTCCGAGACGGCGCTGACGGCGGTATCGCGCGCGCGCATCCAGGCTCTGGAGAGCGAAGGCAGTGAGCGTGCGCGGCTGGTGAACCGCCTGCTCGTGGCGCCCGAGCGCATCATCGGCACCGTTCTGCTCGGCAACAATCTCGTCAACATCCTGGCGTCGTCGCTGACGACCAGCGCGCTGATCGGGCTGTTCGGAGAGGCTGGCGTGCTCTACGCCACGATCGTCATGACCGTGCTGGTGGTGGTGTTCTCGGAGGTGCTGCCGAAGACCTACGCCATCGCTTATCCCGACAAGATCTCGCTCTACGTCGCGCCGACCATGCGGGTGCTGATTACCGCGATGCGGCCGTTCACCAAGGCGATCGAGCTGTTCGTCGGCCAAATCCTGAAGCTGACGCCGTCGCGCCGGGACGACGAAGCCAACATCCTCGCAGCCCGCAAGGAGATCCGCGGCACGATCGAGCTGCAGACCAAGGAAGGCACGGTGGCGCGGCACGATGCCGACATGCTGGGTGGCGTGCTCGACCTGCGCGAGTTGGAAGTCATCGACATCATGGTCCATCGCACCAAGATGGAGACCGTGAATGCCGACGATCCGCCGCAGAAGATCGTCGAAGACGTCGTGAAAAGCCAATACACCCGGGTGCCGATCTGGAAGGACGAGCCGGAAAACATCATTGGTGTGCTGCATACCAAGGATATGCTGTCGGCACTGGCCAAGGTGGGCTGGGATGGCGCCAAGCTCGACATCATGAGTTTTGCCACGCAGCCCTGGTTCGTGCCCGACTCGACGGGCGTGAAAGACCAGCTCAACGAGTTCCTGCGGCGCAAGGCGCAGCTCGCGCTGGTGGTCGACGAATACGGTGAGGTGCAGGGGCTCATCACGCTCGAGGACATCCTCGAGGAAATCGTCGGCCAGATTTCCGATGAGCACGACACCGAGGCGCAGGCGATCCGCGTGCAGCCCGACGGCACGGTCAACGTCGACGGCACGGTCGCGATCCGGGATCTCAACCGCCATCTCGACTGGAGCCTGCCGGACGACGAGGCGACCACCATCGCGGGGCTGGTCATCCACGAGGCCGAGACCATTCCCGAGCCGGGGCAGGTGTTCACGTTCTACGGCATCCGGTTCGAGATCCTTCGCAAGAGCCGCAACAAGATCACGGCCTTGCGGATCAAGCCGGTGGAGCCGCGGGTGGCGGGGTCAAAGCGGCAGGCCGGCGACAGTGAAGGGCTCGGCGGCGGCTAATTCCACGGTTTGCCGCTCACTCGCCAAGATTGCACCACAACCTGTCCAGCGATTCGGTCGACGGGCCGGAGGGGGATCATGCGCGGCTGGTTCAAGCGGAATGACGGATTCGAGTGGAAGAAGTACGTGCGGACCACCGTTCGTCTTCGGCGCGAGAATCGCAAACAGAAGTTGGTGGCCGCCAAGGATGCCGTGGCCTCCGGGCTCAAGGAGGCCGGGTCACGGTCCGTCTCGGCGAGTGAAACCGCCGCGCAGGGGCTGTGGGGCGGCCTCAAGTCTATGCCGCGTGCCGTCTGGCTCATCCTTCTGATCGCCGTGCGCGCGGCCACTCGCGGCCTCGCCGTCGCGGCGCGGGCCATCGCTGCAACCCTTCGCCGGATCATCGACATGGCCAAGCCCGGTTTCTCAGCGCTCGTTGGATGGCTCGGCGCCCGTCCGGTCCGGCTCGGGGCTGCGGTTCTCGCCGGCATTGCCGCAACGTGGGGGCTTTCCCGCTACCGGGCCGAGGGGGCAGATCTCGAGGTGGTGGTGGCGCTGTGGATCGCCGCGGCGGCCGCGGCCGTCGCCCTGGTCCCGATCCTGCTGCCGATCGTGGCGCCGATTGCGCGCCGCGCGTCAGGTTGGGTCGCGTCGGCGGGATCGCGTGCCGGGTTGTCCCGGCGGACGATGACGGGCGCGGGGATCGCGGCCGGCGTCGTTGCGGTGGCGGCCGGTGGCTATGCGTTCGTGTCCGGCAGCGGCGTGCCGGCGCTACCCTCGGTGCCCAAACTTTCGCTGCTGTCGGCTCCGGAGATCTCCGGCCGCGCGGTCGCCGTCAGTGGCGACACGCTGCGGCTCGACGGCCGCCTGATCGGTCTCGCCGGCATCGAGGCGCCCGACCGCGGCCAATCCTGCACCAAGGGCGGGAACCGTCGCTGGCGGTGCGGAATCGCCGCGACCGAGGCGCTTGCGCAGAGGCTGAAGCGCCAGCCGGTCACCTGCGCGCCGGCCGGTGGCGAGGAACGTGGCCGGCAGCTCGCGCGGTGCCGGATCGGCAGCGAGGATCTGGCGGGGCTCCTGGTCCGCGAGGGGCACGTGTTCGCCGCCGCGGGATTCTTCTCGTCCTACGCCAGCCTCGAGACGACGGCGCGGACGCAGAAAGCGGGCCTGTGGGCTGGCGATGCCGAGCGACCGCAGGTGTGGAAATCGCGGCTGCTCGACGATGCCAAGAAGCGCGCGCCGAACCAGTGTCCCGTCAAGGGCGTGAAGGCGGCGTCGGGCCTGCGCTACGTGATGCCGTGGGAGGACGACTACGTGCGGGTGCGGGTGCGCGTCGAGCGCGGCGAGCGTTGGTTCTGCAGCGAGGATGAGGCGCGCACGGCGGGCTACAAGCTCGCCTCGTGAGGCCATTTCAACCGGTCGCGCGTTCATCCGGCGTCAGGCTGACCGACATTCGCACTCCGCTTCGCAGGATTTCCGCCGACGCGGTGCGCCCAATCCAGGCGTGATTGAGAAGGCGGGCGATGTCGTCGACACCGGTGACGGCTTCGCCGTGAATGGTCAACACGATATCGCCGGCCTGGAGTCTGGCTTTCGCGGCCGGACTGTCGGTCTGCACCTCGACGATCCGGACCGCCGTCGTTTGCGATACGCCGGCGAGGTCGCGCAGGCGCGAGGGCAAGGGGGTCTGTTCGGCGGCGATGCCGAGGCGGGCGCGGCGTACACGGCCATGCTGGAGGATCTGCGTCACCACCAGCAGTGCGGTGTTGGCGGCCACCGAGAAGCAGATGCCCTGGGCGCCCATGATCATCGCGGTGTTGATGCCGATGACCTCGCCAGCCGACGATACCAGCGGGCCGCCCGAATTGCCCGGGTTCAAGGCGGCGTCGGTCTGTATGACGTCGGCGATCATCCGCCCGTTCTGGGCGCGCAAGGACCGGCCGACGGCGCTGACGATGCCGGCGGTGACGGTGCTCTCGAAGCCGAGCGGATTGCCGATGGCGACCGCGATCTGGCCCTGGCGTTCGGCCTTCGAGTTTCCGAGGCGGGCGGCGGGCAGGCTGTCCGCCGTCTCGGCCCGCAACACCGCGAGGTCGGTATCGCCGTCGCGGCCGAGCACGCGGGCGCGGATCTGGCGGCCGTCGGTCAGCGCCATGTCGATCTCGCGGGCGCCGTCGACGACGTGGTTGTTGGTCAGCGCGAGGCCGTCCGGCGAGATCACGACGCCGCTGCCCGAGCCGTTGGCCGCGCGCGTGCCACCGCGCACCTGGAGATGCACGACGGACGGCGACACCGTGTCGACCACGCCGACGACGGTGCGTGAATAGGCGTCGAGTAGCGCCGGATCGTCGGGGCGCGCGTGCGCCGGGTCGCGCTGTGCCGACGTACGATCGTGGCCGAGCCATCCCAGGTGGAATTGCATGATGCGCGTTCCGCTGAACCTTGATCGTCCTCATATGGGGCGCCGAATTCGGCATCGGGAGGGCAAGTGCGTCAGCCCTTCAGCCTGTCTTGGCCTGTTCCCGAAGGACGAACTTCTGGATCTTGCCGGTGCTGGTCTTCGGCAGCGGGCCGAACACCACGGTGCGGGGGATCTTGAAGGCGGCCATGTTGGCGCGGCAGAAGGCGACGATGTCTTCGGCGGCGACGGGCCCGGCGTCCGGCTTCAAGGTGACGAAGGCGCAGGGGCTTTCGCCCCATCGCGGGTCGGGGCGCGCGACGACGGCGGCTTCCATCACGGCGGGATGCCGGTACAGCACTTCCTCGACCTCGAGCGACGAGATGTTCTCGCCGCCGGAGATGATGATGTCCTTCAAGCGATCCTTGACCTCGATGTAGGCGTCGGGCTGCCAGACCGCGAGGTCGCCGGAATGGTACCAGCCGCCGTGGAACGCCTCGTCCGTGGCGGCCGGGTTCTTGAGATAGCCCTTCATCAGGGTGTTGCCGCGCAGCAGGATCTCGCCGACGGTTTCGCCATCGCGCGGGACCGCGCCGAGGGTGTCCGGGTTGGCGACGATCATGTCCTCGACGAGGGCGTGCGGGATGCCCTGGCGCGCCATCAGGCGATAGCGCGTGTCGACCGGGCCGGTGTCCCAGCTCTTGTCGTGGACGCAGGTGGTCGATGGCCCGTAGCTCTCGGTGGTGCCATAGGCGTGCAGCACTTCGAAGCCCATCGCCTCCATGTTGCGTATCACCGCGGAGGGCGGCGCGGCACCGCCCGTCATCACGCGCGGCCGGACGGGCAGCGCGCGCTTGGCCTCGGCCGGCGCGTGCACCAGCATGTTGAGCACGATGGGCGCGCCGCACATGTGGGTGACATGGTGCGCGGCGATGAGGTCGAAGATGCGCTTCGGGTCGATCCGGCGCAGGCAGACATGGGTGCCGACGGCGGCGGTGACGGCCCAGGTATAGGTCCAGCCGGAGCAATGGAACATCGGCAGCGTCCACAGGTAGACGCTGTCGTGGTCGAGCTTGAAGGTCAGCGCGTTCGAGATGGCGTTGAGGTGGGCGCCACGATGGCTGTAGACGGCGCCCTTGGGATTGCCGGTGGTGCCCGAGGTATACAGCAGGCAGATCGACTCCCACTCGTCCAGCGGTCCCTCGAAGGCGAAGGCGGGATCGCCCGAGGCCAGAAAATCCTCATACTCGATGCCGCCGCAGGATGGCGCGTCGGGAAGCTCCGCATCGGCGATGTCGACGACGAACGGCCGGCGGGCTGCGCGCTGCAGCGCCGGGCCGACGGTGGCATGGTACTCGCGGTCGGCGAGGAAGACCTTGGCCTCGCCGTGGTCGAGGCAGAAGGCGATGAGGGCGGCGTCGAGCCTCGTATTGATGGGGTTCAGCACGGCGCCCAGCATCGGCACCGCATAGTGCGCCTCGAGCAGGGCCGGGGTGTTGGCGGCCAGGATGGCGACGGTGTCGCCGCGCCGCACGCCGGCCGAAGCGAGCGCACCGGCTAGGCGGCGGCAGCGGGCGTAGAGTTCGGCATAGGTGAAGCGGCGATCGCCGTGAATGACCGCGGTGCGCTCCGGAAAATAGGAGGCCGCGCGGGTCAGGAAGCTCACGGGCGTCAGCGGCACGTGGTTGGCAGGGCGCTTGGCAAGCTCCGGGCGTTCGGTCACGGGGCGGGTCTCCTCAGCCGTAGCGTTCGGCACCGTACCATTGCGCGTCCGTATAGCGATCGCCGGCCGCGAACCCGCGTGGGAGTGCGCGCTCGATCGCGACCAGATCTGCGGCGCTCAGCGCCAGTTCGGTCGCGGCGATGTTCTCTTCCAGATGGCCGATGCGGCGGGTACCCGGAATGGGGACGACGTGCTCGCCCTGGGCCAGAACCCAGGCCAACGCCAGCTTGGCCGGGGTCGTGCCCTTTTCGGCCGCCAGAGCCTCGAAACGGGCGAGCCACGCGAGGTTGCGACTCCAGTTCGGCTCGACGAACCGTGGCGACCCGCGGCGGAAATCGTTCTGCCCCAGCGTCTCGGGTTCGCGGACCTTGCCGGTGAGGAAACCGCGGCCCAAGGCGCCGAACGGCACGAACGCGACGCCGAGCTCGCGGCAGGCCTGGATCACGCCGAGGTCGGGTCCCCGCGTCCACAACGAGTACTCCGATTGCACGGCGGCAACGGGGTGGACGGCGTGGGCGCGGCGCAGTGTGTCGGGGGCGATCTCGGAAAAGCCGATGGCGCCGATCTTGCCGGCCTCGATCTGGCGGGCGAGCGCGGCCGTGATCTCCTCGACGGGCCGGCGCGGATCGACGCGGTGGACGTAGTAGAGGTCGATGTGATCGGTGCCGAGCCGGCGCATCGAGGCTTCGAGGGCCTCGATCATGTGGGCTGGGCTATTGTCGAACGTGCGTTCGCCGGCTGGCGTGCGGATGATGCCGAACTTGGTGGCGAGCGTGATCCGCGCGCGGCGGGTGCGGTCCTCGGCGAGGAACTTGCCGAGCAGCGTTTCGTTGCTGCCGTTGCCGTAGACGTTGGCGGTGTCCCAGAAGTCGACCCCGATTTCGAGGGCGCGCGCCATGACGGCACGCGACTCCGTCTCGTCGGCCGGTCCGTAGAACCCGGCCCAGCTCATGCACCCGAGCCCCATCGAGGCAACCCACGGGCCGCTCGCACCCAGACGGCGCTTTTTCATTCTTTCCTCCCAGGCCGTTGCAGGTTTCAGGCGACGATACCGCGCGCCGCCAGAAACTTCGGATTGCGCACCTTCAACTCGGCGACGACGACGCTGCGCAGTTGCGCCCGCAGGTCCGGCTGGCTCGAGTCGCTGACCCGGCCGCTCCGGATATCGGCGACGAGGCTCGCCGCCGTGCCGTCGGCCTCCGGGTAGAGGGCGTCCAGCAGCGACCACAACGCGGAGTCGCCGTCGGCGATGATGTCGCGACGGGCGATATCGAGCGCGTTGGCGATCATGGCCGCGGCATAGCGCCGGTCGGGCGGCAGCGCCGGCAGGATTTCGGTCTGCAGCGTGTGGCTGACCAGCTCGATCAGCGTTTCGGCCGAGATGCGTTTCACCGCCACGGCACGCCTCCTTGCGCTTCGATGCTCTCGATCAAGTCGAGGGCATCCAGCTCCATTTCGGGTGGCATCAGCCCGGTCAGCGCCAGCTCGAGCGCGGTCTCGCCGCCGCTGCGGTAGCGGTCGCCCTGCAGCACCGCCACGGTCGCCCATTTGGCGAGGGCGAAGATCTCCCAGAACGGGACCACGCGGCGATCGAGCGGCTCCTCGCTCACCGAATCGTAGCCCCGGTAAAGCGGCTCGCGATCGGCGATGCCGCCAACCTCGCGGGTGTCGGCGCCGAAGCGCCAGCAGCGTGCGCACAGCCAGCCGATATCCTCGGCGGGATCGCCCCAGTGGGCGAATTCCCAGTCGAGCACGGCGATCAATCTTCCGTCTTCGACGAGGTAATTGCCGGTGCGGAAGTCACCGTGGACGAGGGCGAGTGGCCGCCGCTCCGGCGCGTTGCGGTCGAGCCAGGAGAGCACGTACTCGAGGGCTGGGCGCGCGTCGGCGGAGGTGTCGAGCGCGGCGCGCAGTCGTTGCACTTCGGTATGGGCAGCGGGACGTATCGGCAGCGTGAGCGCCGGCAGCGCGACCGACGACGGCGTCATCGCATGGATGCGCGCCAACGCGCGGCCAAGATCCTCCGCCAGCGACGGGCCGAACGCGGCGATGCGCGGATCGCGGACGATGCGCCGGCCTTGGGCGACGCCCGGCGCCAAGCGCTGAATGAGGAAGGGCGCGCCGATCACACGCGGGTCGGGACATCGTGCGATCGGCTCGGCAACCGTTACGCCCGCCCGGTGGGCAGCTTGCAGCACGGCGAACTCGCTGGCGCGGTCGATGCTCAGCGGGATGCGGGCGGCGGCATCGGTGCGCAGCACCCAGCTGTGGCGGCCGGGGTGGGCGCCACCTTCGCATTCCACCTCGAGGCGCCAGTTCTCCTGAACAGCACCACCGTGCAGCACGACCGCCTCGGTAACGGTGACGCGGGTTGCCGCCAACTCGCTGGTGAGCCAGGCGGTGAGCGGGGCGAGGTTGTCCGGATCCAGCGTGCGACGGCGTTCCCCTGTCGAGACGCCCTTGGCTTTTCGCGCTGCGGCGGCGGCGCTGTCGTCGGGGGCGGTCATCGCAGCGTGAGGCCCGGGACGGTGCCGACGAAGTCGAGCTTGCCGAGCTCGATGCCCGCGTGGCGCAGGATCGCGTAGGCGGTGGTGGCGTGGAAGTAGAAGTTCGGCAATGCGAAATGCAGCAGGTAGGGTTCGCCCTTCATGACGACGGGCTTTCCGGCGATGCGGATCGTCACGTCGCGGGTTTCCGCGCCCTCGAAATCGGCGGGCTTCAGGCTCTTCACGAAGTCGATGGTGCGCGCGATGCGGGCCTTCAGCTCCGGAAACGACTGCTCATTGTCATCGTACACCGGCACCTCGACTCCGGCCAAACGCGCACAGGCGCCTTTCGCGAAATCGCTGGTGAGCTGGACCTGCCGGACAAAAGCGAACATGTCGGGAAACAGCCGCTGTTCCAGCAACACCTTCGGCTCGATCTTGCGTGCGCGGGCGTGCGCCTCAGCCTTGTCGAGAAGGCCGGACAGGGCCGTCAGCAACTGAATGAAAACGGGGGCGGAAGCGGCGTGCATGGAAAGCGGCATGGTCCGTCGGGCTCCTTGGTGGGGTGGGGGCGGCAGGACGGCAGACCGTCATGGACGGCGGCCTGGGTGCCGCCGTCCATGATACACGATTACTTCGCTTCCTGGGGCTTCACGCCGGCGCCGCCGAGCAGGGCCGCGTTCTGCTCGATGCCCGCCAAGAAGCGCTTCTTGTGCGCCTCGGGGGTCTGCTCGGCCGGCGGGAAGGCGACGGTGCCCACGGCGGCGAACTTGTCGGTCACCGACTTGTCGGCGAGCGCCTTCTGGATGGCGTCGGAGAGCTTGGCGATGACGTCCTTCGGCGTTCCGGGCGGCACGTAGACGCCGTGCCAGACGGTCATCTGCAACTTCTCGAACTTCGACTCGACGGAATGGGGCACGTCCTTGATGCTGTCGATGCGCTGATCGTCCAACACCATGAAGGCGCGGATCGTGCCGCCGGCGATCTGCGGCACCGCGTTGGTCGACTGGTCGCACATCGCGTCGATCTGGCCGGCGACGAGGTCGTTCATGGCCGGGCCGGTGCCGCGGTAGGCGACGAACGACAGCTTGGTGCCGAGGAAGCTCTGCAGCAGCAGACCGCAGACGTGCGAATTGGAGCCGACGCCGGCGTGGCCGAGCGTGACCTTGTCGGCGTTCTTCTTGAGGTGGTCGAACAGCTCGGCCGGGGTCTTCATCTCGAGCTGCTTCTTGCCGAGCATGATCATCGGACCGGAATTGATGGCGCCCACCGGCTCGATCGACTTGGTGTCGAAACGCAGGTTGGAGTAGAGCGCGGGCGCGGCGGTGATGCCCGAATGATGGAGCAGGATCGTGTAGCCGTCCGGCGTCGCCTTCACCATGCGCTCGGTGCCGGCCGTGCCGCCGGCGCCGGCAACGTTCTCGACGACGATCTGATGGCCGAACGTGCGGCCCATGTGGTCGGCCATGAGGCGGGCGACGGCGTCGGTCGGACCGCCAGCGGCGAACGGAACGATCATGGTGATCGGCTTGTTCGGATAGCCTTGGGCGTGCGCGGCGGCAGCACCGGCGAGGGCGAGAGCCAGGGTCATGGCCCGCAGCGCGGTCCGTCTCGTCGGAGTGTCGATTCCTTGCATATCTGTTTCCTCTGGTTGCGGTTCTTGTTCGGGTCGGCGCAGCCGCCGAGGTGCGGCACGTCGTCGATCCCCTTGCCTATTGGATCGAAGGGGCTTGCTCAAGGGTTTCGGGGACGCAGATCAGCAGGCGGCGTGCGCCTTCTGCCCGATCGCCCGGCGAAGTTGTCCGCCGATAGCTCGCGGGTGGGGGCGCAACGCCGATCGCCTACTTTTTCCTCGGCTTGTCTTCCGAGACGAGATCGACGATACGGTCCACGAACGCGCGCTTCTTGGCGGCGTCCTTCTCCTTGTCCTTCAGCGCTGCATCCCACTCGCGCTTGAAGATGTCGCGGGTCTTCTTGGTGAAGCCGAGGTCCTCGTCCTTGACCTTGCTTTCGGCCGCCTTGTGCTTGCAGCGGTAGCGGCGCTCCATCCAGTCGAACTGATCCTCCGTCGGAGGCCGGCTGCCGGCGCCATTCCAGATCAAGGCCCAATAGTTGTTGACCGCATAGACGTCCTTGCCCTCGACATCGCGGCATACGATCGGGCCGACGGCGCTGACGCGGACCCACCGCTTCTCGGACGGCTCGCCGAAGCGAAACTTGAGATCGTCGAGCTGATCGGCCGTGAAGAGGTCGGTGTTGTCGTTGCGGGTGCGTTGTCCGGACTGGTCGATCTCGATCAGCTCGAAGCTGGCTTCGGCCTCGATCTGCGGGTCTGCGTATTCGCTGGTCGGGTCGGCGGCGCGGACCTGGCGGATGGTGGCCCACAAAAGGTCGACGGCCTTGCCGGCGTCGCGGGGGATGACGTCGGAGGGGGCGTTGACCGGGAAACCTGTGCGGTACAGGCGGGCCAGCCGCAGGCCGGCGCCGGGGTTGCCGCGTGCGAAGGCCGATGCGTAGAGCCGGGCAACCTCGAGTGCGCCGCCGTCCGACTTGCCGTCGGTGCGCGGCCGGAACGGAATCTTGCCTTCGCGCAGCAGGTCGGCGATCCGCATCTGGGCGTCGATATCTCCAGCGTCGGCGGCCAAGCGCCAATAACGGCCGGCCGCCTCGCGCTGGGGCGCCGGCAATCCGTCGCCCCGGAACAGCATATTGGCCAGCCGCTTCTGGGCGCGGTTGTCGCCCGCCTCGGCGGCCCGGGCGTACCAGACAAGGGCGTCGGCGGCGCCGTCGTAGCTTGATTGATAGGTTTCGGCCAGCCGGTACATGGCCTCCCACGAGCCGCGCGAGGCCGCGGTGATCAGCAGTTCGATCGCCGCATTGCGGTTGTTGATCCGCTCCTGGCGAGCCCGTTCCCAATCGTCGGACAGGGCGATGCCGCGCGACTCGCGCAGCAGCAAGGCCTTCTCGATCATGGCCGGAACGAAGCCACCTTCGGCGGCGCGCGACAGGTATTGGAACGCCTGGGCGTCGCGGCGGGCGACCGTCGGGGCGACGTCGGAGCGCGTGCCGCTGTCGAGGCTGGCAAGCTCGAGGGTCATGTCGCCGTTCTTGTAGGCCATGCCAAGATTGTAGAGTGCCAGAACGTGGCCGAGGTCGGCGCCGCGCTTCAACAGCTCGACGGTGAGGCGGCGGCTGGCCTGGGGCGAGCGGCGGGCCCCGCCGTCGCGGTATTCGCCATTCTGATGCAGCAGCGCGAGGTCATTATAGGCGGCGGGATACCCCATCTCGACCGCTTCCGAGACATAGCGCGAAGCCTGCTCCAGAGCCTCGGTGTAGCCGAGGCCGCCGGCCCGCAGTGTAGCCAAGGCATAATAGACGCGCGAGAGATTGTATTTGAAGCGGGCGACGCGGCCGCGCTCCTTGACGGCGGTCTCGCAGCCGCTGATCGCGGTTTCGATGGCGGCCTGGACCTGCGCGCGCTCAGCGGCTTTGCCGAGCGAGCGGAGCACCGCCTGGTTGACGTCGATGCCGGCAACCCCCTGTGCGCGATTGGGATCGAACGGCGAGGATGCCATCCGCTCGCACTGCTGGATCGGATCGTTGATGTCGACCCGGGCGTCGCCCTGGCTTTGCGTTGTCGAGAGTGCGCCTGCACCGTGGCTCTCGAACCTCATCAGCAACTCGATCTGAGACGCCAGACCACAGGGCGCCAGCTCTCCGACTTTGCGCTCGAGGGTCTCGCGGCTGACACCGCCGGACTGCACGCCGAAGCGCAACTGCGCGAGTTCGCTCTGTGCCGTCGAGCAGCGCTCGCGGATCTCCTGCTCGGACCCGGCCCTGCGGAAATAGAACGATGTGACGTCGCGTCCCTCGGTGTAGTGCGGGACCTGGCGCTGGCCGAGTTGCTGGATAGCCTGGTCGCGAACCTTGAATTTCACCGAGCCGAACAACTGGTTGATCTCGACGTTGGGGACGCGGATCTCGTTAAGCAGCACGCTGGTGAACAGTGAGGTCTCGCGCTTCTCGGTGCCCTTGCCTTCCACGTAGATGCGGTCGGGGGCGTCGTAGGCGACCTCGCCGGGGCTTGCCGCATAGATGCGGAACGTGCCGTTGGGCGTGTCACGGTTCGCGCCGATGTTGCTCGGGACCGGTGCGAATCCCTTGCCCCCGGTGATGATGCTGCGGCAGGCGTCCGCGATCACGACGACGACGCTCGGCTTCTTCGATCCGAACAGGTCCTCGATCTCCTTTTCGGACACCGCCACCTCGGTGATCCATTGCTGGTATTTTTTGGTGCGCTTCTCCTGCGTGTCGAGGTCGCGGGTGGCGCCAGCGCCGAGGTCCTTCAGATAGGTTTCCTGGCTCTTGGCACTGCCGAGCAGATAGAAATTGCCCTCCTCCGGGACCAGGAAGCCATGGCCCGAGAAGTAGAACAGCACCTCGTCATCGGCGCGCAGGCGCTCGGCGAAACGATTGAGCGCGGCCATGAAAGACGGCTTGTCCTTCACTTCCTCCTCGCGCATGACCTCGACCCGATAGTCCAAGCCGCCGTCGCGCAGGACCTTGCCGACTTCCTCGGCGTCGGTGCGGGGAGCTTTCAGCTTGGTGATACCGGACTTGTAGTCGCTGACGCCAACCACGAGGGCGTGGCGGGTTCGTGCCGCCGCCGGCTCGCAGTTCAGGATGGCCAGTAAAGATACCGCCAGGAACGGCAGCAAAAGACAGCTAGGCACGACCGAAACAAAACGCCGGTACATCACGAACACCCGAACCTATTTCGACCCGCAGACTTTCGTGACACCTTCCGCCCAGCCTTGTGGAACGACCAGGCCTCAGCCAGCGGCGACGGATACGCCTACTGCTGCGTTGGAGTCGGCACGCCGTAGAGGTTACCGGCCGGGATGACCGGTTTCCACTGGCTCTCACCCAACGAGCTGTCCCAACGCGCGGGCTTGGGCTCCAGACGACCATCCTTGGATTCGGTTGCAACCTGGGCCAGAACGGTGCGGCAGGTCTTGCCCGTATACTCGTGCATTCGCCGCCAGGCCTGCGGCAGTTCGAGCAGGGTCGTCGCCGATCCCGTCTCGACGGTCACCGGCTGAAGTGTGGGCTTTGCATCGTTGCGGTTGGGGGTCGGCGCCGTGCCGGTTCCCGTCGTCGATGCATCGATGATGCGGCCGGAGTTGCCGCCCCGAACGATGCCCAGATAATTCGACGAGATGCAGTCGTAGACGGCGCGGCGGGCGCGGAACCGATAAAGGAAGTGCCGCTGCAGGCCGAGCGGATCGCTGGTGATCGACTGGTCGCCCTGGTGGGCGACGAACAGTTCGCGCGGGATCGACTCGATGGTCTCGGAGACGAGCCGCTCGTAATGGCCGTCGGCGCCCTGCGTCGACAGGCTGTCGGGCACCTGATCGCTGTGTTCGAAGATGGTGCGGATGAACCGGTCGAAGCTGTAGCTGACACCGACGATCTCGGCGGTCTCGATCGCCTGAGAATAGACGCGCTTCGACGACTGCTCGAAGATGTTGCGCAAGTCGTCCTTGCTCGTGCCGCGCACACCCACGCCTTTGAAGTAGGCGCCGAGTTCGCGCTCGGATTCGCGGAGGATGCGGACCATCAACCGGTTGCGCGTCCACATCTCACCGGGCAGGCGCTCGAACTGGTTGAGGCGGCCGATCTCGAAGGCGCTCTCGACGAGGCGTTTGACCTCGCCTTCGGTCACCTGGTTGATGTTGAAGCTGACGTTGATCGCCGCGTCGCGGCCACCCTGCTTGGTCTTGAACTCGCGCCGCAGCGAGTCGATGAAGCTCGAGATGGCGCCGTCGACGTCGCGCTCGGCTTCCTGACGCTTGCTGCGCTCGCGCTCCTGCCATTCCTCGTTGGCGGCCGCATAGCTCTTGAGCTCCTGCGCCCGCTGCTCCGCCGTCTTTTTCGGCGCTGCCCTCTCGCCGCTCGAATCGCCGCCGGACGACTGGCGTTGCCCCTGCGGACGCTGTTGGCGCTGTTGTTGCGGGTTCTGCATCGCTTTCGCCGCTTCGTTCAGAAGCAGCAAGCCGGCGCCGACCCCGAGACCGATGCCGACGGCCTTGTTCTGCGCCGTTGCCGATGTCGCCGTGGTGGTGACGACGAGACAGGCGACGATCGACCAACACACATTTGTTCTGCTGAAATTGCCCAACATCGCAGCCCTCGCGCGATAGCAAAAAATAATGGTTATCAGTTTAGCTAAAGGCCCTGCCGAGGGCAACGTCGAAACCGGCCAAGCGTCGGGACCTGCTCCCCGTGACGGATGCCCTTCGTCACCCGACTCTTGCCAGATAGTATCCATCACCGATGTGACAGCGGCTGACGCGCCATTCGATCGGCCGGTCGTCGAGCGCGAAGGTCGTGCGGTCGATGCACAGCAGCGGCGCCCCCGCCATGACGCCGAGCGCCTCGGCCGCCGTCGCGTCGGCGGCGTCGGCGGTCAACCGCTCCTCGGCGCGGGCGACGGTAATGCCATAGGCGCGCTGGAAAAAATCATAGAGCGTGTTGGGCAGAGGATCGACGCGGTCGAGATCCGGAAAGAGGTCGGCCGGGATCGAGATCGTCTCCAGCATGAACGGGCGGTCGTCGCGCGTGCGCAATCGATGAATGCGGATCACGCTCGCCGTGCGCGGCAGGCGCAGCCGCTCGGCTTCCGCCGCACTGGCCCGCGCCCGTGTCACGACCACGTCGCGGCTGTCGGGAAGAATGCGGACACCTTGCGCGTTGTAGATGTGGAAAAAACGAAACAGCACGTCGGCCGCCGTCTGCGCGCGAACGAAGGTGCCGCGTCCCGGGGAGCGCACCAGCAGTTGCTCGGCGGTCAGGGCATCGAGGGCCTTGCGCACGGTTCCCTGGCTGACGCCGAGTTCGTGGGCGAGGGCGAATTCATTGGGCAGCGCCGAGCCGGGTTTGAGGGCGCCCGAACGGATGCGCTCGCGCAGGATTTCCCGGACTTGGGCGTAGAGAGGCTTTACATCCAGTGCCATGCGGTCCGTCATGTGCAGGGTCCAACCGAGGACATGGCCGGCTTGCGAGATCCCATCCTGATATCTTATATAAGATAGATCAAGTGATCGGCAAATGTCCGCACGGACAACGGAGGCGACAGAGGTGTCCAATATTCCGCAGTTTCTCGTTCACAGCCCCAAGGACAACGTCGGCGTGATCGTCGTCGAGGACCTGAAGGCCGGCACCGCGATGCCGGGGGTCATCACCGAGAACGACACGACGGCGTCGTGCAAGGCCAACCACGACATCCCGATCGGTCACAAGGTCGCCCTCGTCGATCTGAAGGCCGGCGATACCTTGATCAAATACGGCGAGGACATCGGACGCATGATCGCCGACGCCAAGCGCGGCGATCACGTGCACGTCCACAACATGAAGACGAAGCGCTGGTAAGCGAAGGGATCTCCAGAACCATGGCTACACAAAGCAAGGGCAACCTCCGCTTCTCCGGCTGGCGCCGCGAGAACGGCCGGGTCGGTGTCCGCAATCACGTCGTGATCCTGCCGCTCGACGATCTGTCGAACGCCGCGTGCGAAGCGGTCGCCAACAACGTCAAGGGCACGATGGCCATTCCGCACGCCTACGGGCGATTGCAGTTCGGCGCCGACCTCGACCTGCATTTCCGCACGCTGATCGGCACCGGATCGAATCCGAACGTGGCCGCGGTGGTGGTCATCGGCATCGAGGACGGCTGGACGGGTAAGGTCGTCGACGGCATCGCCAAGACCGGCAAGCCGGTGGTCGGCTTCGGCATCGAGGGGCACGGCGACATCGCCACCATCGCCAAGGCCTCCTACGAGGCGAAGAAGATGGTGCAGTGGGCGTCCGAACTCACGCGCGAAGAGTGCGACATCGCCGATCTGTGGGTTTCGACCAAGTGCGGCGAGAGCGACACGACGACGGGACTGTCTTCCTGCCCGACCGTCGGCAACATGTACGACAAGCTCATTCCGAAGGGCATCTACGGCTGCTTCGGCGAGACGTCGGAGATCACGGGCGCCGAGCATCTGTGCAAGGCGCGCGCGGCCACGCCCGAGATCGGCGAGAAGTGGTACAAGATCTGGAAGGCCTACCAGGAGGACGTGATCGAGGCGCACAAGACCAGCGATCTGTCCGACAGCCAGCCGACCAAGGGAAACATCTTCGGTGGGCTTTCCACCATCGAGGAGAAGGCCCTCGGCAATCTCGAGAAGATCGGCCGCACGTGCCGCTACATCGACGCGCTGGAGCCGGCCGAGGCGCCGGCCAAGGGCGCCGGCCTCTACTACATGGACACGTCGTCGGCGGCGGCGGAATGCGTGACGCTGATGGCGGCGGCGGGCTATGCGGTGCACACGTTCCCGACCGGCCAGGGCAATGTCATCGGCAATCCGATCGTGCCGGTGATCAAGATCTCGGGCAACCCGAAGACCATCCGCACCATGGGCGAGCACATCGAC
>JBMOGA010000044.1:0-32809 GCA_049318625.1 Hyphomicrobiaceae bacterium
GCACCGCTTCCTGGTGCAGGCGGGCGGGGTCGAAGGCCGAGCTGGTTTCGGCCAGGCGCGCGACGGAGTCCCGCAGCCGCTCGGCCACCACCTCGGTCCGGCGGGCCGGCAGGGCCTCGACGCGGCGGACGATCTCCGAGATCTGATCGACCTGCGTGCCCAAGACCTCAGCAAGGCGGAGGCCTTCGGCCTCGCGCGCCGTGACCAAAGCGGCGACGGCGCGATCGAGCGACGCGAGCATGGCGTCCGTTCGCCTGGCCGCTGTTTCCTCGTCGTCGACGGTCTCGATCGTCTCCAGAACGCCGCGGATCTGCAGCAGGGCATCGGTCGAGGGGGGCGCGGACCCGGTCAGGGCGGCGACGCGATGGGCAATCCGGGCGACCTGATCGAGGGCCTGCTCGTTGAGGCGGATTTCGACGCCCGACTGATCGCGCTCGACGGTCAGGCTGACATTGAGGCTGCCGCGGACGATGCGCTTGGCCATCAGTTCGCGCAGCTTGGGCTCGATCGCGTCGAAGCCCGGCGGAAGTCGGAAGCGCAGATCGAGGCCGCGGCCATTCACGGAGCGCAGTTCCCAGTGCCAGCGGACGGGGCCAAGGCTGTCGTCCACGCGGGCAAAACCGGTCATGCTGCGCAGCGCCATGGTGATCTTGTCCGTGCTCGGGTTGGCGCCACTGGGTCGTGGTTGGCGGTTCGGGTTGTTTTGCCGTGAGGGCCTAACGCTTGGCCTTGGCTTTTGAGGGATCGGCTAGGGGATCGGTCACCGGTGATGGCGGGGCGGCGGCGGCCGGTGCCGGGAGAGACCCGGTGGCGGCGCCCTTCAGTGCGGCGGCGTCGTTCTGCTTGGCACGGATCTCCTTCTCCACCTTGCGCCAGTTGCTGACGGCGGTGTTGTGATCCTTCAGCGTCTCGGAGAAGACGTGGCCGCCATTGCCGTCCGCGACGAAGTAGAGATCCTTGGTCTTGGCCGGATTCAGCACGGCCAGTATCGCCGGGCGTCCCGGGTTGCAGATCGGCGTCGGCGGCAGGCCTTCGATCGTATAGGTGTTGTGGGCGGTCTTCTGCTGGATCTCGATTTTCTGGATCGGCTTGCCCCAGGAGACCTGGCCGCCGAACAAGCCGTAGAGGATGGTCGGATCCGATTGCAGGCGCATACCGGAGCGCAGGCGGTTGATGAACACCGCGGCGACCTTCTCGCGCTCGTCGTTGCGGCCGGTTTCCTTCTCGACGATCGACGCCAGGATCAGCGCCTCCTGAACGCTCTTGATCGGCAGGTTGGGCGCCCGCTGCTCCCAGGCCTTGGCCAGGAAATCCTCCTGCTCGCTGCGCATCAAGTCGAGCAGGGCGGCGCGGGTCATGCCGCGGGAGTACTTGTAGGTGTCGGGCAGCAGCGACCCCTCGAGCGGGATCTGCTCGATCTCGCCGGTGAGGTTCTTGTCGGCCTTCAACCGCTCGGTTATCTGCCAGCTCGTCAATCCTTCCGGCAGCGTGATGCGAAACAGCACCGAACGCCCCTCGCCCAGCGTGTCCGTCACATCCGACAGACTTGCTTGTGGCTTGATCTGGTAGTCACCGGCCTTGAGTTGCAGCGGCTTGACCCCGAACCACTGGGCCACCGAACGGCCGACGTAATTGGCGATGAAGAGGCTCTGGCTGGTGATGATCCCGTCGCTTTCCAGGCGGGCGGCAATCTCCCGCGCCCCCTCACCCTTGCGGACAACGAACACTTTGGGTTGCGCGAGGGGGCCGGGGCGCTCGATCTCGGATTCGAGCCAGAACAACCCGGCACCACCGCCGATCAGGATCACCGCGATCAACGTGAAGACGACACTCAGCACGCGCAGCGCCGGGCTCATGCGGCGCGGCTCGCGAATCGGCTTCACCTTCCGCCGCGGCGGCGGGCGTGTCGGCTCGATTCTCACGGAGGGGCTGCCCACCTCGACTTGGAGCTGGCGGCGCGATGGGCCTCCGCTGGTCGACGGGCCCTTCGAAAATCCTGGTTTGGCTCTGTCGCTCATCGGCCGTCTGCTCGGTCGCTCCAAGCTCAGCGGGATGGTGGACTGTCTAACGAGCCCAGCACTGTGCATCTATTATGGCGAAGCGCCGCTTCGCCATCTGCTGCTTAACCGGGGAATCGGCGGAGCACCAGCGACGCGTTGGTGCCGCCGAAGCCGAAGGAGTTCGACAGAACCGTATCGATGGAGCGACGCTTGGCCTCGTGAGGCACGAGATCGATCGACGTCGCCACAGACGGGTTGTCGAGATTGAGGGTCGGCGGGGCGATGTTGTCCCGGATGGCGAGGATCGAAAAGATCGCCTCGACCGATCCAGCCGCGCCGAGCAGGTGGCCGGTCGCCGACTTGGTCGACGACATCGCGAGACGCGCTGCGTTGTTGCCGAACAGCCGTTCGACGGCGCCGAGTTCGATCTCGTCGCCCATCGGCGTGGAAGTGCCGTGGGCATTGACGTAGTCGATGTCGGACGTGGTGATGCCGGCTCGGGCGATGGCCGCCTTCATGCAGCGGAACGCGCCGTCGCCGGATTCGGCCGGCGCGGTGATGTGGTAGGCGTCACCGGACATGCCGTAGCCGATCACTTCGGCATAGATCCTCGCACCGCGGGCCTTGGCGTGCTCCAATTCCTCGAGCACCACGATGCCGGCGCCCTCGCCCATCACGAAACCGTCGCGATCCTTGTCGTAGGGACGGGAGGCCTTGGTCGGCTGGTCGTTGAACCCGGTCGATAGGGCACGGCAGGCGGCGAAACCCGCCAGCGCAATCCGGCAGATCGGGCTCTCGCTGCCGCCCGCGACCATCACGTCGGCGTCACCCATCGCGACGAGGCGCGCCGCATCGCCGATCGCATGGGCTCCGGTCGAGCAGGCCGTCACGACGGCATGATTCGGCCCCTTGAGTTGGTGACGGATCGACACGTAACCGGACGCCAGGTTAATCAGGCGGCCCGGAATGAAGAATGGGGAGATTCGACGCGGGCCCTTTTCCTTGAGCAGCAGCGACGTCTCGGCGATGCCCTGGAGGCCACCGATACCCGAGCCGATCAGCACACCGGCGCGTTCCTGCTGCTCGGCGGTGAGCGGGCTATAACCCGAATCCTTGATGGCCTGTTCGGCAGCCGCCATGGCGTAGATGATGAAGTCGTCGACCTTGCGCTGCTCCTTGGGCTCCATCCACTGGTCGGGATTGAAGGAGCCGTCGGTGCCGTCTCCCACCGGAATGAAGCAGGCGATCTGGCAGGTGATGTCGTCGACCTCGAATTCGGTCACACGACGCGCGCCATTGCGGCCGGCAAGCAACCGGCTCCAAGATTCCTCGACGCCGCAGGCGAGCGGTGTGACGAGGCCCAGACCCGTGACAACAACACGACGCATCATCATGCCGACTGTCGCCACATCCGGGAGGTGGCCCCGTCCGCGGCGCCCCTTCTTGCCATCAATGCTTGAAAGTTCGCATCCGGCGCCGGCGGGCGACGAGCGCCACGCCCGGCGTACGGCTGGCGCTACGCTGCGCTGGCGTTCTTCTCGAGGAACTTGACGGCGTCGCCGACCGTGAGGATGTGCTCAGCGGCGTCGTCCGGGATCTCGCAACCGAACTCTTCCTCGAATGCCATCACCAACTCGACGGTGTCGAGGCTGTCGGCGCCGAGATCATCGATGAACGACGCATTCTCGGAGACCTTCTCGGCTTCCACGCCGAGATGCTCCACCACGATCTTCTTCACGCGCTCAGCAACGTCGCTCATTTATCCCCTCGCATCCTGCTGCAGTTATCGAACTCGAAGTTTGGTGCTCGGGCTACCGACCCCGTTGCCTCGGGGGTACCTGACTTTCGTCATCAGGACACTGGGCATCGCGGCGCAAACCCTTGTTTTCCCCAGGCTTCGGCACCGGGCAGGGGGCTCGGTATCATACTTCCCCGTGCATGGCCAGCGCCTACGACGCCAGCCCACATCGCCCGGGAAGTCGAGCCCGAACCCCGGTCGGAGCCGCGTCAGACCATGATCAGACCACCGTTCACATGGATGGTCTGCCCCGATACGTAAGCCGCCTCCTCACTGGCCAGGAACAGCACGGCGGCGGCGATCTCCTCCGGCGTGCCCATACGGCCGGCCGGGATGGCCTCCATGATGGTCGCGGACTGCTTGTCGTTGAGGACGTCGGTCATCGCCGTCTTGATGAAGCCCGGAGCGACGCAGTTGGCGGTGATGCCGCGTGCCGCCACTTCGCGGGCGAGCGACTTGGTCATGCCGATCATGCCGGCCTTGGAAGCCGCGTAATTGCCCTGGCCAGGGTTGCCGATGATACCGCTGACCGACGAGATGTTCACGATCCGGCCAAAGCCCGTCTTGGCGCGCACCATCGCGCGGGAGGCATTCCGCATCAGCGTGAAGGTCGAGGTGAGGTTGACCGCGATCACCTCGTCCCACTGCTCGTCCTTCATCACCATGAAGAGGTTGTCGCGGGTCAGGCCGGCATTGTTGACCAGAATATCGAGGCGGCCGAGTTTGGCGATCGCATCGTCGACCAGTTTGCCTACCTCGGCCCGGTTGCCGAGATCGCAGGGGCAAACGTGGACGCGCTCGCCGAGTTCGGCGGCCAGCGCCTCGAGCTTGTCCACCTGCCGGCCGGATATGGCGACGGCGGCCCCGGCCTTGTGGAGTGTGCGCGCAATGGCGCCGCCGATGCCGCCGGTGGCGCCCGTCACGAGGGCATTACGGCCCGTCAAAGCAAACATTGTCACACCTCAACCGTTGAGTGCCGGCCAGATCAGGTCGATGTCGGCCGGGGTGCCGACCGGGCTGGCCGCGGCGTCTTTCAGGATGCGCTTGACGAGGCCGGAGAGGACCTTGCCGGTACCGATCTCGTAGAAGGTGGTGATGCCGGCGGCGCCCATGGCCTCGACGCATTCGCGCCAGCGGACGGTGCCGGTCACCTGTTCGACGAGGCGCTTGCGGATCTCGGCCGGATCGTCGATCGGGCGAGCCAGCACATTGGCGACCACGGGGACGACCGGCTTCTTCACCTCGACCTCGGCCAGCGCCCGGGCCATGGCCTCGGCGGCCGGCTTCATAAGGGCGCAGTGGAACGGCGCGCTGACCGGCAGCGGCACCGCGCGGCGCACGCCGAAGGCCTTGCCCGCTTCGGGGACGCGATCGATGGCGGATTTTGCGCCGGACAGCACCACCTGGGTCGGTTCGTTGTCGTTGGCGACCTCGCAGACCTCGCCCTGGGCGGCGGCCGCGGCGACTTGGCGGGCCACGTCGAGGCCAACGCCGAGCAGCGCGCTCATGGCGCCCTGGCCAACCGGCACCGCCTCTTGCATCGAGCGGCCACGCAGCTTCAGCAGGCGGGCCGCATCGCCGAGCGAGAACGCGCCCGCGGCGGCAAGCGCCGAGTACTCGCCGAGCGAATGGCCGGCGACCAGGCTGACCTTGTCGGCCAGACGGAAACCCTTCTCGCGCTCCAGCACGCGCATGACCGCCATCGACACGGCCATCAGCGCCGGCTGCGCGTTCTCGGTGAGTGTCAGGGCCTCTTTCGGGCCTTCCCACATGAGTTGGGAGAGCTTCTGGCCGAGTGCGGCGTCGACCTCGTCGAACACTTCGCGTGCCGCCGGGAATGCCGCCGCAAGCTCGCGGCCCATGCCGACGTCCTGGCTGCCCTGCCCCGGAAACACGAACGCGACGGCCATCGTTGCCTGTCTCCCTGGTTTCTTGCGGGCCGCGCGGGCGGCACCGGGCTGTTGCGGGCGGCTTAAGGCATGGAGCCGCGGCCACTGTCAAGCAAGTGCCGCACGCAGCCTCTTGCCGCAAGGCGAAATCCGGGTATAAGCAGCGGCTCCATACCTGCTCGGCCGGAGGCTGAACGGGGGGCTGCGTTCTATTCCGCGGCAGGGCCTTCGGGTCCGTCTCCCGGTGTCTCCGCTCTTCTGGGTCGTCCTCATGGGCCTTTCCTGGCCTGTAAGGGGCTTTGCGCCGACGGGACAATACGAGGAAAGGCACGGACACATGCCGCTTTACGAGCATGTCTTCCTGGCACGCCAGGACGTTTCGTCCCAACAGGTCGAAACGATGATGAAAGAGTACCAGCAGGTGATCGAGGAAGGCGGGGGAAAGGTCGGCAAGACCGAGTACTGGGGCCTCAAGTCGCTTGCCTACAAGATCAAAAAGAGCCGCAAGGCCCATTATGCGCTCATGAACCTCGATGCGCCGCCGGCCGCGGTGGTCGAGATGGAGCGGCGGATGTCGATCTCTCCCGACGTGATTCGCTTCCTCACCATCCGTGTCGAGGCGCACGAGGCCGAGCAGTCGGTGCAGATGCGCAAGGGCGATCGCGACGAGCGTCGCGGCGACCGGGACGGTGAGCGTGGTGGCGGGTTCCGCGGCGGCGAGCGCGGCGGGTTCCGCGGCGGCGAGCGTGGCGGGTTCCGCGGTGGCGATCGTGGCGATCGTCCGCCGATGCGTGGTCCGCGCGAGGATGGCGCCGGGCCGCGCCCCGAGGGCGCCTCGACGTTCCGTCCGCGGCCGGCCGGCGATGCCGGACCGCGTGGTCCGCGGCCGCCGCGCCGCGAAGGTGGCATGGGCCAGGAGGAATAGCGAATGACCGATACGCAAGCTGGTGGCGGTCCGCGCCGTCCCTTCCATCGTCGGCGCAAGACATGCCCGTTCTCGGGCGATAACGCACCGAAGATCGACTACAAGGACGTCCGTCTTCTCGGGCGCTACATCTCCGAGCGCGGCAAGATCGTGCCGAGCCGGATCACGGCGGTTTCGGCGAAGAAGCAGCGTGAGTTGGCTCGCGCCATCAAGCGCGCTCGCTTCATCGGCCTGCTGCCGTACGTTCTGCGGTAAAACACGCTACAGCGTGCCGGCTGGGCCGGCACGTTACTTCATCAGGTTGGGGCGGCACTCACGTTCGTGGGTTGCCCGCCTCTAACCGCCTCGGTGCGGGACAGCTCGGATCATGACGGCAGGCCTTTTCATCGGTGTCGCGACCGGACTTGTGTCCGCGTTGCTGTTTGCGCAGGCGTCGACCGGCACCGTTCTCGGGCTGTTCGTGCTGTTTTTCCTTTCGCCCTTGCCGGTGGCGATCGCCGGCCTCGGGTGGGGTTGGACGTCGGCGGCGGTGGCTGCTGCGGTCGGTGCCCTCGCCGTCACGTTTGTCGGCACGGGCCGGGCCGGTTTCGTGCATCTCCTGACACTCGGCGCGCCGACCGCCATCTTCAGTTACTTACTTTTGCTGTCGCGCCCGATCGGGCCACCGGCCACGGCCGGCGGGCCGCCCGCCATCGAGTGGTATCCGGTTGGCCGCGTCGTGATGTGGATCGCCCTCTGGTCGGGCGGGCTGTCGACGATCGCCATGCTGACGACTGCGACCGATGTGGCGGCACTGAAGAACGAGGTCCGCGAGACGATCACTCGGATGGTGGGTGTCGGAATTCCGCTGCCGACCAAGGGCAGTCCGGGCAAGCTCGGCGAGGCCGAGATCGCAGCGTTGACGGAATTCATGACGGCCACTCTGCCGGGGGTCATCGCCTCGCTCTGGATGACCATAGCGACGCTGAATTTGTGGCTGGCGGGTGTGGCTGTGCGCGCGTCGGGACGGTTGATCCGTCCCTGGCCCGACTTGTCCACTCTGGCGGTTCCCACGGGCTTTCCGCTGCTTTTTGCTGGTGCCATCGCGGCGACGTTCCTGCCGGGTATGGCGGGTTTGCTGGCCTCCGGCGTGGCTGCTGCCTTCCTGTTCGCCTATCTGCTGGTCGGCCTCGCGATCCTCCACTTCGTCACCCGGGGCTACTCGTTCCGTGTTCCGCTGCTCGGGGGCCTCTACGCGGCGCTGATCCTGTTCAATCCACTGAGCGGCCTCATCATCGCCCTGATCGGTGTCGCCGAACCGGTTTCACCCCTGAATCGGCGCTCTTCGCGCTCGACCACGCCACCACCCACAATCTGAACCCACACCAAATCATCGAGGATCAAAGACATGCAGGTCATTCTTCTGGAGCGTATCGGCCGGCTCGGCCAGATGGGCGATGTCGTCAACGTCAAGAACGGGTTCGCCCGCAATTACCTGCTGCCCCAGGGCAAGGCACTGCGCGCGACCGACGACAACCGGGCCCGCTTCGAGGTTCAGCGAGCCCAACTCGAGGCCCGCAACCTGGAACTTAAGAAGGAGGCCGAAGCGGTCGCCGACAAGCTCGAGGGTAAGAAGTTCGTGGCGATCCGTTCGGCCGGTGACACCGGTCAGTTGTATGGCTCTGTGACGCCGCGCGATTTGTCCGAACTGGTCACCGCCGGTGGCTTTTCGATCGACCGCCGCCAGGTCGTGCTCGACAGCCCGATCAAGACACTCGGCGTGCACAATGCGAGGATCGCGCTGCATCCCGAGGTCATCGTCAAGATCACGCTCAACGTGGCCCGTTCGCAGGACGAGGCCGACCGGCAGGCCCGGGGCGAAGACGTGACGATGATCCGTGACGAGAAGATCGAGCTGGAGACGTTCGATCCCGAGTCTGCGTTCGGCGAAGGGGGCGGTACCCGCGACGGCGACGAAGACTGATCGCGCGCCACGTCAGCTTTGAGATTGCCACAGGGCACCGCCATGGCGGTGCCCTGTGTGTTGATGGGGGCAGCGGATCCGCCGGTCGACGACGGTTGGCCGGCCGATGTCAGCGGTACCGATTCGCCTCATAAAAGCGGATAATTCTGGCGCTGTGCATATGGGGGATGGGGCGGGGCCATCGCCTCTTGATGGCTCCGGCGAATCGGCAGGTGCGCTACGGTCGGCGCCATGAACAAAGAAGTGACCCTCCGCACCGACGCGCTGCGCGTCCAGGCTGGCGCCGATGGCCCCGTTGCCTATCGCCAGCCCCCGTCCAACATCGACGCCGAGCAGGCGTTGCTCGGCGCCATCCTCATCAACAACGAGGCGATGGACCGGGTCTCGGGGTTCCTCGAGCCCGGGCATTTCTACGAGCCGCTGCACCAGCAGATCTATGAGACCGCGGCCAAGCTCATTCAGGCCGGCAAGCAGGCCACGCCGATCACGCTGCGCACCTTCTTCGAACATCACGAGCGGATCGACGAGCACGTCACCGTTCCGCAGTACCTCGGCCGACTGGCGGCCGGTGCGGCCACCATCATCAACGCATTCGACTACGGCCGCACCATCTACGACCTCGCGACGCGGCGGCAGCTGATCGTGATCGGCGAGGACATGGTCAACGGCGCCTACGACACCCCGGTCGATTTCCCGCCCGAGGAGCAGATACAGGACGCGGAGTCGCGCCTTTATCAGCTTGCGGAGAGCGGAAAGTACGGCCAGGGCTTCCTCGCGTTCGGCAGTGCGTTGACGCAGGCCATCGAGATGGCGAACGCCGCCTATCAGCGTGACGGGCACCTGTCGGGGTTGTCGACCGGCCTCATGGATCTCGACGGCAAGATGGGCGGGTTGCAGCCGTCGGATCTCATCATCCTCGCCGGCCGCCCTTCGATGGGCAAGACCGCGCTCGCCACAAACATCGCCTACAACATTGCCAAGAAGTACCGCTCGGAGTTGCAGCCCGACGGCACCAAGAAAACGGTCGACGGTGGCATCGTCGGGTTCTTCTCGCTCGAAATGGCGGCCGAGCAGCTCGCCACCCGTATCCTGTCCGAGCAAGCCGAGATCGCGTCCGAGAAGATCCGGCGCGGCATGATCACCGAGGACGAGTTCCGCTCGCTGGTGTCGGTCAGCCAGGAAATGAGCCAAATCCCGCTGTTCATCGATCAGACCGGTGGCATCTCGATCGCCCAGCTTTCGGCGCGCGCGCGCAAGCTCAAGCGCCAGCACGGGCTCGATCTGCTGGTGGTCGACTACCTGCAGCTGCTGACGAGTTCGGGTAAGCGCGGCAACGAGAACCGGGTGCAGGAAATCACCGAGATCACGACCGGTCTCAAAGCGCTGGCCAAGGAACTCAAGGTACCGGTGGTGGCGCTTTCGCAGCTTTCGCGTCAGGTCGAACAGCGCGAGGACAAGCGGCCCCAGCTCTCGGACCTGCGTGAATCGGGCTCGATCGAGCAGGACGCCGACGTTGTCATGTTCGTGTTTCGCGAGGAATACTACGTCGAGCGTCAGAAGCCGACCGAAGGGACGGCGGAGTTCACGGAGTGGCAGGCCAAGATGATGCACGTGTCGGGCAAGGCCGAGGTGATCATCGGCAAACAGCGCCACGGACCCGTGGGCTCGGTGCAGCTGGCATTCGAGGCCAATTTCACGCGCTTCGGCAATCTGGCGCGCGAGTATCAGGTCGCCGAGCGGTGAACACCTTGGACCTCCCCGCTGCCATCGATGCGGCCGGGGCCCCGGTGCTGACGGTCGACCGGCAGGCTCTGGCGGAGAACTGGCGTACACTGGCGGCGCGTGCGGCGCCGGCCGAGTGCGCGGCGGTCGTGAAGGCCAACGCCTACGGCTGTGGCATCGAGATCGCGGTGCCGGCGCTCGCGGCAGCCGGGTGCCGGACCTTTTTCGTGGCGCATCTGTCGGAGGCGCGGCGGGTCCGGGCGGTGGCGCCCAGCGCCATTCTTTATGTGTTGCATGGGCTTCCACCCGGGGCGGCTCCCCTCTTCCTGGCGATCGCCGCGCGGCCCGTGCTCGGTTCTCGGCCGGAGATCGAGGAGTGGGCGCGGCACGGCGCGGGACAGCCGGCGGCGCTGCATGTCGACACTGGCATGAACAGGCTCGGTCTCAGGGTCGACCATGCGCTCGCGCTGGCCGCCGACGGCGCGATGACCGGGTCGAACATCGCCCTGTTGATCAGCCATTTCATCTCCTCCGAGGTGGCCGGTGATCCGCTGAATGGCCGCCAGATCGCGGCGTTCGAACGCGTGCGGGCGGCGTTCCCCGGCGTTCCGGCCAGTCTGGCCAACTCCTCGGGGATCTTACTGCCGGGGTTGCCTGCCAGCCAACTGGTCCGACCCGGATACGCCCTCTATGGCGGCAACCCGGTGCCCGGCGGACCGAACCCGATGCGCCCCGTGGTGTGTCTCGAAGCGCCCGTCCTGCAGGTGCGCGACGTGCCGGCGGGCGAGACGGTCGGCTACAATGCGGCGTGGACGGCGGCCGGGCCGCGGCGCATCGCTGTCGTGTCGGCGGGCTACGCCGACGGGATCGACCGGCGGGCGACCGCCAGCGATGCAGGCGCCGGCGGGCATGTGCTGGTGGGCGGGCGGCTCTGCCCGGTGGCGGGCCGCATCTCTATGGACTTGATGACCATCGACATCACCGGGTTGCCGGATGGCAACGTCCGGCGGGGCGGTCGCGTGACGCTGATCGGCGGCGAGCTGACCGTCGACCGAGTGGCCGCGCAGATCGGCACCATCGGCTACGAGGTGCTGACAGGCCTCGCGGCGCGGGTGCATCGGACCGGGGTGGACGGCTGAAATGGCCAAGGCCGCGAAATCGCAGTTCGTCTGCCAGAATTGTGGCGGTGTCACCAATCGGTGGTCGGGCAAGTGCGCGGCCTGCGGGGAATGGAACACCATCGTCGAAGAAGCGACCGACGTCCCGCAGCCGGGATCGGGCCTGTCCCGCAGTACCAAGGGCCGCATCGTGACCCTCGAGTCGCTGTCGGCGGAGACGGTCGAAGCGCCGCGCCTCAAGACGGGGATCGCCGAACTCGACCGGGTTACCGGCGGCGGCATCGTGCCGGGCTCGGCGACGCTGATCGGCGGCGATCCCGGCATCGGCAAGTCGACGCTGCTGCTGCAGCTTGCCGCCGCGCTGGCCAATGCGGGGCATCGGGCGATTTACGTCTCGGGGGAAGAGGCGGCTGCCCAGGTGCGGCTGCGGGCCGACCGGCTGGGCCTCGTCTCGGCGCCGGTCGCGCTGGCCGCGGAGACCAATCTCGCGAACATCCTCGCCACGCTCTCGGACGGCCGGCGCGCCGACATGGTCGTGATCGATTCCATCCAGACCCTGTGGTCGGATGCGCTGGAAGCGGCCCCCGGCACGGTCAGCCAGGTGCGCGCTGCCACGCAATCGCTGATCCGCTTCGCCAAGGGATCCGGCGCGGCGCTGCTGCTGGTCGGGCACGTCACCAAGGATGGCCAGATCGCCGGTCCCAAGGTCGTGGAGCACATGGTCGACACGGTCCTCTATTTCGAAGGCGACCGCGGCCACCCCTTCCGCATCTTGCGGGCGGTCAAGAACCGCTTCGGGGCGACTGACGAAATCGGCGTCTTCGAGATGGGCTCGGAAGGGTTGCGGGAGGTTGCCAATCCGTCGGAGCTGTTCCTCGGCGACCGCAACGAGACGAGCCCCGGCACGGCCGTGTTCGCCGGAATCGAGGGAACGCGGCCGATCCTGGTCGAGATCCAGGCTCTGGTGGCGCCGAGTTCGCTCGGCACGCCACGGCGCGCTGTGGTCGGCTGGGACGGCAACAGGTTGTCGATGCTGCTCGCCGTGCTCGAGGCGCGGGCGGGCGTCAGCTTCGCCCAGCACGATGTCTACCTGAATGTGGCCGGGGGGCTGAAGATCGCCGATCCGGCCGCCGATCTCGCGGCGGCGGCGGCCCTGCTGTCGTCGCTCTCCGGCATTGCGCTCGGACATAACCGGGTCTGGTTCGGGGAGATCGCGCTGTCGGGTACGATCCGTCCCGTATCGCAGATGCAAGCGCGCCTGAAAGAAGCCCAGAAACTCGGCTTCAAAGGGGCGGTTCTGCCGGCGGGAGGTGAGTTGGACACAGCGGCATTGAAACTGACGCTGGAACGCCCTGGGGACGTCAAGGCGCTTGCGGAGACTCTGCCGCCGTGCGACTGAACTTTCGTTGCGCTGACCACCACTTATGACAGGCGCCCCATGCTTGGCCCCCTCACCTATCTCGACGCAGCGCTGATCGCCGTTGCCCTTTTGTCCGGGCTTCTCGCGATGTATCGCGGGTTCACGCGCGAGATGCTGTCGATCCTGTCTTGGGCCATTGCGGGTCTGGCGGTCGTCTATGTCGTGTTGCAGCAGCGCCAGATCGCCGAGGATCTCGCTAAACAGATCGGCGCGCCGCTGCCGATCGCCCAGATCGGACTGGGCGCCGTCGTCTTCCTGATCGTCCTGGTGATCGTGCATCTGGTCACGTCACGGATTTCCGACACCATTCTGGACAGCCGGGTCGGCATGATCGATCGGTTGCTGGGTTTCGGCTTCGGATTGGCGCGCGGCTTCATCCTCGTCGTTATTCCCTATATGTTCTACGAAAGGTTCGTGCCCGATCCGGCCCAACAGCACATCGCCATCCGTCAGGCGAAATCGCTGCCCATGCTGAAGAGCATGGGCGAGGCGATCCGCGGGGATCGTTGAACATCCAGTGGCCAATGGTAGCGGCGAATTCGCTGGCGGTTGGTCCTGGGCTTCATATATCTGTCACGCAGCGTGGACCGGGAGAGGGCTGAACCGGTCGCGTCGTTGTTGCGTTGGTCCTGATCGTGGTGCGCCCGTCACCGCTCTTGGGAGTCTGTCATGGCGCTTGTCGATTCGATGCGAGCCGGTGATCATGCCGGACCTCGAGGGGACCGCTACGGCGACGACAGGCTTCGCGAGGAGTGCGGAGTCTTCGGGATCCTCGGTCACCCCGACGCGGCCGCGCTGACGGCGCTGGGGCTGCATGCCCTCCAGCATCGCGGACAAGAGGCCGCCGGCATCGTCTCCTACGACGGCCGCCAATTCCATCTCGAGCGCCGCCTCGGTCTCGTCGGTGACAATTTCAACAAGCCATCGGTCATTCGCCGCCTCAAGGGCGACCGGGCGATCGGCCACGTCAGGTATTCGACGACCGGCGACACGATCCTGCGCAACGTCCAGCCGCTGTTCGCGGATCTCGAAACCGGCGGCTTTGCCGTCGCCCACAACGGCAACCTCACGAACGCGATGTCACTGCGCCACGAGTTGGTCCGCCAGGGCGCGATCTATCAGGCGACATCGGATACCGAGGTGATCCTGCACTTGCTGGCGCGTTCGAAGCGCCGCCGTCTGGTCGAGCGTCTGATCGATGCGTTGCGGCAGGTCGAGGGCGCCTACTCGCTGGTTTGCCTCGGCAACGACATGATGATCGGCGCCCGTGATCCGGTCGGCATCCGGCCCCTGGTGATTGGTAAGATCGGGCAAGCCTATGTGCTGGCGTCCGAGACCTGCGCGCTGGACATGGTCGGGGCGGAGTATGTCGGTGAGGTCGAGAACGGCGAAATCGTCGTGATCACGCCGGAGCACGGTCTGGAGCGCCACCGCCCCTTCCCGAAACGTCCGGCCCGGCCCTGCATCTTCGAGTACATCTATTTCGCCCGCCCCGACTCGGTCGTTGGCGGGCGCAACGTTTACGGCGTCCGTCAGGCCATGGGGCGCGAGTTGGCGCAGGAGAGCCCGGCCCGGGTCGATGTCGTTGTGCCGATCCCGGATTCCGGGGTGCCGGCGGCCCTCGGGTTCGCGCGCGAGTCCGACCTGCCGTTCGAACTCGGCATCATCCGCAATCACTACGTGGGCCGTACGTTCATCGAGCCCGAGCAGAAGATCCGTGCGTTCGGCGTGCGCCTGAAGCACTCGGCCAACCGGAAGGTGATCGAAGGCAAGCGCATCGTGCTGATCGACGACAGCGTGGTCCGCGGCACGACGTCGAAAAAGATCGTGGCGATGATGTACGAAGCGGGCGCGAAGGAAGTGCACATGCGCATCGCCTGCCCCGAGATCAAGCACGGCGACTACTACGGCATCGATACGCCGACCAAGAAGGAACTGCTGGCCGCCAACATGACCGTCGAGGAGATGCGGGCGTTCATGGGAGCCACCAGTCTGGCCTTCCTTTCGGTCGACGGGCTCTACCGTTCGCTCGGCTTCGAGCGCCGCGACGCCCTCAATCCCCAGTTCACCGACCATTGCTTCACCGGGGATTACCCGACCCCCCTCACCGACCTCAACGGTCAGGGTAATGGCGCCGTCCAGCTCTCGCTGCTGGCGGAAGCCCGCTGACGCTGTGGATTGACCAGCGACCAAGCGTCCCTATCTATCGTTGGCCGCCATTCAGCCTTGAGAGCGCTAGAATCGGCGGCTAATCCGCTCCGTGTTCGTCAGGGAGATCGACATGAGCCGCCTTGGAATTGCCGTCACAGCCACAACGCTCGCGCTTGTGGCCGGAAGTGCCGCCGCGACACAGATCAACACCGGAGGCGCGGACGGCGCCTATCAGCGCACGTTCTGCCCGCCGCTGGCCGCCGAGCTCGGCAAGGCGAAGCTCGACTACAAGTGCACGCCCTCGGCCGGCACCAAAGAGAACGTGCAGCGCGTGGCGGCCAATCCGCGCCACATCGGTTTCGGGCAGCTCGACGTGATGGCGCTCGAAGCCGAGAAAATGGGCGGTATCGGCCAGTTCACGAAGATCCGCACCGGCGATGTGCGCGAGTGTCTTTTCGCCGTGACGCGCTCGAAGAAGCTCACCAACTACGGTGAGCTGGCGGTCGAGGCCGGCAAGCTGCGCTTCATTCTGCCGCCGGAGCAGAGCGGCAGCGTCGGCAGCTTCAATTTCCTCAAACAGATCGATCCCGAAGGGATGGGCAAGGCATCGCGGGTCACGTACGCCGCCTCGACGGACGACGCGCTGAAGCAGGCGCTGGCCGCCGACGACACGGTAACGCTGTTCGTCCAGTTCCCCGATCCTGACAATCCGCGCTTCAAGTTGATCCAGGAACTCGGCGGGCATGTCGTTCCTGTGATCGATCGCACCGTGCTGCGCCAGCAGGTCGGCGGCGACAAGGTCTACTATCCGCAGGAGACGCAGGTCGCCAACGCGACGTGGCTCAAGTCCGGACAGACGGTCGTGACGGCGTGTACGCCGATGGTGATTTTCACCGGTAACGCCGACCGGGCGACGGCCGAGAAGGACAAGCAGGACCACAAGGACCTGATCGCCACCGTCCAGGCGCTGGACGAGAGCGTGCTGTTGCCGAAGGAGAGCCTGTTTTCGCGGGTCTGGAAACGGACACGCGAATTGAGCGCGGTAAGTGCCGAGCAACTCTCGACCTTGTCCGAGCAGGCTCGCGAAAAGGCCGGTCCGATGCTGGAGAAAGCCAAGGAAGCAACCGGCAAGGCCATGGAGGCCGCGCGCCCGACCCTCGAGAAGGCCCAGGAGATGGGTTCTCAGGCCTACGAGAAGGCCAAGCAGGAGGTGAAGGAGCTGATGCAAAAAGCGCAGCCTAAGGACGGCGCACCGGCCGAGCCGGCCAAGAAGTAAGGTCGTTCTCTCTCGACGTCGGAAAGGCGGACCGAACGGTCCGCCTTTTTTCGTTTCCAGGACGCTTGCCTCGCCCGGGGCCCCGGTTTAGCAGTCGCCCACGTCGACGCCGCCCAACGGGAGCCCGCCACATGACCCAGCGCCTTTCCGGCCGTATCGCGCTGATCACCGGGGCCTCTCGCGGCATCGGCCGGGCGGTTGCCCGTGGTCTCGCGCTCGAGGGCGCCCACGTCGTGCTGCTCGCCCGATCGATCGCCGCGCTCGAGGATCTCGACGACGAGATCAAGGCGGCCGGCGGCAGCGCCACTCTGGCGAAGCTCGACCTGCGCAAGGGCGAGCAGGTCGACGCGCTTGGCCCCAGTCTCTACGAGCGGTGGGGCAAAATCGACATCCTGGTTGCCAATGCCGGGACACTCGGACCGCTGTCGCCGATCCCGCACGTGGCGGCGGACGCCTGGGCGGACGTGATGGATATCAACGTCAATGCCAATTTCCGGCTGATACGCACACTCGATCCGTTGTTGCGGCGATCCGAGGCCGGGCGCGCGGTGTTCGTCACGTCGGGCGCCTCGGACGGCCAGAACGCCTATTGGGCGCCCTATGCTGTTTCCAAGGCGGCTCTGGAGGCGCTGGTCAAGACCTATGCCCGGGAGGTCGACATGACCTCGGTGCGGGCGAATTTGCTCAGTCCGGGGCCGGTGCGCACGGTCATGCGGGCCAAGGCATTTCCGGGCGAGGATCCGTCGACGCTGCCGGCGCCCGAGGAGTTGGTTCCGCTGTTTGTCGAACTGGTCTTGCCTGAGCAGATGGCGAACGGGCAGGTGTTCCGGTTCAAGCGGGCCTAGGCTGGGGGCTCGCCTGTCAAGCCGTGAACTCGAGTTCCATGCCGTCGTAGGCCGGTTCGACATGGGCGGGGAGACGGCGCTTGAGCGCGTCGTAGTCGAGATCGATATGGAGATGGGTGAGGATGGCGCGCTTGGGCGCGATCCGCTCGATCCAATCGAGTGCCTGCTTGACCGTGAAATGGCTGGGATGGGGAATGTCGCGCAATGCATCGACGATCCAGACGTCGAGGCCGGCCAGCATGGAGATCGAGTTCTCGGAGAGGCCGCTGATGTCCGGTGAATAGGCGATCGTGCCGAAGCGGAAGCCGAGCGAACTGATATCACCATGCTCCTGTTGAACGGGCAGTGCGGTGAGACTCCCGCCCGGGCCGTCGATGAGGATCGGGTGGCCGGGCTCGATGGCGTGCGCCGTCATGATCGGAGGATAGCTGCCCCCGGCCGGAGTGTGGAAACAATACCCGAAGCGGGAAATCAGGCTCTCGTGCGTCGCTCGGTCCATCCAGGCTGGCACACGCCGTTTCATGGCGTAGGCCAGCATGCGCAGATCGTCGATGCCGTGCGTATGGTCGGCGTGATCGTGGGTGTAGAGCACGCCGTCGATCGCCGGCAGCCGCTGCGTCAGCAACTGCTCACGGATGTCCGGACCGGTATCGATGATCGCCGACGTCACGCCATTGCGGCCGAAGCGTTGGACAAGCGCGGAGCAGCGGCGGCGCCGGTTCTTGGGGTTCTGCGGATCGCACTTGCCCCAGTCGAACGGAAGGCGCGGGACGCCGCCCGACGAACCGCAGCCGAGGATGGTCAGCTTCAGAGTCATGGGTTCCGTGTCTAGCGGGGCTGGAGATCTGACACAGGTGGCATAATGCCCACCGCGCGTCACCCCGGTGAATGCGGGCTGGCCTTGGTGCAGAGGCGCAGGAAGTTGGCGGTGGTGGCTTCGGCGAGACGCTCCGGGGGCAACCCTTTGACTTTGGCGAGCGTGGCGGCGGTATGCACGACGTAGGCGGGTTCGTTGCGCTTGCCACGATAGGGATCGGGGGCCAGGAAGGGCGCATCCGTCTCGACCAGCAGGCGGTCGAGTGGGACATCGGCTGCGATCGCCCGCAACGCGTCCGACTTCTTGAACGTCACGACGCCCGAGAACGACACGTAGAGCCCCAGAGCCACGGCCCGTTGGGCGAGGTCAGCGCCGCCGGTGAAGCAGTGGAGTAGGGCCTTGAACGGCCCCTTCGCCATCTCCTCCTCGAGGATTCGGGCGGTGTCGTCGTCGGCATCGCGGGTGTGGATCTCGAGTGGCAATCCGGTCATCCGGGCCAGGGCGATGTGGCGCCGGAACCCCTGTTCCTGGGCGTCGCGCGGGCTCTTGTCGTAGAAGTAGTCGAGGCCGGCCTCGCCGACCGCCACCACTTTGGGATGGTCCGTGAGACGCGCCATCTCGTCGAGCGGTATGTCGAGTTCCTCGTGGGCATTGTGCGGATGGGTGCCGACGGAGAAGTACACGCCGTCGTGGGCTTCGGCGATGCGCCGGTAGGTCTCGAAGTGGCGCACGCGGGTGGAAATCGTCGTCATGAGGCCGACGCCCGCCGCACGGGCCCGCGCGACGACGCCGTCGAGATCGGCCGCGAGTTCGGGGAAGTCGAGATGGCAGTGGTGGTCGACCAGCATCAGACGTCCTTGGCTTTGCCGGTCTTCGGCGGCTTGGGAGCCTTTGCCGGCTTCGGCGCCGGCTCTGCCGCGGCGGCCGCCTCGGGATCGACGTAGCGCGGGAAGACGCCTGCCGGCGCCGGAACCGGCGTGCCGGCTGCCAAGCGATGAGCCGGACCCAGCGCCGTGAATGCGCGCGCGCCTTCCGGTTGCGCGAGCAGATCGAGCAGTGTGGCGGCGGCCGCCGGCATGGCCGGCTGAGCCAGAATGGCGACCTGACGGACGACCTCGGCGGTCACATAGAGAATGGTTTCCATGCGCTTGAAATCGGTCTTGCGCTTGGCCCACGGCTCCTCCGCCGCGAAGTAGCGATTGGCATCGGCCACCACCGTCCACACGGCGTCGAGCCAAGGCTTGATGCCCTGGCGGTCCATGGCGGCCCGTGCGGCGGTGTAGAGGCCGTCGGCGGCATCCAGCATGGCCCGATCGGCGGGTGAGAATTCGCCGGGCTGGGGAATGCGCCCCTCGCAGTTCTTGGCGATCATCGACAACGAGCGCTGCGCCAGATTGCCGAGGTCGTTGGCGAGGTCCGCATTCATGCGGTTGACGATGGCTTCGTGGCTGTAGCTGCCGTCCTGACCGAAGGCGACCTCGCGCAGGAAAAAGTAGCGAACCGCATCGACGCCGTAGGCACTCACGAGGTCGAACGGATCGACGACGTTGCCGACCGACTTCGACATTTTTTCCCCCCGGTTGTAGAGGAAGCCGTGGGCGAACACGCGGTCCGGCACCGCGAGGCCTGCCGACATCAGGAAGGCCGGCCAGTAGACCGCATGAAAGCGCACGATGTCCTTGCCGATGACGTGCACGTCGGCCGGCCAGTAGTGCCAGAGCGGGCTCGATTCGTCGGGAAAGCCGACGCCGGTCGTATAGTTGTTGAGTGCGTCGACCCAGACGTACATGACGTGCCTGGGGGCGCCGGGGACAGGAATGCCCCAGTCCAGCGTGGTGCGCGAGATCGACAGATCCTCGAGGCCCTGCTTGACGAAACTCACGACCTCGTTGCGCCGTTCGGGCGGCAGGATGAAGTCCGGATGCGCCTCGTAGTGGGCCAGCAGGCGATCCTGATACTTGGACAGCCGGAAGAAATAGGTCTGCTCTTCGGTCCATTCGACCGGCGTGCCCTGTGGTCCGACGCGAACGCCATCCGGGCGCAGCGTGGTCTCCCCTTCACCGTAATAGGCCTCGTCGCGGACCGAGTACCAGCCCGCATAGCCGGACAGATAGATGTCGCCCGCAGCCTCCATGCGCCGCCATAGTTCCTCGCAGGAGCGGTAGTGGCGGTCCTCGGTGGTGCGAATGAACGCGTCGTGCGACAGACCGAACGCGCGGGTCATCTCGAGGAAGCGGGCCGCGTTGCGGTCGGCAAGCGCACGCGGCGTGATCCCCTCCTTCTGGGCCGTCTGCTTCATCTTCAGGCCATGCTCGTCGGTGCCGGTCAGGAAGAACACATCCTTGCCGTCGAGCCGTTCGAAGCGGGCGATGGCGTCCGTCGCGATCGCCTCGTAGGCGTGGCCGATGTGCGGCACGCCGTTGGGGTACGAGATGGCCGTGCTGATGTAGAACTTGCGGCGCTCGGCCATGGCTTGTCCTCGGCAATCTCACGGAACGGTCGCGATCAAGCCGCCGCGGCCAGCTAGCGCCGCGCGGCGGCCTCCAGCCGGGCAAAAGTGCCCAGCACCAGCGTCTTGCGATCGAGGTTGAGGGCCTGGGCCTCGGCTTTTTCGCGGCCGATGATGTCCCACAGGTCGGCAAAGGTGGCAAGGGCGCCATCCGGGATGACGCGGCCGGCCAATTCGCGGTCGGCGGCGCCGGCCGGGCCGCCGGCTCTGGCACGGACGAGACGGGCCAGCAGATCGAGGAGCAACTCGTAGAACTGCTCGAGGCGCGGCTCCCCGGCCGAGCCCGCCATCTCGTCGGCGATGGCATGGACCGCCGGCCAATCGACTTTCGGCAACAGCTGCAAGGCGCGGCGGATCGTATCTTCGGTCGCGAGCCCGCCGGTGGCGGCAAGCGTGAGGAACCGGCCGACGCTGCCGCGGGCCAGAACGGCGAGCCGGCTTCGTGCGGCCTGGTCGGGCGGGTCGACTTCGGCGGCGGTGCATGCGGCCACGACCGCCGACCACAGCTGCGGGTCCGGCAGCGGATCCAGGGCCAGCAACCGGCACCGCGAGCGGATCGTCGGCAACAGGCGGCCCGGCTCGGCGGCCAGCAGCAGGAACACCGTCTGCGGTGGCGGCTCCTCCAGGGATTTCAGGAGCGCGTTGGCCGCGGCCGGGTTGAGGTCGTCGGCCGGATCGACGACCACGACGCGCCACCCCTCGCCGCCCATGGTGTGGCCGAGGAAACTGCGCAGCCGGCGCACTTCATCGACCGTGACGACACTGGTGAACCGTTTGGTTTTGGGATCCCACGTGCGGCGCAGGGTCAGCACGCCGGGATGGGACATCGCCCGCACTTGTCGCGCCGCCGGAGCGTCCGGAGCGACTGCCAGGGGGTGGTCGGTGTGGCGGTCGACCGGGCGGGCCAGCAGCCAGATGGCGAATTGGTAGGCGAGTGTGGCCTTGCCGATGCCTTCGCGGCCGGTGATCAGCCAGCCGTGGTGGAGGCGCCCGTCCGCGGCGCCGCCGCTCAACTCGGCCGCTGCCGTCTCGTGACCGAACAGTCGGGTGGTCATGCGCGGGTGGGGGAACGGCTCACGCCGGTCCGATTCGGGCGGGGCTTCGACCTCCTGGGTCACGGGGCGGCGGGCCATCAGCGCCGACCCGCGAGGAGACGTCCAGCCACGAGTTGCCAGACCACCTCTGCTATGCGATCGGGCGGCAGGGTGCCATCGACCACGGCGCAGCGAACCGGCTCGGCGGCGGCGATGGCGAGGAACCCTTCGCGTAGCCGCTCGTGGAACGCGGCCCGGCGGGTCTCAAAGGCGTCGGCGGCCGTGTCGGTACCCCCGAGGGATTGACGCCGGGCGTTGGCGCGGGCGAGGCCGACGGCGACCGGCAGGTCGAGCACGACCGTCAAGTCGGGCCGGGTCTCACCGACCGCCAAGGCTTCGAGTTGCAGCAGCGTTTCTTTTGCAACCCCGCCGGCTGCGCCCTGGTAGGCGCGGGTCGAGTCGAGGAAACGATCGGAGATCACCCAGGCGCCGCGCTGCAGTGCCGGGCGGATCAGTCGTTCGACATGGTCGGCGCGGGCGGCCGAGAACAGCAGCGCCTCGCTCAGCGCCGATCGGGGCTCGGCCGCCGAAAGCACGAGATCGCGCACCTTTTCGGCGAACGGCGTGCCGCCGGGTTCACGCGTGACCACGACCGTCGTGCCGCCGGCGGTGAGGCGGTCGGCCAGCAAGCGGGCCTGGGTCGACTTGCCCGCCCCCTCCCCGCCTTCGAACGTGATCAGCCTGCCCTGCAAAGCCTTGCTCCAAACCGAGCACGGGGCGTGCTCAGCGCATCCAGCCCAAAGCGAGATGGGCGAGGCTGTCAAGGCCGCGGCGCCACAACGGTCCGCGTTCGACGTCTTCGGCGGCGTAGAGCGGCACCTCGTTGACGGAACTGGTCGTGCCGGTGACCCTGAGGCGGGCCACTTCGTCGCCCTTGCGGACTGGCGCCTTCAACGGGCGCTTGTACATGACCTCAGCCTTCAATTTGGGGTTCTGGACCGCCTTGGGCAGCAGAACGTTGACCCCATTGGCCCCGACCAGAGGCACATACAGCTGAGTGCCGCCGTAGACCCGCGCCTCGGCGACGGTTTCGCCGGGGTTGAAAATGCGGGCCTCTGCGAAGGTCTTGAATCCCCACTCGAGCAGGCGCTGAGCCTCGTCGCGGCGCTCCTGGGCGGAATCGCAGCCGTTCACGACGAGGATGAGCCGCCGACCGTCCTGAACCGCCGAGGCGACGAGGCCGAATCCGGATTCCTTCAGCTGGCCGGTTTTCAGGCCGTCGACGCCGATACTGAGAGCGAGCAGCGGGTTGCGGTTGGTGAACTTGTGCTTGCGGTAGTTGAACTCGCGCTGGGCGAACAGCGGGTAGAACTTCGGATGGTCGTTGATCAAGTGGCGCGCCAGCGTGGCCAGATCGCGGGCCGTGCTCAGGTTCTCGGGGTGATGCAGGCCGGTCGGGTTCATGAAGTTGGATTTGCTGAGGCCGAGGCGCTTGGCCTCCTCGTTCATGGCCACGGCGAATTTGGTTTCGGTTCCGGCCAACGCCTCGGCGACGGCGATCGCCGCATCGTTGCCCGACTGGACGATGATGCCCTGGATCAGTTCGTCGATCCGCACCTTGGTGTTGACCGGCACGAACATGGCGGAGGTGCCCGACGGGGCACCGCCGCGGCGCCATGCGTTGACGCTCATGACGACCTCGTCCTCGCCCTTGATCGTGCCGGCGTCGAGCGCCTTGAACAGCAGGGCGAGCGTCATGAGCTTGGTCATGCTGGCGGGCGGCGTGCGCTCTTCGGCATGCTTCTGGAACAGGATGGCACCGGTCGCGGCGTCGACCAGAATGGCCTGACGGGCTTTGGTGGCGAACTCGGGCGGCGGCGTTGCTGCCGGGGCCGCGGCCACGGCGGCGGCGATCCCCCACGACAGGAGGAGAGCGACAGACACCAGCAGGGTCCGCAAACGCTCCGGCATCGCGACCAAGCCTCCACGATTCGGCGATATTCTATCGCCGACGGTTATCAGTGGACGCGGCCCGGGAAGTCAATCGGCAGGCGGCTCAGGGGCGCAGGCCGAGGCCCCAGCGTGCTCCCCAGCCCACGGCCGGGCGGGTGTCGGCGTAGCCGGAGCGATGCCAGGACTGGGCGGCCAGGAACCGGCGCTCGTGCGCATCATTGCCATCGAGGGGGGCGCGGCCGGCGTAGCGCACCCGCACTTTGGCGACGCCGCGGCGCTCGGTGTCGAGCAGGCGCGCGGCCGTCTGCGACAGGTCGAGCACGCGGTCGTGGGCATAGGGGCCGCGGTCGTTGATGCGGACCAGCACGGTGCGGCCGTTTTCGAGGTTGGTCACGTAGGCGTAGGAGGGCAGCGGCAGCGTCGGATGGGCGGCTGTCAGGGCGTGGCGATCATAGATCTCGCCGTTGGCGGTGCGGCGGCCGTGGAAGTCGGCGCCGTACCAGGACGCGAGCCCGGTGCGATCGTAGCCCGGCTCTTCGCGGGGCACATACCAGCGGCCGGCCACCTTGTAGGGGCTGCCGAGTTTGTAGACCCCGCCGCCTTTCGGGACCGGCCGACCGTCGGCAACGACGCGCGGACTGGCGGCAACGCCGGTGCGCCGTTCGCTGCTGAAGCCGTCGTTCGAGGTGACACGCCCGCCGCCGGAGCAGCCCACCGCCAAAAGGGCGGCAACGACACACGCGAGGGCCGGCAACGACCCGGCAAATCCACTGCGACCGAGATTGCGACGCGACACGCTCACCAACCGACCCACCCCGAGCCTACACAGACCGCTTATTCGAGCAGATCACGGTAAAGTTGCGATGAAGACGGGTTGCATCTGCCCCGCCGCGGAGCTGCGTGTGGCGATGGCGCCCGTTCAGGGTTCAGCAATGCCCGGGTCCGACACTGGCGTGCCAGGGGTGGCCCGGTCCGGGCGGCCCGAACGGAGACCACCATGCACGTGCTGAGACCGCAGTGCGCCCACTGCATCTACTGGAGCGCCGACCACACGGCCAGCCCGGCGACCGCCGGCCACTGCCACCGCTACCCGCCGGCGGTGGTGATCAACCCGCAGACCGGGGTGGTCGTGCAGAAATATCCGACAACGGATCTCCATCAATGGTGCGGGGAATGGAGCGACGACGACACGCGGCTGGTCGCGGCCGTCCGCCGGATGGTGGCGGCGCGGGCGGCACGCGGCCCCGGCACGCCCGGTTGAGGCGAAGTGCCAGGCGCGCGCTGCGCGCCGTCGGCCGGGACTCGCAATGCTCCGGACCGGTGTACTCTCACTGCCGCTCGATCCGCGGCAACAACCAGGTGCCGGCCAGGGCGTCCGATTTCGGGCCGTACAGGCGCAGCACCATGTAGAAGGGCCCCTTGGGCGCGGGCAGCCAGTTCGATTGACGGTCGGCGTCGGCGGGCTTCTTCGCCTGGATGAAGAGCGTCAGCGAGCCGTCGCTGTCTGTTTTCAGGCCGCGCGTGCGGTTGCCGATCGAATACCGGCCGATTTCGTTCTCGACGAGGTTTCCGTCGCTCATCCGGTACATCGTCAGTGACCAGAAGGCGTTCACCGGCGGCAGTTGGCCGGGCGCAAAGCGGATCACATAGTTGCGTGCGCCGTCGAGGCGCTCGCCGGCCGCGTCGGTGGCCGCACTCGGGTAGTAGGACTCCTCCGGAACGTTCGCGAGAGGCCCGCCCGCCCATACCGCCGCGCGCTGGAGGTAATCGAAGCCATAGGTGCCCATGCCGCTGGCCGCGACCCGCCAGCCATTGACGAAGCGCCCGATATCGAGACCGGCTCGTTCGATCACGGTCCTCGCATCGCCGTAGGCTCTTGCGACGACCGCGGGAGAGGGCTTGATCGGGTGCTTGACTTGCGCCGGCCCGACGCCGATCGCCGCGAGTACGCTCATCAATCCTTGCTCCCCCGGCCGCACGGGGTTCATGCGCAGCGCGCGATCGAGCAGTTCCAGCCGCGCCGGGACGCTCCCGGCCGCAAACGGCTGAAGACCGCTGGTATCATCGGCCGGCATCTCGGACCCGTCGCGATAGCGGGACAGAGGCCGGATCCGGAACTTCTTCTGAAGGGCATTGACCGCCGGCACGTCCTGCGGGCCATCGACGAGATTGCGCAGGAGCACGTTGGCGAAGACGGTGTTGGAGCGAATGGTCCCCTTGATGTCCTTCGGCAATTCCCCCGTCCACCCCGGCCCGACGATGGCGAAGGCGCCGGCCTCGGTTCCGTTGAGCCGCTGGCCGATGTTGGCGATCGTCTCCGTGGTGAGGTCCAGGATTTGCGCCGTGTAGTAACGGCCGCCGGTATCCGGCATCTCGAGGATGACGGGCTCCTTGCGCAGATCCAGCCAGGCCGTGGAATAGAGCGTGTCGTTGTTCGGCGCGCGAAACGGCGACACCTTCGGCGTCGCGAGGCTCGTGTAGTGATAGTAGCTGTTGAACCCGGCCTTTCGCGTCGCCCGATCCAGGACTTCTTGCGACATCCGCAGCACCATGCCCTCGATCGGCAGGCCATAGACTGCCGCTGCGAAGGCGGCCGCATAGGCGAGTGCGTCGTCCGGCTTGCCGGATTTCACCTGGGCTTCTGCCGGGGCCCGGAACACGAACAGACAGCAGAGCAGGACGAAGGCTCTTGTCGTCACGAACAGCATGGTGGCCCACTCCGGAGAGAGAAGCGCAAGGAGCGCTCGTTACTGCCTGACGAGCGGCGGGGGGATCCACTGCCCCGTTTGAACGGCGCGGCTCGGCATATAGGTCCGCAGCACGACGATGAAGCGACCTTCGGGGGCGGGCAACCAGTTGCCTGCCGGAGCGGCGGCCGGCTTCCGGCTGCCGACGTAGAGCGTCAGCGAGCCGTCGGGATTGGGCTTGAGGCCCGGCGTGGTCGGTCTCAAGAGGTAGCGGTCGATCGGGTTTGCGACGAGCAGATTGTCTGCCGCGTCGTAGAGCGTGAGCGACCAGAAGGCCCGGGGATCGACGGGCGGGCCGCCGCCGGCCGGGAACGTGAGTTCGTACGTGTTACGCCCATCGAGCGGCGCGCCGTCCTTGTCGAGCCGCCCCGTGAAATACATCGCCTCATCGGGCGAGAAGGACGCGATCTGTGTAATCTGGACGACCGCCCGCCCGATGTAGTCGGGGCTCGCCCGGCCGGTGTTTGGGTCGGGGATCCGCCAGCCGTTGCGCACCTCGCCACTTGTCAGTCGGGCGTTGAGGATCTCTTGAGCGCCTCGGGCGCCGTCCGCCAGCGCGTTGCGGACAGCCGGTGTGTCGGGAAGGCTGGCGCAGGGTCCGAGTCCGGCTTGGCTCATGGCCGAGACCAGGGCCGCATAGTCGCCGGCCGGCCGATTGCGGCAGGTGTGCGCATTGACGATGGCGAAGTACGTCAATGGATCGCGGATCTGGCGGACCGGCTCCCGCACGTCGAACTCGGAGCTGTCGACACGGGGGAAGGTCTTCACCGGCTGCTTCCAGGCCGACAGAGGCGCCAGCCGGATTCGATCTTGGATGGAGTGGACGGCGGCCACGTCGGCGGCGTCACGCACGAACACCCTCTGAAAGAGTGCGATGTCGCGCGTCGGTGCCCGGATGACCCGTGTGAAGCCCGCGGGCGGCGGCCCTCTGTGGTCTGGCGGCAGGATCAGAATGTTCGCCGCGTCTCCGTTGGTCGTGCGTGTGCCGACGACCGCGAACGTGTTGAAGTAGGCATCGTGCAGCGCGACGGAATAGTAGCGGTCCTTGACGCGCGGGATCGAAAGGACGACCGGCCCCTGCTTGTCGAGAAGAAGATAGGCCGCGCCGTAGAGCGTATCGACGTTCGGCATGACGTTGGTGCGGTCGCTCGGACTGGCGAGCTTGCGCAGCAGGATCCAGCCGCCGAAAGGCTCTTCGCCCGGCGCGGCATGGAGGCGCCCCTGTTTGATCTCCGTGGTCTGGCGAAAGTACAGGAAGGCCGGCAGACCCCACAGGTAGGCCTGCGTGGCCAACGATCGCGCGTTGAGAACGCGCGCCTCGTCGACGGCTGCGGGGCTGAGATCCAGCCGGAAATCCTCGATCCTCGGCCTTGTGTCTTGGGCCTGAACGTGGCCCCCACCGACGGCCAACGCGAGGGCAAGCAGCACGACGTGCCGGGAAAACGTTCTGCGAGCGTCGACTCTCATTTTCAGTATTTCCAAATGAACGCGGTGTAGGCGCCCCACCAGTTCTCGGTGCTTCCGGGGGCGATCTCCTTGAGCCCTGCCCCCGGCGCGGACAGGGCCACGCCGGAGGTCAGAAACAGGTTCTGGGTGAGCAATTTCGTGTATTCGACATAGAAGTGGTCCGACAGTTGAGGCTTCTGAACGCCGACGAGCAGCACCGGCAGGCTGCCGCTGAAGCCCAGGCGGGTCGCCTGCCCGAACTGGATGGGACTGTTGAGTTCGGCCGCGTCGACCCGCCAGTAGCGGAACTTCAGAAGATCGCTCTGCGTCAGCACGAGGTCGACGCCGAGCCTGTGCGCCTGGACGTTGGAATTGTAGAAGGCGAGCGATCCGTTCCCGCCGGTCGCCCAGAGCGTCGGGCTGCCGGCGTAGAACAGCGGGTCGAAGCGCTCGTTTCGACCGGTCGCGGGGTCGTCGCCCGAGAAGTAGCGGTAGGCATAAGAAAAGGTCGGAGAGAACGGCAGCTTCGCGGCCGTATAGCCGACCTCGCCCTGACCACCCACGGCGCGCAAGTCGATGCGGTCGTTCCACTGTTGGGCGAGATCGCCGGCAATCCAAAGTCCGGGGACGGATGGTAAAGGTTCGACGCGGACATAACCATGGATCGTCTGCAGCCCGTCGCGTCCATTCGGAACAAGCGTGAGGGGCGCCTGCATCGAGGGATACTCCGACGACAAGACGTCGATGTATGCCAGTCCGGCCATCTGGTTGGGGGCGAGCCGGACCTCGGTCTTGGCGCCAGCCAACCTGGTTTTGGTATCGCTCGAAGAGAGTTCGTTGGGATCGAGGTAGAACGCGTCGAACGAGACGCTCGCGAGCGACAGCCGGGCAACGCCCGTCATGCCCCAGGCGGTCCGCGGCGCGAACAGCAGCGCACCGCGCTCGAAGCCATTGCCGGCGCCCGTCTGGATCAGCATGCCATTGCCGATGCTGTAGTCCTGCTGGCCGCCCGAGAGGTCGAGGCTCAGTCCATCGGCAGTCTTGATTCTGATGCCGGCGTAGCCGTTCTCGAGCGAGACATGTCCGGTGTCACCTTCCTCGAAGACGTCGTGGCCCAGTGTACGCGTCCCCATCGCCGCGACGCCGCCGTAGAGCGCCAGATGCTCGCTGGCGGAATAGGTCACGCGCAGGCTCGGCTTCGCCCACAGTTCCGACCAGCCGCGATCGGGTTTGTAGTTGGCGGTCGGCGCGACGCTCGATGCCAGGTTCCACCAGCTGCCCCATTCGCCGGCGATCTGGATGCCACCATCGAAGCCGAACTTCACGTCCCATGGGCCAGACGTGAAACGGAGCGGATCGGAGGGCGCCTGTTGCGCGAGCAGCGTTTGTGGTGCGAGTGCCAACACCAGCGCCAGCCAGAAGGGGGCGAACCAGTTCGAATGGGATATCCGCTCTTCCGGTATCGGCATGGCGCAGCCTGTCTGGTGTCTTATTCGGCCGTCTGCCCGTTCGCGGGGCGCGCGGCGTCAGAAGAAGTTCTTGATGGCGACTTCGACGGCGCCGCGGTCTTCGATGTCACCCCATTTACGGCTGACGCGCAGCGAACCGACCAGGGTCGGGCTGAACTGATAACCGGTCTCGGTCGCGCCCTCGAACCACGCCGTCTGTGAACTGGTCAGGTCCCACGTGTGCTTGGCATCCAGCGTGACGAACATTTTATTCGGGAACATGAAGGCCTGGATGGCGCGCACTTCGATGTTGCGAATGTCCGCGCGGTCGTCGTCACCGCCGATGGAATTGTACGATTTCACCACGCCGGCCGTGATGAGTGACGGCGACCACGCGAATACGGCGAGAAGCGCTGGATTGAGCTGGTATTTGCCGCTACCGACCGTCTGCTCCGTCGCCGTCGGTAGGACCACTTCTGCGGCGCCGCCCAGCGACCACGGGCCGATCCGCTCGATGAAGCGGACGCGGGCGAAGGTGTCGCCGATGCCGCGGTCGTCGAAGCTGGCGATGACGCCGGGAACACCCGAGAAATGGTAGTTGGCGTGGACCGGAAGCTCGAAGTTCAGGCCGATCTTGTCCGTCGCGCGGTAATCGTACTTCAGGGTCGCCGTATAGATGAAGGAGCCGCCCGGCAACCAGTTGTATTTGCCGATGATGTCGAAGCGCGTATCGATGTCGGCCGGATTGACGCCGCGCACCTGTTGGGCGCCCGCGTGATCGGCGACCGTCAGCAGCCCCAGCGCACTCACGACGGCACGGAACGCTCTCATTCTACCCCCTATAGTCACGCGGCATCCGGCATGCCGGCGTTTGGAGGCTGGATCGCGCCAGTGCCGGTTAGGACCCCGCGGGGGATAGAAAGGCATCTCCGCTCCACCGACAACGCACTTGCGACCCAAAATGGGTTTCAAACGGGATTCAATCGGCGGGGCGTCGTCGGCCATGACGGCGGCCCTCGGCCGATCAGGGCTTGGCCAGGATGCTCGCCATGCGCGCCAGATACTGGAACGTCGTCTCGGTGAGGGGGCTCAATTCCTCGGCGGCTTTGCGTGACGCCGTGAGGTAGCCGCGTTCGTCCCGATCGACCCATCCCATGTCGACCAGATCCTGCACCTTACGTCGCGCCGTCTCGCGCGGGATACCGGTGAACTCGGCAAGCGATCGCGCGTTCAGTGGTTCCGGCTCCACCGGTTGCCACGACTTGTCGATGAACTGGCTGTAGTCGAGGTCGGGCGGCGCCTTGCCGCGCGCCAGCGTGCGGTCGCCGATGACGCCCAGCACCAGCAGCAGGTCGAGGTCGCCGTGGAAGTGACGGCGGCATTGGATCAGGAACCAGGTGAACGTCTCGACGTGTGCCGGCCATATGACACCGAAGTTTGCCCGAATGTGTTCCTCGTCGATCGCCGTCATCGGTCCTCCGGCCTCTGCAAGCGCGCCATCCCGAGCGCCCGTCGCGTTGACCCGGTTGAGGCATCCGCGCCGAGCCCTGCAATGTGGTTCGGGGCGAGAACGCGTGCAAGGCTCGCCAACCCGGCGCTTGTGCACGGGCACGTGGGGTGGTGGGCCGGCACGCGGCCCCTGCTCGTCCGGTTGAGGCGGCGCTTCCGCCTCCGCCGTCGATCAGCATCGGCCGTCAGTTGTCGCACGCGACGTTCATGACCGTGCCGAGGCTCGGCATGAAGCGGGCGCAGGTGCCGAGGGCGGAGTGTTGGGGACGGGCGGCCGGGCGCACGCTGGTCTCACCGAGACGGCGCAGACCGGCGTGGGCGTCGTCGAGGCTGTCGTCGATCGAGAGCGCCTTGCGGAAGGCGCGGATCGCGTCGTCTCTGCGGCCCTGGCGTTCGTAGATCTCGCCCCGCGTGGTCAGGGCGACCGCATGGCTCGGATCGATCTTCAGCGCCCGCTCGATATCGGTGGCCGCTTCGTCGAGGCGGCCGGCCTTCATGTGGGAGTCGGCGCGGTCGTTCAGCAGGCCGGCGTTCTGCGGCTCGAGGTGCAATGCCCGGGTCAGGTCGGCGATGGCGGCGTCGTGCTGGCCGAGCGCGCCGTGGGCTTGAGCGCGGTTCTGGTAGCTGAACCAGTCGCCGGGGGCGAGTTCGATGGCCCGCGTGAGGTCGGCGATCGCGGTCGCATAGGCGCCGAGCTTGCTGTAGGCGATGCCGCGTCCGCGGTGGGCCTCGGCGTACTTGGGCTTGCGCTCGAGCGCCTCGCCGTAGATCGCCAGCGCGCCCCGGGGGTCGCCGCGGTCGAGAGTGGCGTCAGCAAGGTAACGGCGGTAGTCGGCATGCGCCCCGTCGAGGTCGACGGCACGGCGGAAGGCGGAGGCGGCGTCGTCGTGGCGGTCCTTCTCGTGCAACGTGCGGCCGCGCCAGTAGTGGGCGCTGGCGTTCTTCGGCTGCATCTCGATGGCGCGGTCGAGATCGGCCAGGGCCTTGTCGTAGCTCTCGAGGAAGTACTGGGTGACGCCGCGCCCGAGACGCGGACGATAGTCACCGGGATCGAGATGGAGCGACTCGTCGAAGTCCTTCATGGCGAGCGCATACTCGTCCTTCTCGAGGTACGACATGCCACGATTGTTGTGCCACATGGCCCGATCGGCCCGGCTGGCGCCGGCGCGCTGGATCAGCCGTGAGCAGGCGGCAATCGCGGCGTCGTGGGCGTTGCTTTTGCAGACGGCGGTGTCGTTGGCGGCGGCCGTCGTGCCTGTGCCGAGGGCCATGAGCAGGAGCATCGCGCCGTGGAAGGCCATGCGACGTGGGGCTGGTATCATCGCCGTATCCTCGCAATTCTGAGTGCTGGTCGCTCATGATCGCTTAAGCCCGCGGTGGCGGCGGCGCTGTTCCGGCGGGAACCGTCAGGCGCCGGCCAGCAGGCTGCCGACGAGACGGAGCCAGTCGGCGGCGTCGCGGCCATAGCCCGTGAGGTCGGCGGCCGCCAGGGCGCGGCCGAGCGCGCGCCATTCGTCGTGACACTGATCATGGCTGGTGGAGCCGAGCAGCCATGGCCCCGGCGGCAGTCCGTAGGCGTGGTTGCGCCGGCTGTTGTGGTGATGTTCGCTGTCCGCCAGCCATTCGGCGAGGGCGACGATGGCGGCGTCCGAGAGGCGCGGGCGGGTCCGGGTGCCGAGCCACAGGATGGCGACGCCGAGGAAGGCGCGGTCCTCGTAGTACCACTCGAAGTCGCCGGGGCGCCGGTTCTCCGGCGCGAGGCGGCCGATCAGCCAGAACAGCATCGCGATGGCGGCCGGTTCGTGGCCGTCGTCGAGGGCGTCGAGACTGGCGAGCAGGCGCACGACGGTCTGGTTCTGGCCTTCGCAGAGTTCGCGGTTGGCGGGGTCACCGCTGCCCTTCAGGAGCGCCGCGCAGGCGAAGGCGCGCAGGCGATGGCCGCGGCGGCGGTCGGCGGGCAGAGGCTCGAGGTCGGGCCGCCACCAGCGGGTCAGTTCCAGCACCTCGCGCGGGACCCACGGCAGCGGCGCCGGGATGCGCCCGCTATCACGGATGTCGCGCAAGGCCGCCGCGTTCGCCGCGATGTCACGGCCGTAGTCGAGGGCGGCCATGTCGGCGATCATGGCGTCGTCGATCTCGGCCGAGAGGCGGCGGACCAGGGCGTCCGGGTCCGCCTCGAAGGTCTTGAACCGCGCCGGATTTGTCGGAGGCTTCAACTGTTGAGAGAGTGGAGCCATGA